>CAKRHR010000023.1 GCA_934339005.1 uncultured Catenibacillus sp. | reverse complement strand
CACAACGTATAATTGCTGGCCTTTCCCCATTTCTGATCCGTGTAAAAGTTATAATTTGTCATACGTCTTTTATCTGTGTCTTCCATCATTTTGACAGCTTCCTGTTCGCTGACATGATACAACTGACTAATGCGCTGCATTTTTTCCGGCATATCCCCATGGATAAATACATTCATCACATCATCCCGGTCTTTCAGGATATAATCTGCATTTCTTCCAATAATCACACAAGGCTCCTTCTTAGCCAAATCTAAAATAACTTTTCTCTGCGCCTCATGTACCATATCCTCTACAGACCTTCCTGTGATATCACGGCCGGCAAATGCATAAGCAAACAAGCCCTTTTTCGGGGATAATTCTGCATTTTCCTGAATGTATTCCGGTGATAATCCGGATTTTTTGGCAATCTCATTAATGATATTTTTATCATAATAGGCTATCCCAAGTTTCTTTGCGACCTCTTCTCCGATAAAACGTCCTCCGCTTCCAAATTCTCTGCTGATCGTAATAATTCTTTTTGCCATTTTTCAGTTCCTCCTTAACTCAGAGCATCCACTTTATTTTTTCTGATTCTCTTTAAAAATACATATCCCACCAGACATGCAATCACTTCTGTAATCGGAAATGCCCACCAGATTAATGCAACTCCCATCTGACCAGATCTGACAAACAGGGAAAAAATCCCAGCCAATGGCAGGATAATAATGAGCTGTCTCAAAAGTGAAATAACAAGCGATTCCACGCCACCGTCCAGAGCCTGATAAATGCCCTGATAAGCTACATTGATCCCGGCAAACAAAAAGCTGACAGAGATCACTCTCATCGCACCAATAAAATATTCTCTTGACTGGCCTGCATTAAACAAGGTTGCAAATGCTCCCGGGAAAATCTCTGTAATCACAATTCCCAAAATCATCAAAGCAATAGTGTAAACCAGACCATATTTGATGCCATCCTGAATTCTCTTTTTGCTTCTCATTCCATAAGCAAATGCAATAATCGGGGTAATCGCATCTCGCAGACCAAATGCAAGGAAAAGAACAAACTGCTGTACCTTATAGAACAAACCATAGGCTGTCTGTGCTGACGGATTGAACTTCAAAATCAGATTCATCACATAAACCATAATGGACATCAGAGCCTGTGCAATAATTGCCGGAAGTCCGATTGCATAAATTTCTTTTATAACACCGGCATTTGGCTTCATGTATTTCGCATCATGTTCAAATTCTTTATTTAATTTCATATGGAAAATGAATAATAAAACTGCTGATGCCACCTGCCCAATTACTGTTGCATAAGCTGCACCTTTGACACTCATTTCAGGGCAAGGCCCAATACCATAGATCATGATTGGATCAAGGATGATATTTATAATCGCACCAACTACCTGTCCGATTGTAGAATAAAGAGAACGACCAGTTGCCTGGAGTAACTTTTCAAATAAAGAAAAGAAGATAATGCCAAAAGAAATCACACAGCATATTCTCAGATAGCCAACTCCCATCTCAAGTACTTCGGCATCTACTGTTTGCGATGAAATATATGCTTTCACTCCAAAAATACCAAATAATAAACAAGCCACATAAATAATCACACCCAGAAACATGCTGTTTCCTGCCACCTTTGCAGCTTTTTTACTGTTTCCCTGTCCAAGTGTCCTTGCAAGAAGTGCATTGGTTCCGACACCTGTTCCGATTCCCACTGCAACCATAAGCATCTGAACCGGAAATACCAGTGTCAGAGCATTTAATGCCGCTTCACTACCCACTCTCATATTTCCTACAAATGCACTGTCTACAATGTTATAGACTGCCTGCAATGCCATGGATAAAATCATTGGAATACCCATCTGGATCATCAGCTTATTCACCGACATATCCTTCATCTTGTTGCTTTCCGCCATTTTTGTTTTAACTCCTCTCTTTTTGGCACACAAAAAGTGCGCACCTTGTCTTATAAGCTGGACTTACGCTGACAGGCTACACACTTTTTCATGACAATATCAGTTTTCTCAAAAAACAAAAACGAGCAGACAGTAAACTGGATTTACGCTTACTTGCTACTCGTTTGTAATAATTATATTTCCTGTTTTTTAAAAAGTCAAACAATTTTTCTTGCATTTTTTCTTCTTTTTCCCCAATAAGAATTTAACCCATTTCTCATATATACGATATCCATTCGTATGTGTACTGATAAACCATGTCAGTTCCGCAACAAAAACACCGGCAATCACATCCGGCAATACATGCTGGCGCAACGTCAATGTGGACACAAATACAAGTACTGTAATGACCATTGAAACGATTTTGTACCACTGCGGAATATTTTTTCTGCCACGCAGACCAATACAGCAAAACCAGCTTGTCATACAATGAATCGATGGAAATAAATTCGTTGGCCGGTCAATCTGATATAAAAGTTGGACAATTTCCGTAAAAAATCCCGTGCCCAAAAGAGTTGGTCTTGTATTGGTCGTAGGGAAAAACACAAAACAAACAAAGCAGATTAATCGTGCATACAAATCTGCTGTAAAAAAACGATACCTGTGTTCTTTATCCTGTTTTGCAATAATTATATAATTAACTGCCCAAAAGATAAAACAGCCATAGTATACAACAATAAACGCCGGCATAATCGGTATCAGATTTTCCAGATGTCCGGACAGATTATGTACCGGAAACCCTGCCGAAATTAATGGTGCACCCCAATATACCATGCAATTAACGAGCAAACTGATAATGGGCGGCAGGAAAGTTTCCGCATATGTTCTGAAACTTTGTCTTTTTATTTTCCTCATTGTTAATCTCTTTCTTTTTGTCATTGTTTTTATGATGTAAGTGGCAAAATTTACTTTTGACACTCATATCTTTTTATAAAAATTCTATCATATTTCTAAATGAATGCAATCATATTTTCAAATTCGTTTTCCCCGTTCAAATGATGGCTTACATATTTCCTTCAAATACAGTCACTGCAGGTCCAGCCATGCAGACGTCTTCGCCCGGTGTCCACGATACCTTCAGCATCCCGCCTTTAAGTTTGATAAGAATATATTGTCTGTGATTCTTCGTCAAATCTGTGTTTATGTCTGAATCTGATTTTAACGTTTTTTCCATCCTTACTTTAATCGCAGCAACACATACGGCGCAGGCACCTGTACCACACGCCAGTGTTTCGCCAACACCGCGTTCCCACACACGCATTTGTATGTGACAGTTGTCAAGGATTTGTGCAAATTCAACATTAACGCCATCTGAAAAATAGTCTAAGTTTTGAATATATGTCGCCAGTCTGTCATATTTTTCGGTTGTTTCCCACAGTGCTTCCTCTGCATCCAGAAATACAATAGCATGCAGGTTTCCCATAGATACTGGAATGATAGTATATGAATAGCCTTCATAATCTATATTGAAATGTTTATAATCCGTTGATGGTTTTCCCATATTTACCATAATCTCTGTCACTGCAGGTCTTGTTATATTGGGGACAATATTTTTTATTCTACTTTTTGTTCTGTTTTTTACTGTTTTAACTCCACTGTCAGTATCAATTTTTAAGCATCGTGAGTATATCGCTCCACTTTTATTGTTATTATTTCTATTTATGCATATATTGCCTCCACTTCTATGGAATAATCTGTAATTTTTCTGTTTAAAGTATCCACTGTCCCACATATATTTTGCACTGCACCTTATACCGTTGCCACACATTTTAGCACGAGAGCCATCTGCATTATAGATTAACATTCTGAAATCCGCAGTCTGCGACGGACATATAATCAATACACCATCTGCACCAATACCAAAATGTCGGTCGCAGACATGTTGAATCCAATCCCGCAGCGCCTGTTCTGCTTCCGGATATTTTTGCGGAAACTTGCACTCCAGAATTTCCGTGATTTTACATCCTATCTTCCTCACAAGTTCCATCCATTCTACCACGATATAGTCGTTTCCAAGTCCATGCATTTTTGTAAATCTCACAGATACCCCACCCTTTCATAGACATCATTTCTAACCACATCTTCATATCACAAATTTTCTGCCACAAACCGCCACACCGTAGCTGTCAAATATTTTTTTAACGGTCAGTATCTCTGACTCAAATAAACTTCAATGAAAATCCCTACAATCAATATATACAAAAAAGAACTGACAGATATACCTGCCAGTTCTTTTGTATTTAAATATGCATTTTTCAATTGTATTTTTAAGCTAATGGTTTTCCAGTTAAAAGCTCATAAGCCTGAAGATATTTTTCGATTGTCTTATCAACAATTTCCTGAGGTAATTCCCAGTCATGCTCATTGGATTTGAGCCAGTCACGCGCAAACTGTTTATCGAAGGATGGCTGACCATGTCCCGGTTCATAACCTTCTGCCGGCCAGAAACGTGAGCTGTCCGGTGTAAGCATCTCATCACCAATAACCATATTGCCGTCTTCATCAAGACCAAATTCAAACTTTGTATCAGCAATGATGATACCACGGCTTAATGCGTATTCTGCGCATTTTTTGTACAGAGCGATTGTGTAGTCACGCATCTTCTCTGCATATTCGCGGCCTTTGCCAGGATAACGTTTTTCAAGATAATCTATACTTTCTTCAAAAGAAATATTCTCATCATGATCGCCAATCTCAGCTTTTGTGGATGGTGTATAGATTGGTTCAGGCAATTTATCAGACTCTTTAAGACCTTCCGGCAATTCAATACCACAAACCTTACCTGTCTTTTCATAGCTTGCCCAGCCGCTGCCAGTGATATAACCTCTGACAATACACTCTACAGGAAGCATTTCCAATTTACGGCACAGCATACTGTTGCCATCAAACTTTGGCTGCTGGAAAAATTCCGGCATATCCTTCACATCAACGGAGAGCATATGATTTGGAATAATATCCTGTGTCATATCAAACCAGAATTTTGACATTTGTGTTAATACAGTTCCTTTTTTTGTTACCTGATTTTTCAAAATCACATCGAAACAACTGATACGGTCTGTTGCGACCATAATCAAACTGTCACCATTATCATAAATTTCTCGTACTTTACCTTCTTTGATTGGTTTTAACTCCTGCATTTTTAGCACCTATTTCCTTTCATGATGGGTAATTTGTATCATTATTTTATATAAATTTTTATGGTGTCAAGCGGTTTGGTCCACGGAAGATGAACATAGCCTCTTTAATATGAAGACCAAGAAGTAACATTGTCAGACGGTCAATACCAAGGCCAAAACCACCGTGTGGAGGACAGCCATATTTGAAAAATTCAAGATAGAATTTAACATCTTCTTCAAGGCCTTTTTCCTGTGCCTGAGCCTTTAAGATATCATAACGGTGTTCACGCTGTGCACCTGTTGTAATCTCAACGCCTCTCCAGATCAGGTCATAACCCTGAGGCACACCATTCTCATCTCTCATATGATAGAATGCACGTTTTTCAGCATCGTAATCTGTAACGAATAAGAATTCATGGTTGTAATGCTTCTTAACCCATTCGTAACTTAAACGTTCTGCATCTGTTGTCAAATCGCCTTTTTCAGATTCATCAACAGTATAACCGAAGTCTTCCTCAAGACCTTTGTAAAGTTCTGCAAGTGTCACTACAGGGAATGGTGTTTCAGGAACAATCACATCCATACCGAAAAGTTCTTTAATCTGTTCGCCGTAAGCATCTGAAACAGCCTGAAGACCTGCACGCAGTAATTCCTCTTCAAGCTTCATGACATCTCTGTAAGATTCAATATAACTAAATTCAAGGTCGAAACCTGAGAATTCTGTTGTATGTTTGCTTGTGTAGGACTTCTCTGCTCTGAACACTGGTCCTACTTCAAAAATACGTTCAAAACCACTTGCCATTGCCATCTGTTTGTAGAACTGTGGACTCTGTGCAAGATAAGCATTTCTGTCAAAATATTTAACTTCAAATACATCAGCACCACTTTCACTGGCTGCGCCGATAAGCTTTGGTGTATGAATCTCAATAAAGTTCTTATCTAAGAGATACTTTCTCATAGCATTCACAAGAACAGTCTGAGCCTTGAACATCAACTGGTTTTCATCTGTTCTTAAGTCAATCCAACGATAATCGATACGCTGATCAATGCTTGAACGCTCAACAGCTTTTTTCTTCTTTGTTGCCGGAATCTCTTTGCGCGTGATTGGCAGAGCCTCTGCAATACTTTCAATGATAAGCTCATCAGGAAGCATCTCGATGCCGCCCATCTTTACATAATCATTCTCAATCACAGGACCAACAACTGTGATAACAGAATCACCTGTCAGTTTGTCGATTGCTTCACATAATTCAGGTTTTTTCTCTTTTTCGATAGTTACCTGAAGTTTACCAGTAATATCTTTTAACACGATAAATGCCATCGCCTTGCTGTTTCGAAGGTTTTCGATAAAGCCCTGAACCTTCACAACTTCACCAACATGATTTTTGACATCCGCGATATATGTTCTTTCCATTACTTATATATCCTCCTTAATATCAATGAAATTTATTATACTCTCTTCTCGTTCCCCAATCAAGTTTTTCTTCATTAACTTTTCTATTGAGATTTAGAAGCCCTGCTTCTTTCAAAAAGACTTCCGCCTTCTTTAACCCATGTGCTTTTGCTACCAGAAGATACTCTATTGCATCTTCATATCGGTCGGCATAATACTCATATAACAGCTTTCCATAGGCATACATCACTTCCGGCTCTTTATTCTTAAGCGCTCTGTAGTAGTATTTTTCCGCCATTGCAACATTTCTGGACACTCCCCATCCATAGTCATAACAGGAGGCTAACCTCTTCATAGTTGATGTCATGTTATGCCAGGAAACTGTCTTATAAAATGCAAATGCCATCTTCCGTTCTTCATCCGAAGCAGCACTTTCCACATACAAATCACCAAGAATTTCACCTGCAGGCACACAACGATTTGCCCATGCTCGCATCATCCACCGTCTGGCTTCTGATTTTCTCTGAAAAATCAAATCATGCCTGCCAATCATATACTGTGCTTCCGCATTATGATTTTCTGCCATTTTACGAAGTTCAACCCGGCATGTCTTCCAGAGGTTTTTGGCCTGTTCCTCATCCCGGCTGGCGCCCCTGCCTATTCTGTAACATTCACTCAGCCACGCCTGTGCCAGTGGATATTCCTGTGCAGCATACGTCTTAAATATCTCTGCCGCCTTAAAAGCATTGGCCTGCCGCACCTCGCTTGAATTGCGCCACAGAAAAATGCCAAGCATGACAGCCCGATACTGGTCATAGCCATCATGATATTTCTTTGAAAATCGCTTTTTAACCTCTGTAAATACCTTAATATCTGAAATATTGCTGCAATACATAAACATCAGGTCATTATACAGGCGCTCACCGCCCGTCATCATCTGCTGCTCGGAAACCGCCGATTCTTTTAAAATACCCTTTAATCCTTTAACCGTGTATTCCGACATGTAGCTTGGGGCATACTTTCCATATGCCTTAAAAAACTGCAGTGGATACTGATGCAGATACCCCCAGTCAATCCTTGCTGTCCCTTCAATAAAATCATACCAGAGTTTCTTTTGCATCGGCAGTTCAAACCAGATATTCTCCTGTATCTGAAATGGGGTTGTAGCGGGTATATCCGAAAATCCAGACGTATTAAAACTTGCCTGTTCCCATAACCCACCGGTATTTATCACCGTCTTAACCTGCTCGGGTTCTTCGTGTTCTGGTTTTTTGTGTCCGGAATCTTCCCCTGACTTTGGCTCAGATTCAGCTTCCGGTTCCGGCAGTTTCCACATGCGTTCAAGCGCTGCAAGCTGTGCCTCACTTAAAGGTACTAAGGACACAAGGCTTGTACAGTTTTTGCGTTCGTCAAACTGACATTTTGGGCATATATATCGTTCATCGTCATATTCTTTTTGACATACCGGACAAGTCCACATCCAAAGCACCTCCTTCTTATCTCATTAATTTTAAAAATCATCCAAATCTTCTAATTCTTCAAACATTTCCAGATAACTTTTCTGAGGTTTATCCTCTGCATCATTATCTGTCGGCTTCATCAGCTGGATATTTTCGCCTTCTGTTTTTAATGTATAGCTTTGTGTGGATGATGCTGTTTTTTCAACAGGTATACCTGCAGCCTCCGTCTTTGAAACTTTTTTCTTCAGACCAGCTTTGCGCATCTGCTCCACATTATACTCAAACATTTTCTTTGTAACCAGTGCTTTTGTATTACCGGAAAGCATTTCCTGCTTTAAGCCCATCAGTACAATCTGTATACACAGCTTTAACTGGCTGTAGGAAAATCCGTAAGTCATCTGCGCCATCACATCTGCAGTCAAATAATGCTCACATATATCTTCCCCGGCAAGGGTCCGTTTAAAATAATTGGCTCTGGCAAGGGTATCCGGTTTTTCCATTCTGCATGTCATAAAAACTTTTTCAAGCTGCTTTGGCACCTGTGTTTCATCCTGCGCCGCACAAATAATCGTGCAGGACACCCTGTTTTCCATCATGCTCTGTATGCACTGATAAATCACATAAGCCGCAGCGGGATTTTGTCCTGCCGCCTCCAAATCCTCCATAAACACAAGTACAGGTCTGCGCATCGCTTCTTTGGCGATTTCTTCAAAGAGCCTGCGGATATTTTCGCAAAAATCAATCTCTTTTTCGCCCATGCACAGCCACAAAGATATGCTGACATATAAAAGATTCTCTCTGACAGCCTGCAACTCATACGCCACTGCATCTGCCATCGTCTGTTTGCCTGTACCTGCCTCACCGCAAAGCAGCACAGAATGCATCGGATTCATACCAATCAAAGCATCTATTCTGGCATCAGGCACACAGCTTCTCAAAATCTGTTTGATATATAATGATGCATCCGTATCTGCCAGACTCAAATTGCCCGGTGCACGCCTGTACAATTCAAGTATCTTTTCCATTTGCCTAAAACCTTCTATTCTTCAACACTTGTCTTGAATTTTTCTTCCCACTCATCCAGTTCACGGACAATGTCTTCTTTTGGCGTTGGCAGACAGCTTGATTTCACATCTTCAAATAAGCCCTCTGCAAGGCGGTATTTGCCGCTCTTTAATGCATCAATGGCAGCATCTTCTGTCTTGAATTTTGCAACAACATCTTTTAATATCTTATTTTTAATACGTGAACACAGACGGTCAATATCACGATAGTTATATGTTGCCGTCGCCTCCGCCATATCTTCAAATGTAAAGCCGTCTTCCAATGTAATTAACTTGCTAAACTGACGTCTGTAAGCAGATTCTCTCGCATCTGTATCCGGAAATGGCACACGCACCAGCTCAACACGGTCTAACATCGCATTGTCTACCTGATTTGGATAGTTTGTTGCGCCAATAAAAATAATCGGCTTGTCTGAGCTGTTGATTCTGTTATAACCCGTCAGAAATGCTGTTGTCAATGATGCCGCATATTCCGGAAGGTTTGGTTGTGAACGGTTCTTGCAAACGCCATCCACCTCATCGATAAATACAATACATGGCGCATTTTTTTCTGCTTCTTCAAACAAACGTGTAATAATCTTTTCAGCTTCTCCCACGTAGCGACTCAGGATATCTGAACCCACCAGTGACAGATATTTATAATTTTTATCCATCAGTTCATGTGCAAATGCTTCAATAATGTATGTTTTACCACATCCCGGAGGTCCGATGAAGAAATAGGAATGCAGTTTTTTCATCTTTAAAAAATCTTTTAATTTTGTCATCTGGGAATCTGCAATGGATTCTCTGAGCTGCTCTTTAAGGTCATTCATACCTGAAACATCATCAAAAGAATGCTTTGGTGCTTCCTTAAACCAACTGCTCACACTCTCATCTGACGGTCCTGAGGAAGCCTTGCCTGAAGCTGCAGGTTTTGCCTTTGTTTTGTCTTCTTTTTTTGCTTCTTCCGGTTCAGAACCTTTGATTTCTTTAATAATCTCACGAATGCGCTGGTTAAGCTCCTGAACTTTACGCTGCTGATAGAGGCGCTCTTCGCCAAGACTTAACTGTGACATCTCATAGCGCAGTGTTGCTGCTTTTTGCAGGTAAATGCACTCTTCCTTTGTATGCTTGCCATTGTGCGCTTCATATGTATCATCCGCCTTCTGCATATAAGCAAGGCACAGATTTTCTTTTGTCTGCATTGTATCTAAATATTTGTTGTCCATATATTTTCACCATTACAAATCTTTCATCAGTTCTTCGATATTGGCCATGGATGCTTCCAGATCTTCGCCCGCATCCAGTCCCATGATGGCATCTGCGCTGATAGGTTCGATCTCATCAGGGCCATAAATAATACCGTCCTCCGCTTCAAGACACGCATCCACACTGGCACCCTTGATAAGCTGGTCCACAATACTGTCGTCTACAAGATCATCGATGGAGGAACCAAAAATAGCTTCCAGATTCTGTCCGCCCTTTTCATCGTTTCTGTCCATCTTACCCATGCCTTTACGCACTTTGCGCACTTTGACCTTTTCTGTCTTGCCATTTAAGCCGTTAATCAGTTTTAAAATATTTCCCATCTCATTGATAGACTGGCATAATTCCTGCTCACTGATAATATCCTGCAGTCTGTCCTCTGCCTTGTACACAACACCAAGGCTGTAATAACAGTTCTTCAGATGCTGTACAGCCTTCGGATTCTCCTGTTTGTGCATCTTACTGTATTTAATCTGCTTCAAATCACGTTCAATCATAATTTTATATTTTTTCTTCACAGCCTGAAGTCTGACATCCGCCTCAATCAACTGATGATTAATATCTTTTTTTGTTTTTTCAGCTTTTGCTTTATCATTTCTTGGAAATAATGGTCCAAATTTCACAGTCTTGTCCTCCCTGTATCATTCTGTCGTTTTCACATTTAACAGACATTTTATTCATTTTCTAACAAAACGCCACTCTCATTTTCTTCCTCTTCGTTTTCAAGTTCTGCTTCCTGTGCACGCTCCTGTGCCAGACGCATACCTTCTTCACGACGACGTTCTTCTCTTAAAATATCATCGTATTCCATAGAAATACCTGTCACATAATTGCTGATACCCGCAGATGAGAAAATAGCATTTAAAGCAAAGCTTGTCTGGTCGTTGAGATCGCCCAGTTTAAATACCTGATCCCATGCATCCGCAATCTTTTCTCTGAAATCAACGATATCCTGTTCGATTTTCTGTACCAGTTCATCTTCAAGAACAACATCTGACATCATCAGCATATTTTCTTCATTACGGATTGTCGTATCAAAGCCCTGAATTGCTGCAAGATGTGTTGTTTTTTCCTGTTTAAGCTGTACAATCTCTTTATTTAAGTCTGTGACTTCATCCATCTGTACCACAAGATTTAACACTTCCGGGTCTTCAGCTTCATGTCTGCTCTTAATAGCCTGAAGTTTTTCAAAAACATATGGATTATCCTTGCGCTGTGCTTCCAGAGCTGCTTTTTTCTCCTTATATAATGCGGCTGTGGATTCAAATTTGTGCGCCAGTTTTTCAATTGCCTGTTCGCTCTCATCAATTTTGACAGACAGTTCAACAATCGCACAATACTGTTTGAGTCTTGTCTTTCTGTCTTCAAGTTCTTTCTTTACATAGGCCTCATCATCTGTCACCGGCATCTTATGGCCTTTACCAACACCATAAAGCAGGGCTGTGATAATACGGTCTGCTGTTTTTTCTTTACCATTCGAGATGGCTTCCTGAAGTTTCTTTGGCAATTCCATCATTGTCTGGTCCAAATCTCTCGTATCCAACGCATAAGTCTGTGACTGGTCGAGTGTATAAGCCAGTGCAGAGCATACCTCTACATAATGACGCATTTTTTCCGGTGGAATATTGCCACTGTTGTCTTTAAATCTGAGTGCCATGATTCTGTTTTTCAGATTTTCGCAGCTTTTACGAATATCTGCAACTTCATCCTTGATTTGCTTCGGTGTCTTTTCTTCTTCCACACCTCTGAGTTTGTTCAGATTTTCTTTGGTCTTTTTTAAAAATCCCATAACATATGTCCTCCCTATTGTTTACCAAATATATTCATAATCAGCCACATCAAAACGTTAATGATGAGTGCCGGTATCACTGTCAGCACGGCAGCTACCGGAATATAAAATATAAGTTCAAGAAAAAATTTTAAAAGCCAGGTTTTGTCCTGAGCTAACGGCATCATCGGGATGCCTGCAATATAAAATCCAATAATCGAAAACACAATGCCTGCCACCCAGGTCAGCCACATCGTGCGTCCAAAACCGTCATAGCCTACAAAACAAATGGCGCATATATTGGCCGCCAGCAAAATAATGCTGACAATCAACTGTATAATTAATATCTTTGTCTGTGACGGTCCACTGACCAGTGTCAGCAAAAGCACCCATGCGACAACACCTATCAGAAATAAAATGCCGATGATAATCCCAAGCAGCATTCCTGAAAGCATGCCCGAAAATGGTCCGCGCACAAATAACCGGTGTTCATCATCTCTTCGCCTGCCCATTCTTCTCCCTCTATTCTTCATACTATACGTTATTCTCAGTCCAGAAAATTTTCACCTGCAAACTGTACCTGATTGTTTTTATTGTATCAGACAAAATTCTTCGGAACAACTATAATTTTGAGCATCGCCGATAACCAATTTTGCCTCAAAGCCTTTACCTAACATCAGGCCTGTATATGTATATCCATCCATCTCCGGTGCTTTGATTCTGACCCGATGTACATGTATCCTGTCTTTATAAGTCACCTTCGGACATAATTCATATGTTCTTCCACCCTGAAGCTGACATATTTTCTGTGGATACCATATGATTTGTGCCTGTACATCCACATCTGCTTCATGCGCCATAACATTTTCAGTTTCACCGGATATATCTGCCCCGTCAAAAATCCGCAGCTCATTTTCTCCTGCAGGTTTTAAATGTTCATCTTCATATTGATACTGATATGTCACTAAATCAATACTGATTTTCTTCATCTGAGCCCGATAATATGCCGCACCGACTTCTGAAATCGCCTGTCGTTCCGCATCTGTGCCTGCCGTACCTGCAATCACCGGAAATCCACAACAGCTACACCTGCTCTGACCTGATTTTATCGTTTCTCTGCACACTATACATTTCATAGGCTGCTGCCCCCTGCCTCAAATATTCGTGTCACCAGCAGATAATTTTTCTGGTATTCGTTTAAGAAACACTCTATATGTTCCATCGTATCTTTAAAATACCGCTGGGAAGCTGATAATTGCTGTAATGCCGGCGCATTTGCCATGCCTGCAAAAATATTCATGTCTTTAAATAATTTATCTCTGGCATTTTTTAATACCTGTGCTCTGTGCTGACAAATCTCAAGACACTCCTTATATTGCTTAACCTCAAGACTTCCAAACCAGTCTTCAAGAGCTTTAAGTTCCTCTTGGGTTCCCTGTCTGCGCTGCAAAAGATTATTTTTTTGCATAGTCGCATTGTCGATGCGCTTTTGAAGCTGTGCATTTTCTGTCTGAACTTTTGCCAGTGTTTTTTCTGCATCCTCTAATAACTTCTGAAGCTGTGCCTGCTGCTGTTCAAACAGGCCCTGTTGCTGCTTTGTTTCCTCTATCTGCGCCTGTATCTGATTTTCAATCACAGTTTGTCTGGCTTTACCCTTTTGAACTTCCTGCTGTTTCTGCTCGTATAACTGCTTCGACAGATTAAGCTGTTCATTCACCATTTCAAGCTGCTTTTCCACTTCAGGATGCCGTTGATTTTCATATGTCTGAATATCCTGTGTTAACGCCATGCATTTTTCCCACATCTTTGTTTCATTTTCAACACATTCGATGACATGGGCTTTTTTTCGACATAATTCTTCATACTGCTGATTCAGGTTATTACCACTTTCAATCAAATCTTCAAGCTGTCCGTCCACATCCTTAAGCTGTGTGGAAATGCTTTCCCAGTTCTGTGCTTTTCTTGTATTTTCTATGATTTCCGGGTGTTTATCTGAAATTTTTAAAAGCATGCGGCCCGCCCAGCACAGACGTCCTACAACCTGCTCATCGTTGCCTGCAGGTAATTTATCCACAGCTCCTGTCGCTGTTCGGATATCTTCGCACAAATCATAAAACACATTCAATGCGTCATAAATTGTCAGATTATCCTGCTGTTCCAGTGCCTTCAGACTCTCTTTTGCCCGCTCAAATTTTGTTGTTTCATCTGTCATCGCTTCATTCCTCATTGCCAGGCACCGCCTTTGCTGTTCTTTGCTCTGTAAAATCAAAAATCTCATCAAACTTCGCAAGTGGGATATCCCATTTGTTTGCATCTTCACGCTGGCGCATCACATCATATGCCTGCAAATGAATATGCACGGTTTCAGAGGCATCCACTGAAAAACCGACGTGCACAAAACTGCATTGTTCATGGCAGATATCCTCCAGTATTTTTGCAAATTCAGGCTTTAACACAGCCATACATGGTGTATCGTTCTGATTTCCAAAGCTCACCATAAATCTCGTCAGTCCGCCAAGAGGTACATAAACCACCATTTTCTCGCCATCTGTAGTCCTGACGTCATAAATGTAATTGCATATCAGTGTCTGCCTGAATTGAATGGCTGTATTCTGCCATAAATTGCCATCGCCATCATAAGCCCATACGCCGATTTCATATGGTGCTGTTTTACAGATATGCACCCTGCCTGCCGCCAGCAGCGCTGCCCCAAGAGAAATAGCTTTCTCGCAGTCTGCTCTGTTTAAAATAATATTTTTCTGTCTTTGATCGTATGAATTGAAAGCAAATTTATCTTCAATCTGCTTTTTCACAAGATAATAATTGCCGAAACCGCCCACCAGTGCAATTTTAAAAATATCCTGGTTTCTGTCCATGTAGGCAATGTCATGTTTTTTCATATATGTAATCATCTGATTCAACCGGTCATCAAGAATCGGCCGTATTAGATCATTATAGATTTCCACAAGCAATCCGTAAGAAATATGTATTTCTTCATTTTTATATTCAATGGCTGCAAATTCGATTTCATTTAATTCGTCAATATCATCAATACCATATTCCTCAAAGGTATCGGAAATATTTAAGGTCATGTACTGGAGCTCCTGCTCTAAAATATCGACAGCCCTGTAAAATGCACCATCATTGGCGATATCCTCCGGCGCACATTGTCCTGACTGTGCAATCGCTGCTTTCATCAGGGTTTCCATATATATAATGCCTGCTTTGCCTACCTGTCCATCCTGGTTTTCACCGGCGCCGGTACGCTCAAGCACTTTAATCTCAATATTTTGTTCCTTTGTATTCTTTTTCGATGGCGATATATCCGACAATGTAATATCTAACGTGCCGCCGCCATAATCCACAAGAAGTATTTTGCCGTCGAAAGGTTTGCCTGTGCTTTTCTGAAAATTATGTGCGAAAAATGCACTGGCTGCCGCAGGTTCACTAATGACTTGTACATGCTCAATAAACTCAATACGTTCACAGATATTTTTTAATACCTCACAGCCATTGTGCTCATGGATATGTTCATTCCATATCTCAGGCGCACCGATGACAAGCTGGTGGATTTTCGTATCATGCAGGTCTTTTAAAACCTGCCTTAAAATATTTTCTATAAATAACGCCGCTGCTTTTTGCGGTGTGTATGTTTCATCGTAACCTCTGAGCTTCAGATAAGCCATATCTGTTTCCGGAAGCAGCATTTTAAATGCTTTAAATGTCCGGACATCCTTTTTACCGGTGCAAAGTCTTGCGGCTGTGCCGTATTTGACAGCCCCTTTATCCAGTGCCAGCACCGATGAAATATATGGCGAACCGATGCCAAGACTGAGTGATTCCAGCACCTGTGTATCTTCTCTGAAAATAGATACTGTCGTATATGTACTTCCAAAATCCATACCTACATTAATCATTCAGTCTGACCTCCTCCCTGTGTTCCTCAGATAATTCATTCATTAATAAATCATTTTGCATAAATGCCTGTTTGATGATTTCCTCCGCACTGGACATATTCTCCTGGAGATGGCTTAAATCACCGATTAAAATGCTGTTCATTGCCATTTCCATCTTCTGGATATTATCCCTGTACTGGGTCATCAACCCTTTATAATGGGTCTGCATATATTCTTTTTCTATAATCGCTTTGTCCCTGACAACGACCGCCTGCCGAAGCTGCGTAAGCATCAGAATTTCCGGTTTTACCTTTGTTTCCTTACTGCCAGCCATCTTGTATTCTTCTTCCTCAACCCACGGAAAACGTTTTAAAAATGCTTCTACATTTTCCATGCTCCTGCGTTTTCGCAGACGTTCTTCACGCAATTCTTCTTTTGCTTTTTTATAAATTTCAGCAATTATTCCGAGTTTTTCCGCAACAGAAATAATCTTAATATAATAATCGCTTTGATACTGAAATACTTTTTCCTGTTCAGCCCTTGTCATTGAACTGAAAATATTTTCCGAACCGCGCCACTGTATCAGAAATTCCAGTGCATTCATTGCTTTCTGCGCTGAGAAAATGTCTTTTTTCATACACGCTGAACCAAGCTCATCCACACAGCGGTTCATAAAGTTTTCCACGTTCTCCGGCATTATTGTGATTGCCGGACGCATTAGTTTTTCTTTAACTGTTTTTAAGTCGTCACTGATATCTAATGTCTTTTCCAGACTGCTGTCGCTTGTTAAAATAGTGTCTGGTATGTGCTGTAACTGCTTTAATATATCCTGCGCTTCATAAATGAGGCGTTCAGATGCATTTGTCTGATATTTTTGAGAGAGCACTCTGCGCAAAGGCACCGTAAATCCAACCTGTGCCCGGTACATTTTGATAGTTTGGATTAATGTATTGACATGGCTTTGTTCAACAAGCCAGTTTTCAATTTCACGCATTATCCGGTATGGATTGTCCGGCAGTTTATTTTTTTCATGTGCTTTAAAGGCATTTGAATGATAATACATCCAGATATAATCTGTGAAATCAGCCTCGATATTTTTGCAGGTTGTTAAATACTGGGGATACATGAGTATAAAATACTGCACCATTCTCTGAATATCTGCATATTCAAGATAATTCATAAAAACAACACCAGACCCCAGCGTCTGGCGAAGGCGTTCATATATATATACATTCTCATGCATTGCAAATATCTGGCGGATTTCAGAAAATAATTCTGTTCTGAAAATGCTCTCCGTATCTGCAAAATAAGGCATGCTGCCTTCTGCCGCTGTCGGTGCGAGAATGACGATCATGTGATTTTTTGAATAGTTTTTCTTTTGCAGATCGCACAATGTATTCACGTACTGCGGATAGCGTTTGAGCATTCCAAAGACATTGATGTTAAAAACAAATGCCAGTTTTTTCTCTTTCTGCATCATCTGAAACATGCATTCAAAAAATTCTTCAGGATGCTCCTGCGTCATATGTATCGTACCCTGTACAGGATCGCCCTTGCCAAAAATCTGCGCAAATACGGATTTTTTCCGATATTGATTGTATACAGACATGGACATAGCATCTGCTACGGAAAGTTCACAGTGTGTATCATCTCCGGACAGCACAAAAATCCCACGATAATTCAGTTTTTTCAATTCATAATATATGTATTGTTTTAAATTAAGGCGCATCAGGCTTTCTGTCAGGTAAACGTCATCATTTGCAAATACAAGATGACACAGCCCACTGTCCGGATTTAATCTTTCCATCTTATTTCTCCATGTTGCTTATGTGTACAGTTATTTTTCTGCTTGGTTTATTTTTTGGTCTATTTTTTATCTGCTTTGTTTTTTCAAACTTTAGAGTTTGATTCTTTGTTTTTGCTTTACCGAGTTTGATTTATCACCTTTTTATCGCTTCGAATCGAGTCTTTTGCGCTCTGCTTCTGCTTTGAGTTTTTCATTTTTAGACTGATTCACAATGCGTACTGTATATCCTGCAGATGCCGCCAGTAAGGCTGTACCGATTGCTATGGATACCCACATAATCAATACTACAGAAAGTACATACATCAAAATTACCAGAATAATCTTTCCTGCATTCGACTTTGATTTTGACGCTGTCGGTGCTAAATCAGTGGATGACACCGGGCCTGTTGGAGTTGGCGTACCTGTTGGAGTTGGCGTACCTGTTGGAGTTGATACCGGTGTGCCTGCCATTGGTGTGCCTGTCACTGATCCGCCTGCAGGATTTGATGCAGGTGTGCCTGTCATTGGTACACTCGTTGGATATGGTGTACCTGCCACCGGCATCCCTGTCGGGTTCTGGCAGCCCGGCTGCGGTGCGCCGCCGAAATCAGGCTGTTCAAACTGTGTTCCCGGATTAAATGTATCTTGTGTATTTCCCGAAAAATTAACCGGTGGTTTCTGGCATCCGCAAACCTTGCAGAAATTACCGCTGTTTACCGTTTCGCATTTCGGGCATTGCCAATTTGTTGCTTCCATAACTTCTACTCCTCATTAAATTATCCTAATCATTTTAGAATAATTATTCTGTGTTTAAACTTCTGTCACTCATCTGCTGTCATAGTCAATGGCTGTCAGTTCACCCAGAAACCGTGTCCATCTCTTTCCTGAGTGTATATCCATGCCTGATATTCACTGTTTGATGCATAGGCATAACGATAGCCGTCACTGTTTTTCTTTGCATCTACATAATCGCCCATCTCTGCCTTATATGTTGCACTCCAATCATATTCATCGTGCCATTTGACAGTCATCGTACCATTTTCATAACCATCTGTGAAATTGCCGCTTGTTGTTGCCACAGATTTATCCGGCAGCATCCATCTCAAAGTGGCTTCGCCATTTAACTCATTATTCTGCCATGCACCATCAACCACGTAATATGTATCAAGACCTGTATAATAGAAAAATTGTTTGCCATTGCCGCTGCGTTCATTATTTGCAATATCACCAACGTAAATGCCATTCACATCATAAATCACGCCATAACCGGTTTCCACAGATTCCACATATTTTCCATCCACCAGATAATATGTTGCACCATTGTAGTCCGAATCTGAATCAATTAATGCACACAGTCCATCATAATCTGACTGACCGAGCAAATCATTGGCCTGATTCATGAAACTGACCATCGCTTCATATTCATTAATTTTCGCTTCATAAGCACTGTTGTCTTCGTCACTGACATTACAAAGTTCAGTGTACCACTGTCTTGCCTGTTCAACATCACCATTTGAAAGTGCTGTATCAATCTGGCTTTTTGCATATTCTGCCTTGTTTGCCATCAAATCCTGCTGTCTGGATACAAACTGCTCATTGTCCGGGAAGCGTGCCAGTGCATCGTTTAAAAGCTGTTCTTCAAATGCTGTATCATAACCTGAGGAAACTGCCAGATCATAACATTCAAGGTATTTATCTATCATGTCTGTTTTGATTTCATCCAAATTGAACATCTGCCAGTAATTCTCATAATGATTCATCACAACTGTAACATCATCTGTCGTTGCCTGCTGTGCCTCAATATTTGCTGTCAGAGATTCATATTCGGATGCTTCCAGTGTGTCCACCGCTTCAACAATATAGGATTTGTTTGTGCCCGCAATGAATGCTGATGTCTCAGAAATTTTGTTTAATCTGTCCACCATCGCATCCATATCTGACTGTGCCATGGCTTTTCGCAGCATGCCGATCATTGCATCCTGGTTATCGTCGTCCAGAGCCAAAACTTTTTCTTCATAGTAAAATGCCGCTTTGTCATAATCCCCATCATCCAATGCCTGATTACCTTTTTCGAGGAATTTCGCAATATTACTTTCATCACTTGCACATTTTTCAAGCAAAATACTTGCATAATTCTGATAATCATTGGCAGGAATCACACATAACAATGCCAGCGCCAGTACAATCACACCTACCACACATGCGGCAATGATTACACCAATTTTTTTCTTATTTTTAGGCTTGACTGGCTTTGGTTTCGGGCCATTTGACGGTACTGGCGGTACAGGCTGTCTTGCCGGTGGTATCGGTGGTACTGGCGGCACCGGCTGTCCTGTTGGCGGTATCGGTGGCACCGGCTGCCCTGTTGGTGGCACCGGCTGCCCTGTTGACGGTACAGGCTGTTCCGGCTGTGTCTGTTGATTTTGTTGCGTTGATGCCACTTGTGAAGCCCCTTGGTTTTGCACTGTTTTTTCCGTCTTACCTGCTAAATTTGCATGATTGAATCCGCAAATTGGGCAGAAATTGCCTGTGCAAAGTGTTTCGCACTGCGGACATTTCCATTGTTCCTTCATATTGTCATCCCCCTGATGTTTTTATAACATGATGATGTAGGGTCCAAAATCTAAATTGCGATTGTGCTTGCACAAATGAGCACTTTAGACATATTGACACTCATATCTTTAATATCTTAAACGACCTGTTTCCGCTATCGGATCAGCATCAGTTTCTGTGTTGTACTGTTCTGAAATTCCAGAACCCCCTGTACCTGAACCTGGCAGGTTTCTGTCATTTCTATTGTTTTGCTCTTTGCCTGTACCATTACCGGATTCTGCATATCCATCACCGTAATTGCTCTGCTGTGATGTTTCAGATTTCTCAGTTTCGTTCATATCTGATTCTAATGTATTCCCAGTTTCAGATACCCATGTTTTCTGAGTTTCAGACTCAACAGATTTGTCTGTTTCAGTTTCCACAGACATCATTTCCGTATCCTGTGTCTGCCCGGCAATTACAGTAGAATCCTTATGGTCTCTGCCAACAAAAAAGCCTACGGTTACAGCTACAATAGCTATGCACACAATCCCGACGATTCCAAAAAACATAAATGGACCTTTTCCTGAACGCTGTGGTGTCGCAGATGTCTGGAGATTTCTTTGTTGTATCTGCCTTGTGGCATTTTGCTGATTTGCCGTATTTTGTCGATTTCCAGAACACCGCACTGTCACAACAGCCTGCGGATTCACCGGCTTTTGGGGATTTCCAGAACATCGCGCTGTCACAACAGCCTGCGGATTCACCGGCTTTTGCGCCATATCTGATATATCTTCTGCTTCTGATGTTTCATCCTCACCGTAAATACCTTCCAGCATAAACTTATCCAATTGTTCTAAATGTTTAGGAAGCTTTTCCACATAATAATGATTGTCATATCCGCACTTTGAACATTGATTATTTCCTCTGAGTCTGCTTCCGCATTGCTTACATATCACAATTATACCCTCTCTTTACTTCCACTTCAGATTGCCGGATATTTTCATTGAACCTGTATTTTCAGGCTTATGCTCACCGGTTTCACCTGGGCCGGAAGCAGAATAATTGCCCTTTGGTATATACATCGGTGTAATATTTAATTCCGGTGTGCCAAACCCATCTAATGCGCCCCAGCCATTATCTGCTGCTGAAACATTTGTCCCAGTGCCTGCATTTGGTGTCATTCCCGGTCGTACAGCGCCCTCTGGATTTGCTGCCGTACCCGGTTGCACATCGCCTCCAATATTTGTTGCCCCACCGGCACCACCTGACATATTTGTTTCTGGTGTTTTTGCCTCAGTTTCTTCCTTTTTCTGCGGCATACTCTGCGTATTTAATATTGTAAGAACTTCCTGAATATCCAGACGTTCTTCGGGATTTTCCCGAAGCATTCCTTTAATCATATCCTGCATGTATTTCGGCAGACTCTCAGAAACCGTATAATCTTCATCATTTAAAGCAGCCTCATACATATAGTCATACTGAGTATGGTCAAACAACGGCAATTCGCCAGTCATATACTGATGGAATAAAATACCCAACGCAAAAACATCGACTTTTTCATCCACATGGTCTTCTTCTTCAATCATGCACTTAAATGTTTCCGGTGCCAGATAAACCATATCACCATTAATATCTTCCGAATCTTCAATGATTTCATTTGCAAAAAAGCTGCTGTCAAAATCAATAATTTTCGCTGTAAAAAATCCTGAAACTGTACGTTTAACAAGAATATTTTCCGGTTTCAAATCGCCATGCACAACGTGCTGCGCGCTTAACTGACACAAGTTGTTTGCCAGAACCTTTAAAATCAAAAGCTTCTTATCATAAGGCTGTTCTGCAATATCCTTGATATCTAACGACGCTGTATCGACTTTGTCTGTTGTAATATAAAAATGTGATTTATATAAGAAGAAATCTTCGATTTTAATAATATTGCCGTTATATGCTCTTGCAATTGCTTCATATAAACGATTCTTTTTATCAAAGAAATCTTTGCATTCCTGGATACGTTTATTCCGGATATCAGCAGGGAGATCCATGCGCTCATCCGGATATACAGGAGATAAAAACTGTTTGATAAAATACTGTTTTCCTTCATATACAGCAAATCCCCATTTGCCAAATCCGCTGTTCTTATTTGTCAGCTCGGTAATTAACTGATAATTACCTATTTTTTCTAAATGCCCCTCGCTCATTGCCCGGACACCTCCCTGAAATGTATCATTTATTCAAAATCAAGATATTAGTGTAAATATCGCTCGTAAGACTGTTTGTATTTGTTCCAGAAATCCACATCTTTGTCATGTCCGTAAGCCGCTCTGGCCTGCTTCATCGGCTGAATGTAATCTGTCTGCAGATCCTTTATCCGCGCTGCGTAATAATTTTTAATGCTTCCAAAATTCTTAAATCCATAGACCATAGCCCTGAAGGAATAATCATCCGATGCATATTTTGAAATCAGATGATTCAGACGCAATTCCCAATCTTTTAATGACGATGCTCTCAGTAATGTCTGTAATAAAACATTTTCAAAATCCATCGGTGTCGGCATGTAATTAAACACACCATCCGATGCCACAAATAATATACATGGCTCTTTAAACATCAGCATACGCTCATGCAACACAAACGGGCTGTCTGCATTCACCATATTTGTCAATCTGGAATCTCCTGAAATATTAGAAAATGCATCTTCACTGTCATCTATATCATCCTTTGTCACCTGAGTCAGTCCGCTGTCTGTCAGTACATAACCTCTGGAATCCCCGGCCCATAAGCATTTTACAACAAGCCCATCCTCCCTGCAGGAGGCTGACATCAGTGCCGCCGTTGTTGGCAATGTTTTTTGAAGGTCACCTTTCATTCTAAAACCGGATGGTACTTCAAGTTTTTCCTTCAGATTCTGGAATTTTTCAAACAGATCTGTCTGTATTTCTTCATGAATCTGTTCACGGTTTAAATAGCCCGGCTGTTCAATTTCTTTTTCTAAAAATATCTTTGCTGCCAGTCTGGAAGCCAGATAAGCGCCTGTATGCTCTGCAGCTTTTTCGTAACGCTTTGATCCAATACCACCGCAGCCATCAAATACGCCGATATATCCTCTATAGGATGACACAGAATGTGAAAAGCTGTCTTCGCCCTTGCCGGCAACCATCTCGCCATCGACTTCCAGTACGGCATTAATTTCATTTAACTGAATTTTACCCATAATCTTTTCCATTAAAATAAATCAGATTTAAAATCGCTTAGATTGTATTTGCAATCGCATCAATAATTGTCTTGTAATCTACATTCTGCAAGCCTTTGCCAGCTTCAGACGGGAAATGAATAACGTTATCCCATGTATCTGAAATCGTCTTCCAGCCTTCTTTATCCGGTGTAAATAAAAGCAAACGTTTTGCCTGATTATTCATATAACCCGGACACTGTTTGCTGCCCCACCATGCAGTCAGTTCGCCAAATGTTTTTGGCATCTGCTGTGGATAATTGGCAGCTTCACGGCCATAACCAAGCGGATGTGTCGCAGCATCTGACCACACAACGATGACATGTCGCTTCTTCATGCCTTCTTTATCCCAGTCAGAACGCATCGCAAATGCCAGTGCCTCCAGGCCATCTTCCGGGTCATCACCGCCACCCATCGCTGTAATCTGTCCGATAAGATTTTTCAACAAATCCGCTTCCTCAGGCAGGTTGAAAAAACGTGTTGTCAACATCGCATTTTCTCTGTCATAAATATAATCTCTGAATGCAATGACTTTGACACGAATCTTGTTAATTACTTTTTGCTTCTGTGCCATCGTCTGAATAATATCCTGATAAAGGTTAATCGCATTCACCTTTACAACATTAATCAAATCACCCATACTTGCTGTTGCATCAATGCAAAAAACCAGGTCTACATTGTATGTCACTTTTGTACTCATATTACTGCCCATCACTGACGGCCTCCCTCTTTTGATTTATCATCAGCACATTAAACTGCGCCCTGTAATTTCCATATAGAAAAATTATACTACACTAACCTTTATAATTCAATTATAAAGAGGGGCTTCAAGCGAGTAAAATCCTCAAAAAAGCACTCCTGTTGATTTTGGAAAAATTTTATTTTTTCAGCGACGAGTTATGACAAATTTCGCAATTTTCATATGATATAATGTGAACACTTAGTGAGATATTTTCAGGTTTGGTAAGGCCCCTTAGCCAAACATCTCCCTACACCATTTGTTTGCAAACAATATATCTGGATACATTTTCGATTAACTTCTATAATCTCATATTCAGGTAAAATTCTTTTATCTTTAATACCACCATGATTTTGATATTAAATAGTTCTGATATTAAAGACTACATTTTTATAAAAAATATTTAGGAACATTTTTCCAATGAAGAAATTGCCCAGAAACTAAATGTTTCTATTGATGTCGTACAGGAAACACTCAAAGAACTTTATGCATGTATTCCTGGTATGACGGTCTAACACATATAGCGCATATTTATAGATTCTTTGTTTAGGTATCTCGAATATGTAACGTAAATAAACAATTACATCTAATGTTGTTGTACCTATTTTCAAAAAGCGCTGTATTCTTATCATGGTAATCCAGATGATACAGATGCAGCGCTTTTTCAAGTTGCTTTATTTGTAATTTAAAATACTTCTTGCTTCCATTGCCACTTTCTTTGAAGAATCCTTCAATGCTTTTTTCACATACGGAATAATTTTTTCTTTATTTTCATCATTGTATATATATTCTAAATCAATTAATGTATTATATCTTACACGCCTATTAGGATGATTCATTTGCTTTAGTATTTTATCTAACATTTCTGTTTCGCCAAATAAATATCTTGCCGTCCTGCATGCCTGTATACATGCGGCGGATTTTTTAACTTTTCGTTTCTTTTCAAAATGCTTTATATATTTTAATTTCTTTTCTAAGTTTTTTCCTCTTTTTTCGGTAACTGCACTCCACATTCCTATAGCATTTGCTAATGTAATTCCCCTATTTTCTTTTCGCATAGCCTTTTTCAAAAACACTTCAGCTTCCTTTGTTGAATATGAACTCAATGTCGTATACGCTCTAATTCTCACATTTTCATCTCTGTCTTTACCTAATCGTATCAATACCTTCATGGTTGCAGGATTCTCCTGAATCAGGCACTCCGCGACCTCATATCGCACCAAAGCATTTTTATCATTAACCCAACTCATGATACGTTCAATTTGCTTTGTTGATAATTTATCTTTATTTTTCTTATACTTGTATAACATATCTATTTTTTGTTCATCTGATAACATTTAGTCACCCCATTTATCTGTAGAACTTTTATATTGTTTTTTGATACCCTATCTGTTTTACCCTAATTATTTTCTGCTTTAATTTTTTTAAGATATTTTCTTGCCCGTAATGCAACTCTTCTTGCAGGATCATTCAATGCTTTCGTCATATATAATATAACTTTATCTTCATTTTCCTCATCTCTCACATATTCCATATTTTCTATTGCGCAACATCTAAGGCTTAAATCTGAATGATATATGTATTTTGCTATTTTTTCAAATGCTTTGTTTTCTCCTAATAAACATTTTACTGTTTCACATTCTAATATACACCTGTCAGATTTACGAATTTTTCTTTTTCTTTCAAACCGCCTGATATATTTCAATTTTTCATCTAAATGCTCTTCTCTTTCTATTACAACCTCACCCCACGAAGCAATAGCATACGCTAATGCTAACTCT
Organism: uncultured Catenibacillus sp.; assembly: GCA_934339005.1. Taxonomy (GTDB): domain Bacteria; phylum Bacillota; class Clostridia; order Lachnospirales; family Lachnospiraceae; genus CAKRHR01. The sequence goes on along the minus strand of CAKRHR010000023.1, from coordinate 16,720 downwards.
TTGCGTTCTTTTCTCATCGCTTTTTCCAAAAATCGCTCTACAGTTTCAGATGTATAGAACCGTAATGTTTCATATGCACTGACACGCACCATCTCATCCCTATCTCTTGCTAATCGCAACAACACCTTTGTTGTTACCGGATACTCCTGAAACAGGCACTCCGCCGCCACTTGTCGAATCAGACTAGACTTATCAGATGTCCATATAATCACTTGTTTTATTTGATCTTTAGACAACTCGTCCATTTTCTCATATTGATATAAAATGTTAAGTTTTTCATCCTCCGATAACATTTAATCACCTTCTCATTTTGTTCATAAATCTATTATTTCCATTCATAACCTTATTATATTATTATAAACCAAAACTATTATTTCTTCATCAGAAACCTTTCTCTTATATTGATTCCCGATGGATTTTGGTAATTTTTTCTTATTATCTATATTACTAAATATCCCACAAAAGCCAATAATATCATTTCAATTAAAAAGCGATGTATCCATATCATTCTCATTTCTATGATACAGATGCATCGCTTCTTATTATTTATTATACTGTTTTATTTAAAATTTGTAAGTTTTTACCGCTTAACATGATACCATGGAAATTTTTGTGGTTTTGGGGTTCAGATATCATAAATTGTTCCACGGTTTACAATCATTTAATCTTATACAAGTTCTCCAATATAGTTTTCAAGTTTATGTGCCCAGTCAGCTTTGGTCAGGTCGATGTCTGTGACCTGCATTTCCTCAACGTCTTCTCTGCCTGTACAGACCTGATAGCCGTTTGGGTCAAATAAGACGTTGCCGCCAAAGTATAAATCCGGCTTCACGCCGCCGGAGGCATTAATGCCTGCAACCCAGCAGGTATTTTCAAGGGCACGGCTTCGATAATAAATGTTCCAGCGGTGGCGCTGTTCGTGGGTAAATGCCGCAGGTGTAACAATCAGTTCTGCGCCTTTGAGTGCCATTTTTCTTGCATTTTCAGGGAATCCGGCATCGTAGCAGATCATCATACCAAGTTTTCCAAAAGGCATGTCGATGACTGCAAAATCCTTTCCCGGCTTAAATGCCAGTTTTTCCTCATCCCAGAGAAAAACTTTATCGTGGATGTGCAGTATTTCTCCGGCAGCATTGATTAACACGGCACTGTTTGTATAGCCTTTATCACTTTTTAGCATAGCACCAACAATCATATTAATTTTATTTTCCCGTGCGATGCCCCGCAGCCGCGCCATCCGTGCATCATCCAGCGCTATTGCGGTCTGTGCCTGCTGATGTAAAAAGACATCAGGATAGTAGCCACATGTACATAGCTCCGGAAACACAAGCAAATCCACTTTGACTTCTCCGGCTTTTTTCGCATAGGCTTCAATTTTATTCAAATTGCCGTCTACATCACCTTTTAAGCTGTCCATCTGGACAAGGGCTAGTTTCATTTTTCTGCTGTCTTTCATACTGCGACACCTCCTGAAGCTGTATTTTTTCTACACTGATATACATCCTGAAATTTAAGTTGTGTTGATTTAAACTAATTTATTTTTTAATCAATTCTGCAATTCTCGTGTGACCTTTTGTAACTGAACTCATCCTAGTTGTAGTGTTCCAACTGTCCCAAGAACTTAATAATACGTGGGTTTGTAGCAGATTTCAGGTTCAACTGGTCGGCCGGCATATCTTCGATGACGATACCTGCATCCATGAAAATAACTCTGTTTGCGATTCTTCTGGCAAATTCCATTTCATGTGTCACAATAAATACAGTCATACCACTGTCTACAAGCTCTGCAATAATATTTAATACTTCAACGGTCATTTCCGGGTCAAGAGCAGATGTTGGTTCATCAAAAAACATCATCTGTGGTTCCATCGCCAGTGCACGCGCAATGGCAATACGCTGCTGCTGTCCACCGGAAAGCTCCTTTGGATAATGGTCTGCACGTTCCTCAAGATGTACTTTTTTAAGCATTTCCATTGCTTTTTCCTCGGCGTCTTTTTTGCTGAGTTTATGCACCAGTCTTGGGGCAAGCGCGATATTTTCCAGTGCTGTCAGATGTTCAAACAAATCAAATGACTGGAAAATAACACCGATTTCTGTCGAATCATACGCTTTTTTGTCCGAAACGCGCTGTCCGTTGTAGAGCACTTCACCGGAGGTCGGCACCTCAAGCCCTGCAAGATTTCGAAGCAATGTTGATTTTCCTGAACCGGAAGGTCCAATAACTGCAATACTTTCACCCTGCCTAATTTCTATATTAATATCATCAAGTACCTTTGTTTCTCCATAATATTTAACAATATCTGTACCCTTAATTACTGTTTTGTTTTTATCTGTCATATGTTTCACACTCCTTGATGAATCTATCTTATTTATAAAAGTCTTATTTAAAATCCTGTTACCATTCTGTTGTTATTCTGTCATTGCACAGTTATTATTGCTTTTTTATTATTTCGCAATTGCCTTTTTATTCTTTATTTTCTTTGAACCTCTATTTAACGCTTTTATCTGCTTAGCCTGTTTGCGTTTGATCGGATCAATGTAAACTTCCAGGCGATTCACGGCAAATGTAATAATCGCTGTGAATACAAGATAATAAATAACTGCAGCCATCAATGCTGAAAAATAATCAAAGTTTCTCGCTGCAATTGTCTGTGCTTTTCTTAAAAGGTCACCAACACCGATAACAGATGCCATTGAAGATGTTTTTACCATCGCTACAATCTGGTTGCCTGTCGGCGGCATCATGACAATCAATGCCTGTGGCAATATAATATGAAACATAATCTGTGTATTTGTCATACCAAGCACTTTAGCTGCACGAATCTGTTCTTTACCGACAGCCGTTAAACCTGTTCTGATAATTTCTGCCATATATGCAGATTCATTTAAACTCAATGCAATAATGGCGGACTGGAAACCTGTCAGCAAAAATCCATATTTTGGTAAAACGTTAAATACAAATACGAGCTGTACCATGACTGGTATGCCACGGAATATCCAAATGTAAATATCCATGATCTTATTGACAACTTTAAATTTTGACATTTTTAAAAGCGCAACCACAAAACCAATGACAATCGCAATCGCCTGTGACAAAAATGTCAGTTCCAATGTCACCAGCACGCCTTCCAGAAAGTTCGACGAAAAGATATATGAAAAAATTCTGTCCATGAATGCTCACCTCTTTATGAAAAGAGGGATACCATTTAAAATGATATCACCTCTTAAAATATATTTATTTATCCACTAATCCATCGCTTTGTAAATACTTTATCATGCAGACACGCACAATATTTTTATTCTTTTGACACTCATTGATGTATACAAATTATTTAAAATAGCTCAGATCAGATGCCAGGTTGTATTTTTCCATTAATGAATCATATGTACCATTTTCTACAAGAATATCCAGGCATTTCTGAATAGCTTCCTGCATTTCAGTATCACCTTTTCTTGTTGCAATACCAATCACTGTATCTGTATCAAATACAGTTGTTGTTTCAAATACACCCGGCTGCTGTGACATCGCATAAGCGGCACTTGCTGCAGAGTAAACCATACAATCGGCCTGTGCATTCTGTACTGCTACAACCGCATCGTTTGAAGTTGGAAGCTGTAAGATAGTAATTGGATCCATACCGCGGCTTTCAAAATCTTCATTAAATGCTTCGCATGTCAGTTCTTCAACTGCACCTGCTGTAACGGCTACTGTTTTGCCTGACAAGTCATCTGTGGACTGGATATTTAAATCATTGCCTGCTCTGACAAGAATCGTATCACCGATGTACATATATTTAACGAAATCAACCTGTTCTTCTCGTTCTGGTTTAATATACATTGCAGAGTTGATAATATCGCATCGGTCACCCTGTAATGCTGAAATCAGGCCGTTGAAATCCATTTCCATGATTTCAACATCCAGTCCCATCAAATCTGCCATAGCTTTGGCCATTTCGATATCAAAACCAACATAGTTGCCATCTTCATCTGCATATTCATATGGTGCAAATGTTGCTGCAACCGCATAGGTTAATTTACCTGATTCAACAAGATCAGATGGTGGTGTTACCTGAACTTCTGTGGATGTTCCTGAGGTTTCTGTTCCGGATTCATCTGCGGATGCTGATGCAGTTGATGTATCTTTTGTATCATTTGTTGTACTGCTGCCACATCCTGCTGTCATTGCAGCAACCATTGCTGCACTTAAAAGTAAACTGATATATTTTTTCATCTTCTTCATAATCATTCCTCCGATCCTGTTGCTTTACTTCTTTATTTAATAAATTTCAAAACCAAATCTTTGACTGGTCAACATTTCTCTTTAATATCACACAATCACAAGTTCACGTTTTGTATTGCCAAGGACTTCACAGCCTGTTTCTGTAACAAGAACTGTTTCACTGAAGCCCACACCATATTTGCCAAGTTCTCGAAGTGCCGGTGGCATATGGAATACCATACCCGGTTTTAATTCTCTCTCATCGCCCATCTGCAAACTCATGATGTGACCTTCGCCCCAGTCCGGTGCAAATGCGATACCAAGGGAATAACCTGTTCTCTTTCTGTAGTTTTCATATAATCCTGCTTTTTCGATGACGCTTCTGCATGCTTCATCAACATATGCGGATGTAACACCCGGTTTGATTGCCTCAACGGCTGCTGTCAGGGCTTCAATACAAACTTTACTCCATTCAATAATCGTATCGGATGGTTTGCCGACATGAACGGTTCTCATTAATGCACCATTGTATCTGTTGACTGTACCTGCCAGCTCAAGCAGTACAGATTCACCTTCCTGAATAACTCTTTCGCCCCATGAAGAATGCATTGCGCCTGCTCTTGGACCGGATGCAACATAAGGCTCTGTACCATAATATTCACTGCCTGCCAGACACATTTCTGAGAAAAATGCTGCAGCAACTTCTTTTTCTTTGTTGCCTGCTCTGACTTTTTCCATACCTTTTGCCATCGCCTTATCGGCAATCTTACAGGCCTGACGGATATATTCAATTTCCTGTTTGGATTTAATCAGTCTGGCAGCTTCTACTGTACCTGAAGCATCGACAATTTCTGCACCCTTTAATTTGCTCTGAAGGTCAAGGAAGTTCTTTGTTGTCAAAAACCATGATGTAAATTCCACACCGACCTTGCCTCCTTTAAATCCATTTTCCATGATGACATCTACTGTTTTCTGCAATGGATTATCTGTATCATCATAGGCAATCAGTTTTTCTTCCGGCAAGTAAGAATATGCCATGGCATTACCAAGCTCACCACGACGAAGTACCAGTGTAATGTCACCTTCCATTGGTACTACAAGACACATATACATATAGTAACCAGGAGATTTATGACCTGTCAGATAAAATACATTTTCAGGTGTATTAACGAGTAATAAATCCAGTCCTTTAGCATTCATGTTCTGTCGAACTGTTTTTAATCTGTTTTCAAATTCTTCCATAGTAAATCCAATTTCTTTTTTCATAATGAATATCCTCCTTAGATTTAATCTGTTGATTTATGACACTTTATAAAGTCCTTTAAGCTGCACTTTGTAATTTCTGGTTTTGATGTGCTGCCTTTATAACTTTATCTTCATAACTTTATAAAGATATCTCGCATATTTTTGTAAGTTTGCTTTCATCCAGTGTCACACCAAGTCCCGGTCCATCCGGTACCTGAACCACTGCATTTTCAACTACCAGACCGCTTGTCACATCCGCTGCAATACGTCTGTGTCCGTCAAGTTCATGATAGTTGGCATTTGCTGCAGCTGCACATTGGACTGCTGCTGCCACCGCCATCATGCCTTCATCCATGCCGCCAATCATATAAGTCATGTGATTAGCCTCGGCCAGCGTTACCATTTTCATGGCATTTGCTATACCGCCGGATTTAATTAATTTAATATGTACACCGTCAATGGCTTCTGCTTTAATTGCTGCCATCATATCCTCCGGTGTAAATACAGCCTCATCTGCAAAGATTTTAACTTTCGTATGATCTTTGACATATTTAAGACCTGCAATATCTTTTGCTGCCACCGGCTGTTCCACAATGCGCACACCGTATGGATATAAGCGTTCAATCCGCTCAATGGCTTCTTTGACTGTCCATGCCTGATTGGCATCAATGGCAAGTTCCACATCTGTGAGCTGCATTTCCTCCAGCGTTTTTGCAATCGCTTTCAATCTGTCTATATCTTTTTGAAAAGGTTTTAACCCTACTCTGACTTTAATAAATTTGCATCCATTGCCTGCAATCTGCTTTGTTCTTCTAATAGTTTCCTCAACCGGACAAAATGGAATATTTTCTTCGGTTTCCAGCGTTTGATGTCGCATACCTCCAAGCAATTCGTAGACCGGAATGCCTTTGATTCTGGCAGCCAAATCATGTACAGCAATATCAACTGCAGCCTTTGCTGCTGTATTCCCAACAATCACTTTATTTACAACATCCATAATTTGATGTATGTTGCATGGATCCATGCCGGGAAGCTTTGGTAAAATCACATGCTGCAACACTGCCTCTACGGATTTTGTACAATCGCCTGTAAAATACATGCAGTTGCCTCGAACCTCGCCATAACCTGTATGCCCGTCATCTGTTTCCAATTTGATAAAAATTTCCTCCAGCGCACTGATTTTGCCTGAAGTTGCATGTTCAAAAGGTTCTTTTAATGGAAGATATTTTTCAAACATTGTTACTTTTGAAATTTTCATGGGGTTCACTTCCTGTTATTTTTTACTGATTCAGTGCATAACGCATCAGTTTTTCATATATTAATGATGCACGTCTGAGCTGGTCGATTTCTACAAACTCATCTGCCTGATGTGCCTGATCCAAAGAACCAGGACCTACAACAACACAAGGAATATTTAATTTTTTCAAATGTGTCATATCGCATACACAAAACAGTCCATAAGGTTTTTCAGGTCTTTGATTCACTTCTTCTGCAATATGAAGGGCTGCCTGTGCGTAATCACTCTTATCATCAATTTCTGATGGGCCACCTGTAGTTGGTTTTAATTCTTTAATGTAAATTTTTCCTTTCGGGAATTTTTCTGAAGCCTTTTTGCAGATTTCTTCAACCTCTGCTTTGGCTTCCTCATCTGTTTCACCCGGAACAAGTCGTCTGTCAATTACCATCTCACACCAGTCAGGTACGACATTTTCTTTCACACCACCTGAAATCTTTGTCAGTGTTGCTGTTGGTGCACCAAGATATTTATGTGTTTTTGCTTTAAGCTGTTCTCTTAAGGATTCCATCTCTGTCACAAAAACCGCTGCACCTTCAATGGCATTCACACCCTGTTCTGGAAGGGCTGCATGTGCTGTCTTACCTTCAATTCTGATAATCGGTCTCATGCTGCCTTTGTGGCATGTGGCAATCTGACATTCTGTCGGTTCACCGACGATACCGTAATCCGCATGAAAACCATCAATGGTAATCAGTTCTCTTGAACCGCGGCTGAAATCTTCTTCATCGACAACGGCTGTCATAATAATGGTACCAACGGATTCTTTTGGGTCTTCGATGATTCGCTTAATCGCTGATATCATACAAACCAGTGGGCCTTTTGCATCGCAGGCGCCTCTGGCATAGGCCTTATCGCCATCAATCTCTAATGTAAACGGGTCTTTTGTCCATCCGGCACCTACCGGAACAACATCCATATGTGTATTTAATACAACGGTCTTGCCTCCATTGCCAAAACTGATTTTACCAATCACGTTTTCTCTGTTTGGAAGCACCTCCTGTCGACTGACCTCCATACCAATTTCTTTTAAATATTTTTCTACCAGCTCTGTCACACCGGCCTCCTGGCCGTCCATACTCGGAATCTTTACAAGCTGACTTAACATTTCAAGAATTTCCTGTTCCATATGATATCCCCTTTTCTTTTTACATCAAAAAAGGCGATGGTTTTACTTTTTATGTAACACCATCGCCACTTATCATCTGTTTGATTTTCTTTTGAATATCTTGTAATTGTTTTAATTTATTTATTGTTCTTTGTCGACAATTTCTTTATGCCGAAATATTAGCACTGATTTTTCACGTTGTCAACACCTTTTTTTATTTTTTTCATTTTTATTTCAATTTTGCCAGTGCTTCCTCAATTCTGTCCATGCCAATCTTGATTTTATCAACGGCATTGGTATAAGCAAACCGGATCATCCCAGGTGCCAGGAAAGCTTCACCGGGAACCATGGCTACATGTGCTTCTTTTAAAAGATAATCACACAATCTCACAGCACTTTCGACCTTTTCGCCATCCGGCAGATGTTTATCCATATAGCTGCCAAAATCAGCCATATAATAAAATGCACCGTCCACCTCATCACAGGTTACACCAGGAATGGCCTGAAGCCGTCCAAGCATATAGGTTCTGCGTTCCTGATACATGGCAAGCATAGAAGGAACGTTGTCCTCGCCGGATGCCAGTGCTTCAATGGCTGCCCACTGTACCATGGTCGTGCTGTTTGAAGTCACATGACCCTGAATAGCTGTAATAGCCCTGGCAATTTCCGGTGCCGCTGCTGAATAACCGATTCTCCAGCCGGTCATGGCATAAGCTTTTGAAAATCCATTAATGACAATGGTTCTCTCATAAGCATCCTTTGAAACAGCCGCGATGCTGTAATGTTTTTTGCCGCCATAAATATATTTTTCATAAACTTCATCTGAAATTACAAAGAAATCATGTTCTTTTGCCAGTTCGGCAAGTGCTTCAAGCTCATCTTTTGTATATACCGCACCTGTCGGATTATTTGGAGAATTAATCATAATCGCTTTTGTCTTATCTGTCACGGCTGCTTTGATTGCCTCAATGTCCAGATGAAAATCTTTTTTCGTTTTAACATAAACAGGTGTTGTACCTGCCATTTTAACCATCTCACTGTAGCTGACCCAGCCCGGAATCGGAATCAAGACTTCATCTCTCGGATTAACTACAGCAAGTACAGCGTTAAATAATGCCTGTTTTGCACCTGTCGATACACAGATTTGTGATGCATCATAAATGAGCTGGTTATCCCTTTTTAATTTCTCACAAATCGCTTCTCTGAGTGCCGCAATCCCATTGATATTCACATATTTCATTTTGCCCTGTGCCATAGCGTCTTCACAGGCATGAACAATTGTATGCGGGGTTAAAAAATCCGGTTCTCCGGCATTCATCTCAATGACATCTATCCCCTGCGCTTTTAAATCTGCCACAACGCCCTCAAGTTCGCACGTTGCGGATGGTGTAATATTTTTTGCCAGACGACTTATCATAATGTGCCTCCTGTTCTTCTCTCTAAATATCCTTCATCGTTCAACACCGAAATGTCCGGCATCCCGGTTTTATCAATTAAAATAGTAACATTCACATATGCCCAACTGTTCTACATTTAAACAATCGCAATCGCAAAATCCGGACATGTGATTTCACATTTTCTGCACTTGATACATGCCTCCGGTCTGACTGCCTCCATGTAGTTGTAACCTTTTTTATTGACTTTATGTGTAATTTCAAAAACGTCCTTTGGACAATTATTTTTACATAATTTACAGCTTTTACAAAGCTCTTTATCAATATATACAGCCATATTATTCTACCTCCTGCATACATTTTCTGACCGCCGAAACCAATTCCGCCGGACTTTTAACAACAATAGCGCCTGCATCCTTCAATGCTTCAATCTTGCCTGCGGCTGTACCTGTATTCTGGCTGACAATCGCACCGGCATGTCCAAGGCTTTTGCCTTTTGGTGCGTTACGTCCGACAATCAGGGCAACGACTGGTTTTGTCACATATTTTTTAATATAGGCTGCGGCTTCCTCCTCGGAGCTGCCGCCGATTTCACCAAGCAGCACTATAACTTTTGTTTCCGGGTCTTTTTCATATAAAGCAATGGCATCCTTTTGCATGAAGCCCCATAACGGACCGCCGCCAATGGCAACCACACTGGACTGTCCGATACCTGCATCAGACAATGTTTTGCCAATTTCATAAGATAATGCACCACTCTTTGATACGACACCGACATGTCCCGGTTTAAAGAATCTGACAGGATGTGCACCAACCTTACAGATACCCGGTGCAATCACACCTGCACATCCAGGACCTACAAGAATCGTATCATGCTGCTTTGCATACTGAATAATGGCAACGACATCCTCCATCGGTATTTCCTCTGTTGTTAAAACCAACAGTTTAATTCCTGCGTCAATCGCCTCATAGCAGGATTCCTTTGCTGCTTTTGGAGGTACAAAACTAATGACTGTATCAAAATCATGCTCTGCTTTGGCATCCTTGATGTAACTATACACCGGAATGCCACATACGGTCTGTCCTGCCTTGCCCGGTGTGACACCTGCCACAATATTTGTGCCTGCTTCAAGCATCACCTGTGTCTGAAGCGAACCTGATTTGCCCGTGATACCCTGAACAAGCACCTTTGTGTCTTTATTGATTAATATTGACATTCTGACCGCCTCCTTTTACAAAATCTACAAGTTCACCAACCGTTTCTGTCAGCACATCATAGGTTTTCAGCCCATGCTCATGCATAATCTGAATGCCCTCCTCCTGTTTCGTACCGCACATTCTGCAATACACAGGAATATGAATATGATGCTCATCCATAAATTTTGTCAGCCCAACAGCCATATTATCCATACGGTTAAAGCCACCAATCAAAACAACCATCAGCGCATCGATAGCCGGATTGTTTTTAAATGTCAATTCCATCGCACGATACATCACCTCCGGTGAAGTCATGCCTCCAAGCTCTGCAAAGCTTGAAACCTCAACGCCTGCATCCCTTAATAAATCCAGTGTCAGCATACCTGTACCGGCACCATCTGAAATAAGTCCTGTATTGCCTTCAAGGGGTACAAATGTCACGGTGGTCGCCTCTTTTTCAGGTGTTACATACTTATACAGTTTCTGTCGGTCTGCTTCAAGGGCATCCATCGTTTTTTGCATGGCAGGGGTGTGATTATCAAGCACGACCTTTGCATCCATCGCCATGAGTTTTCCATCAACCACACCAAGTGGATTGATTTCTGTCAGTGTTGCACCAGAATCAAAAAATGCTTTCTGAAGCTTTCTGACAAATTCTGCCAGTTCATTTTTATCAACAACCGCCAACCGTTCTGCAAGATATCTGAGCTGGTAATCTTTGATGCCTGTAAATGGGTCAATCTCTATTTTTATAATTGCCTCTGGTTCTTCTTTTGCCACCTGTTCAATATCCATGCCGCCTTTTGCACTGGCAATCAGTGTCGGCACCTTCACCCCCTGAAGAGTGATGGACATATACAGTTCATGTGCAGGTGAAACCATCGCCTCGGCTAAAAGTCCATGCACCTGATGCCCCTTAATCGTCATATTGATAATATCGTGTGCATAAGTGCTGTATTCAGATGCATCATGGCAAACCTTAACACCACCGGCCTTGCCTCTGCCGCCGGTCATGACCTGCGCCTTTAAGACAAATGGGAAATCCATCGGTGCTGTTTCTTTTTCTGAAACCACAAGCTGACTGTCCGGCACCGGAATATCGTATTGTTTTAAAATGCTTTTGCCTTCATATTCAAACAAATTCATTGCTGTCACCTGCCCTCTATCTGTAATACAACTGGTGTGTTTTGGCATAATCCACACCGGCCTGGACTGCTTTAATATTTAATTCCACAAATCTCGGAGATACGTTATGTCTGACAACATCAATCATGTCCTCCTCTTTTAAAATGCCAAGGCACTCTCCCAAAAATCCTAGCATCACCATATTAGCTGCCATTCGATTACCCAAATCCACTGCAATCTGTGTTGCCGGAACAGCAAATGTGTGTTTAACTTCTCTGACCTGTTTTGATACAAGGTCCGGGTCTAATACAAGCACACCGTCCTCCTCAAGAATGTCAATATATTTTTCATAAGCATCCTGAAACATTGCTACAAGCAGATTCTTGCGCTCGGCTACAGGAGAACCGATTTTTTCTTTATCAATGACCAGCTCGGCCTGACATTGTCCGCCTCTGGCTTCTGAACCGTAAGACTGTGTCTGCACGGCATATAAATTATTTTTTGTTACAGCGGTCGTACCAAGAATGACGGCTGTTAAAATAATACCCTGACCACCAAATCCACACAGGGTCACTCTTAATGGAAACTCTAACATAAGCTTTTGCCTCCTTTATCTGAAAATAGCTTTTTGCTCCTGCTAAACATGAATTATTTTCCCTTTAAAAAGGTTCGTTTGTGCCATCATATATCGGCTTTTGGATTCTTAAAAATTCACCAAGCTCTAACTTGCCTTCTTTTTCTTCATCTGTCATCTTAGCCCCCTGAGCTTTGGTGTAAGTGATGTCCTTAATGTAATCAATGACCTTCTGAGGATCACCTGTCTTTAACGCATATCGTCCAAAATGTGTCGGACACTGAGATACGATTTCAATTAATGAAAAGCCTTCATGCTGCAGTGCTCTCTCCATTGCCTGCTTGCACTGTACAGGATTGGCTGTTGTCCAACGTTCAACGTGGGTTGCGCCTGCTGCCATCGCAAGTTTGCACACATTAAATCTCGGTTCAGCATTACCGTAAGGTGTCGTCATCGTATGTGCTTCTTCCGGAGTTGTCGGAGCTACCTGTCCGCCAGTCATCGCAAAGTTCATATTATCAACCATAACAACCGTCACATTTAAGTTTCGGCGGCATGCCTGAATCATATGATTACCACCGATAGATACAAGGTCACCATCACCTGCAAAAATCACAACCGGCAGTTCCGGTCGTACCATTTTGACACCTGTTGCCCAGGCAAGTGTTCGTCCATGAACACCGTGAAACATATCAGTTTTTAAATATACAGGGATTCGTGCTGTACAGCCCACACCTGCAATATGTAAAATCTTTGACGGATCCAGATCAAGTTCTTCAAGTGCCTGTGTATAATAATTGAGCACCTGTCCACATCCACAGCCACTGCAGAAAAAATGCGGCAGCTTTTCCGGTCTTAAATATTTTCTTCTCGGATTCATTACCAGTTCTTCACTCATATCAGCATACCCCTTTCTTCATTGCATTTAAAATTTCTGTCGATGTATGAATTAAACCTCTGTTTTTCGTAATTGGAAGCACCTCGCAACGACCTGCTGCCACACGACTGATTTCATTTACATATTTACCCATGTTCATTTCCACTGCAAAGATTTTTGATACATTCTTTGACACTTCGGCAATTGCCTTTTCAGGTACAGGCCAGATGTTGCACAGCTTAAGTACGCCAACCTTCATGCCTTCTTCTCTGGCAAGTTTTGCTGCATCAATGGATGGTCTGACCTCACTGCCATAAGTTACAATCGCATACTCTGCATCCTCCATCATGAAGCTTTCTGTTCTGCAAATCTTATCTCTGTTTTCAGAAATCTTACCGCAGACACGCTTGTAAAGTCGTTCAAATTCATCCGGATTCCAGTCGATGCTGCCGTATTCGTTGTGTGGATTCAAAGAATAAATCGTGTTGTAACCCTTGCCAAGAGGTGCAAAATCAGGACAACCATACGGAGTGTCTGCACCAAATGGTAAATAATCTTCCGGTGATTTAGTTGTATATTTACGGTTATATAATTCAATCTCACTCGCTTTTGGAATGTCCAGTCTTTCACGCATCAGCGCAATGGTTGTTTCAGACATGATAATGACCGGATTTCGATATTCCTCAGCCAGATTAAATGCCCAAATCGCATAATCATAAAGTTCCTGCACAGATGACGGACATACAACAATCGCTTCATAATCGCCGCTGCAGCCGTAACGCATCTGGTATACATCCGCATAGCTGGCGAAGTTATCACCTCTGGTTCGCATAACATCCGCAACCACGATTGGAGCCTCAACGGTGTAACAATAACCAAGACCTTCCTGCATGTAGTTGTAACCGGCACTGGCTGTGGCTGTCATGACTTTTGCTCCGGCTAATGATGCACCGGCTAATGCAAAGATGGAACACAATTCATCTTCTGCCTGAACAAACTTACCACCAACCTGTGGTAATCTCTGTGACATTCTTTCTGATATTTCATTGGCCGGTGTGATCGGATAACCTGCAAAAAATTCACATCCGGCACTGACTGCACCTTCTACAAGTGCATAATTTCCTAACATAAAATGAACACCTGTCATCACTCTGTTTTCTGACGCTTTAACGATAGACATGTTTTATTCCTCCTTCTTTGTAGATTGTCGACAATATTTATATTGACGATTATATATTGTCGACAATTACTTGTCAACTGTTTTTTTATTTTTTTACAAAACAAAAAACTCTGTAAATCAGTCTGAGCGTTTTGATTTTCTCAGTTCTGATTCACAGAGTTTTTTTCGTATCTGCTATGCTGTGTATTTTTTCTTTCGTCTAAGTATTACTGCACTTATAGCTGCACTACCACTGACAAACAGCAACACAATCCACAAAACAAAATTACTTGTGTCACCTGTCTGCGGACTTTTAACGGATGTCCCCGGTTTGGTGCTGCCAGTCTTTTTCTCAAGTGCTGCAATCGCATTTTCGATAGCCTTTGCCATTTTGTCTACCTCAGCCTGTTCAGTAATGTTCTTGCCTCGCACTACTGCCTTTACTGCAGCTTCCACGCCGGTGAAATCCTTGTAGTCATCTTTTTTCAACGCATCTGCCTTTGCAATAGCTGCATCGACCTTAGTATAATCGGCATCCTTGTATTCTAATGCCGCTATCGCATCCTCTATAGCCTTTGCCATTGCATCCACCTCTGCCTGCTCGGTTATGTTCTTACCTCGCACTACTGCCTTTACTGCGGCTTCCACGCCAGTGAAGTCTTTGTAGTTTTCCTTCTTAAGCGCATTTGCTTTGGCTATGGCTTCATCTACCTTAGTATAATCGGCTTCCTTGTATTCCAGTGCTGCTATCGCATCTTCTATAGCCTTTGCCATTGCATCTACTTCGCTCTGTTCAGTAATGTTCTTATCACGCACTACAGCCTTCACCGCTGATTCTACGCCAGTGAAATCCTTGTAGTTATCTTTCTTCAACGATTCTGCTTTGTCAATGGCTTCATCGACCTTGGTATAGTCAGCATCTTTGTACACCAATGCCGCTATCGCATCTTCTATAGCCTTTGCCATTGCATCTACCTCAGTCTGCTCGGTTATATTCTTGTCACGGACTACAGCTTTTACTGCAGCTTCCACTGCGGAAATGTCCTTATAGTTATCCTTGTTCAGTTCGTTTGCTTTGTCAATGGCTTTATCAACCTTAGTATAATCGGCAGGTAAATAAGTCATTGCTATCGTCTGTGTGTGCGTTGCTGCATCGGCTGTAACTGTTATATTGCCGCTGTACGCTTTGCAGTTATCAGCCGTTATCTCAATTTGATAAGTGCCTGCCACCAGATTGACTGGATTTGTTACTACCTGACCATTCACCTTAATTAGCACATTCGTCAATCCATCAGGCGTTACATCAAAAGAAACAGGGTAAACAGCTTTTGTTATAAAATGAACATTCTTATAAAGTGCAAAATATTGCGTACCGCTGGAAAGTAGGTCAATTGCTGTTCCTTCAGAATCTACAGCTTTGGCATAAGTCAGCTGATATCCATCTGCGATAACAGGGACACATTCATCAAAAATTGCAGGGATATTATTTGTATTTGTGTTTTTTGCATCAACCTCTGCTTCTTCTACGGTGAAAGTGCAATAACCGCCCATCGGGTATTTGCCGTCAGTGGTTACTTTTGCACCGCCTTTGATCAGAATATCACCCTTTGTCCATATTGCAGCATCCGCAGTAGAAGTGCATTTTACTTCACCACCATTAACTGTCAGCTTGCCTTCCGTATACAAAGCTGGATAATAGCTTGTTGCTTCAACATTTGAATTGATAATTTCAATTTTACCTGCGCCATTTCCATCGCCCATATATGCGGCATTAAAATAATCTTCGCTTGAATTCAGAACAACCTCACTGCCATTTTTAACTTCCAGTTCCTTTGCATTTGCAGCGGAATAATATGCAAAAGACTTAACCTTTGCACCGTCTATGGAGATATTTCCTTTATTATAAGACATAATTCCGCAGCCCTTGGCAGATGTTATATCAAGCTCTGCACCTTTGGATATGCTGATGTTGCCGTTAAGCGTGTAGAGTGCATCCCATCTTACATCGATTGTAAGCTTACCGTCACCGATAATATTGTAATTATCACTGCTGCCGTCTGCAAAAATTCCACCGCCGTTATCTAAAGTAATGCTGTTTGTGCCGGAAAGTTTGATCGTTAAATCGGTGTCTCCGACTACTCTGATACCGTACTTAGGACTTTCATCGCTTTTGCCGCCGTTTGTAATTGTGGCATTGTCAAGCGTAAGGGTCTTTGTATTCGGGTCGTAGCTTGCAGTTCCCTCTCCACAGGCGATGGAAAGCTTTTCACTTGTGAATTGTTCGCCATTGACATACACGCCCAAGCCCTGAGTGACCTGTGTGCATTTCAATGTAAAGTTGGCAGTTTCCCATTTTCCACAGTCGTATTTGTAGGTAACGGTGTCTTTGTCACTATCCACTGTCAGCATGTTTCCATTTACTGTCCCACCGCTCCAGTCGCTTGTCTTGGTAACGTCAAAGTTTCCCGGCAAGGTAGAAAGATCAAAAGTGCGGTCATTGTCAACAACGATCTGGTAGTTGTTTCCTT
>CAKRHR010000022.1 GCA_934339005.1 uncultured Catenibacillus sp. | reverse complement strand
GTGCCCAGAACCGGAATCGAACCAGTGACACGAGGATTTTCAGTCCTCTGCTCTACCGACTGAGCTATCTGGGCATCTTGTTGTTCGGCTATGCCTCACAACAAAAATGATTCTATCATAACAAGGATAATTTGTAAAGTGTTTTTTTGAATTTTTATAATTATTTTTTGAATTGCAATTTTTTTGAATTTCATGGCAATTCAGTCTTCTGGACTCAGCGGGTCTGTGGTCAGATAATCCTCCTCATGTGACAACAATACCATCGCCGATTTTGCCGGCATTTCCACAAAGATTTTGCCATCCCGGACAACGTGATATGGGCCATCTAAACGATAGCCCTGCTCATCTGTCAGCATCAGCACTCTGAAAATACTGCCTTCTTTTGCCCCGGAGGCTTTGACGGGAATGGCCGTTTCTACAGTCACATCGCCAATATGCACGATAACAATGGCCTGTACATCCATCATAAAGCGTGTGTAGCAGACGAGGTTTCTGAAGCCATACAGATATCTTAAAGAGCCCTCCTGAAATACCGGATGGATTTTGTGCATATCTATAGTATCTTTATGAAATTGCAGCAATGCCTGATTTTCCCGTCCCCACGGGTAAGTCCGCCTGCTATCAGGGTCCGTAAAGCCGCATACGCCAGCCTCATCGCCATAATAAAGGGTTGGTGCACCCGGCCAGGTCATCTGCATCACAACGGCCATTCGCATGACTGCTTCATCCACATCTTCCTTGGCAGCCTGGCTGCCAAGCTGTGCCACTCTGCCAACTTTGTGATTCGTTCGTGTCAGAAATCTTGAATGGTCGTGATTAGATAATTCATTCATCGCCACATAAAGTGACGGTGTGTGCATTCTTGACATGTGATGGCTCATGGCATCACGAAAAACCACATCATTACCAAGCAGGTCACCTCTGAAATTATCACTGTGCTTTTCCATACCGGTCAAAAACCATGTCACAGGCTCCATAAATGCGTCATAGTTCATAACGGTATCCCATTCATCCCCCTGCAGCCAGGCTGCCGGGTCACCATAATGCTCAGCCAAAATAATCGCCTGTGGATTTGCCGTCTTAACGGCTGTTCTGAATTTTTTCCAGAAAGCATGATTGTATTCCGGTGAATGTCCAAGGTCAGCAGCCACATCCAGACGCCAGCCATCCGCATTAAACGGTGGTGACACCCATTTTGCGGCAATGCGCAGAATATAATCCTCTAACGTCTTTGAGCCTTCATAATTTAATTTTGGCAGCGTATCATGCCCCCACCAGCCATCGTAGTGTGCATTGTATGGCCAGCTTCCGTCCTCAAAAAATTGAAAGAAATCATGGTAAGGACTCTGTTCATCTACATAAGCTCCCGGCGCATAACCCGGCTGATGCTCATAAATCCGCTCTCTGTCCATCCATTTATTAAATGAACCACAATGGTTAAAGACACCATCTAAAATCACCTTCATGCCCCGTTCATGCGCCGCCTCAATCAGCTTCACAAGACAGGCATTGCTCGCTTCCAGGTTCTTTTTATTCGTCACACGGCAAATAAAACGCTCCGCCTGCGTATTGTCCTTTGCATTCTCCAAAAGACAGGCACCTTCATCCTCAACAATCACTCCAAAATGCGGATCCACATAATCATAATCCTGAATATCATATTTATGATTGGATGGTGACACAAAAATCGGATTCAGATAAAGGACCTCAACACCAAGTTCCTCCAGATAATCCAGTTTGGATAAAATACCTTCCAAATCACCACCGTAAAATCGTCCAACATCCATTGCTTCAGGATAGGCATTCCAGTCCTTCACCTGTACGCTTGGCGCATCGATATAACGATATTCATTGTCCAGCACATCATTATCCGGATTACCATTGCAGAAGCGGTCTGTATAAATCTGATAAAATACCGCACCCCTTGCCCATTCCGGTGTTTCAAATCCCGGAATAAAAATGAAGTTATAGAAAGGGTTTTCTTCACGCATCACACCACGCTTATTTAAAAACCATGAGTTTTCTCCGTCACTGACTTCAAAATCATAGGATTCACCGCTTTTGCAGTCCTTTAAACATATTTTATAATAATCCAAGCCATCCCGGCTCATCTCTTTTATCATCGGATATGTTCCGTCCTGTGTGCGCACATGCACACTAACTGCCTCATCTGCCCCTGTCCGGACACGCAGACAGACATCATAACTATGTTCTGTTTCTATATAGGTACAATAAAATGGCGTACCATCCGTAAACAATAATTCTTCGTTCAGCATCTTATTCACCTTTGAATATTTATTTTTATGTAAACCAGATTTGCAAATTTTATTTATGTAAATTAACCATGTTATTTAATGACATTACTTTAAATTTATGTAAACCACATCTACACAAATATACTTTTTCACAACAATTTGACTCATATCTAAATTAAATGATATGAGTGTCAAATATCAGTCTTTATCCCATTGTAATATATTCCCGTAGCTTCACGCAACTACATTTTGTTAATGCCATGAACGTTTTCACAGCTAACACTGCCATTTTATATTTAGCAGTTCCAGCATTAAATACTCTATCACACAGGCAAATACGGCATTTTTTCCTGACATCACCATATCCAAATATCCGGGTAAAGGAAAAGCGGACTGTCTACGTTCGACAGTCCGCTTTCGGAGAAGGTATTTTTTGTTTCTTATGGGGTGTAACAAAAAACTATATAATGTATTGGGGGGGTTTACGGTTATTATAATAGCATGACCCTCAAAAACAGTGTTCACAAAATTTTGATTTTATCAAAGTTTTTTTTGTTTATTTTGTTATCCCCTTGTAAAATTTCTACTAATCAAAAAGTCTTTCAAATTCTTCTTTTGTGATTTTTTCCTTTTCAATCAGAAGGTCAGCACAACGATGAAGGACATCCATATGCTCACCAATAATTCTGCGTGCATCTTCGTGGCATTTTGTCACAATTGTATGCACTTCTTCGTCAATCTGTGCTGCCACAGTTTCGCTGTAGCTGCGTGTATGCGCCAAATCTCTGCCGATAAAGACTTCATCGTCATCACCGCCATAAGATAAAAGACCGATTTTTTCTGACATACCGTATTTTGTTACCATGGCTCTGGCTGTCTTTGTGGCCTGCTTGATATCCTGAGATGCACCGGTTGTGATGTCATCAAAAATCAGTTCCTCAGCCACACGGCCGCCAAGAGAAACAACAATATCCTGAATCATCTTGCCCTTTGTCATAAACATCTCGTCTTTTTCAGGCAATGGCATCGTATAACCAGCTGCACCCATGCCTGTTGGAATAATCGATACAGAATATACAGGGCCCACATCCGGCAGTACATGGAATAAAATCGCATGACCAGCTTCATGGTAAGCAGTAATCTTCTTTTCTTTGTCTGAAATAATACGGCTCTTTTTCTCAGCGCCGATACCCACCTTGACAAAGGATTTCTGGATATCTGCCTGAACAATATAGCTGCGGTTTTCTTTGGCTGCCAGAATCGCAGCTTCATTCATCAGATTTTCAAGGTCTGCACCAGTAAAGCCTGCTGTTGTCTGTGCAATCTGATCCAGATCCACATCTTCTGCAAGTGGTTTGCCCTTCACGTGCACGCCAAGGATTTCTCTTCTGCCTCGCACATCCGGTGGTCCGATGGCAACTTTACGGTCAAATCGTCCCGGACGAAGGATTGCCGGGTCAAGAATATCTACACGGTTAGTCGCTGCCATAACGATAATGCCTTCATTGACACCAAACCCATCCATCTCAACAAGCATCTGGTTCAATGTCTGCTCACGTTCATCATGGCCACCGCCCATACCTGTACCACGACGTCTTGCCACCGCATCAATCTCATCGATAAAGATGATACATGGTGCATTTTTCTTTGCTTCTTCAAACATATCACGTACACGGGATGCACCAACACCGACGTACATTTCTACGAAATCTGAACCTGAAATACTGAAAAACGGCACGCCCGCTTCACCGGCAACCGCTTTGGCAAGCAATGTCTTACCAGTTCCCGGAGGGCCCACAAGAATCACGCCCTTTGGAATCCGGGCACCGACACTTGTATATTTTGCAGGGTTTTTCAGGAAATCAACGACTTCCTCAAGTTCTTCTTTTTCTTCAACTAAACCCGCGACATCTTTAAATGTCACATTCACCATACCTGCTTTTGTCATCTTGGCACGGCTCTTACCAAAATTCATCAGTTTGCTGTTGCCGCCGCCTGCTGCCTGCTGGGATGAGAAAAACATGAAAATCAAAAATACACCAAGCACACATACAACGATGGTCTGTGCATTTCTCTCAAGCCATCCCGGACGAACGACATCTTCCACTGTATAGTCAACCTCCATCTCAAGGAGTCTGTCCTCAACTTTGCTGACATCCGGTGTATAGAATAAACGCTGTGTTCCGTCCTTCATCACAACTTCGATACTGCCTGTTGGCTGTTCTTCATTCAAATGAATCACAACCTTGCTGATTTTTGAATCTGAGCTATTAATTTCTTTTAAAAATTCAGGGTATGAATAATTCACCTGTGTATGACTGGTCTGTAAATAATAAGCAAAACAGCCAATCAGTACACAAAGCACAATCAGAAATACGGGGTTGAATCTTGGCCCCCTTGTCTTATTGCTGTTCATGTCCTGCCTCCTTCAACCTATATTTTGGATATTTTATTTGTCGACTTCTACAACGCCAATGTATGGCAGATTTCTGTACTTCTGTGCATAATCAAGGCCATAACCGACAACAAATTCATCTGGAATATTAAAACCAACATAATCAACATGCACTTCAGCCACACGTCTGTCCGGTTTGTCAAGCAATGTACAGATACGGATGCTCTCAGGATTTCTCTTTTTAAGAATCTCTACAAGATAATGCAGTGTATTTCCTGAATCCACGATATCTTCAACAATCAGAACATCCTTGCCTTCAAGCGGTTCATCTAAATCCTTAACAATGCGTACAGCACCTGAACTTGCTGTACCGTTGCCATAGCTTGAAACGGACATAAAATCCATTGATACAGGGACTGTAATACGCTTTGCAAGTTCACACATAATAAAAGCGCCACCCTTTAATACGCAAATCAGGTGAATTGATTTTCCAGCATAATCTTTGCTGATCTGTTCACCAAGTTTTTTAATTTTTTCATTGACTTCATCTTCACTGATAAGTACTCTGATCTTGTCTTCCATTGATTTTCTCCTTTATGATTTTTCCTTTATTCCAACAATAAGTATTGTTCGAGTGTCTTTAGTCACTTTGTAGTCTTCGCCCATGCGTCCGCCAAGGATACATAAAATATCATTGCCATCTGCCAGAAGCCAGAGTTTGTTTCTGATATCTTCAGGAATTTTATCATCAATCATCACTCTGCGCAGCTTTTTATGCCTGCCGCCCCGGATGCTTATCACATCACTACTCTTCCGATGCCTGATTTTAAGACTGCCTTTTATTTTATCATAATCCATCCATTTCGTACAGGCATTTTCGGGAATTATCAGATTTTCTTTACTGAAATTTTCCGGATTAAGTTTTTCTTTATTTAAAAATTTTTCTGCACTCAGATTTTCTTCATTTTTTTCTTCATTTTCTTCTTCATTTAATGATAAAAAATCAAATGTCACTGTCATTCCCGGTTCAATTTCAATTACACATGGCATATGAGAAATTTCGATTTCCGGCGATGTCTTTTGTGAGGTATTTTCTTTAACATATTTTAGTGTCATGCCCTCACCGCTGCGCACAGCTATCCAGCCATAAGGCAAATGGATGCGCCGGCCGCTCTGATTTTTTGCAAGGTCAATGAGCGCCTCAATATGTGTTTCCGTAATATCCTTTAAACTGCCTGTATGCCTGTCCAGCCAGCTACGAAGCATTTCTTTTTGAATTATCTCCGGATATTGCAAAAATAAACGGCATTGCAGTGTTTGCGGCTGATTTTGCATACTTACACAGGATAATGCTTCATCCGCCTGCTGCCTGATATACTCAAGAGCAGCCCTTACATTTGCTGCAGCCTTTGAAATATGTGCCACGGTTTCAGAATTGATTTCTTCTGTTAAATAAGACAGCACCTGATGTCTGAGCTTGTTGCGGGTATAATTCGTATCAAAATTTGTCCGGTCCGTGCAAAAATCAATATAATTTTTCTTAAGCAATGCTTCGATTTCACGGCGATTTAAGCACAACAACGGCCGTATAATCTTATCTCTCACCGGTGCAATACCTGCAAGCCCCGCAAGCCCACTGCCCCTGGCAAGGTTAAATAAAACCGTTTCTGCCTGGTCATCCTGATGATGCGCTACAGCAATACATGATGCATGCTTTTGCGCTCTGACCTGCTCAAAACACATATAACGATATTTACGTCCGGCTTCCTCCTCCGTCAGCTTCTCCCTGTACGCCATCGCCCGGATATCTGTCCGAAATGTCACACACTCAATGCCCTGCGCCTGACAAAAAGCCTTTGTAAATGCTTCATCTGCATCAGCCTCCGCACCACGCAGGCCGTGATGAATATGTACCACCGTCACAGTCATATTCAGCCGACTTTGCAGCGAAAGCATGACAAAAAGAAGGCACATAGAATCTGCGCCTCCTGACACGCCGACAATCACATGTCCGTTTTTCACCGGCATATGATTGTCCAGCATATATTGTTCAATTTTGTCGAGCATTTTTTCACCCAACGCCACTCACTCCTGATTGTTGATTTTAAATCCTGTAAATCATTTTTCTTTCATCATAACATTATTTTTTTCACCGGGCAACGCTTTTATGTTTTCATTACTGTGCATACAGGCCACAGACAAGCACTGTCATATCATCTGACTGCTCTATCGTATCTGCCCTTGCATAATTTAATATATCATCCGCCAGCTCCTGAGGATTCATTTCCGGCAGGGCCTCTATATAATCTTTCAGTTTTTTGCCACCCTGACCGTCACCAAACTCTGCCGCAAACCGCCGGCTGTTTGCCACACCATCACTGAGCATGATGACCATATCGCCATCTGAAAGTGTTTTTGTGACGCTGTCATAATCTGCCGCCGTAAAAGCCCCGGCCGGCAGCGAATGGGAAATGATTTCTTCAACCGTCCCGGATTTTCTTCGGATATACGACGATGCTGCCCCGGCCTTCATCATGTCGCAGGTGCCTTTATAACAGTTAATGACTGCTGCATCCAACGTTGAAAATGCCTGCCTGTCCGAACGCAGAAACATCAGGGAATTTACAAGCCGCACCGCCGCACCTTTGTCAAATCCGGTATCAAACAGCGCCTCCATCAGCCCGATGACATAATTACTTTCTTCACCTGCCAGCTTGCCGCTACCCATGCCATCGGACAATGACATTAAAACCTGTCCATGCTCCAGCCGCATTACTGTACTCGTATCTCCGGACACCAGCTCTTTGCCTTTGACGCAGCCTGCCACACCATCAATCACTTCAAAACAAGGTTTTTCCACAAATTCATAAGTTTTGTTGTTTTTAGATACGACCATACGGCACCCCTTTCCAAGCACAAAGGCTTTATGAAGCACATCTTTTAACAAGCTGCAGATTTCCCCGGACGTCATATATCGGCCATGCCGCATCCGCCCGGTAATATATACAGTCACAGGCATTCCTGTTTTTTCAACGACCCGCACGCGTGTGGCATACATTTTCCGATGTGCCAGACGTTTTCTGATAAGCTCTGCATCCGTCTGATTTTCGATGACAGGCTCATCAAAGGTTTCACAAAAATCATCTATAATATCCGCAACCTCAAGAAACTGTCCGGCAATCGCCAGGCGGCTTTCAATCAACCGGTTCTGCCAGTTTAAATTGACCCGCGCCAGTTCAATGACCCTTGTTGTTTCACTTAGGAACTGTCCAAGATTGATGCACCGGTGTTTAAATGCCACAGGCACATGTTTTGTATCCACAATGCCATATCTGGCGCAATAATCTAAAATATCACCGGTGGCATGGGATGTATCATCGTATTCTCTCTCCCAGCAATATTCACACCGGCTGCATACTGAACACACATTTTGCGTCAGCTCATCAAATGCCTGCTCAACCTCCTCGTCTGAAAGTTTTGTCCGGGGTCTGACGCTTTCACAAAACGTATTGGAAAGATTTTTAAAGGTCTGGGCAAATGTTTTAAATTTCTGCCGGACTTCATCGGGCATCGGACTGATTTTCTTTTCTTTATATTCATGGAATTGCGTCCGCACCATATATTTCGGCGGCATGAGTAAAAAAGCCATACCTCCTGCTGCAATGCCCCGCAGGGTTTCTAACTGATTAAGATAAGGAATTTTTAAATAATAACAGGCGGCGGTTGTCAGTGCCATTGCCATCATGGATACTATCCGTCCATAATCTCTGAATGCCCCTGCAATAATGCCAATCATACACATATAGCCAATCATCCCCGGATAATTATTTAAAACTGCCAGCACAATCCCCACGCCAGCCCCAGAAATTGCCGCCGCCCCGCAGCCATAACGGTAACCGATGTATAACAGGGCAAAAAACGTAAATGTTTCCGGTATCGAATATCCACTCATCCCCGCCTCATGCAGTGCATAAATACACACCGCCA
The DNA here is from genome assembly GCA_934339005.1 of uncultured Catenibacillus sp. Classification (GTDB taxonomy): domain Bacteria; phylum Bacillota; class Clostridia; order Lachnospirales; family Lachnospiraceae; genus CAKRHR01. The sequence continues at coordinate 34,435 of CAKRHR010000022.1, read as the reverse complement.
GCAGGATTGCGGTGGATAACTGTTCCTGATTATCCAGTGTTTCTCTTGTATCTTTAAGTAAAAACACGCCAACCGCCTTATGAAAAATAATCACCAGGCAGCTGACAGCAAGTCCTTCCAGCGCATTAATCAATAAGATATTTTTCAGATTTTCCTGCGTATATCCATAAAATCCTGTTGAGTAGGCAATGCCAGCCAGTATGACAAATACGCCTGCGCAGATTGCCATGACCCATACCGGAATGTTTCGATGGTTTTTCTTTATTATTTTTTCAACAACAACGATGCCAAGCATACTTCCCGCATACCTGACTGCAACCTTAAGCGGCAGAAATACCGCCATACCGCCAAGTGTTGCCACAATAAGCATCCATCTTCCGTTCCCATACATATACGCCCCTGCAAAATAGGCGATGCCAAAGGGATTCATCGTCAGTAAGGCTGACCCATTAATGACCGCCGCAATAAGCACAGTCAATAAATTTCTGATATTCGGCCTTCTCATGTTGCGCCTCCCTGCTTCAGTTTCATAAAATCGCTGATACACCGAAAGGTAAATCGTGCAGAAAAATTTTTCTGCACCGCCTGTTCGATAACTTTACAAAATTCAAACCTGCTTCAGCGATTTCATGCAGGGGTATTATATATGCTTTTGATTAAAATGTCTGTCATAATCCGTAGGAAAACACTCTAAATATGTAGACAACATTACCTATCAAATGTCTGAAAAGAATTTTTTGAAGGAGATGAGAATGTTTAGGAGGTTATCGCAGATTATTCAGACTTTGAAACAAAAAAAGAGGATGTGTGAAAACACATCCTCTCGTGTAGCGGGAAAGGGATTTGAACCCCCGACACCACGGGTATGAACCGTGTGCTCTAGCCAACTGAGCTATCCCGCCGCATCAACAATATGAAGTATACATTACCTTACATGATTTGTCAACAACTTTTTTCAAATTTTTTTATTTTTTTTAAATTTTTTATTCTTTCTGAAAAATAAGCTCATTTTCCTTCACAAGACCCAGCTTTTCTCTGGCAAGCTGTTCGATGTATTCCTCGCTCTTTGCGTACTCACTCTCGATGTCTAACTGTTCGGATTCTCGGACTTGCTGTTCAATCTGTTCCTGAAGATTTTGAGCAACTGCATCATATTCATCTAACTGGCTGTAAATCTTAAAACTGTTAATTAATAAAACAGTACATAAAACAAGTACAGCACAGCTTACGATAAGAATACTTGTGGCATGCTTCTTTCGTATGACAATTTTAGTCTTTTTCATTGCCATGTGTGATCTTCTCCTTTTCATGCTTCTTGCTATGAACACCAATTTTTATTATTGTACCTGTTTTTCTTATTTTTTTCAACATAATTGACAAAAACTTCATAATTTTTTTTAAAATTATTCTAAGCCCTTGGCCAAACCAATCAACAATCCACCGGCTGACAAAAAAATAGTACACTACAGCCCCAAGACTTATACCAAACAGTGCATAACTGCGCACTGCCCCATAATCATATTTAAACAATAATGTATATAAAATCACGGTGCCTGTGACACAAAACAGGAGGTCTTCTATCGCCATCCATCCCATTTTATGCCAGATGACCCGTCTGAAAATCCTAAAGCAGTCATAGGCAGCAACAAAAAGGATACCCCACAACATTGCTCTTAAAAAGATTTTACTCTGATGAATGACGGCATCACTGAAAATAATTTGAAACTGCGTCATTTTATCCAAAAAGCCGTCCAAACATATGCGTATTTTTCTTACTGCCCGGTTGGTCAGAATAGGTCAGACCGTCAATATTGCCGTCAACACTGACTTCTCCCTTCTCCACAGTCAGCCGGTTCATATGAAGCTGCGTGCCTCGAATCAGTAAAAGTCCACCCTCTGTTTCAAGGATAATTTCCTGCGCATCAAATGAAACCACATCCACCACACCTGTAATCTCGATGGATTGCCGGTTTGTTACCGTGAGCCTGTGCTGCTTTGCCGGTATCTGAGCCTGATAGTCCTGATAATTCTCCACAAAAAAACCTCCTCACAAACTCTGATCATCCCTTTGCATTAAGTTTATGTGGAGGTTTATATATTTAGTCTATGAATTTGTTGATACTTTACAGATATTTAAACAATTCTTTGGCTTCGTCTTTTCTGCTTGTTTCTGCAACGGAAAGCACTTCCACCTTCACTGCTCTTGTACCAAAGCCGATTTCGATGACATCGCCGGGTTTAACATCGTAAGATGCTTTTACTGTCTTACCGTTGACGTTGACACGACCGGCATCGCAGGCTTCATTGGCTACGGTACGGCGTTTTATCAGGCGGGATACCTTCAAGTATTTATCTAAGCGCATTTTTACTTCCTCCTCTAAACTATATAAAATAAGCAGCGTCCGAAATGGCGCTGCTTAAAAGTTAATCTTTTATTTATATTATAAATAATTATTCGTTGATGCTGTCTTTTAATGCTTTACCAGCTTTGAATTTAGGTGCTTTTGAAGCTGGGATTGTGATTTCAGCGCCTGTTGCAGGATTTACGCCTTTTCTTTCAGCTCTTTCAGATACTTCGAATGTACCGAAGCCAACCAACTGAATCTTTTCACCTTTCTTTAATTCTTCTGCTACAACGTCAACGAATGCTTTTAAAGCTTTTTCGGAATCTTTTTTAGATAATTCTGCTTTTTCAGCGATAGCTGCAACTAATTCTGTTTTGTTCATTGTATAAATCCTCCTGAAATATATTTGGAATAAACTAAATATTTATTGTCAAGTTTATTTATAAACTGTTCACGTACATTTGTCAAGTTATTTTAGGTAATAAATGCTTAAAATGCCTTATTTCTTGCTTATTTTTGCCCCATCCACTGACCGAGTACCTCAACAATTTTAAATTTCATTTCGACCTCCGGCAACTCAATCATTTCCCATGTATTTTCGCCAACTTCTTCTTTAAATGCCGCTTTATCCTCTTCCTCAATATAACCGGTTACAGGACTTACAAAACACAGCTTTGGAAATATTACACACCACCAGTTTTGCCCGCGTCCACTGCCAACATCCACAATGACCGCATCATACATACCTGCCGGCAAGGTGATATCCCCATAAGTTTTGTCCGGAAACCATTCTGTCCCCAAATGGATGCTTAAATCTTGCATTGTATCCACCATTTTCGGATTTTGTCTTATATTATTCAGAATCGTCTGTCCGTGTTTTGAAATAATATTTTGAACAGCCGTCTTATCTGTCATTTCCGGCTGATACTGTGCCAGCGCCTCCAAAAATGCATCTCTGACCTTTAACTTTTCCTGCTGGTCAGCTACACTATTGCTGTTTGCCCGCACATGCAGTCTTAAAACGTAATCTGAAATGGTTTGCTGGGCCGCCTGCCGCTGCCCTTGTATGCAAGCACTCAAGACACAAATTATGCACAGTGCAATCACCGCAAAAATCACCCGTTTTATTCTTCCATATTTAATTTGACGGATACACTTTATTCTTTTTTTATAATCCATTAGCAATACATCTCATTCTTTATATTTTTTTACTGACATATCTCACTTTTTTCATCTCTGATGTAAGTGTCAAAAGTCTGAATTTCGGTCTGCCTGTACCTAATATCATTTATTTTCCTCCTGTACAGATATTTTCCACATTTTTTTAAAGTATTCCAAAAAAGACATAAAACCTATTGTTTTTTGTTCAAAATAAGTATAAAATATAGGGGAAATTGGAAAAATTTCAATAGAATGACTAAAATTTAACAAAGTTAGGATAGGAGAATTTATTATGAATGGTTTTGGACAATTAATTGACATTCTTAAAAAAAGCCCTAAAAAAATCGTATTTACAGAAGGTACAGACCCTCGTATTCTTGAAGCAGCTTCCCGTCTTCTTGCAAGTAACTTCCTGCACCCAATCCTTGTAGGTGTTCCTGAAGAAATCTATGCTGCAGCAGAAGAAAGTGGTTTCAATATTCGTGGTGCAGAAATTGCTGATCCAGCTAACTATGACCGCATGGATGAGATGGTTGATTTATTCTGCGAACTCAGAAAAAGCAAAGGTGTTACACCTGAACAGGCAAGACAAACATTATCACAGGCTAACTACTTTGGTACTATGCTTGTAAAGATGGGTGTTGCTGATGCCCTTCTTGGTGGTGCTACATATTCAACAGCCGATACAGTTCGTCCGGCACTCCAGCTCATCAAAACAAAACCTGGCAACTCCATCGTTTCATCATGCTTCATCATGGTTCGTCCATCTGCTACAGGTGAAAATGAAGTTCTTGCTATGGGCGACTGCGCAATCAACATCAAACCTACAGAAGATGAACTTGTTGAAATCGGTCTTGAATGCGCTGAATGTGCTAAGATTTTCGGTGTAGACCCTAAGGTTGCTTTCTTAAGCTACTCAACACTTGGTTCAGGTAAAGGTGAAGATGTTGACAAGATGCGTAACGCAGCTACTAAAGCAAAAGCTAAAGCTCCTAACCTTATGATTGAAGGCGAAATTCAGTTTGATGCCGCTGTTGACCCTCGTGTTGCACGTACAAAATGCAAAAATTCAGAAGTTGCAGGTCATGCAAATACATTTATCTTCCCTGACATCAATGCAGGTAACATCGGTTACAAGATTGCTCAGCGTCTTGGTAACTTCGATGCATACGGCCCAATCCTTCTTGGTCTGAATGCACCAATCAATGACCTTTCCCGTGGCTGCAACGCCCTTGAAGTTTACTCAATGGCCATCATCACAGCAGCACTTGCATAATTTAAATTGCGTTTTATTCAGGCAGACAGATGTGTCTGCCTGATTTTTTATTAAAATTTCGAAGTTCCCACTTGAAGGACTTCGTTCATGATGACCGGTTTATTATCTTCTACGTCAATCACATTCATATCCGCCCTCTCTGTCGAATTTTTCACTGCGATAATGAAATCATTTAAAATACATGCTTTTCTGTTTTTCTCCTGCACTTCATAATTATTCTCAATCATTTCTTTAATATAAATACCAACAGAACCATTAACCTCTGTATCGAGCGCAATGACCTGGCTGCTGTCTTTTTTTGTCGCACATATATACGTTGTCCGCGTAAACGCCTGATGCTGCTGCATATAATCTGCCACAGTCTTTAAGATTTCGCGTTGCTTCAGCACATTTTGTCCAAGTAAAATCACCTGCAACTGTCCAAAATCCAATTTCTGACTTGCCATATTCTCATATACTTCTTCGATATCCTTCAAATTTTTGACCTGCAATGTCATCGGGGCTTCCGGTTCCGGTCCGTCATTGCCTGTCAACGCCCCGACATCCGGGAAACTCATCGTAATCTTAAAATACCCGCCATCAATACAGTCATTGCTTCTGTATTTGCAGTTTTTATATTTATTATATTTATTATTTTTATATTTATTATTTTTATATTTATCTTTTTTATATTCGTGATTTTGGGATTGAGCAACTTCAGTCATCGTTAATGGTTGCTGCGCCCTCTTATCCAAAATAATTTCATTCTTTGCATCGCAGACATAATCAATCCCCAGTGCCATAACATAATTTCTGTCTTCTATCTGCGGTGTTTTGCCACACCCGGACAACATCGCTGTAATTCCCAATAAAACAACAAATCTGCACAATGACCTTATCTGCGAACCTTCTTTTTTTCTTTGACCTCTTTGCACACTATATTGCTTATTTTTCACAGTTTTTTTCATTTTTAATAAAATCACTATCAACAACACCACCGTCGGCAATATACCAAGCCAGAACTGCCATTTCAGATATATTGTTTCAAAATGTTTAAAATCACGAATGGTAAGTGTACCTAAATATATCAAAATTGTAGTAACAAGGGCTGTCCATTTTTTACATCGTGCTGGCAATATTTTCCGGGCCATATGGTTTGAAAATAATAAATATCCTGCCAATAACATCATTGCCGCCGGCATCCAGAAGCCAAGCAGCACGCCTTCCTGCCTTGAAATAAACTGCCCTGGCAGTTTGACAATCTGCATTAAAATCACAGACGGCCAGGTTTCTGCGGCTGCACCCGGCGCTGATAATACACCAATGCATGCCGCAAGCACCAATAACGCTACTGCACCTGCCACCACAACATCACACAGAAAATACCGCCGCCTGCGCTGTGTTTTTTTGACATAAGGCAGCAAAAATAAAAGTATTTCCACGCTACTTAATGCTGCCCAGATACGTGCCGAATTCTGCAGCAAATATCTTGTATTTTCTATATGAAGTGGCACAAGCCTTGATATCTGAAACTGTGACATGGACAGTACAACAACAATAAATATCGGTATCACTGCTACCCATGTAATGATTTCACTTAACCGGCCTTCAGTTTCCACACCTCGGCTGGCAATATAAAATGCCGCCCCTGCAGCCATAAGTGCAATCAACCAGCCTGAAATTTCTGTTAAAAATGTCTGGCTGATAACCGCCCAAAACATGCGCAGAGCATAAATCGCTGCTACCACAAACTTTATCCAGAAATAAATCAGAATGCCTTGCGCCGCGCGTCTGCCAAAGCATATCTGCAAAATATCCCTGAAATCAGTATTAAACCCGTAGGCCCCTGTCTGTACATCCTTAACACAATCCATAACCCGCACAATCAACCATGTATATAAAATAGTAACTACACTGCCGATCATGACAGCAATGAGAGCCTGCTTATATCCTCCTGCAATGGCAATCTCAGGAATGGTCATGCAAGCTGCGGCAAACAAAGCCAGAAAAATGATTCTGGATGCCTGCCGCCCATAAATCTGTTTGTTATCCGCATATAACATTTGCCTGCCACCTCATTTCTTTTCGCCTTTTATACTTTCTTCTTTCTCTTATAACGAATTCTCGCCCCGGCTCTTGTAAATACCGGTCGGCGACGCATCATAAATAACGGCAGGCGCAGGATGCTGTCCTTAAATTCTTCCGCAGGTTCAACCGATGACAACGCATAGGGTGAAAGATAAGGAATACCGTAGCTTTCAAGAGATGCAAGATGTGTAAGGATGACCAACAGCCCAAGCACAAATCCCGGCAAGCCTGCTGCAGCTCCGGCCACAATCAAGCCAAACTTCAATAATCGAAAGGCTGATGCAAAGTTGTCATTTGGAATCGCAAATGATGCCAGTGCCGTCAACGCCACGACAATTACCACTACCGGACTTACAATATTGGCATCAACGGCAGCCTGTCCGACAATCAGGCCACCGACAATGCCCAGTGCGCTGCCCATAGGACCTGGCAGGCGAATCCCCGCCTCTCTTAACAATTCAAAAGCCAGCTCCATCAAAATGATTTCCACCACCAGCGGAAACGGTACGCCGCGTCTGGAGGCCGCCACAGTCAGCAGTAAACTTGTTGGAAATATCTCAGGGTGAAAGGTTGCCACAGCCACATAAAAGCCCGGAAACCCCATCGCAATCAATGCTGCCACATATCGCAGACACCGCGTAAAGCTGGCAATTCCCCACCGATAATAATAATCATCCGAAGCCTGAAAAAAACAATTGAGTGTCGCAGGCGCCATAATGACTGTTGGTGAATTATCCACCACAAGCACAACCCGCCCCTCCAAAAGGGCTGAGGATGCCTTATCCGGCCGCTGTGTTGCCTGAAATACCGGAAAAGGCGAATACCATCTGCGCCCCATATATTGTTCAAGACTGCCGCTGTCAAATATACCATCAACCTCAAAACTTTTTAATTCTTTTTGAATTGCCTCTAAAATTTCCGGACGCACCAAATCATCCATGTACATGATGGCAATATCTGTCTGGGTGCGTCTGCCGATTTTGATCTGCTCTGTTTTTAATTTTGTATCCCGGATGCGCCGCCGAATCAAAATCGTATTCGTTCTTAACGACTCATTAAAGCTGTCCTTTGCCCCACGCACCGACACTTCTGACTGCGCCTCATCAATGCCACGCTTCGGATATCCTTTGCCATCAATCATCAGAGCTTTATCACAGGCTGCACCAAAAATGGCTGTCTTTCCTGCCATGATATCTGTAATGATTCTGTCAAGCTCTGATACCATGGACACATTCGCCGTCAGCATCGCATGCTGCTCTATATATGACAGAAGATTCTCCTGTTTTTCTGCTTCTTTTTCTGTTCCTCCCTTCGGATTCACCTTCGGGCACACCTGATTTTTCTCAAAATAAAAAACAAGTGTCTTGAGGATGTTGTTCTCGACCAAATCACTGTCAATCATCGAATCCATGTACACGACATAAATCGGGTACTGGCCCTGATTGATAAAAATCTGTTTCTGAACTACATCAGCACATCGCTCAAAACACTTGCTTATATAATCTATATTTTCTTTTAAATTTGCACTTACATATTTCATCACAACCGCAGCCTCCACATTAAGCTTTGGCATGATATGCCATTTTGACCCGGCTATATTTCTGACATAGCCCACCGACATATCGCCTGTGATGTATTGTGTACATATTTTTTCTGATTATTCCTTAATTTATTTCACGAAATTTCATAACCAGGCTTTCCAAAATCCATAAAACGGTCTAAATGATAAAATTTATTCAAACCTTTTTACTCCTGAATATTCTTTACAACTGTCACTTCCTGATTGTAAATATGTTCGCGTATCAGCGCTGTGGCACGCTCTATATCCCGGGCAGATACCGCTTCAAAAATCTTCACATGTTCCTCGTCCAGACGGCTGTGGGTGGAAAAATCCTTGAGATATTCCAGACGATACCGATACATCTGCTCTCTTAAATTATTCACCATCTGCACAAGTCTGGCGTTTTGTGTGGCTTCAAAAATCACATCATGAAACGCAACGTCCATCTGTGCAATCTTTGTCACATCTTTACCTTTAATCACTGTTCTAAACTGCTCAAGTGCGTCCTTAAGTTCAGCAATCTTCTCGTCAGTAATACGTTCACATGCCAGAGAAATCGCCAGTTCCTCAAGAGAAGCACGCACCTCAAGCACATCTCTTAAATCCTTTTCTGTAATCTTTGCAACCTCTGCACCTTTGCGCGGCACCATCACCACAAGACCTTCAAGCTCCAGCTTTCTGATGGCCTCACGAATCGGTGTACGGCTCACCCCAAGTTGATTGGCAAGTTTTATTTCCATCAGACGCTCACCCGGCGCCAAATCACCCTTTAAAATGGCTTCGCGCAGTGTCTTAAATACGACATCACGCAACGGCAGATACTCGCTGATATTGAGTTTTAAATCATTCATCATAAGTACATTTCCTCCATCAGTTCATCAGTTGACCGGCTTTGTCAAAAATACCTGTCGTGCCTGAGTACCTGCTTTCAGCACTGTATAAGCATTTTTTGCCTTCTTCTCATCATCAAAAATACCAAAGACGGTCGGTCCGCTGCCGCTCATCAACGCACCAAGTGCGCCCTGGGCAATCATTTCTTCCTTAATCTGTGCAATCACAGGATAATCTTTAATTGTCACCTCTTCAAGTGTATTGCCAAGACGGCTGGCAATATCTGTCAGACTGCCCGCTTTAATCGCCTCAACGATACCGTCAATATCCGGATGCTTTTCAATCTCATTCACCCGAAGCTTGCCAAATACAGCCTTTGTGGACACACTGATGCCCGGCTTTGCAATCACAATATGACACTTTGGCATCGGCGGCAATGTCGTCAAAATCTCACCGATACCCTCAGATAATGCCGTTGTGCGCAACACACAATAAGGTACATCCGCACCAAGCTTGACCCCCTCCTCCATCATCTGTTTTTTTGTCATGCCAAGAGAAAAGAGTTTGTTCATGCCATACAAAACCGTCGCTGCATCTGAGCTTCCGCCCGCCATACCTGCCGCCACCGGAATATGCTTTTCAAGCACAATACGCACACCTTGCGTCAGATGGAATTTATTCATTAAAAGCTGTGCAGCTTTATACACGATATTATTTTCATTGACCGGTAAAAATGAAAGATTTGTTTCTACGATAATCTCCGGTGTTTCAAGTTTAATGATTTCGATTTTATCATAAAGATTAATCATCTGCATCACCATGCGCAGTTCATGGTAACCGTCCGGGCGCTTGCCTGTCACATCCAGACCAAGATTAATCTTTGCCATTGCATTTAAACGTATACTATCCAAAATATTTATTCATCCTTTGTATTTTTGTATTATTTTGTATACATTATACGAAATTTATACAATCATTTCAAGCAGGAATCTATCTGCAGCCGTTGGAAATTTTCTCATTTTACATTCTCCGCATCGGCTCCCGCATAATTAACAACTTCTGCCCCGGTATAATTTCTTCAGTTTCAAGGTCATTCAGTTGCATTACACGCTCACAGGTCGTGGCATATTGCTTGGCTAACTGCCACAATGTATCCCCCTGCCGCACGATATAGCCCACCATGGAAGGGATTTTTTCTTCATTTTGATAATCTCTTGGCTTTTCTTCAATGTCCGTAATCACATGCATCGTATGATGTTCAAAAATCATTGTATTAAAGACAAGTTCTATTTTGACCTCCATATGTTCACTATCCGGCATAGAAGAATTAACATCGCCAAGATTTGCAATCACCTCCTGCACACACTGTGCGCCAAGCGGCCCGGTTTCCACAAGATGCTCAAATGGAATCACACCACGAATCACATTGACCGGAATCTGATCATCGGCGGCAATATACAAAATCTGCACATACACAACGCCTTCGATTTTCACGCCCTCCGGTGTGATGCTGCTCTGATCCACCTTTACCCTGGCATCGGTCTGGCAGATTTGCAGCACCTTGCCTGAATGATTTTCAATCGGCAGCGTATGATTGACTTCACAGACAGACTGATTCTGCATGCACACATTATCATAGACAAGCTGGGTCTTTTGCGGCAATAGCGTGCGGTCATTGGCATAGGCATCCTGCATCAGACACATTCGCTTCTCCTCATACAGTGCCATGCTCACTTCCATCACAACCTCCACATCTACCTTGCGCATCTCACCGTCTTCATTCTGATGAATCTGCAAATCCTGCTGAATCATTTTCATCTCAATATGTCCAATCATTTCCTCTGTCGCGCCCTCAACATCCAGTCGCTCATTGATTTCCATATCCGTGCCAAAATACTGCAACGGCTGCTCATCCTCTCCTGATGCATACATCACAAAAACATGCAGCATTCCGCGTACATGAATACAGCCATCTAACACCTTGATCTGCATTTTTCCAGGCTGCGCACGCCCCCAGATAATGTCTAACATATCCGGTTTTGAACCAGGCAGTGCCACAGCGCCCCGCACACGAAGAATATCTCTTTTTTGTGTATGTAACTGGCTGAAATTCAGCATTTCTCCTTTAGCATAGGCTCCTGGCAAATGGCACTCCTCAGACACCGCCAGCTCATCCCGCACACAAAAAACCTGCACAGATAATGCAATAATCGATCGCACACTTATTTTTCTGCTGTTAATCATCCGGGTTCTCAAATCCTCAATATCCCAGCGCACCTTTATCATATGTTCCTCTGAAAGTCCGTCCATCGTCAGTGTTTCCTCAAAAGGAATGCTGCCGGACATTTTATTTAACTGTTTTTCTTTATCTGCAGCCACATAAAGTACAGAAAACTCCAGCTTGCCACGCACAAAAAGTTTACCTTCCTTAACTCTTGCCTCCGTGATTTTCACATCACCGTTTTCTGCGATCAATACCGACACATCCGGCTTCACATCCGGTACGATAAAATCCTCCTCCAGGGCAATCTGTTCCTGAGTTTTTCCTATAAAATGTACAAGCTTCATATGCTCTTTCACTAATTCCATGATTCAACCTCCCGGCAAATCTATTAATGTAAACATATGCTCTATGCCCTGATTTTAGACCATTTTCACAGACTTTTAGCAAATGCCTCCAAAAACAGCATGCGCTTATCCTCTCTTGCAATCACCTGCTGCATTTTATCCATCGTAATGCCTGACATCCAGCTTTTTCTGACATTAAAATAATGATTTGAGATTTTCCAGAATTTCTCAGGAAATAAAAACAATCCATATAGATAAGATTTTTCATTGAACGAAAGCGGCTGCACCTGTTCATATGCTGCTAACATCTGCCTGCCGAGTGTGACCTGCCATTCATTTTTTTCAAGTGCTTTTCTCATAAAATAATATAAATCATCCACCTGGGTATTCATTTGCGCACGCTCAAAATTCACGGCAACAATATGATTTTTGCAAATCAGCACATTATGATGACTGTATGCGCCATGGCAAAAAGTCCGCTCCTCAAGCGCTGTCTGATATAACTGATTGTACTGTGCAATCTCAAGCATTTTCACAGCCCCGGCTGCCTGTGCCTTAAAATGTGGATAATGTCTGATATACATCTGCTCAAAGGGACTGATTTTCTTCTTCCGGTGCATATAACCGTCAATCATTTTCATTTCCTGGGTGCGCTTTTGCATCCACGTATCAGCCGGCAGATGTTTTGCATATTTTAACCATTCACACTCAAAACGCATATTTTTCATCAGCCGGTGCAGTGCTGCAAGATTTTGCACAGCAAGCTTTATATGTTCTATAGATTTTAAATCGCATTCCCGACCGTCAAACCATTGCTTTAACATATAGCGTGTGCCATCCTTTGCCGTTGTCAGAATCTGCCCCTCTTTATTGTAAATGGTCGTATCAATCCACGGACAGCCACGTTCAACAATCAGGCTCTTTAACATTGCCTCATAAATCACATGATTTTCCGAATAAGGAAAACTCTTTAGCAGATACCGTGCTTTCGGTGTGATGCAAATCCATGCACCCCTGCCACGCACAACAGATGTCACAGGTATATCATAATTATCAAGAATATCTTTAATCTTCTCGTCCAAAACAAAAACCCCCTTCATCTCCCGATAGCAGCGATTCAATGCTTCTGTCTAAGATATGAAAGGGGGTTGATAATTATGATTAAAGCAGATGGATACCAGCTTTACCGCAGGCCTCTGTGACATCGTCCGGCCAGATAGATGCCTGAACTTCGCCGACATGGGCCTTTCTTAAGAAGAACATACAGATTCTGGACTGACCGATACCGCCGCCAATAGTGTATGGCAGTTCACCGTTCATCAATGCCTGCTGGAATGGCAGGTTGATACGCTCGCTGACACCGCGGATTTTCAACTGGCGTTCAAGGGCATCTTCATCTACACGGATACCCATACTTGAAAGTTCAAGTCCAATGTCAAGCACCGGATAGTATACAAGAATATCGCCATTTAATTCCCAGTCATCGTAGTCTGGTGCACGGCCATCATGTGGTTCGCCGTTACTTAACACGCCACCGATTTTCATGATAAATACAGCACCTTTTTCTTTGGCAATTTCATGTTCACGTTCTTTGGCTGTCATATCAGGATATCTGTCAAGAAGTTCCTGTGTTGTGATAAATGAAATCTCATCCGGCAGAATCGGTTTGATGTAGCCATATTTTTCGGACATGTATTTTTCTGTATAACGCAGAGCGTCATAAACGCGTGTCACGATATTTTTTAATGTATGTATATTTCTTTCCTCTTTGGAAATAATCTTTTCCCAGTCCCACTGGTCAACAAAGATGGAATGCAGGTTATCTGTATCTTCATCACGACGGATCGCATTCATATCTGTGTACAGACCTTCACCATGATGAAAGCCGTAACGGCCAAGTGCCTGTCTTTTCCATTTTGCAAGAGAATGAACGATTTCTACTTCAGCATCATTCTGTTCCTTGATTCCAAAACTTACCGGACGTTCCACGCCATTTAATGTATCATTCAGACCTGAGCCCGGCCATACAAATAACGGGGCAGACACACGTGTCAGGTTCAACTGATTTGCAAGTTCGCGTTCAAAATAATCTTTAACGTATTTAATGGCAATCTCTGTTTCTCGAATATCCAGATCAGATTTGTAACCCTCCGGAATAATCAGATTCTTCATACTTCATCTCTCCAATGCTTGAAATTTATTATACGAATTTATATGCTCGTTTATTTTAACTGTTCACTATTGTACTACACCTCATTAAAGTCTGTCAATAAAGTTCATTTTTAAAATGCAAGTTATATTAGGGAAAATTTCAAACTCCTACTCACCAAATCCGAAAAACGCATTATCTCTGTTTTCCTCGTCAAACAGCATATTGTACTGGAATGCCTTATATTTTTCCAGCAATCCGTCCTCATCCGGGATGTCATCACCCCAGGCGAAATACTGTCCTTTGGCATCAATCACACCCTTTGCATTGATGACCGGAAATGTTTCATGCAGTTCGCTTAAAAATTCCTGATAGCCAGTCAGCGGCACACCTGCTTTTTGAAATAATAATGTGCTTAAATAATTCAGGCTGATGCCCTCCACATATTCGCTCTCAATGTCAAAATTAGCCCACATGACAAACGGCACTTTATAGCGTTGCTGTAATGTCTGAATGTCCGGGTCATCCTCCGGCCGCCAGATGGCCTTTAACGCATAATCTCCCGGCTGATGGTCGCCAAACATCAAAATAATCACCGGCTCATCGGTATTCTCAAAATGTTGAATCAAATCTTCAAAGGCTTCATCACTTTTCTTCACAAGTGACAGATAACGCTCTGTAATATTGATATCGACTTGTTCAGCATCGGTATTGATTAGTTCAATCTCGCGTTCAAAATTATCATAATCCTGAAAATAACCGCCATGATTTTGCATCGTGATTTCGAAAGTAAATAAGGAATTTTCATCTTTTGTGGCATAATTAGCCTCAATCATTTCATATGTGGCCGCATCTGAAATATATGTACGCATCTTTTGTGCACCGCGCATATCTCCTGAAAATCTTGTCATCTCAAATCCAAGATTTGGATAAACCGTATTTCTGTTCCAGCCTGCGCTGCCAAACGGATGCATACCACATGTACGATAATCCAGACTTTGCAGATACCAGCCAAGGGCCGGTGTTTCGTCTTTAATGTACTGCTGATAAGCCACACTGCCCTCCGGCAAAAATGCCATAGAGCTGCCTGTCAGAAATTCAAATTCTGAATTGGCTGTATTGCCTCCGCACACTGATGGATAGGCATATCCCGACACCACGTTATCGCCGCCTCCAAGCAGGCTGTGGATAAATGGCATGTAGTCCTGATTGGTTTCAAAATCGGTTAAAACTGCAGGGTCGCAGAAGGATTCATTCATGATGACGATGATGTTTGGCAGTGACGCATTTGTTGTATCTTCTGTATTTATTGTGTCTTTCACCGGTGATGTTGTCATGGTGTAATCTGTGCTGCCTGTATCACCTGTGATATTTGAATCATCATTTTCACTGTCTTTAGTGGAATATATTTTACACGTTTGTGAGTTTACATAACTTTCTTCCTCATCATAAACAGTTTGCGCATCGTACCCTGACGGTGCTTTGACACGCAAATACTGCAGGTTGTATGCAAAGGAAATTGCAAATCCATTATCCTCATACATGTTTACCGGCGTAAACAAAATGTCATCCAGTTCAAAGAAATCCACTGTTGCTTCCTGCCACAGCCCCATTGTACACAATATAAGTGCCACGATGCCAAACGCACCGCTTAAAACACGCCTGAGCACACCTTTAGTACGAATATGTGTAAAGATAATACTGCATGCAGCCACGGTTAACATCACAAGACTAATCCATATTACGTGCCAGGTCACTTTAAAATCATACTCAGTTGTCACGCTGGCTGCTGTTTTGACAGACAATATATCCCACGGTAACACTGGTGTTCCCCGAAACTGTAATGTATAATAATTGATCAGTCCGACTGCCAGTGCCACAAACATCAAAATCACTGATGCCGCAGAAGTTCGCCCGGTGATACATATCAAAATCACCTCAAGCAGCATAAAAAATAAAATATTTAACAACTGTATCTTCCAGGTGATTTCAAAGGGCTGGTGGCTGAATGCCTCCAACAGATAAAACGCCGCTATCGGCACCAAAATGGTAATAATGATTTGCAGCGCCAGTGGGATACGGAATTTCTGATGTGATTTTTGATTTTTCACATTATCTGAAGCTGCCTTTAAACTTTGACCGTCATCTGTATTCACTTTTTGATTTTCATTTGTATTTACTTTTATATGTTTATTTATATTCATTCTATGTCTTATGTTCATGGTCAACACAGACCTCCACTATTTTTCTAATACAAAAAGAACAGGTTCTCCATATTTGAAAACCTGTTCCTTGAGTTATGCTCTCATAGCAAGAAATATTTTTTCAGGCAACTTTAAGATAAATTTTATCTGATACACTTTAGAATGTTGTGTCAAGCAGTGTCTGGTATAAATCCATATCCAGACCTTTCTTCATCTGAAGTGCTTCCTGAATATCAAAATCAACGATTTCATTGTTCTTTAATGCGATAACTCTGTTACCGATACCTTTTTCAAGTAATTCAACAGCAGCATGTCCCATCTGTGTAGCTACAACACGGTCCCTTAATGATGGTGAACCACCACGCTGAACATGACCAAGAATTGTTGCACGGCTGTCTACACCAGTCTGTTCCTGAATCTGACGGGCAACACGGTTTGGAATCTCATATTCTTTAAGGCCTGTTTCTTTGGCTTTAGCTTTACTGTAACCTTCAGATACAATAACGATAAAGTGGTCTTTACCGATGGCACGGGCTTTTTTGATATGCTCTGCAACATCTTCGATATCTGTATCAAGCTCATTTGTCATAATGGCAATCGCACCTGTAGCGATACCTGCACCAAGTGCTACATGACCTGCATTTCTACCCATAACCTCAACAACACTGCAACGTTCATGAGATTTGGATGTATCATTTAATTTATCAACGTTTTCGATAACCGTATTCATGGCTGTATCAAAACCGATTGTGTACTCTGTACATGCAATATCGTTATCAATTGTTCCTGGAAGGCCAATACATGGCAGACCAAGTTCTGATAAAAATTTTGCACCATTATATGAACCGTCACCACCAATAACAACCAATCCATCAATACCTGCATCAATTGCATTCTGGTATGCGATACGACGATATTTGTCTTCATAAAATTCCATGCAGCGTGCAGATTTTAAAATCGTACCACCCTTCTGGATGATGTTTGATACGCTCTGTGCATTCATAACTACAAAATCTTTATCCAAAAGACCCTGATATCCTTTGATAACACCTAAAGGTATCATATCTTTTGTCAATGCTGAACGAACAACTGCTCTGATAGCTGCATTCATTCCCGGTGAATCTCCGCCACTAGTAAGTACTCCGATACATTTCTTTCCGTTAATCATTAAATATCCCTCTATTTCTGTTAGATTTTATAAAGTTAATTTCTCTATTTACCTGTATTATAATATATCTTTTTTTTCACTCTTTCAAGAGCTTTGTTTAATTTTTAACATATTTTTTTCATTAACACCGCCATTTTTGACAATTTGGGGCTTCTTCCTGACTCCCATCTTGAAAAAAAGCCCTGCCAAATGTATAATCATAGATGATTGTTTTGCACGGACTTCAAAATAATCATGTACTGTCAGGGTGCTGTTTTGGCCTTGATGGTGATTTTAAACTACAGCTAAAGTGATTGGAGATTTTAAAATGATACAGCATTTAATTGATTTTTTATCTGAAGGCACTTCTGCCTTTCATGTGACAGCACATAGTATTAAGGTGCTTGAAAATGCCGGATTTCAGAAGCTTGTCATCAATGATGACTGGAAGCTTGTGCCTGGCGGACGTTATTATTGCAGCCCATTTGACACAACCGTTTATGCATTTACCATTGGTGAGCATTGCGATTTACATAACGGTATCCATATGGCCGGCGCACATACAGATTTTCCTTCCATTAAGATTAAACCAAATCCTGAGCTGCGCAACCATGATTATGTGCAGTTAAATACAGAGGTTTACGGCGGTCCGATTTTAAACACATTTTTTGACAGACCACTTTCCCTGTCCGGCAAGGTTGTAACAAAGGGTGAACGTTATGATAAACCTGTCAGACATCTGATTGATTTTAAGCGTCCGATGCTTGTACTTCCTAATCTTGCAGTTCATATGAGCCGCGGCGTCAATGAAAACGGTGCGCCGATTGATAATCAGCATCATTTGCTGCCAATGCTTGGCATGATCAGTGAGCAGTTAAATAAAGATACAAAGCTTGTGGATATTCTTGCAAAAGAGCTTGGTGTGCCTGCTGAGGATGTCCTTGATTATGATTTAAATATTTACAACCTTGAAAAGCCTTATTTATGTGGTATTAATGAAGATTTTCTTGCATCACCGCGTCTGGATAATATTACATCCTGCTGCGCCCTTGTGCACGGCCTGATTGAAAGCAGCAATGCCGACCGCGTAAATCTCATTGCTTTGTTTGATAATGAAGAAATCGGCAGCCTGTCCAAACAGGGCGCTGACTCAGAAATGCCTGCAATCATTCTTTCAAAAATCTGGCAGGCCTTTGGGAAAAGTCATACAGACTGCATGTCCGATATTGCCGCCGGTATGCTGTTGTCCACAGACGTTGCACATGCTTATCATCCAAACTATCCGACAACTCAGGATATCACAAATTATCCTCTGCCAAATAAAGGCTTTGTATTAAAAACAGCAGCTAACCAGTCATATGCCACAGACTGTGAAATCAATGCCACCCTTTTAGCCCTGTGCAAACAGGAAGATATCCCTGTACAGCGCTTTGCAAAACACTCCAATGTCCGCGGTGGCGGCACAATCGGCAGCATGATTTCTTCACACCTGCCAATGCGTACCTCAGACCTTGGTGTCGGCCTCCTCGCCATGCACTCCTCCTGCGAGCTCATGGGCAAAAATGACCAGGAAGCTATTGAACGGTTTATGTGTGCGTTCTTTACGAAATAATATTTGAATTACGAAATCATATCAAATTTACGCAATACCCGCTGAATTCTGTACGATTTTCAGAGTTCAGCGAGTATTTTTCTTCCTATCATCTGACTCAATTCATTAAACAATCTACACCTTATATTTACTTTTTGATAGCAAAATTACTAGAAATTTCTGATTTACCAAATATGGAATATACTGCTATGAATGTCTTATACTTTATTTTATTATTTTAATTATATTAAATATACTAAAAATTTGTAATATCCTGTCGAACGATAATGATTGAGAATGTCATTTACTCTATGATATGATAGAAACATGATAGGTCATTGTTATGAATGATTGTCGAATCTGTTCAGGAATTCTGATTTCGACATCATCAATTACCAAAGTGAATTTAGGAGGTTGATGAATGGGATGGCCCACGTTCGTTACACGAAATGATGGATGTGAAGAATCAACAGTTACTCAGTTTTGTTCCAAATTATCAGATACATTTACTGGAACCCCACTGCATTTCTGATGACGATCTACAAAAGTTTTCGACTAACCTCAGAGAAGTGATGGGATATATTAAATATGCAAATGACAAACAAAAACTGGCGGCATTTATCCATGACAACCCACGCATGGTTATCGAACGAAACGCCGCCATGGTCATCAGTGCCGCCACCCATACAACAATCAATATTCCAGAAAAGGAGAACTCTATAGATATGTGCAAAGCTATTGAAGAAATGCTGGCAGATGCCATAGCTGAAGGCGAAAATCGTGGACTTACACAAGGACGCCTCGAAGGCAAGAATGCCGGACTTATTGAAGGCAAAGCCGCTGGACTTATCGAGGGCAAAGCCGCTGGACTTATCGAGGGCAAAGCTGCCGGGCTCATTGAAGGCAAATTCGAATCTCTTGCCGAACTGGTTAAAGACGAGCTCTTAGATATTAACGAAGCCGCCAAACGTGCCAATATGTCAGTTAAAGAATTTGAAGAAAAAATGTTCAAAATCTCAAAATAATTTTTATCTGTGTTGGTCTTTTCTTTAAAATTTTAGAATACCAACGAATATTACTCATTGATAAGAAAACCGCCTGCATTAAAAGCAGGCGGCAGGCAAGTTCAGGTGCATTTTTTAATTGAAATCCCATATCAGGCATCCATTCGGTCAGAATTTGGATTCTGTAATTTAAGAGTTCAAAATAATCGCAAATAGGGTCTTTTATATCTTTCGTTTCAAAAAGTTGTTCTTCCTGTTCCTCTCTTTCTTTACCATAGGGTGCCCCAGTAAAATGTTTTTTATAGCCTGTTAAAATCATTTCCGGTTTTTCTTCAATTCTGTAATTCATCAGTTTACCACCTTCCAAAGATATTTTAAGAACAAGACGGGAGAAGGATTTCAATTTGCTGCCGTTCATCCGCGCTGATGAAGGTGTTTTGATTTACCCGATAATCTGTGCTGACTGTCCTCGGATTGTCTGTATTACATCATCTTTTCTATTTTTTCCTGATATATTCTGCAGAAGTCTTCATTTTCGCCAAGGCCTTTAAGTACAGGAATGGCTTCAAATCCTGCGTTTTTCAGGCGGTTTTTCCAGGAGTCTTCATCATCGCCTGCCATATCATTCATGGCATGGTCGCCTGCCACAACCATGAGTGGCATCAGGTATACTTTTCGAATATTAAGTGTCTTTAAATGCTTCACAGCATCTTCAAATAACGGCGCCGCTTCCACACATGCCAGTTCAAGCTGTTCTGACATCTGCTGCAATTTTGCTCTGATTTTAAAATAAACATCGTTTGCTTCATGCTCGGTGCCATGCCCCATAAATAATACTGCTTCATCCGCTTCAAGCGTTGGTATCTGATATTTAAGACTTTGTACAAGACGGATAATATCATTATCACTATTATTAGTGCTATTACTGTTATTTTTACTGTAAATGCTATTTTTACTGTAAAAATTATCTTTTGCATCATTATTTTTGGCAATCACAGTTTCTCCGTAAACCACATCAATCTCAGGGTATTGCTTTGCAAATGCCTGTACCTGTGCCTCCAACGCATGATATTCAAACCCTGACATCATATGTGTCGGCCAGACAACGATTTTGCTGTAACTTTTCTTCTGAAGCTTTTCAAGGGCTTCCTGCGGTGCATCAATCGAAATGTCATATATATTTTTCAGCTTTTTGCGAATAATGCCTGAAGTGAATGCTCTGTAAAAATCATAATCTTCTGCAACCTCACAAAATGCCTTTTCCACCGGTACGATACATCTTTCAATCACTTCAGGTGTTGAAGTGCCAAAACTCACAACCAATAATGCTTTCTTACCCATCATACTTCCCCTTTACTTTTAAATGATATGAGTGTCAAAATTTTAAAGGGTGGTTTTTCTATGCTTTGTTTTACAACATCATCTTATAAACGTAAAGACGAATGTCAATAATATTTCTATTCTTAAATAATCACAAGTCCACCGCCCCAGGTCAGTCCACCGCCAAACCCAACCATCATAATCTTCATGCCTTCTTTAAGCAAACCTTTTTCTGACATGTCTGCCAGTGCGATTGGGACGCTTGCTGCGGAGGTGTTGCCATAACTATCTAAGTTGACATAAAATTTATCTACAGATACACCCAGTTTTTTTGCAACACTTGATAAAATGCGTAAATTCGCCTGATGCAACACATAGTAATCGATATCTTCGGCACTATAGCCTGTGCGTTCTAAAATCTGTCTGATACATTCAGGGACGCGTTTGACTGCAAATTTAAAAACCTCCTGACCGTTCATCGACACATAATTTCCTGCTTCAGGAAGTTTTTGCATACTGTCAATGCCTCCAGCTTCAATATACTGTGTCCTAAAAGGATTGTCAATCGGACGTTCACAAAGCATCAGAGATTCGCCTTTGCTGCCGTCCGTACCAAGCACCATATCCACAATACCTTTTCGGTGTTCGTCTGCGGCAAGGATTGCTGCACCTGCACCATCACCAAACAAAACGCATGTACTTCGGTCGTGCCAGTCAATGATTTTAGATAACACTTCACCACCAACCACTAGTGCGTATTTTGCCATTCCTGTCTGGATATAGGCCCGCGCTGTATTCACACCATATACAAACCCGGAACATGCCGCACTCAAATCAAAACATACTGCTTTTGTTGCTCCAAGCACTTTTTGAAGCATACAGGAAGCATTTGGCAGCGTCAAATCCGGTGTCAATGTAGCTACAATAATCAAATCCAGCATCTTTGGGGTAATCCCCGCCTGTGTCATTGCCTGTCGTGCGGCTTTCTCACAAAGTTCTGTCAATGTTTCTTCTGTCACAATATAACGCTGCTCAATGCCTGTACGGCTGCGAATCCATTCGTCATTTGTATCAACAAGTTTTGATAACTCATCATTGGTGACTTCCTTTTGTGGAATCCCGCCACCAAATCCAATCATACGCACTTCCATCTATGTGTACCTCCTGTACGCAAAAATACTTTGAATATCAAATCATTTATTTTGATATTCAAAGTATATAGAATACACACTTATTTGTCAATATGACTTCTTATTTTTCCAGAATTTAGCACACTTATTTATTCCAGCTTCAACAGTCGTTTCACTAATGCCACCGCACCCACAGCATCCTCCGAATATCCGGCGGCGCCGATTTCATCTGCATAGCTCTGGGTTGTCGCTGCGCCGCCGATAATAACCTTTGCATCAGGACATTTTTCATTGGCAAGCTCTACAACCTCTTTCATGTACTGCATGGTTGTTGTCATCAACGCAGACAGACAGATAATCTGAGCATTATACTCAAGTGCAGCATCGATAATCGTTGTCTTATCCACATCTTTACCTAAATCATGCACATCAAAGCCATAGTTGCTCATCATCATTGCCACAAGGTTTTTACCAATATCATGCACATCACCTTTCACTGTTGCGATCACAACCACAGGACCTGAGACATCGCTTCGGTTTTGCTTTAACACAGGTTCCAGATCATCAACTGCTTTACGCATCGCATCCGCAGACAACATTAACTGCGGCAGAAAATATTTTTGTCTGGCAAAATAATCACCTACAAGGTTAATCGCAGGAATCAGCGCTTCATTTAAAATATCTGATGCTTCAATACCAGATGTCAGTGCTTCTTGGACATGACCTACAATACGTTTACCATATCCCTTTACAACATCTGTATGAATATCCGCAAGCAGCCCTGTCAATGCTTTCGCAGAACTCTCACCGTTACTCGCCACACCTGATACCGCGCTGCCACCTGCTGCTGTACTTCCTAAGCCAGTTTCTGCGTTACCGAACCCCGTCTTTTCAACTCCAACACCCGGAGCACAGGCTGTCTGCGTATTCGCATTACCGGCACCATTGCCACCTGCACTTGGCAGACCATTAGCCCCGGCCGCACCTGCTGCCAACGCAGCCTGCATTTTCTGCTCCGCCAGTGCTTCTTTTTGAGCATTTTCTTCATCAAATTTCTGGCTGACCTCGATATAACGCAGGTTTGCTTCTTCTTTTGCCATTAGCAAATCTGCTGCAAAACCACTGCGCATCAAAAGTTCCTGTGACGGATTTGCAATCGCCATTGTCAGACCACGACTGATAGCCAGTGCCAGAAATACTGAGTTGACATAACTTCTGTCCGGCAGACCAAATGAAATATTGGACAGGCCGCAAATCGTTGCAATATCATGCGCACGGCACCAGGCAATCGTATCCAATGTATCACGGCCTGCGTTTGGAAGTGCGCCCACAGCTCCCACAAGGCCATCCACTACAATATCTTCTTTTGTCAATCCAAGTGCATAGGCATGTTCAAGTACGCACTGGATATTTTCAAGACGTTCCTGAAGCGATGTTGGAATACCGCTGTCATTCATTGGCAGTACGATACATATCGCACCATATTTTTTTACAAGAGGCAATACTTTTTCAAGCTTTAACTGTTCTGCGGAAGCTGAATTGACAAGAGCACGACCAGGATAAACTCTAAGTGCTGCCTCAAGCACCGCCGGGTCACTGGAATCCAGACATAAAGGTGTTGTCACAACTGCGCTCACCTGCTCCATCACCTGAAGCATCATTGATTTTTCATCAATACCAGGCATACCCACGTTAATGTCCAATACGCCTGCGCCTCGATCTGTCTGGCTTTCTGCCATCTCACAAACCAGTTCCATATCATTTGCTTTAAGCGCCGCCTGCATTTTCTTCTTACCTGTCGGATTAATACGCTCACCGACCACCGTAAATCCGCCATCTAATGTCAGTTCTTTTCTGGCGCATTCACTTGTCAGCACGCGTGCATAAGCGTCTTCCGGCGTTTTATAAATCTCATCATACATCTGCGCCCATCGACCGTTTTCGACAAAGTTTTCTTTGCAGCCTTCACTTAATAAACGAATATATTCCGGTGTTGTACCACAACAACCACCAACCACAGAAGCCCCCGCTTCAATGAGCCCCATCATTTCTTCTCTGAAATCTTCAGCCTTCATATCAAACACGGAATTGCCGTCAATCAGCTTTGGCAGGCCTGCGTTTGGCTTTGCAATCAGCGGAATTTTCGCATAATTTTTCATTTTTTCAAACCATGGCTTCATCGCCTCCGGGCCGCTTGAGCAGTTCATACCAAATGCATCAATACCCATTGCCTGCAGCACCACAAGGGCTGTTACCGGGTCTGTACCATATAAAGTTTTACCATTTTCATCAAAACTCATCGTCACAATGACCGGCAAATCTGTCGTTTCCTTCACCGCCAACACCGCCGCCCTTGTTTCTGCAAGACTCATCATTGTTTCAATGACAAACAAATCCGCGCCCGCTGCCGCAATCACTCTGACCTGTTCTTTATATACATCCACCAGTTCTTCAAAATCCAGCGGTCCAATCGGTTTTAGGCTCTGTCCGGTCATCGTCAGGTTACCTGCCACATAACAGAGGGAATCGCTTGACTTGGCCGCCTGCAAAGATAATTTCGTCAGGCGCGTATTGATTTCTTCAAGACGGTCTGTCAGTCCGTATTCTCCAAGTTTAATGCGGTTACCTGAAAATGTCGGGGCATAAATAATATGGCTGCCTGCGCGCACATAGCCCTGCTGCAATTCAAGTAAAACCTGTGGATGCTCGCAAATCCACGCTTCCGGACACACACCGGTTGGCATGCCTGCTGCAAACATATTAGTGCCGGTTGCGCCATCCAACAACACCGGACCCGCGGCAAGCAGTGCTTTTAAGTCAAATGCCGGTTTTGTTTTTACGTCATTACTGTACATGCGCAAGTCCTCCTTTTTCAATAATCTGGCAAATCATGTCTGCACGGTTAAATGGCACCATAAAATAATAACCATCTGCCACATCGGCAAGTTTTGCCATCAGTTCAACAGCAATATTCACACCGACCTGCTGTGCCTCATCCCTGCTCATTTCCGGCTGATAACGATTCACAATCTCCTCCGGCACATGAATGCCATAAATTTCATTTTGAATAAAACGTGCATTTCTGTAGCTGACAAGCGGCATAATACCGCACAAAATCTTTGTGTCGATTTTTGTCTTAATATAACGAATGCGGTCGATATCCTCATCGGAGTAAATCGGCTGTGTCAGAAAATAAGATGCACCGGCGTCACATTTCTTATGCATGCGTTCAATCTCTTTATCAATATTTGTGCGTCCATAATTAAGCGCACCGCCAAAAATAATCGGGTCGTCCGCAAAATGCTCCTGATTAAGCTTCGTCACATAGTCCATCAGACGAATGGAATTAAAATCATAAACCGAAGTCACCACATTTTTATCACCTGCAGGCACAGGATCACCAGTGACAATCAGTGCATTGCGGATGCCGTTCATATGTGCCCCCATCATGGATGCGCCCATTGCAATGACATTTTTATCACGGCAGGCAATATGCGGCATCACTGGGAGATCTAACTGATTGTGCACGCGCACTGCCGATAAAATCGAGTCTGTACGCATTTTACCCATTGGCGAATCAGAAAATGTAATCATGTCTGCCCCCACCTGTTTGAGCATCGCGGATGCCTGAATAATTTTCTCATCGTTGCCATTGTATGGCGGGTCAAGTTCAACAACAAGTACTTTTTCACCCGCATTTAATTTATTTAAAAGGTCATTTTTATCCATACATATATGACCATCTTCACTGTCTGCAGACACATGTGTCCGCAATGCCAAAATGTCATTTTCCGGCTTTAATTCATAAATCATGCTGTCCATCATGCGGATATATTCCGGCGTTGTGCCGCAGCAGCCACCTAAAATATTGACACCAAGACCGGCAATATTTTTCATGTGCTCACAAAAATAACTGATATTTTCCTGATACATCTGGCGATCAGAAATCAAATCCGGATAACCGGAATTTGGTACAACGGATACAAGCATATCCCCAAGATCAACATGCTTTAAAATATTTTCCATGTGTGCCGAACCAATACCACAGTTAAAGCCCACAATATCAATCAGACCGCTGTTCGCTGCAGTTTTTAAAATACCAGACGCACTTAAGCCTGTCTTTGTGTAACCGAATTTATTCAGGCAAAAGCTTGTCATAATCACAGGATTTGCCTGAGCTTTGATGTATTTGATCGTTGGCAGGATATGTCTGAAATCTGCAAAGGTTTCAAATAAAATCATTTCTGCTCCAGAAGCTATCAGTGCATCTGCCATCGTTTCATACTGTACTGTCAGTTCTTCATCATCGGATACTCCCTGCTCAGGCACAGGGCCGATATCACCTGCAATCCACGCCTCTACATGGCACTCTGCTGCTGCCGCTTTGGCATTTTTGAAAGCCGCACATACATTGTCATGCACCTGCTTTAAAGGCTCGTCCCAGTTTGTAAATGTACGCAGCGGTTTACCGCACAGCACCTGCACATTGCTCGCAAAGCTGTTCGTACGCAAAATACGGGCGCCTGCCATCAGATACTCTTTGTGAATGTCGATAATTTCTCTTGGGCGTGTGATATTCGCCAGTTCTGCCGCCTGATTGGCCGCAGGATACTTTAAATTATAGTAAGTGCCCATCGCACCATCTGTTAAAACATAATGATTTTTTAATATTTCTTTTAAATTCATCTTTTTATCCTTTTCGGTTCTATTATATAGTATATAGCATTTCTATAGCATCCGGTCTATTACCCTGTTTTCTTATTTTTGCAGGTTCGCCCGATGTTTTTTCCAAATATATCTATTTCTGATGTACACACATTTCCACATATATGTATTTTTTATATGTATTTTTTATATGTATTTTTTATATGTATTTTTATATGTCTATTTTGCATATATGTATGTCTGAGTATGTATACCTCAACATATATGCTTTCCCACGTATGTGCATGTCTTGCATATGTACATCTCCACACACGCGCATATTTATCAGCGGGTGACTTTTATAGTAATATACCATGATTTTTTTTTCGATACAATGTAAAATTTTTTCAAAAAAGCTGATATTTTTACAAAATTCCTTTTTAATGGTATTTTTACACGCATATTCATCATTTTTTGTAAAAATTTTTCTTTAAAAAGTTTTACTTTACAAATGAAAACTTTTTGTTTATAATCCTTGTATGCTAGGGGAGCCGGTCGGCTGAGAAAGTAGAACTTGACCCTTTGAACTTGACATGGTTAGTACCATCGTAGGGAAGCATCCATATAACAGATTTTCAGGTGCTTCTTTTGGATATTCGATGGATATTTCCAAAAGAAGCACCTTTTTTTGATACTCACATTGCAAAATCTATGATTTACTGATTTACCGGATTTTACATCTGCATATATGCAGCAACCGGATGCACTGCAATTTTATGAAGTATCAATAACTACCTAAGGAGGTTATACCTTGCTTGATTTTAAAAATGTCACCTTCAAATATCCCGAAGATGACTATACGATGATGAAGGATTTATCATTCCATGTGGACCGCGGCGAATTTGTGTCGGTGATTGGCGCCAGCGGCTGCGGTAAAAGTACGATTTTCAGATTGATTACAAAACTGTTAAAGCCTGATGCCGGTGAAATTTTTGTGGATGGCAAAGATATCCGCACCCAGAAAAATTATGTGGGCTACATGCCTCAGAAGGATTTGCTGTTTCCGTGGCGCACCATTGAAAAAAATCTTATGCTGCCAATGGAAATCCAAAAAATTTCCAAAAACGAGATGGCTAAACGTGTTGATGATATTTTGGAGGAGGTCGGTCTGACGGAGTACAAGACCAAATATCCAAAAGATTTATCCGGCGGTATGCGACAGCGTATTTCATTTGCCCGCACACTTTTAACCAGTTCTGATTTAATGCTTCTGGACGAGCCATTTTCCGCACTGGATTCCTTAACACGCATGGATATGCAGGAATGGCTGCTGCAGGAGTGGGAACATTTTCAGAAAACAATTCTGTTCATCACCCATGATGTGGAGGAAGCGATTTTCCTCTCCCAGCATATTTATCTGGTTGTGGACAGACCAATTACGCACCTTGAAAAAATCACTGTTCCACTTGACTATCCGCGCAGCCGGACACAGTTAAAGCATCCGGATATTTTAGAGCTTAAAGAACAGCTTATTACCAATTTAAGAAAGCAGGTGAGCTTATGAAAAAAAATCTTCCTGCGATGATATTTTTATTTGTTTTGCTGATTTTATGGCAGTTTGGTGCAATGGGTATGAACGCGGCATATATTTTACCGTCACCAATCCAGATATTACAAAAACTCTGGGAACTGCGCGTACCATTGTTTACCGTACATCTGCCTGCAACAATGCTCATTACTTTAATCGGACTTTTAATTTCCATTGTGCTTGGTCTGTTTCTTGCCGTGATTATGGATTTGCACGAAACCGTTGAACATGCGCTTTACCCGATTATCGTCGCTACTCAGACGATTCCGACAACAGCGATTGCACCACTGTTTGTTCTCTGGTTTGGCTATGGCATCTGGAGTAAAATCCTTGTGACAATTTTGATTACATTTTTCCCGATAGTCATCACAGTATTTGATGGTTTTAAATCCACCAAACGTGAGATGGAAGAATTGATTTTAAGCTACGGCGGCACAAAAAAAGACATTTTCATCAAATTAAAAATGCCTACTGCTCTGCCTTATTTCTTCTCAGCTATCAAAATGGCAATTCCACTGAGTATTATCGGTGCTGCTATTGGTGAATGGCTCGGCGCACAAAAAGGGCTTGGGTATTTTAGCCGACGAATGATGACACAGCTTGACGGTGCCGGTGTCTTTGCCCCAATCGTCCTGCTCTCCGTTGCCGCGATGATTGTGGTTGCCATTATCAATGTGATTGAAAAAATCTGTGTTAAATGGCGTAAGGAGTTATAAACGCCAAAGAATTATGAACGTCAAAGAAATATATAGCAATAAATTGTAATAGTAATAAATTATAAATACCTAACATTTATTCCATGATATTAACTATTCAAATCAGGCATCTGAAATGTTTGCCTGACTTTGAATGGTTACAAAAATAAAACACATAGAAAGAGGGAAATCCAATGTTTAAACGATTACTCAGTTTACTTTTAGCATGTATGCTCATTTTCTCAATGGCAGCATGCGGCAATTCAAACGGCAGCACATCCGGCAATACTTCAGATAATAGTGCTAATGCCGGTGACAGTTCAAATGATGGTTCATCCGATAATCTTCGTGAGCTGAATGTTGTTCTGGACTGGTATCCAAATGCCATCCACACATTTATCTATGTTGCTATGCAGAAAGGTTATTTTGAAGAGGAAGGTCTGAAAGTGAATATTCAGTTCCCTTCAAACGAAAATGATGCGATTTCACTTGTTGCTGCAGGCAAGGCAGAAATCGGTGCTTACTACATGCAGGATGTCATCACAACACGTACAAACCAGAATGTACCTGTAAAATCCATCGCTTCTGTTGCACAGCGTCCTTTAAATATTATTCTTTCTTTAAAGGATAAAAACATTACACAGCCTTCTGACCTTGAGGGCAAAACCATTGGTTATGCAGGTACAGATTTAAGTATCGCACTTGTTAAATATCTTCTTGAAAACGCAGGCTGCACTTACGATGAAAATAAGATGGTCAACGTTGGGTTTGATCTGATGGCTTCTATGACAACAGGTCAGGTCGATGCAACCATTGGCTGTTTGGTCAACCACGAAGTACCTCAGATGGAAGAAGAAGGTTTTGAAGTAAATTATTTCAACCTCGATGATTACGGTGTACCTACTTATTATGAACTTGTTTTCTTAGCAAATGATAAGATGATTGATGAAGAACCTGAAACACTTAAAGCATTCCTTCGTGCCTGCAAGAAAGGTTTTGAAGATACTAAGAATGATCCTGCAGGCTCACTTCAGATTCTCCTTGATAACCAGAATGCTGAAAACTTCGCATTATCTGAAACTGTTGAAACTAAGAGTTTAGAAACGCTGCTTCCAATCATGGAAATGGATGATTCACCTTTCTTAAACCAGAAAGAATCCGACTGGCAGAATAACATTGACTGGCTCTATGACCAGGGTCTGGCAAATGAAAAACTCGATGCAAGTAATTTCTATACAAATGAATTTTTACCAGAATAAAAAAACGATGGCAGAGTTTAAAAACTGACTCTGTCATCGTTTTTTTATTCACATACGCTATAAAATTAATCTACTTCTTCATAATATCTCTCTGATGCATGCCAACCTCTCCAATATAACCGACACAACTTATAGTTTCTCCTGCGTTCTCTTTTTATATTCCTGCAACCAATCAAAAGAAATATTGTCCAAGCATCTGATTTACACATTCACGAATTGTATCTATGATTTTGACACATTTACTTTTTTTCATACCAGCTGCAATGCCTACCGCCAGAAGTTCTTTTTCCCCTGGATTTCGCCCATTTCCATCAACTGTCGTTGTATGTTCTCCATAATAGGTATTACTGTATGTGAGATCATATGCAGGACTCAATCGCCAGCGACCCTCAATTTCATTATACAAATACGTGAAATTTTTTGAATGATCATCCCTATTATGTGCAAATACATTAAAGCACATTCGTCGAAACATATTTTCCACATCATAATCGTTATCTTTTGTCAAAATTTTTGTCAGTTTCATCAGACTGTGATAATCCAGACTTGGCTGTTCAAAATCCAGTTCCAAAAGAGCTGCTGCTGTCAGCATATGCACTCTTTTCCCATTAGATACCCTATCAAATCGTCGAATTCCAAAATATCCTTTACATTGATCAGATGGAAATAGTTTTGTTTCACTCATAGCAATGCCGCATTCTCTGGCGCAACAAGAATAATCATATTCCATTTTTCCTGCATCTTTGCCATCTACATGCGCAGGAAATTTTATAATCCAATCCTCATTATCAATTGTCGTCATAATCTTTGGTCTGGCACCACCACTTGTACCACCAAGGCGGTATAACTCATCCAGTTTATCGGAATATTCTGTATTTAATATCTTCTGACACTCCTCAGCCAGTTCATCTAAATTTGTATTTTCATGTTGTTCTGAAAAACTTTTTTCAGGATAATATGTTAACGCGCCCATTCCAGATTTTCCAACAATCGCCAGTCGATCCAGAACCGTTAATTCATCTGGATTTTGCTTATGCGCCCGCAGCAAACGATTTAATAATAATCGTCCCCAGTTATCTGGAAGACTGTCTGCAAACACACCATAAAGGCCATCAAAATAATCCTTTGTTGGGATAAATACCTGTTTTTTCAACGGCAATGAAAAAGGGCTGATTGCAAAACCATTTTCCAGCCATTCATCTCCATATTGAAATGCAGTCTTATATCCTGCAGTCATTGCCAGTGTTCCTACAAATCTGTCTTCATAATATACTTGCAACACATTATCTTGTTTCATTTATGACCTCCTGAATATCTCTATATGGTACTTGTGTGAAAATATTTCTGAGTTCATCCGCAATGTCAAGTGCCATAGCAATTTTTGTGAGCGATATCAGTGAAATCTGTCCCGTAGACTCAAATCGTTTGATTGAACCATAACTTACACCGCTCATTATTGCAAGCTTTTCCTGTGAAATAGACCGACGTTTTCTAATATTTCGTACCCTCTGCGCAAGTTTCTGATCCAGTTCCTCCGCTGTTTCCCATATAAACTGTTCCATATTTTTGTTCCTCATATTATGGATAATATTTTATCCATAATCAACTTATTTTATATAAAATAGATAAAATCTTATCTATTTCTATTTTATCATTTTCACAGCAAAAGGCAATATAAAAATTGTTGTTCTGCTCCATGAATGCTAAATTACCAATTACCATCAATGCGTCTTAAATCCCCCTGATTTGCATAACCTATTTTTCAACACTCTTCAAAAAATACACAGGAAAGAGTCCTTAAGATTACAGAAAAGAGCTCTGACAGTCAGAGCTCTTTTCATAATATATTTTTTACTACCGTGAAATTTATAAGTCACTATTAATTTTTTTTTTGGGGGGGTTACTTATTTTTACACCAGCTTCTTATTCTTCCATCCACCCTGGAAATATCTGCATACTGAAATAACAAGTCCAAGACCCCAGCCTATTGGGTTTGCCCACATGATAATCAGACCGCCTGTCGGGATGGCAAGTGTCCATGAAAGGATTACGCGCACTGCAAGGTTTGCAAGACTGCCTGCCAAAAACCATTTCATATCCGCTGCGCCACGAAGCACACCACTGCTGACGTTCATCATACCCATGACAAAGTAGAAAATTGATACAATACTCAGATATTGTGCACCAATAGCGATTGCATCTGCACCTGTCGTTGAATCCATGAACAGTCCCACAAAAGCTTCGCCAAAGAAATGGAAAATCACTGCAATGACAAGACCAATGCCGGCTGCCATCATCAGGCAGATACGATAACCTTTGCCGATACGCTCAGGTTTACCTGCACCCATGTTCTGAGCCACATACGTTGATGTCGCATTGCCCACTGCAACCATCGGCACAATCGCAATACCATCAATCTTAACTGCGGCTGTGTAGCCTGCCAGAAAAACTTCACCAAAACGGTTGACTACAGACTGTACAAGAATCATACCGATAGAAACGATTGACTGCTGGATAACTGTCGGAATCGCCACCTTAATCATATTTTTAAGTAACTTGCCGTCAAATTTCTGATATGTTTCTGTCTTAAAACTATGAATTTTCTTCATCAGGAAAACAAATGAAAGTACCGCCGAGATGCCCTGTGCAATCAATGTTGCCCATGCCACACCTGCAACACCCATGTTGAATTTGACAACAAATAAAAGGTCGAGCCCGATATTTAAAAGGGATGAGAAAATCAGGAAAAGCAGTGGTTTTACCGAATCTCCCAACGCATTAAATATGGATGAAAATACATTATACAAAAACAGGAATACAAAACCGTAAAAATAAATACCAAGGTATACAGCAGCATCCTCAAATACCGCATCCGGCGTACCCATCAGCCTTAAAATGCCCTTGTTGATGATGACACCGACAATACTTAAGAAAATACTGAATATTAATACTGCAATAATGGCTGTGCAAATCGCTGTTTTCATCTTTTCCATCTGTTTTGCACCAAAAAGCTGCGAGATAACGACTGAAAATCCGATACCTGTACCCACCGCGATCATGACAAACAACATGGTAATGGATGTTGATGCGCCAACTGCCGCCAGTGCGTTTGGTCCAACCGCATTACCTACAATAATGGAGTCAATGATATTATAAAACTGCTGAAATAAGTTTCCGACAACCATCGGAATTGTAAACATAATCAGGGGCTTTACAGGACTGCCCTCTGTCATACTTCTTTTTTTCGTTTCTGCCATTTTTTCACCTCTGTAAATTCTATTTTCTTCTTTTCTTTTATTTTCACGCTTCATCTTTCCAGTGCAAATGATGTAACTGTCCGGAAAGCTGCATCTGCTCAAAGTTCTGCTGTCTTAAGGCTTCATACAGTACGACAGCTACTGAATTTGACAGATTCAGAGAACGGATATCCGGCAGCATCGGAATGCGCACACAATGGTCTTCATTATCCACAAGAATTTCTTCAGGAATCCCTGCGCTCTCCTTACCAAACATAATATAACAGTCTTTTGGATAGCTGACTTCTGAATGAACCTGATGTGCCTTTGTGGTTGCCATAAATGTATTGCCGATGGCATCTGGATTCTTATCAAGGAAATCCTGATAATTATCATACACTGTCACATCCAGCTTATCCCAGTAATCCAGACCTGCACGCTTTAACTGTTTCTCGTTAATCTTAAAACCAAGAGGTTCGATCAGATGAAGGCGTGTGCCTGTTGCCACGCATGTTCGTCCGATATTACCTGTATTTGCCGGCATTTCCGGCTCATGAAGCACAATATTTAACATGATTTATTTGTCCGTTACTGAAAACTTATAAAAAGTTATAAACTTCTATGTTTCATTCCTACTTCAACGAGTATGCTTTTGATGA
>CAKRHR010000021.1 GCA_934339005.1 uncultured Catenibacillus sp. | reverse complement strand
ACGAGGTAGATAGGGCAGGGATGGAAGTGCAGTAATGCATGGAGTTGACTGTTACTAATAGGTCGAGGGCTTAACCATAATGGTTTTAATGTATTGGAATGTTAATAAAATGATGAAAAAGATGTAGAGAATATATTTTAATGTGCAGTTTTGAAGGTATATAGAATATGAAAACCGGCTGGTATGTGCGTAGAGTATGTATCAGCCGGTTTTTGTTTTACGTGAAAATTTAATTCAAGTTTTATTTCTGTGATTTTTAACTTGACATCAATTATAGACAATGATAAAGTAAACACATCTCATAAGACTCAGGAGGCAGTTAAACATGAAGTGTTGATTTTCTAAATTAAAATGTAAAACAAAAGGCTGTATAGATAGCCTTGCTTACACATGATTTTGTAATAGTGATATACGTTAGAAATTTATGTAATATTTATATTGGTATAGTTTATAAATGAAGAAGTACGTTTATAAATATATGCTGTAATCATGAAATATGTATCTCACTATATATTGACGAAATCAGAATTTAGAAAACAGGAGATACATCATGAATACGAAAATTAAATTATTTGACTGCTATGACGGAGTCTGCTTTTTTAACGGACTTGTCTTTTTTGCGCCGGTCGCGTTGCTTGTCAGAACACAGGCCGGTGTATCTGAATACACATTTTTTCTTTTACAGGCGCTGCTTTCAGGCGTGATTTTTCTTGGAGAGATTCCAACAGGATTGATAACAGATAAAATAGGTTACAGAAATTCACTGATTTTGGCACAGGTATTATTATTTTGTGCGCGAGGATTATTGCTGTTGGCCTTTTTGAAACATTCACTGGTGCTTTTTATATTGGAGGCAATCGTTGAGGGTGTGGCAACATGTTTTACATCCGGTACAGGCAGTGCTTATTTGTATGATTATTATGGCGATGAGTTGTATATGCAAAAGAGCGCACATGCAAATAATTTCGGTACAGCGGGATTTATCATCAGTACGGTATCATATGTTGTGATTTACAAATTGTTAGGTATTGAAGGTTTGTTAGCGGCAACTGTAATTGCAGATATTCTCTCAATGATCATGACGTTCTTTTTGCCAAAGGAGTTAAAAGCTGTTGAAGAAGAAAATATAAATGCAAATGACAAAGAGTTGGAAAAAAAACGTGTTAAAAATGCTTCACTTTTTGCAGATATCAAAAATATGTTTAAATATAAACAGGCATTTATCTATGTGGCTATGTTGTCTGTATTTGGAATTGCGTGGATTTTAATTACCTTCTTTTATGTTGAAAGACTGGAAATCTGCGGGATATCCGCTGAATGGATGTCATTGATTGTGCTGATTTATTCTGCACTTCAGATGCTTTCAGAACCTTTAATTCATCGATTTAGAAAAGTTTCAAAAAGTAAAATGCTGCTGCTTGGTGCTACACTTGCAGGAATATTGCTTATTGTATTTGGACTGGTGAAAGTACGTTGGCTGATTTTGATTTTAATGCTCATATTGCCATTAACCTTAAATCTGCCGGAATACTATGTGATGGAACAGGAAAACCAGTTTGTTGATAAAATCGGCAGTACAAAAAAACGGGCGACAGCGCTGTCTGTGTTAAATATGGGTGTGAATGTTATTGAAATAGTAGCGTTATTTGCTTCAGCCATCTTATCAAGTATAGGTATTGAATGGTGCTTTTTATTCATTGGTGCCGCTGTGATTGCATGTGCGGCTGTATTGTATAGAAGCAGAGCGTAATGAAAAATGATAAAAACACTTAATCAGCAGATAAATTGGCAAAACTAATTGCGCAAAACGGTAATTTCGCCTTCAACCGTTTCTTTTTGATGTTCAAAGATTTCTAATATTTACAGTAGAAAATAAACCAGAACATTTGTGTGGCAATTGGTTGAGAAATCAGATTGGATGTAGTATAATTGAAAAAGAAAATACAGTGTCTGATGTCAAAAAGGATGCATGAAAAGATGTATATAAAATGCACAATTTGAAAGACTGAAGATAAAACAGCTATGGCATATATTTTGGAGTGATGCGGATGGAGAAGGTTTATATAGCGATAGATTTAAAGACTTTTTATGCGTCTGTGGAATGTGTGGAAAGAGGACTTGACCCGCTGACGACACTGCTTGTAGTTGCAGATGCCAGCCGTACAGAAAAGACCATCTGTCTTGCCGTGTCCCCATCATTAAAAGCATATGGGATTAGCGGGCGGGCCAGATTGTTTGAGGTGGTTCAAAAGGTCAAAGAGGTGAATGCCGAGAGGATGCTTCGGGCACCGGGCCAGAAGTTTAGCGCATCAGCAACGGATGCGAAGATATTGGCTGCCTCCCCTGAGATGGCTGTTGGATATTTGACCGCACCGCCAAGAATGTCATTATATATGGAATATAGTACCCGGATTTATAATATTTATCTGAAATATGTATCTGCTGAGGATATCCATGTCTATTCGATTGATGAAGTTTTTATGGATGTGACGGGCTATTTAAAGACGTACCAGATGAGTGCAGCGGAGCTTGCACGGAAGATGATTCAGGATGTGTATCAGGAAACAGGGATTACTGCTACGGCCGGTATTGGTACAAATCTTTATCTGTGCAAAGTGGCGATGGATATTGTGGCAAAGCATGTATCTGCAGATGCACAGGGGGTGCGTATTGCACAACTGGATGAACTCAGTTACCGTAAATTACTCTGGCAGCACAAGCCCTTGACAGATTTCTGGCGTGTTGGCAGGGGTTATGCGAAGAAGCTTGCGCAAAATGGATTATATACGATGGGGGATATTGCCAGATGTTCGATTGGCAAAAGTACAGATTATTATAATGAAGAACTTCTGTATCAGTTGTTTGGTATTAATGCAGAGCTTTTAATCGACCATGCCTGGGGATGGGAGCCTTGCACGATTGCAGATATTAAGGCATATAAACCGCAGGATAACAGTATTGGCACAGGTCAGGTGCTGCAGTGCCCATACACATTTGAAAAAGCAAAGCTTGTGACGATGGAAATGACGGACAGTCTGGTGCTTGATTTGGTGGAGAAAGGCCTTGTGGCGCAGCAGATGATATTGACTGTGGGTTATGATATTGAGAATCTTCAGAATCCGGATATTAAGAAAAATTATAAAGGGCCGGTGACGACAGACTTTTTTGGTAGAACTGTGCCAAAGCACGCCCATGGAACAGCACGTTTGGAGATGCCGACAGCTTCTGCAAAGTTGATTATGCAGGTGGTGAAATCTCTTTTTGATGAGCTTGTGGATGAGCATTTGCTTGTACGCCGCATTAATGTGACTGCAGGACATGTCTGCAGCAAATATGAAGTAAAGCCAAAGGATGATTTTGAACAGTTGGATTTGTTTACTGACTATGCGGCGCGGGAGGTAAAACAAAAGGCTGAACAAAAAGCCCTTGAAAAAGAAGAAAAAATGCAGCGCGCGATTTTAGATATCAAAAAGAAATTCGGAAAGAATGCTATTTTAAAGGGTATGAATCTTGAAGAAGGGGCAACCGGCGTACAAAGAAACGGATTGATTGGAGGCCATAAGGGATGAGTGGAGAAAAGTCACAGGATTACAGTGATATTTTATATATGCCGCATCACCAGTCTACTAGACATCCGCATATGGCAGTCAGTGACCGGGCAGCCCAGTTCATGCCCTTTGCAGCGCTGACTGGTTATGAGGATGCGGTGAAAGAGGTTGGAAGAAGAACTGAGGCCAGACATCAGTTGGATGAGGATGTCAAGGAGGCGTTGAACCGAAAACTTAGCCTTTTGCTTGAACATATTCAGGAAAGACCAGAAATTTGTGTAACTTACTTTGTGCCGGATGCACATAAAGAGGGTGGCGCTTATGTGACAAAAGAGGGACATGTCCGAAAGATAAGTACGATCTACAGACAGCTAATGATGGAGGATGAAACTATTATCCGATTTGATGATATATGGCAACTTGATTTCAAAGAATAAATAAAATATAATAAATCTACAGTTTGCGACATATATAGCGCAATTTGATAATGCATTACGGTGTATCCTTTATATCTATAGTTTGGAGGATACATTATGAAAAATAGAAAATATCATAAAAGCAGGAAACTTGGAGGATTTCTGTCGGCAAGCTGTGTCGTGCTGATGCTTGGCGCATGTCAAAGTGCCGATACTAAAGGCGAAGATGCAGATACACAGTCAGTGATAGAAACAACAGATATTGAAGGTTTGTCAGAACGTGAACTGCAACCGGAAATCGGAATGTATGTGACTAAAGAAGATACAGCACAGACAGATTTTCAAAATGCAGTAAAAAATTGTGGCTATACATTATCGCAGATGTGTATTGTGACAGATGATAAGCTGCATGAAAGTGTTCTTGGGCAGATGATTGAAAAAGGCTGCCAACTGTTAATTATTCATACGGATGGGACAGATTTGCCGGTGGATATGTTTGAGGCAAATCCTGAGATCCAGTTTCTTGTGTACAGCCCAGAACCGATTGATTTACAGAATGTATCGACATATGTGATTGATGACAGCAATATTGAAACGATGCAGGCATCTCTTGGTGAACTGATGGAGCATTTTAATTATGAAGTGACGGCGCAGTCATTGACATATTCGGAAACCTATGCGCCGATTTACGAGGAGGCATTGACGATTTATCAGGAAATGCAGATGGTGGGTGATATACATTATGCCTGGGATGCGGCACAAAACTGTATTATCTTTCAGGGTGTAACCGAGCATCAGACAGATGAAGCATTTATGACGCAATGGAAAGAAATCATGGAAGAATATATGAATGATGACAATCTGATTTATGATTGAGATAAATAAAGATGTTTAAAGAACAAACAGAATTTACGATGTGAAATATCGGATGAAATGTGGGTTTGAATGATGAAATTTCAGACAAATAATGGGTTTACAAAATAGCATTTAATTGGGGGGGGGAATACATATGAAGCAGTATATGATGGCATTGGACCAGGGAACCACAAGCTGTCGCTGTATTTTATTTGACAGGGATGGCAATGTGTGCGTACAGGCGCAGAAGGAATTTGAGCAGATTTATCCAAAGCCCGGCTGGGTGGAACATGATGCTGAGGTTATCTGGCAGACACAGTATGCAGTGATGCAGGAGGCTGTGAAAAGACAAGGCATCAGTTCAGAGCAGATTGCAGGTATCGGCATTACAAATCAGCGTGAAACAACGGTTGTATGGAATAAAGTGACAGGAAAGCCGGTGTATCATGCGATTGTCTGGCAGTGTCGAAGGACGTCAGGAATGATTGATACCTTAAAAAATGAAGGCTTTGGCGCATATATTCAGGAAAAGACAGGACTTGTGCCGGATGCGTATTTTTCAGGTACAAAGATTGCCTGGATTCTTGAAAATGTTGAGGGTGCCAGGGAAAGTGCAGATAAAGGCGAATTATTATTTGGTACGATAGACAGTTGGCTGATTTGGAAACTGACCGGTGGAAGGGTGCATGTGACAGATTATACGAATGCCTCCAGAACGATGTTATTTGATATACATACATTACAATGGGATAAGAAAATTCTTGAAAGACTTGGTATTCCTGAGTCAATGCTGCCTGAGGTAAAGCCATCCAGTTGTGTTTATGGCTATACGGCAGAAGGAATTTTAGATACACCGGTGCCTGTGGCAGGGGCAGCAGGTGACCAGCAGGCTGCGCTTTTTGGACAATGTTGTTTTGGTGAGGGACAGACAAAAAATACATATGGCACAGGTGGATTTTTACTGATGAATACAGGCAAAAAGCCAGTGACATCAAAAAATGGTCTTGTGACGACAATCGCCGTTGGTATTGACAATGAAGTTTATTATGCATTAGAGGGCAGTGTTTTTATTTCCGGTGCAGCGATTCAGTGGCTTCGGGATGAATTAAAAGTGATTCATCATGCAGTGGAAACAGAAGCACTTGCTTTGTCAGTGCCGGATACCGCAGGTGCATATGTGGTGCCGGCTTTTACAGGACTTGGTGCACCTTACTGGGATCAGTATGCCAGGGGTACGATTGTGGGACTGACCCGTGGGTTTAACCGGGCACATCTTGTGCGTGCGACACTTGAATCCATGGCATATCAGGTAAGTGATATTTTACATGCCATGGAAAATGATGCTGGGGTAAAGATTCCTGCCTTGAGGGTAGATGGTGGTGCCTGTGCCAATAACTTTTTATTACAGTTTCAGTCAGATATTCTTGGCATTGATGTGATTCGTCCGGAATGTATCGAAACAACAGCACTTGGGGCGGCATATCTGGCGGGGCTTTCAGTGAAATTCTGGGAGAGCAGAGCAGAGATTGAAAACAACTGGCATATTGCAAGAACCTTCAATCCTCAGATGGAGGAAAAGAGAAAAAATAAACTCCTCAAAGGCTGGCAGAAGGCTGTGAAATGTGCCTTTGCCTGGGTTGAGAAAGATGAGTAGGCAAATGCCAGGTGGTGATAATCCATAATAAGAAGTTTAAAAACTGCAAAACTGGAAAAACCGTTGGTTGAAAATAAAGTTTTAACTGGACATTTTTATTTCTTTGCTATATAATACCAGAGTGGTTATCACACGGAGATGTACCGAAGTGGCCGTAACGGGGCTGACTCGAAATCAGTTTACCGGTTTATGCCGGTACAAGGGTTCGAATCCCTTCATCTCCGCTGGCGTATTTATCAGGAAAACTCATAAAAACCTGATAGATACGCTATTTTTTTGCAATTTCACAACTTCTTTTATCATGGACATTTATAAATTATTACCCTCGTTTGTGCCAAAATTTGCCACGAAATTTGCCACGAAATTGAGAAATAATCCATCTGCAGCGTTTGTACGATATTTGCAAAGATTTACAGCGATTTCTAAAGAAAGTATAAATAATCTACAAAAACTCACACAAATCTTCCAAAATATGATATGATGTCAAGGTCGAAGCGTCAAAATTCTGTTCGTTTTTGTATGATAAAAGATTTGATTTTTAAGTGTTACCCAAGGAGGATATATAGAATTATGAGTGCAGAGTTTGAAACACTGCTGAAAAATTATGACAGATATTTAAAAGATGCAGATTTATATGAAGAATTTGAACCGATTAAAGAGTTCGGACATCGTTTTCAGGAAACGATGATGGTGTATTCTGCAGCAATTCGTGAAGTCAGAACGAAGCTTGAGGTGTTAAATGATGAATTCCAGATTCGAAGCCGAAGAAATCCCATCCGCTATATCAATCATCGTATTAAGCGGCCGGAAAGTATTGTTGAGAAGATGCATCGCCGGGGATTTGAGATTTCACTGGATTCGATGATTAATAATTTAAATGATATCGCAGGCATCCGCGTGGTCTGTGGCTATGCTTCAGATATATATGAT
This sequence comes from uncultured Catenibacillus sp., assembly GCA_934339005.1. Classification (GTDB taxonomy): domain Bacteria; phylum Bacillota; class Clostridia; order Lachnospirales; family Lachnospiraceae; genus CAKRHR01. Next base: position 38,422 of record CAKRHR010000021.1, on the reverse strand, counting down.
ATTGCAGATATGCTTAAGAAGCAGGATGATGTAGAGGTGCTGATTGAGAAGGACTATATTAAGAATCCGAAGGAGAACGGCTATCGAAGCCTGCATCTGGTTGTAGAGATTCCTGTATTTTTCTCAGACCGCAAACAGTTTGTCAAGGTTGAAGTACAGATTCGCACGATGGCGATGGATTTCTGGGCAAGCCTTGAACATCAGCTTCATTATAAGAAGCAGGGGGATGTGGATGAAGAGGAGATTGTGCGCGAATTAAAAGAGTGCGCGGAAACTATCCACGAAACCGATTTGAAGATGCAGAGTATCTATGAAAAAATTATGAAATAATAGGCTTGACAACACTTTTACAGGTGTTATAATTATGACACATGGAAAGAATACAGATAATACGTTGATGAGAAGAGTAAACTGCGAAACGTTACAGAGAGAGATGCATATGCTGGAAGCATCTTATCGGGAAACAGTTGAAAACTACCTCGGAGTGGCTCCAATCCAGCCCGGTGATGCCGTTACAGTCAGATTTAAGTGGTTTTATGATTTATAAGACAAATTGGGTGGAACCGCGAGAATTTTACAATGAATGATTTTAATTCGTTCTATTAGAATTAATTTATTGATAACTCGTCCCTTTTCATATTTTAAAGTATGAAAAGGGGCTTTTTTTATTTATTTAATTGGAAATTCTGCCGGCCCTTATTAAATTAAACAGGCATTATGAGTTTCTTTCCAACACAAACAATGAGAGGAGAAAATAACATGAAAGTAAGTTTGAAAGACGGCTCTTTTAAAGAGTACGAAAGCGCAATGACAGTGCTTGACATTGCCAAGGACATTTCTGAAGGACTTGCACGTGTAGCTTGTGCAGGTGAAGTTGACGGTAAGGTGGTAGATTTACGAACTACTGTTGATTCTGACTGCACATTAAATATATTGACATTTAACGATTTAGATGGTAAGAAAGCATTCTGGCATACAACATCCCATGTTCTGGCACAGGCTGTAAAGCGTCTGTATCCAGAAGCTAAATGTGCGATTGGACCTGCCATTGATACAGGTTTCTACTATGACTTTGATATGCCTGCTTTATCAAGAGAAGATCTTGATAAGATTGAAAAAGAGATGAAGAAGGTCATCAAAGAAAATCCTACGATTGAATATTTTGAACTTCCAAGAAAAGAAGCACTTGCGCTTATGGAAGAACGTCAGGAGCCATACAAGGTTGAATTAATCAATGATTTACCTGAAGATGCTACAATTTCATTTTACAAACAGGGTGATTTCACAGATTTATGTGCAGGTCCTCATCTGATGAGCATGAAGAACATCAAAGCATTCAAGCTGATTTCTTCATCAGGTGCTTACTGGAGAGGCAGCGAAAAGAATAAAATGCTGACACGTATTTACGGTATTTCCTTTACAAAAGCAGCAGATCTGGAAGAACATCTGGCATATCTTGAAGATATAAAGAAACGTGACCACAACAAACTTGGCCGTGATATGGATATTTTCACAACAGTTGATGTTATTGGACAGGGTCTTCCACTGATTATGCCAAATGGTGTGATTATCATGCAGGAACTTCAGCGTTGGATTGAAGATGAAGAAACACGCCGTGGTTATGTGCGTACAAAGACACCTTTGATGGCAAAGAGTGATTTATATAAGATTTCAGGTCACTGGGATCACTATAAAGAGGGTATGTTCGTTCTTGGTGATGAAGAAAAAGATAAAGAAGTTTTTGCACTTCGCCCGATGACATGCCCATTCCAGTATTATGTATATAAAGCAAGACAGCACAGCTACCGTGATTTGCCTTTGCGTTACGGCGAAACATCTACACTTTTCAGAAATGAAGATTCCGGCGAGATGCATGGACTGACTCGTGTGCGTCAGTTTACAATTTCTGAAGGTCATCTGATTGTTCGTCCTGACCAGATGGTAAAGGAATTTAAAGACTGTATCGCACTTGCACAGTACTGCTTACAGGTACTTGGTGTTGAAGAAGATGTCACATATCATCTTTCAAAATGGGATCCTGAAAACAAAGAAAAATATATCGGTTCAGCAGAAGTCTGGAACGAAACAGAAGGTCATATCCGTCAGATGTTGACAGAGTTAAATATTCCATTTACAGAAGATGTCGGTGAAGCTGCTTTCTACGGTCCTAAAGTAGATATCAATGCAAAGAATGTTTATGGCAAAGAAGATACAATGATTACAATTCAGTGGGATGCACTTTTGGCAGAACAGTTTGATATGTACTATATTGATGCAAACGGCGAAAAGAAACGTCCATATATCATTCACCGTACTTCCATGGGTTGCTATGAACGTACACTGGCATGGCTGATTGAAAAATACGCTGGTTTGTTCCCAACATGGCTTTGTCCTGAACAGGTTCGTGTATTACCAATTTCTGAAAAGTACCATGATTACGCAGCAAAGGTTAAAGAAGAACTTGTACGCAACAATATCCGTTGCTCTGTAGATGAACGTGCAGAAAAGATTGGATACAAGATTCGTGAAGCACGTCTGAACAAAGTGCCATATATGCTTGTTGTTGGTGCAGATGAAGAAGAAAAAGGTCTTGTATCTGTCAGAAGCCGTTATGAAGGTGACGAAGGACAGAAGAATCTGGAAGACTTTATTGACGCTATCTGTAAAGAGATTCGCACAAAGGAAATCAGAAAAATCAATGTTGAAAACAAATAAAATCACATGCGATGCATTAGTCATCATGGCAGGTGGTCAAAGTACACGAATGGGCAGCGATAAAGCATCGCTGCCCTTTGGTCAATATTCGGTGATTGAATATATGATTGATCGCTTCAAACCTTATTTTAAAGATATCTATGTATCGGTGGCAGAAAAAAAACAATTAGAAGCGTTAAAACTTGAAGAACGTTACGGCGTGCATAAAATTGTTGATGTTTATCGTCAATGCGGACCAATGGGCGGTTTATATGCTGTTTTTGCCCAGACTAAGTTAGAACATTTTTGCGTCTGTGCAGTTGATATGCCTTTCGCCACACCAGAAATATTACTTGGTTGTGTGCCGGAGGATAAAGATATCGGTTATAGTGTGGCTGCCCATGAAAATGGTAAAATCCAACCTCTCTTTGGTTGGTATCACAGAAGTATTTATTCGACACTTCATATACTGATTAATAGACATCAATATAAGATGATGCAAATTTATGATTTGTGTCAGGGAAAGAAAATAATCGTTGAAGCGATGGTAGCATGTGGTCAATGTTTCTTTAATATGAATGACAGACAATGCTATTACGATGCTTTAGACTATATAAGAACGCTTGAAATGAAAAAAAATAATGACAGAAAAATTACAAATCCAAAAATAAAACGTCATAATTTAATACCATTAATTTCATTTGCTGCGTGGTCGGGAACTGGAAAAACAACATATTTGGAGAAATTAATACCAGTTTTGTTGCAAAAAAACATTAAAGTGGCGGTAATTAAACATGATGGACATGATTTTGAGATAGATGTGGAGGGAAAGGATACAGACAGGCTTTTTAAGGCCGGTGCGCAGACTGTACTTATATCTTCACAAAAAAAATGTGCATGGATTCACAAAAATATGTACGATTTGTGTCTTGACGAACTTGTACCATATGTTTCAGATGTGGATTTAATTCTTGTGGAAGGTTTCAAATTTGGAAATCAACCAAAAATTGAGTTGTACAGGTCAGATGTTTGTGCACATTTGATGGAAAATATCACAAATCGGGTGGCTGTTGTCAGTGATTGTCCGATTCAGGCAGATGTTCCGGTATTTTCGCTGGAAAATTTTTCGGAAGTTGCCGACTTTTTGGTGGATTACATAAAATGTTACTAAATATTAACAAAATATTAAATGAATAAAGGGGCTTTCGGGGCATTTGATTTACATAAAAATCGAATAAAAACGAATAAAATCGGCATAAATGGGGCAGTTTTGGGGCCTTGGTGGGGGATGCAACTAAAATAAGGCTTGATTTTATTTCAAAAGTGTGACATAATAAGTCCATACAAAGTTTAAACTATTGTAACAAATACAAAGGGTGGTACAAAAAAATGAAAAAAACAAGTAGATTCACAAAGTTTGTGTCAGCAGGGCTGACAACAGTGATGTTACTATTTGCTGTTTCAACTATGAATTCCGTTCAAGTGTTTGCTGCAACAACAGGAACTGTAAATGTAAGTGCATTAAACCTGAGAAGTGGTGCATCAACTCAGACTTCTGTTGTAAGTGTACTTTCAAGTGGAACGAGTGTCCAGATTGAAGAAACACAGGGTGACTGGTATAAAGTTACAGTATCCGTCAGCGGGGCAACGAAAAGCGGTTATGTATATTCAAAATACATTACAGCCGGACAGAGCCAGACAACGACAGATACTACAGTAAATGCGACAGGTGTGGTCAACACAAGTGCATTAAATGTAAGAAAGGGCCCATCAACTTCAACTGCAAGACTTGGCACAATTGGTCTTGGCACAAAAGTAAATGTGATTGGGACAAGCGGTACGGAGTGGTATCAGGTTTCTCTTACATTAAACGGACAGACAGTAACTGCATATGTGTATAAATCATACATTACACTTACGGACAACAATAGCAACAATACAAATAACAATAACAACAGTACATCTTCTTCTGATCAGACAACTTCAGTATCAGGACAGGGTGTCGTGAATACATCATATGGTTTAAATGTTCGTTCCTCTGCATCGACATCAGCGTCGATTCTCGGTTGTCTTGGCAAGAATGCAACAGTTCAGATTACAGGACAGAGCGGTACATGGTATCAGGTGACAGCAACAGTGAATGGCAAGACAGTGACAGGTTATGTCGCAGCAGCATATATCACAAAGACAGAGGGTGCATCTGATAGTAACTCAGGTTCAAATGATACCACAGTAGAGGATACAACAACTTACACAAAAGGTAAAGTTACATGTGTTGCGTTGAATTTACGTTCTCAGGCTTCAACGGCAAGCACAGTATTGACAGTATTATATCAGAATACATATTTGACAATTGAAGGCGAAAGCAATGGCTGGTATAAAGTATCAACAACATCCAATGGAAAAACAGTCAGTGGTTATGTATCTGCAGACTATGTTCAGAAAGTTTCTGATGATGAAGCTAATGATGCTACAAATACATCATCAGCAATTGCAGCTACAGCAGACGAAGAACAGCTTCTTGCAGCAGTCGTTTATTGCGAAGCAGGTAATCAGTCTTATGAAGGACAGCTTGCAGTAGCAAACGTTGTTATCAATCGTGTAAAGAGCAGTTTGTTCCCGAACACAATTAAAGAAGTTATCTTTGCACCAGGCCAGTTTATGCCAGCGACAAGTCCACGTTTAAATGCAGCACTTCAGAATGGTGTTCCTGCCTCATGTACACAGGCAGCAAAAGATGCCATAGCAGGGAATAATAACGTTGAAGGTTTTTATTTCTTCTTAAGTGGTCCGTTTAATGTGCCAAACGTGGCAGAAACACTTGTAATTGGTGACCATACATTCTATCATTATTAATTTATTCAGTGATAGACAATTAAAAACAGCAAATATAAAAGACTCCGAGTTTTGTTCGGAGTCTTTTTGTTTGTCTTTTTAAGTTATGTTTTTTGATTTATCTGTCTTAATTTTGTTGCTTTAGTTTTATTTTTGCATTTTGGGAAATGATTTTGGATTTTAAAACTTTAAGTATAAGTTTGATAAAAATTTCCATACTAGAGATGTATGACGATAATGACCAGATGTGAGGAGTTGAAATCGGTATGGAAAAATTTCGGGAAAATTTGAAGGAAAAGACGGATATAGAAAAAGCAGACGCAGAAAAAATGGATATAGAGAATGCAGATAATACAGATAATGTAGATGATGCAGATAATACAAACAATACAGATACAAAGGAAACGCAGGATAATGTCCGTGAGATGGGGCAACTTACGTTAGATAAAAACAGTGCAAAACATAAAATCCAACTTGTAAGCATTATTGGAGAGATAGAAGGGCATGAACTTGCACAAAGCCAGACAAAGACAACAAAATATGAGCATATACTGCCGATGCTTGCAGCGGTGGAGGATAGCGATGAGATTGACGGGGTTTTGATTTTACTCAATACTGTTGGTGGCGATGTAGAGGCGGGACTTGCCATTGCGGAGATGATTGCCTCCCTAAGTAAACCGACAGTATCCCTTGTGCTTGGCGGAAGTCATTCCATTGGTGTGCCTTTAGCTGTGGCAGCGGATTATTCGATGATTGTACCAAGCGGTACAATGATTATTCATCCGGTGCGTATGAACGGAATGGTGATTGGGGTTATCCAGACGTATGAATATTTTGAACGCATTCAGGAACGTATTTTAAATTTTGTGACATGGCATTCGGGCATTGATAAAGACACTCTTAAACAACTGATGCTTGACACAAGCAAGCTGGCGAAGGATGTCGGCACGATTTTGGATGGCAAAGAAGCGGTTGCATTCGGTCTGATGGATGCAGTCGGAGGTATCAGTGAGGCCCTGAAACAGTTGAACCAAATGATTGATATCCAGGCAGACAAAGAAGATATAAAGTCGGAAAATATATAGATGTGAATAACAAATATTTAAAGTGTTCATTTGTGCAGGAATGAATGGTATTCTAAATTCAGGACCCAGACAGCATTATATAAAATTTGTATAAAATTAAGAAATGTGCAGTAAACAGTTTTTGACAAAGAATAAAAAATAGTGTAATATAGATTTACAAATATGAATATGGGAGGAAAGCTGAATTTTCAGCTAAAGATAAAATGCAATTTTTATATGCGATATTAATGGGAATTATTCAGGGTGCTACAGAGTTTCTTCCGGTGAGCAGTTCAGGTCATCTGGCAATATTTCAGCATGTATTCAACTTAAATTCGGATACTGGTATTCTGTTTGAAACATTGTTGCATTTAGGCACATTGATTGCTGTATGTATTGTATACTGGGAAGATGTGAAGAATCTTGTGATTCACGGTGTGGGTCTGATCGTGGACGTGTGTGTGAATGGTTACACATGGGTGATGAACAAAATCAAACATGAAGATCGCCCGATGCGCAAATTAATCAACCATGCTTACAGAAAGTTTGCAGCATTGATTATTGTGACAAGTATTCCGACAGCGATTATTGGTATGCTTTTAAGTAAAGTGACAGAGTCTGCCAGCAGTGTTCTTCTGATTCCGGCAGTCGGACTTCTGATTACAGCGATTGAACTTCTGCTTGTAGACGGACGCAGGGGCGGCAAGAAAAAAGCAAAGGCGACGACTTACAAGGATGCAGCAATTATCGGTACTGTTCAGGGTATTGCAACTATCCCTGGTATTTCAAGATCAGGTTCCACGATTACAGCGTGTCTTTTCCTTGGACTTGATAAGAACTTTGCAGTGAAGTATTCATTCCTGATGTCTATTCCGGCGATTGTCGGTGCGAATCTGTTATCATTAAGACATCTTGGAGATGAAGCGATTACAGGTACACTTGTTGCAAGTTATATTGTAGGTATGATTGTTGCAGGTGTTGTAGGTTATGTTTGTATTAAAGTGATGTTGAACATCGTCAGAAAAAGCAAGTATCGATATTTTGCATATTACTGTGCAGCAGTCGGTTTGATTTCACTGATTGCATATTTCTTTTTTAATAAATAGTTAGTGTGTATTTCAATAATTGCGGAATATTTAATTATCTCAGCCGGGATATATAATGTTTCGCAATTATTTTGTAAGTAACAAGATAAGGAGGATAAGACATGGCTTCCGCGCAAACATCAAAGAAGACATCAGGAAAGCAGTCTGCATCCGGCAAGACTGCAGCTACAACTAAAAAGCAGGCGGCAGCAGGCGGTGCTCGCAGTAAGACTGGAACAAAGACAACAGCATCAACTAAAAAATCAACTGCGTCCACACAAAAGAGAACAACAAAATCAACACAGAACAAAAGCAGAAATACATCTGCTTCAAATAAAAAGAATGCAGGAAGAAATCAATATACACAGCAGGAACTGATAGAACGTAATGGCATGTATGACGAGGTCAAGATGATTGTGTCACTGGCTGTGTCTATTTTATTTCTTGTCAGTACACTGGGATTTGGCGGTAAACTTGGTGGATATGTCAGTATATTTTTGTTTGGTGTATTTGGCTGGATGGCTTATGTATTGCCGTATTGTATTTTCTTTGGTACAGCATTCTGCCTGTCCAACAAACGGAGTAATTTTGTCTGGAAGAAAGTTCTGGCATTTATATTGTTTGTTGTGTGCCTGATGGCATTATTACAAATGCTTGTTTCACCATTTGATGCAGCAACAAAGATTTCGGACTATTACAAAGACTGTAGTGTTTATAAAAATGGTGGTGGCATTATCGGTGGTACAGTATGTCATTTCCTTGTACCATATATCGGAAAAATCTGTACATATGTGCTTTTGATTATCTGTATGATGCTTGGCATTGTATTTATGGCACAGAAAGCAGTATTTACAGTTTTACTTGAAAAAATCAAAGACTGGGCGGATGAAAGCCGCGAGTATCGTGAAGAAAGAAAGAGCATCAAAGAGGAGATGCGCAGACAAGCCTATGAGGAACAGCTTGCACTGGAAGAACAAATCATTAAGGAAAAAGAACAGGCAAGAAAATCCCGCTATGCACAGAAAGCATCTGCGTATGAAGATGATGATATTTACAGTGAGGATTATGACGATGATGCGTCAGATTTTGCAGGAAAGCGTTCACATGCCAGTGAAAAACGTTCGACACATCAGCCTAAACACGAACGCAGCTTTGATGAACTGCATACGTTGCCTGAAGATTTTAAGCTTGCAGATGTAGATATTGAAGAACCGGTACCAGTACGCGCAGCAACAGAGCTGTCTGATGCGGATGCGACAGACGCAGCGGGTCTGGCAGCATTAGATGCAATTAAAGAAACACAAAATAAAGCACCGCAGATTACAGTGACACGTATGGCACCGATTCGGTTTGAAGAAGATATTTCTGAGGACACGGCGGCAGATGTGGCACCTTCCTTTGAGGGTGTGTCTGAACATACCATGGTGCTGGATTCAGATACGGTGGTTGCAGCACAGCAGGCCTATGAGGATTCTTTGCAAAATGAAGTACAGACAGCTTCCCTGGATGAAGATGGCTTTATGCCGCCAGATATAGATGAAGCATTTTCTGACAATACAGACCGTGCGTTTATGCGTCGTCTGACAGATGATGATTTTGACAGTGCTGCTGGTGATAATAGTACAGGTGGCATAGTGGAAGGTTCACAGCCTCAGGCTGCAGGAACACCTGTCAAGACGATTAAAAAAGCAACAGCCGCAGAAACAGTGCCTGTAACTGAGGAAGAAATCAAGGCACCTGTCAAGGAATATGTATTCCCACCGATTGACCTTTTAAAGCGTGGCAAGCCAAAGACGAATAAAGTCAGTGACAGTCATTTGCAGGAAACGGCAATGAAACTTCAGAATACATTAGACAGCTTCGGTGTCAAGGTTCAGGTGACAAATGTCAGTTGCGGTCCTTCAGTGACACGATATGAATTGACACCGGACCAGGGTGTGAAGGTCAGCAAGATTGTGGCATTGTCAGATGATATCAAATTAAATCTTGCAGTTTCAGATATCCGTATTGAGGCACCGATTCCAGGCAAAGCAGCAGTGGGTATTGAAGTGCCGAATAAAGAAAACACGACAGTTATGCTCAGGGATTTGATTGAAAGTGTCGAATTCCAGAAAAGTAAGGCAAACTTATCCTTTGCAGTAGGTCAGGATATCGGCGGTCAGGTGATTGTCACAGATATTGCCAAGATGCCGCATGTACTGATTGCCGGTGCTACAGGTTCAGGTAAATCCGTCTGTATCAATACGATGATTATGAGTATTATATATAAAGCAAAACCTGAGGATGTCCGTTTGATTATGATTGACCCGAAGGTGGTCGAGCTTTCTGTATACAATGGCATTCCGCATCTGCTGATTCCGGTTGTCACAGACCCGAAAAAGGCTGCAGGTGCCTTAAACTGGGCAGTGACAGAGATGACAGACCGTTATCAAAAGTTTGCTGAACTTGGTGTGCGTGATATTAAAGGTTATAATGCAAAGATTGAAGCATCTGAGTATGAGAGTGAAACATATAAAAAGATGCCTCAGATTGTGATTATTGTAGACGAGCTTGCGGATTTGATGATGGTATCCTCCTCAGAGGTTGAAGATGCGATTTGCCGTCTGGCACAGCTTGCCAGAGCTGCAGGTATTCACCTGGTTATTGCAACACAAAGACCATCTGTCAATGTTATTACAGGTATTATCAAAGCGAATATTCCGTCACGAATTGCATTTTCTGTATCATCAGGTGTCGATTCAAGAACAATCATTGACATGAATGGCGCGGAAAAACTGCTTGGTAAAGGTGATATGCTCTTTTATCCGGCGGATGTCCAGAAGCCTAAACGTGTCCAGGGTGCATTTGTCACAGATGAAGAAGTCAATGATGTCGTTGAGTTCTTAAAAGCAGAAAATGGTGAAGATGTCCAGTACAGTTCAGATATTGAAAGTAAGATTGCAGCAGCCAAAACACCGGATGGTGCCAGTGCGGCGGCAGACAGGGATGTCTATTTTGCAGATGCCGGAAGATTTATTATTGAAAAAGACAAAGCTTCTATCGGTATGCTGCAAAGAGTCTATAAGATTGGTTTTAACAGGGCTGCCCGCATTATGGACCAGCTTGCCGATGCAGGGGTTGTTGGCCCTGAGGAAGGCACAAAACCGCGTAAGGTGCTGATGTCCGCAGAAGAATTTGAAGATTTTGTGGAAAACTATGTATAAGCAGATGTCGCATGTATGACACTGAGAGATAAAGTATTTTTGAGAAATATTTAAAAAAATATAAAGTAACTGAAAATGAAAAAAGCAGTGAAAGCAGTGGTGTAATATGTCATATTAAATTTTAAGCAGATATATTTCAGTACACACATATAAGGAGGATGTCAAATGAAAACAGATATCGAAATTGCTCGCGAAGCGTCAATGGTACACATCAAAGAAGTAGCTAAAAAGCTTGGTATTGAAGAAGATGACCTTGAATTATACGGTAAATATAAGGCAAAGTTATCCGATGAATTGTGGGAGAAGATTAAAGACAGACCTGACGGTAAGCTTGTACTTGTCACAGCGATTAATCCGACACCTGCAGGTGAAGGCAAGACAACAGTTAGTGTTGGTCTTGGACAGGCATTATGCCGTATTGGTAAGAAAGCAACAATTGCTTTAAGAGAGCCATCCCTTGGACCATGCTTTGGTATTAAAGGCGGTGCTGCCGGCGGCGGATACTCACAGGTTGTACCTATGGATGACTTAAATCTTCATTTTACAGGTGATTTCCATGCGATTACATCTGCAAACAACCTGCTTGCAGCCATGCTTGACAATCATATCCATCAGGGCAATGTACTTCGTATCGATCCGAATCAGATTGTCTGGAAACGTTGTGAAGATATGAATGATCGTGCACTTAGAAATATTGTCATCGGTCTTGGCGCAAAGGTAGATGGTGTTGTACGTGAAGATCATTTTGTGATTTCAGTGGCATCCGAAATTATGGCAATTTTATGTCTTGCACAGAACATGCAGGATTTAAAAGATAAATTAAGTAAAATTATTGTGGCATACAATTATGACGGTGAACCTGTGACTGCTAAAGATTTAAAAGCTGTTGGTGCTATGGCCGCATTATTAAAAGATGCAATTAAGCCTAATCTGATTCAGACACTTGAACATACACCAGCTATCGTTCACGGTGGCCCGTTTGCAAATATCGCCCATGGCTGTAACAGCGTACAGGCGACACAGATGGCACTCAAACTTTCTGATATTGTAGTTACAGAGGCAGGTTTTGGTGCAGACCTTGGTGCAGAAAAATTCCTGGATATTAAGTGTCGTAAAGCAGGCCTTAAACCAGATGCGGTTGTACTTGTGGCAACAGTGCGCGCACTTAAATATAATGGCGGCGTAGCTAAAGCAGATCTTGCAACACCAAATCTGGAGGCATTAAAGAAAGGTATTGTCAACCTTGAAAAACATATTGAAAATCTTCAGAAATTCGGTGTGCCTGTTGTTGTAACACTGAATGAATTTGTGACAGACAGTGCAGAAGAACTGACATTTGTTCAGGAATTTTGTGAAGCCCGCGGCTGTGCATTTGCACCTGCCAAAGTATGGGAGCTTGGCGGTGAAGGCGGCGAGGCTCTGGCGTACAAGCTGATGGAAACACTTGAAACAAAGGAAAGTCATTATAAACCACTGTATCCGGATGACATGTCCTTAAAAGATAAGATTCAGACGATTGCAACAGAGATTTACGGTGCAGATGGTGTGACATATTCACCTGCAGCTACAAAAGCACTGAAAAAGATTGAAGACCTTGGCTTTGGCAATCTGCCGGTATGTATGGCAAAAACTCAGTATTCACTTTCAGATAATGCTAAATTACTTGGCAGACCAGAAGGTTTTACAGTCAATATTCGTGAAGTTTATGTATCTGCGGGTGCAGGTTTTGTTGTTGCGATTACAGGTTCAATTATGACGATGCCTGGACTTCCTAAAGTTCCTGCAGCAGAAGGTATTGACGTCGATGAAAATGGAAATATTACAGGATTATTCTAATCCTTTCGGAGGTAAATGATGGCACAGATTATTAACGGTAAAGAGATTTCTCAGACAATAAAAGATGAATTAAAGGCAGAAGTGGCAGAACTTAAAGCACAGGGCGTATCTGTGGCACTTGCAGTGATTCAGGTAGGCAATGACCCTGCATCGTCTGTGTATGTGCGCAATAAAAAAAATGCATGTGCATATATCGGTATCGAATCTCTGGCTTATGAATTGCCTGAGGATACGACAGAAGAAGCATTACTTGGTCTGATTGGAGAATTAAATCAGAGAACAGATGTGAATGGCATTTTAGTTCAGTTACCATTACCTGCACATATTAACGAGGACAAAGTGATTCAGGCTATTGACCCTAAAAAGGATGTGGATGGTTTCCATCCACAGAGTGTAGGTGCGCTTTGTATCGGACAGCCAGGTTTTGTATCCTGTACACCTGCAGGTATTATCCAGTTGTTAAAGCGCAGCGGCATTGAGATGGATGGCAAGCATTGTGTTGTGGTTGGCCGCAGTAATATCGTAGGTAAACCGATGTCTTTACTCATGCTTCGTGAAAATGCAACAGTGACAATTTGTCATTCTCATACAAAAGACTTAAAGTCGATGTGTCGTGAAGCTGATATTTTAATTTGTGCTATCGGAAAACCTTTATTCTTTACAAGAGAATATGTCAAAGATGGTGCAGTTGTGATTGATGTCGGTATTCACCGCAATGCGCAGAACAAGCTGTGCGGCGATGTGGATTTTGACGATGTGGCGGATAAAGTATCTGCAATTACACCTGTACCAGGCGGTGTCGGACCGATGACAATTGCCATGTTGATGTATAATTGTGTACGCTCAGCGGAAATGTTTAAATAAACGGAGATATAGAAAATATGAAAATTGCATTTATTTCCCTTGGCTGTGATAAAAACCTTGTGGACTCAGAAGTCATGCTGGGACTTTTAAATGATTACGGCTGCGAAATCACAAATGATGAAACAGACGCAGACGTTGTTATTGTCAATACATGCGGATTTATCCAGGATGCCAAACAGGAAAGTATTGAAACCATTCTTGAAATGGCAGAACTGAAAAAAACAGGCCATTTAAAAGCCTTGATCGTATCAGGATGTCTGGCACAGCGTTATAAATCCGAGATTATCGAGGAAATTGATGAAGTGGATGCGATTGTCGGTACGACAGCGTATGATGAGATTGTAACTGTACTTGAGGCTGTATTAAATGGTGAGAAGCATGTGCAGACATTTAAAGATATTGATGTACTTCCTGCAGCAAAGACAGACCGTATTGTGACAACCGGCGGTTATTTCAGTTATTTAAAGATTGCTGAGGGTTGCGACAAGCATTGCACATATTGTATTATTCCAAAGCTTCGCGGTGATTACAGAAGCGTGCCGATGGAGGATATTTTAAGAGATGCCAGAGCGCTTGCAGCTAAAGGCATTAAAGAAATTAATATTGTTGCACAGGAAACGACAATGTATGGCAAGGATATTTACGGTGAAAAGGTATTCCACAAGCTGTTACAGGAACTGTGTAAAATTGATGGTATTGAGTGGATTCGTATCTTATATTGTTATCCTGAAGAAATTTACGATGAGCTTATCGAAACTATTAAAACAGAACCTAAAATTTGCCATTATCTGGATATTCCGATTCAGCATGCCAGTGATGCGATTTTAAAGCGTATGGGCCGTAAGACTTCCCATAAGGAGCTGGTAGACATTATAGGTAAGCTTCGCCGTGAGATTCCGGATATAGCCCTGCGTACAACGTTAATCAGTGGTTTTCCGGGAGAAACGCAGGAAGACCATGAAATTCTTAAAAACTTTGTCAAAGAGATGCGATTTGACAGACTTGGTGTGTTTGCTTACTCTGCAGAAGAAGATACACCTGCAGCCACAATGCCGGATCAGATTGATGAGGCTGTCAAAGAAGCGCGCCGGGATGAACTTATGGAGATTCAGCAGGAAATCGCTTTTGAGGCCGCAGAGTCAATGGTTGGCCGCCACCTGCAGGTGATGATTGAGGGACGTATCCCTGAGGATGGTGTGTACATAGGCAGAACCTATAAGGATGCGCCGGACGTTGACGGATATGTATTTGTCAATGCTGAAGAAGATATGATGTCAGGAGATATGGTGCCGGTGGAAATTACCGGTTCAAGTGAGTATGATTTGATAGGAGATGTGATTTATGAATTTACCGAATAAGCTTACAGTTCTTCGTGTCATTCTTGTGCCAGTATTTGTGGCATTTATGCTGTGTACACCGTGGCTTGGTCTTGCAGGAAAGATTGTATCACTGATTGTGTTTGTTGTGGCAAGTCTGACAGATATGCTGGATGGTAAGATTGCAAGAAAATACAACCTTGTGACAAATTTTGGCAAATTTATGGATCCTTTGGCTGACAAGCTGCTTGTGGTATCTGCACTTGTATGCTTTATTGCTCTGGATCGTATTCCTGCATGGATTGTAATTATTATTATTGCCAGAGAATTTATTATCAGCGGTTTCAGACTTGTAGCAGCAGAGAGTGGTATTGTCATCGCTGCAAGCTGGTGGGGCAAATGGAAAACAGCTGTCACAATGATTACGATTATCTTTATGATTCCTGATTTTGGCGGCACAATCGTTTTCTGGATTGAACAGGTGCTGATTTATGCATCATTAATTTTAACCATCATTTCACTGATTGATTACCTTGTTAAGAATAAACAGGTTGTTTTGGGAGGCGACATTTAATGGTTGTTGAACTCATTTCCGTAGGCACAGAAATTCTTATGGGAAATATTACAAATACAAATGCAGGCTATCTTGCACAAAAGTGTGCAGATTTAGGCCTGGAATGTTATTATCAGGTGACTGTCGGTGATAATGCCAAACGTCTTGAACAGACAATTAAGACTGCGCTGAAGCGTTCGGACATCATCATTATGACAGGCGGCCTCGGACCGACAGAGGATGATCTGACAAAGGAAACAGTGGCCAGTGTGCTTAAAAAGAAACTGGTACTTGACGAACATTCCAAAGCATGCATTACAGCGTATTTTAAGCGTATTCAGCGAAAGGATATTACAGAAAATAACTGGAAACAGGCGTATATACCTGAGGGTGCGATTGTAGTGGATAATCATAATGGCACAGCACCTGGTATCATCATTCAGACTGATGATGAACCAAAGAAGCATATCCTTTTGATTCCTGGACCACCAAACGAACTTTATCCAATGTTTGAAAATGATATGATGCCTTATCTGGCTTCTTTAAGTGCACAGGTGCTTATGTCAGAAACTGTTAAAATTGCCGGACGCGGCGAAAGTTGGGTTGCAGCAGAAATCAGTGATTTGATCGATAAGCAGACAAATCCAACAATCGCGCCATATGCAAAGACAGGCGAGGTGCATTTAAGAGTGACTGCCAAGGCAGAAGATGAAGCATTTGCAAAGAAGCTTTTAAAACCGGTTGTTAAAGAATTGAAGAAGCGCTTTCCTAAGGATGTGTATACAACTGATGAACACGTTCAGTTAGAAGACCATCTGGTAGCGCTGCTGAAGGCGCATCATTTAAGCATCACTACAGCAGAGTCCTGTACCGGCGGACTTGTAGCCGGACGGATTGTCAATGTGCCCGGTGCTTCAGAAGTCTTAAATCAGGCCATTGTGACCTATGCCAATAAAGCCAAGATGAAAATGCTTGGCGTGTCTAAAAAGACACTTAAAAAGCACGGTGCAGTTAGCAAAAAAACAGCCAAGGAGATGGCTAAGGGTGCTGCGAAACTTGCCAAAGCCGATGTTGCCATTGCCATTACCGGTATTGCAGGCCCTGATGGCGGTACAAAGGAAAAACCGGTGGGACTTGTGTACATCGGTTGTTATGTTGATGGTGATGTGACCGTTAAAGAGTGTCATTTCACAGGTAATCGTGAAAAAGTCAGAGATTATGCAGTAGTGACTTCACTTGATCTGGCACGCCGCTGTATCATTGAAAGGTTTGGAGAGAAGCGCGTTGATGAAAAATAACGAAAGAACGTTTCCATCTGTCGTTAAAGGTGTTATTTTTTGCCTGGCGATGTTATTGTTAATGATGCTTGGCGGCTGTGGCAAGATGGAAACAATGACAGTGAATACACAATTAAATATTAATCGTAATTTTGACGGTGAACGTGTGATGACGATGACCATGACCTCAAGTGTTGTGGATAAATTGTTTAACGGTGACAGGGATTTGATGCGCCAGACGATAGAAAAGTACTGCCCAGGTGATATGGGCTGCTCGATTGAAGATGCCGGTGATAATGTCAATATCCGTTTTGTGATTCCATTTGCGTCAATCACAGATTATCAGATTAAAATCAGTCATATACTGGATTCTGACAGTAATCCGAATAAGACGCAGGTCAGTACTGCTGTTTACTATGATTATTCTGATACGATGTTTAAACATGGTTACGTTATTAAGGAAGAATTTACGTCAACAGATATGTTTTACTGGCTGGATGGTGCAATCCGGACAGAGTTTTCTGAATTTGAAGATGCTGATTTATCCGCACTGTATACAGCCGGAAGCAATACACTTGTATTTGAAGGCACAGAGATTAACTGTGGAGAGAAAATAGATTATTCGACGATGGATTCCACGGCTTTTAAAAGTGTGACCATTACTACAGATATGACCGGTGCTGACGGTACTTATGCGGCACAGGTTGATCTGGTACTTGACAGAGATAAGTATGATTTGCTTCAGACAAGCGAGATTAATACAAAGATGCAGGAGCTTGCTTCAGACACGATTCATTACACAGTATCGCTGACAAATACGCAAAAGATTTTTTCTTATGCCTTTACTGCATCCAGTGATGCGCAGCTTGCGGCTTATCTGAATCAGATTTTCGGTTCGACAGACAGTGTGTTTTCCGTGGGATATGAGCAGTCTGAAGATGCGGCGCTGCAGGCAAGAAGGTTAATTCAGTGCTATGTCAATGCCGGATATTATGTGGATTTTTCAGATTCAGATTCCACAATAAAATGGATTTTTAAAGTGGATGATGGTTATCGCCTGGAGAATATATCCGATAAATATGGCTATATTCAGTCCTCAGAGGATACGACACAAAATGACGAACATTTGATTGAGATTGTCACTTCTGCATCAGAGGAGATAACCGTACAGCTTGGTACAGATATTAATCTGACAAGCATCAGCGTCAGCACTATTGTGCACAATGAAAAGAATCTGGAGCGCACCTTTGAATTCTGCCTGGCTGATGATATGGATGCATTGGCGGGCACGAATCTGTTAAATCTTATTAAAGAGCGTGTGAATAATTTTATGACTTATGAGCGTCAGGAAAACGGCCTGGATAAGACAGTACTTTATCGTGTAACGATTAAAGCTACGTCAGCAGAACTGCTTGCCAAGCTGACATGCGGATTTTTGGATGGCAATGATGTGTCAGGCCGGTCACAGATGAATGGTGGTATGAATGAACGAAACACACTAAAGCAGATTCAGATGCAGTATAGTGATAAGATTGATTTTTCACAATTTCTTGGTGGTTCGGATGTCACAAACGGTATTTTATATTCCTTTGAATATCCGAAAAATTATACTGCATCACTGACAGATTCTGATGAATATGAGAATGTCAGTACAGAGCATAATCAGTTTTCATTTATCACAAGAAATAAAAGTATTGTTGTGACATCTTATGCACAGAAGGTCAATATTATGGGTATTATACAGCAGATACTCTGGTATGTATCATTTGCAGTGATACTTGTGCTGATTTTGTTTAACATCCCTACAGCGATTAAATGCATCCGCCGCAAGCGTGTGGATTTGCAGGAGATTGGTTTGTTTACAAAAAAGGGGTATGTATTTACAACAATTGCAGCCGTATGCGTTGTTGTGTTTGTCATTACATCGATTCGACTGATATTTAGAATTTATTAAAAAGAAAAGACCTTGAGCATATAATGTAGATTAAAGTTAAAATACATTGTATGTTCAAGGTCTTTTAATATCTCAGGCTATACGTTTTAAATTTTTTTTGCGCAAAATCCTGTAGATCATAAATGAAATAAAACTGCCAAGTATAACAAGAATGAGAATCATGGCAGCACAATGGAAGAAAAACTCGTCTGGAAGCATTAAAATCACAGGGTCTTTATCCGGATAAAACAGCCAGTAATCGTTGTTAAAGAAAATATGGTGGAAGGTGACAAAGGCAGCTTCCCAGTTTATACTGATCAGTATTGCAAGTACTGCAGGAATAACAATTGTTAATATGGCGGCCAGCTTCAAAAAAAGAAACTCTTTGAATTTGCATATCAACAATAGAAGAAGGGCAAGACCGATGATACCGCTTGCGATAAATATATATTCAATCGCAACAAAAATCTGTTTGACTTCTTCAAAATGAATACGTCCCCCTTCCGACATCGACAACGTTGGAAATTCCAAAGTGTCATGATTTAACATGGAATTGTAATCAATCAACGCATCATAGTTATTGCGAATATCTTCTTTTGAAAATTCAGACTGTGCTTCGATATCCAGATAATCAATATCAAAATAAAATAGTGGACGGAAATTTAAGGTGATGGTGACCGCGGCTGAGATGATAAACAGCATAAGTACGAGGGCTGTCACGGTGTTTCTGAATATTTTCATATTATAACTCCTTTAAGGTAATTGTATTTATAGATGTATTATTTTGTATAAATGAATAAGTCCTCCTGTTTATAAAAAAGCTGATTATATAAAAATAAAAGCTGACAGAGCTTAAAACTTTGTCAGCTTTTATTATGCCATTTTGATGTATAGATGTCAATGCGACAAGCGCACCAGCATTGTATTTATATACAGCAGATGCACCAGCATTGTATTTATATGTGGCAGATACATCGGCATTGTATTTATATGCTACAGATACACCAAACAGATTTTGCCGATGGATTTTTATTCAATAACAACAGTACGTGTCATATTACCTTCAAGTGGAACAGGAATGTAGGCTGTACGTGTGCATACAGTCAGATGCACTTCGTGACTGCCTTTGGACAAACCGCCTTCTTTTAAGACGCGGACAGTGGCAGGTACACCGTATTCCCATTTGATTGTGCCGATAGTTTCCATTTCGGCAAGAGTGAACCAGTCAATATGGTCTGGTGTGAAACGGATATCTTCGGCAGGCACTTTTTTACCGTCCACCTCAACAGCGATGAAATTAATCATAGATAGTGGAATACCACGGTAGTATGTAATATGTGTCTGCATTTCATAGCCGATGATACGGCCGTCTTCTTCAACATTATGGCATGTGCCTTCAATAAAAACATTATTATCAAACATAAATGTGGCCTCCTTAAGCTTCGACTTCTTTAATTAAACGCTGAATGAGCTTCTGATGTGCAGCAACCTGTTCTTTTTCAGGGATTTCATGGTCAGGCAATACCCAGCGGTTGCCTTCATATTCTGTAGAAACATAACCATTGTAATTATGTTTGTGCAGGTACTCAATCACTTCTTTGTAGTCAATACTGTGTTCAATGCCTTCAGGTGTCATTTCATACAGTTTGAAGTGGAAATGTTTGATATAGTCTGTCAGACCATCCATACATGTTACAGGGCGGTTTTCGTAGCCTTCAAGGTTTGTGGCATAGAAGAAATCTTTAGCAGGGTCCTTGATAAGTGATTTCAATTTAGGATCCATATCACCATATTTCTGATGCAGAGCAAAGAAGTCTGTACCGCTTTCAAATACTTCATTGGCATATTGAATTAATTCAGGATTTGTGCCGTAAACCTGCATACAGTAATCATCAACAACTCGGGGTGTACGTCTGCAGAAAAGGCTAGTGTCAGGCACAATACCGATGTAAGGAGAGTTTAATCGAAGCATTTCATTAATATATTCATCTGTCTTTTGTACACCAAAACCAAGACCACCGTGAATTTCGATGCAAAGTGCTACATCATTTCTGGCGGCTGTTTCAAGACAAGGCTCAAGAATCCAGGCAGGTATCATAGATACAAGACGGATAACTTTAAAACCAAGGCGGTGTGCCATGACGATTTCCTGTTTGATCAGTTCGATACATTCACGTTTTGTGAGTTCTCTGTTTTTATAAAGATTTGTGTTTAAGAAAATATCATCGCAGGCAAGACCAGGATGGTATTTTTCCATTAAGGCATCCCACATGGCATATGTTTCTTCAGATGGTGTTGGTGTACCTTTAAGCATCTGATCCGGTAGAATCTCGATGCCGTCAACATGAAGGTCGTTCATGAAGATCAGAATATCCTCCAGTGACATTTTACCCTGTAAAAATTGGTACTGTAAGCTGTAAAGACTTACGCTTGATTTAATTCCCATAAAAGTTGCTTCCTTTCTTTGATTGATATTCAGGTTCATTACTTTATTTTGAAAAGTAATGAGTCAGACTTCTTAAATATGTATTTAGTATAAGCAATTAAAAATCATTCGACTATAAACAAAAACAGACACATATATGGACAAAACGCATTTTATGAAGTAATATAAGGTAAAATAATGTGTTTTGTTAAGAATATGCGGCAGAATAAAAAGATTACTATAAGAAAGTCACTGTGAAAGAGTTAAATAAAAAAGATTAATCTGAATAGGTTAACGTATCAGGATTTCAAAAAAATGAAATTAAAAAATTGTAAAGTCAGGAAATATAAAGGTTGTGTTTATAGATAGATGGAAGTAATAGAAATTGGCAAATCAAAGCAGATTTATACGGAATTTCCCAATCATCAGCATGGTTACTGGGAAGTTTTATTAAATTTAAAGGGCAGCGGTCAGATGTCTATAGGGTCAGAAGTATGGCCCTTTGAAGTGGGGGATATTTTTGTGATTCCGCCGCTGACACTGCATAAAAAAACATCAGATGAGGGCTTTTTGGATATTTCCATGTTTATCAGGGATTTCAGGCCGGTGGGCGGAATGGGTATCCAGCATTTTAAGGACGATGCTTATGGAAGTGTGCGAAAGACGATGGAGATGGCTTATTTCTTTTCGCAGTCAGAAACAGAGTATGACCGCTCGGCAATTAATGTAACCGGGGATTTGGTGTATCAGTTGCTGGCGGGCTTTTACAGTAAGCAGCATAAACGGGATTTGCGTATGGAAACGATTCTTGAGGTCATGGACAAAAACATCAGTAATCCGGCATTTGATATTTCTGAAGCGATTGAGGCTACAGGCTACTGCAAGGGATATTTCAGGAAAATGTTCAAACAGCAGTACGGGCAGTCGCCGGTGAAGTATTTTAATCAGAAACGCATTGAAAAAGCTCAGTCAATGATACAGCAATATGGTGACAGCAGGTCGGTGAAGGATATTGCGTTTGCATGTGGTTTTGAGGATGCACTGTATTTTAGTCGTGTGTTTAAGCAATACGTGGGGATTCGGCCATCGGATTATCAAAAACAGTGCCAGCAAAAAGATGTCCAGCCGATTATTATGGATACGCCGCCGGAATATTTTTAGACTGCGCACATATACTGGTAACTGTCAGAGTTTTAATGGAATGCTTAATATATGCGGGAGGTGACCTTTTTGAAAATAAAACACCTATCCAGAATATGGTGGCTTTTGTTCCTGGCAGGCATTATTATCGGAGCAGTCTGCGCCGGTCTGTGTATACGAAAACTTCAGATGTCAGAAGTTCAAAGTGTTTTATATGTACAGCAGCTTAAAGATGCGCAATACCATATCGATGGGCTTTTTGGCAGGATTTTTTTAAGGCGCATCATCTTGCTTGCAGGGTTATTACTATCTGTGTATGTATGCAAAATTCCTGTGCCGATGGTGCTTACAACATTATTTTTTGGTCTGGCAGCAGGATATTTAATGACTGTGATGGCGGCGGGCTATGGGATTAAAGGGTATATTTTTCTTTGTGCGATGATGCTGCCGCAATATATTTTTTATGTGCTGGCATATATGCTCATACTTCGTATTGCAGTGCTTAAATATAAGGACGGGGCAGCGTATACGCGGTATGCATTTCATAGCGGCAGGGCATGGCAGCGCATGGGAATTTTAATAGGCTGTATTGTACTGCTTGTGACAGCAGGGGTGGCATGTGAAGCATATGTAACACCTGGCATTGTGCAGCAGGTAGTTCAGCGGTTCTAAAAGTATCTGACGCTGGATGCTCTCAAAATGTGCTAAAAATTTAATATATTAAAAATTATTTTTGAAAAAGTGAAAACTAGATATGGTATATGCTTTGGATATGCAGGACACGATATAGCGTAAAGTGGCTGAAATGCCCATAAAACAAGGCTTTGTCGGGAATTTTAGGTATTGCAATTTTATGAATAGTCTATTATAATGTGAACATATTAAAGCAAAATTCGACAGAAATGGTTGAGGGATACATTATGGAAATATACATACAGGCATTTGCGTCTTATTTAAAGGATGTCAAAGGCTCATCAGAAAATACAATACTGTCATATACGAGAGATTTGCATAAATTTGCAAAGTATGCCGAAAGCTACGGTACAACGGATGTGACAAAGATGACATATACGATCCTGAATGCTTACGTTCTGATGATGGAAAATGAAGCCTTTAAACCCTCAACAGTTTCAAGAAATATTGCAACATTGAAAGCCTTTTTCGGATTTCTTTTTAAGCAGGGTTATATTCAGAATGATCCGGCAGAGATGCTTAAACCACCAAAAATTGAGAAGAAAGCACCGGAGATTTTATCTGTGGATGAAGTGACATTGCTGTTATCACAGCCTAAGAATACAAGCAACAAAGAGATTCGTGATAAAGCGATGTTGGAGTTATTGTATGCCACAGGTATGCGTGTCAGTGAGTTGATCCAGTTAAAGGTCAATGATGTGAATTTATCCGCATGCTATGTGCACTGTCAGGATCGCTCAAAAGAGCGTGTGATTCCTTTTGGCAGTGTGGCTCAGAAGGCATTAAAGTCTTATTTGACAAAGGCAAGAGATTCGATGATTCATACTGGTTATGAAGATTATTTGTTTACAAACTGCAATGGACAGCCGATGAGCCGCCAGGGCTTTTGGAAGGTCTTAAAGTCCTATGCAAAGCGTGCAGGTATCTATACTGATATTACACCACATACACTGCGTCATTCATTTGCAGCACATCTTGTGGAGAATGGTGCGGATTTACATGCGGTACAGGAGATGCTTGGGCATTCAGATATTTCCACTACACAGATGTATACACGATTTACAGGCAACCGCATCAAGGATGTTTACGAGAAAGCACATCCAAGAGCTTAGAAATTTATTTATTTTTGGAATTATAAAAACAGCGCGTCAGATTTTTCTGACGCGCTTAATTTTTTATTGTTATTTATCTTTAATCTGTGCATGTAATGACTGGAGTGAATGTACGCCTTCAACGCCATGCTTCTGAACTGTACGAATACCTTTCGCTGTTTCTTTAGCAGCGGCAATCGTTGTCATGTATGGAATTTTAGCTTTGATAGCTGCTTTTCTTAAGTAGCTGTCATCATTTACACTGTCTTTACCAACAGGAGAGTTGATAATCAGATCAATCTTTCCGTTTGTAATCAGGTCAAGGATGTTTGGACGTCCTTCAGATAATTTGTTCACACGTTCAGCCTTTACACCGGCTTCTGTAATCAGGTTGTAAGTACCTTCTGTAGCAAGAATCTTAAATCCGTCTTCTTCAAAAATCTTGGCAACTTCAATAACTTCAGCTTTATCTTTACGGTTGACAGAAATCAGTACTGTACCACTAAGTGGCAGTTTGGACTGAGTTGCTTCCTGAGCTTTGTAGAAAGCTTCACCAACAGAATCAGAAAGACCAAGAACTTCACCTGTGGAACGCATTTCAGGACCAAGAACAGGGTCAACTTCCTGGAACATATTGAATGGGAAGACAGCTTCCTTGACACCGTAATATGGGATGTCTTTTTCTTTAAGACCAGGTACAGGAGATGGACGACCTGTCAGTTCTGAAGTTACGATATCTGTTGCAAGTGGTACCATGCGGATATCACAAACTTTAGATACAAGAGGTACTGTACGGGAAGCACGAGGATTTGCTTCAAGCACGTAAACTTTGCCGTTTTCAATAGCGTACTGCATATTCATAAGACCTTTAACATGCATTTCTTCTGCAATTTTGCGTGTGTAATCCTTAATAGTAGCCACATGTTCAGGTGTGATATGTCTTGATGGAATGATACAAGCGGAGTCACCGGAGTGAACACCTGCAAGCTCGATATGTTCCATAACTGCAGGAACGAAAGCGTGTGTACCATCACTGATGGCATCTGCTTCACATTCAAGTGCGTGATTAAGGAAACGGTCGATTAAGATTGGACGGTCTGGTGTTACACCAACAGCGGCTTTCATATAGCTAACCATGCTTTCATCATCGTAAACAACTTCCATACCGCGGCCACCAAGAACGTAGGATGGACGAACCATGACAGGATAGCCAATCTTATGTGCGATATCAAGGGCTTCATCAACTGTGGAAGCCATACCTGATTCTGGCATTGGGATTTCAAGTTTTTCCATCATTTCACGGAACAGGTCACGGTCTTCGGCAAGGTCGATGACAGCAGGTGCTGTACCAAGAATTTTAACACCGTTCTTTTCAAGCTCAGAAGCAAGGTTAAGTGGTGTCTGACCACCAAACTGTGCGATAACACCCAGAGGTTTTTCTTTATGGTAGATACTTAAAACATCTTCGAGTGTCAGAGGTTCAAAGTATAACTTATCGGATGTATCATAATCTGTAGAAACTGTTTCAGGGTTACAGTTGACAATAATTGTTTCAAAACCAAGTTTTTTAAGTGCAAGGGATGCATGAACACAGCAGTAGTCAAATTCAATACCCTGACCGATACGGTTAGGACCACCGCCAAGAATCATAATCTTTGGTTTTTCTGTGCTGACAGGGTTTTTATCTGGTGCATTGTATGTGGAATAGTAGTATGCACTGTTTTGGGTAGCACTGACATGAACACCTTCCCAGGCTTCTTCAACACCAAGTTCGATACGGTGGTTGCGGATATCAGCTTCAGGAATTTCAAGAATCTGGCTTAAGTATTTATCTGAGAAACCGTCTTTCTTAGCCTGAATCAGAAGCTCATCAGATGGCATTGAGCCTTTGAATGCTTCAAGTGCTGTTTCTTCTTCAACAAGTTCTTTCATCTGGTTGATGAAGTAATGTTTAACTTTTGTGATATTAAAGATTTCATCTGCAGTTGCACCTTTACGAAGGGCTTCATACATAATGAAATGACGTTCGCTTGAAGGTGTTACAAGCATCTGCAACAGTTCTTCTTTGGATTTCTGACGGAAATTTTTGGCATTGCCAAGACCGTAACGGCCAGTTTCAAGGCTTCGGATAGCTTTCTGGAAAGCTTCTTTGTAGTTCTTGCCGATACTCATGACTTCGCCGACTGCACGCATCTGTGTACCGAGTTTATCTTCAACGCCTTTGAATTTTTCAAATGCCCAACGTGCAAATTTGATAACAACGTAGTCGCCGTCTGGAACGTATTTGTCCAGTGTACCATATTTACCGCAAGGGATATCTTTTAATGTAAGGCCTGTAGCAAGCATTGCGGATACAAGCGCGATAGGAAAACCAGTAGCTTTGGATGCCAAAGCAGAAGAACGGGATGTACGAGGATTGATTTCGATGACAATAATACGATCTGTCACTGGATCATGAGCAAACTGTACATTCGTACCACCGATAACTTCAACAGAATCAACGATTTTATAAGCCTGTTCCTGAAGGCGTTTCTGGCATTCTTCAGAAATCGTAAGCATTGGGGCTGAACAGAAAGAATCACCTGTATGAACACCAAGTGGGTCGATGTTCTCAATGAAACAAACAGTAATCATGTTGCCGTCTTTATCACGAACTACTTCAAGTTCAAGTTCTTCCCATCCGAGAATGGATTCTTCAACGAGTACCTGACCAACTAAGCTGGCTGCAAGACCACGGGCACAAACTGTCTTAAGTTCGTCTTTATTGTAAACAAGACCGCCGCCGGCACCGCCCATTGTGTAAGCTGGACGAAGTACAACAGGATAACCAAGTTTATCAGCAATATCCAATGCTTCTTCAACAGTATAAGCGACCTCACTGCGGGCCATCTCGATACCAAGTGCATTCATTGCTTTCTTAAATTCGATACGGTCTTCACCACGTTCAATGGCGTCAACCTGAACACCGATAACCTGAACATTATATTTTTCAAGAATACCTTTGGCAGCAAGCTCTGCACAAAGGTTTAAGCCTGACTGTCCGCCAAGGTTTGGCAGCAGAGCGTCCGGACGTTCTTTGGCAATGATCTGCTCAAGACGTTCAGCATTCAAAGGCTCGATATAAGTAACATCGGCTGTTTCCGGGTCTGTCATGATTGTGGCTGGGTTGGAGTTCACCAGTACAATCTCATAACCAAGCTTGCGAAGTGCTTTACATGCCTGGGTACCGGAATAGTCAAATTCACACGCCTGACCAATAATAATAGGACCAGAACCAATAATAAGTACTTTGTGAATATCTGTTCTTTGTGACATGAAATTGTCCTCCTTTGTCATAATGGGGTTTTTACTCAGGGAAACCCTTCCAGTTATTATAACAGATAGTTGTTAGGATTGACAAGGTCTAATAGAAAAGAGTAAAATAAATTTAAATATTTGACTCTCATATCATATTTAATTTTATTTAATAGAGCAGATAAAAATAAGAATAACAAATAAGGTAAGTATATTATGGTAATTAAAGAAAATATAACAATCCCGGTACTTACCGGGGATACAAAACGTCGGTTATATATTTATCTTCCGACAGATATGAAATCAGGGAAAAGATACCCGGTCTTATATATGTTTGACGGACACAACGTATTTTATGATGAGGATGCCACGTATGGCAAAAGCTGGGGCATGAAAAGATATCTGGATATCACAGAGGCAGAGTTGATTGTGGTGGCTGTGGAATGTAATCATGAGGGCTGCGGCAGATTGCATGAATATTCACCATTCCCATGTCCGAGAATGAAGCCTGAACCATTAAAAGGGCTTGGCGGCGTGTATATGGACTGGATGGTGAAGTCGTTAAAGCCTTATATTGACAGTCATTTCCCGACACTTTCTGACAGAACACACACTTATATTGCAGGAAGTTCTATGGGAGGGCTGATGACGGTCTACGCGCTGGCTGTGTATAATGATATTTTCTCCAGAGGTGCTGCGTTGTCACCGAGTCTTTGGCTTGGCAGTACAAAGGTAATGGAGATGATTAAAAATGCACAGCTTCAGGCAGATACATGGCTGTATATGGATTATGGCAGCGAGGAATTAAATAATCATAATAAAACAAAGATGCTGTCGATTTTTAAACGTACAGCCAATGCTTTTATGGACGGCGGTGCCTATGTATGCAGCAGAATCATACCGGGCGGTACCCACTGTGAAGCCTCCTGGGAACAGCAGATTCCGATTTTTATGCAGTGTCTTGGTATCACAAGCCAGATACCGGAAGTAAACGATTATGATGTTCACTGGGATGACGGGCAGAAAACGAAGTATTGACTCCAAAAAAATGTTGGACTATAATGTGAACACTTAGCGAGGTTTTATCGAGCTTAGTGAGAACATATGCCTGGACACTTAATGAGGTATTTTCGAATTTAGTGGACATGGTATAATGTGAACACTTAGAAAGAAGGAATAACCATGAATATAGAATACCACAAAGAATACAGCCATCAGTTAGGCAGAGATATGGAGTTTAAAGTTTATGGACATGCAGGAAAGCCCTGCCTGTTCTTTCCATGTCAGAATGGTCGTTTTTATGATTTTGAAAATTTTAAGATGATTGACTATTGGGCAGATTATATTGAACAGGGCAGAGTCCAGGTATTTTCTGTGGATACGATTGATATTGAAACCTGGTCTGCCAAAGACCGTAATCCACATGACCGTATTTCACGTCATGAGCAGTGGTTCTGGTATGTGACAGAGGAACTTGTGCCAAGAGTACTTGAGATTAATGCCGTTGGTAATAATGGCGCAAAGCAGTCTGGTATTATGGTATTTGGTGCCAGCATGGGTGCGATGCATGCAGGTAATTTTTATTTCAGACGCCCGGATTTATTTGATATGTGTCTGGCACTCAGTGGTATTTATGATTCCAGGGATGGTTTTGGTGATTATATGGAGCCGCTGATTTATGAAAATTCACCGATTGATTTTCTGCGCAATATGCCTGCAGATCATCCATATATGAAGATTTACAATGACGACCATCATAAAGCCATTTTTTGTGTCGGTCAGGGTGCCTGGGAAGATGAATTAAAAGAAAGTACAGCAAGATTAAAGCAGGTGCTTGAAGAAAAGGGTATTTCGGCCTGGGTTGATTTCTGGGGTTACGATGTCAACCACGACTGGAACTGGTGGTATGTTCAGGTCAGATATTTCCTGCCATTTTTGCTGGGTGATATTTAATATTTATATCGATCTTATGAATAAATTTAGGAGGCAATACATATGAACGTTGTATTTATTTCACCGAATTTCCCAAAGAATTACTGGAAATTCTGTAAAGAGCTTAAAAATAATGGTGCCAATGTATTTGGTATTGGTGATGAACCATACGATGACCTTTCATGGGAATTAAAAGATGCATTGACAGAGTATTATAAAGTAAACACGCTTGAAAATTATGACGAAGTGTATCGTGCGGTGGCATTTTTCACATTTAAATATGGCCGCATTGACTGGATTGAAAGCAATAATGAATACTGGCTTGAGCGTGACGCGATGCTGCGTACAGATTTTAACGTGACATCAGGCTTCCAGAACAAGGATATGCAGCGTATCAAATTCAAATCCGGTATGAAAGCCTATTATGAAAAAGCCGGTGTACCTGTGGCAAGATACCATCTTGTAGATAATATTGAAGACACAAAGGCATTTATTAAAGAAGTTGGTTATCCGGTAATCGTAAAACCGGATAATGGTGTAGGTGCCAATGATACATTTAAACTGAAAAATGATGAAGAGCTTGAACAGTTTTTTGCACAACTGCCACCGATACAGTATATTATGGAAGAATTTATTGACGGTGAAATCTGTTCTTACGATGCAATTATCAACAGCAAGGGTGTGCCGATTTTTGAAACGGGTAATATTACAATGACATCCATTATGGATATCGTTAATAATGGTGAAGAAAGCTATTATTATATTCAGAAGCATCTGGCAGAGGATGTGCGTGATGCAGGACGCCGTACAGTTAAAGCCTTTGGTGTTAAGAGCCGTTTTGTGCATTTTGAATTTTTCAGATTAAACAAAGACCATAAAGCTATCGGCAAAAAGGGACAGGTTGTGGCGCTTGAAGTTAATATGCGTCCATGCGGTGGTTTTTCACCGGATATGATGAATTTTGCCAACAGCACAAATGTCTATAAAATCTGGGCAGATATGATTGTATTTGATAAGAGCAGCATTGATACAGTTGGTGAACACTATTATTGTCCATTTGGCGGACGTCGTGATGCACATCATTATGTATTAGACCATGAAGCAATTATGGAAAAATATAAAGACAATATCTGTATGGCAGAGCGTATGCCAGAGGTTATGGCACCTGCGATGGGTAATCAGATTTATATTGCCAGATTCTCTGAAAAAGAAGATATGATGGCATTTTATGCAGATTTATCAAAACTTGCATAAAAATATAATCTGAAAAATCTTATGATTTGTATAATAAATCAATCAAAGGATTCTAAATGCTTCAGAATTGCAAAAGCAGCGTAAATTGTGGTGCAATTTGTAATAAAAGATGATATTTATACAATGAAAAATTGGATGGTGGATTTGACATGGTGTATAAAGCAACACCCCAAAAAGCGTGGCAGCATTTTAAGACGATTACCTGGCATAAAATTCTTGTGATGCAGGGCTGTTTTAAAGTGGGCCTGTACTGGCAGGGGATGACACATGATTTGAGTAAATATTCCTGGACGGAATTTCACAGTGGCATGAAATATTATCAGGGTACACGTAGCCCGAATGCGGCTGAACGTGAAGAAATTGGCTATTCCACGGCATGGCTGCATCATAAAGGTCGCAACAGACATCACTATGAATATTGGACGGATGTAGGTCCGGCAAGTGAGCAGTGGAAGATAAAAGGCATTAAGATGCCGCCAAGATATGTGGCTGAGATGATTATGGACCGAATTGCAGCTTCAAAAGTATATAAGGGAAAGAATTATAAAAATTCAGACCCGATGGCTTATTTTAATATCACAAAGGATTATATTGTGATTCATCCGGAAACAAAAAAAGAACTGCACAAAATCCTGCGTATGCTCGAAGTTAGGGGCGAGAAATATACATTTGCGTATATTCGTAATGTACTGCTGAAAAAGGGTTATTAAAGGACAACTGATAAAAATATCAGCCAAAGAGGGCTGTGACTTAAACGTATGCTGTTAAAAGTCACGGTCCTCTTTTTGAAATTTAGACTTTAATAAGAACGGTTTTCTGTACGGTTATTATATTTGTCAGAAGCTTTGTTGTGACCGCAGTCTGTAGTATCTGTTGCTCTTTTTGAAATTTTATTCTGAGTTTTGTTTTCAGTTCTGTCCTGAGTTGTATTTTGTGTACGATTTGATGTTGTATTTTTTGCCATCGTAAATACCTCCTGTTATATTGTGTGCAATAATGATGAAACTACATAATGTAACTTTTGTAGTTCAAATTCTAGTATGAACAGATTTTAAAAAATTTATTCAAAATAAAAATTCATTTTTTATTTAGAAACAAAATTGGAAAAATATGGTATTATATAAATATAAAGATATTAAAGACAGTTGGTAATATTATTTAGAAAAAATGCTCAAAAATATATGGGATATATGAAAATATTGAAAAGAAGATAACATAGAGGTGACAAACTGAGCGAAAGGAGAATAATTTGATTATCATATATTTAAGAAGTCAGAGTCAAAAATTATTTTGACCTTGACCTCATCATATTTGACAGATAATCAAATTTATGTGCAAATCAATGAGTGCATTAGTAGAATTTCAGAATGTAAGGAAAACTTATCGCATGGGTGAAGTGGAGATTCATGCAGTAGATGGCGTGAATTTTGAAGTGTATGAAGGCGAATTTGTTGTCATCGTCGGACCGAGTGGGGCGGGAAAGACAACTGTGCTCAATATTTTAGGTGGTATGGACAAGGCAACAAGCGGTCATGTGATCGTGGATGGTGTCGATGTCAGCCTGTTTAACAATCGGCAGTTGACAGCGTATCGAAGAGATGACATCGGTTTTGTTTTTCAGTTTTATAATCTTGTGCAGAATCTGACAGCTCTTGAAAATGTTGAACTAGCCCTTCAGATATGTAAAGACCCTTTGGATGCGAAGCAGGTGTTGACAGAGGTTGGACTTAAAGACAGAATGTTAAATTTTCCGGCGCAGCTTTCCGGTGGTGAGCAGCAGCGTGTGGCAATTGCCAGAGCACTTGCAAAGAATCCAAAGCTTCTTTTATGTGATGAGCCAACTGGTGCTCTGGATTATCAGACCGGAAAGGCAATTTTGAAGCTGCTGCAGGATACATGCCGTGAAAAAGGTATGACAGTCATTGTCATTACCCACAACATGGCAATTGCGCCGATGGCTGACAGGGTGATTCGTTTTAAAAATGGTCAGGTCAGCAAGGTAACTTTAAATGACAAGCCAACCCCGGTAGAACAGATTGAATGGTAGGTGGGCTATGAGAAAGAAAGCATTAACCAAAGAATTTTTTGTATCCATCAAAAAGACCTACAATCGTTTTATATCGATTTGTCTGATTGTTATGCTTGGTACTTCGTTTTTTGCAGGGGTGAAAGCAACTGAACCTGATATGCAAAAATCCGCGGATATCTTTTTTGATGACAGTCAGTTGATGGATATTCGGGTATTGTCCACACTGGGACTGACCGAGGATGATGTAACGGCGATATCTGCCGTGGAGGGCGTTGAATCGGCAACACCGGTCTATACATATGATGTACTGACAGAGCAGAATGAAACCCGGCACGTTTTAAAATTAATGTCAGTGACAGATGATGTCAATAAAATCACAGTGACAGATGGCCGTATGCCGGAAAAATCAGGCGAATGTCTGGCAGACAGTCTGCTTGCCAAAAACTACGGTTATCAGATAGGTGATACGATTACAGTTACTTCCGGCAATGATACAGCGATTGAAGACATTGTGAATACGCAGACATTTACGATTGTCGGATTTGGTAATTCCTCGTATTATCTTGATTTGACGAGAGATTCCAGTACAATTGGAAACGGGTCGATGTCTGGTTTTTTGATGATTCCTGAGGAAGATTTTTCATTATCTGCATTTACAGAAATTGATGTTTTAGTGAATGGTGCGAAAGCCCTTGACTGCTATGGTTCTGACTACGAAAACGCAATTGACAAGGTCACAGAAAATATTAAAGCTATTGCAGGCACACAATGTGAACTGCGTTATGCACAGGTGACAGAAGATGCACAGGAAGCCATTGATGATGCAGAAGCAGAGGTTGCCGATGGCGAACAGCAGCTAGCGGATGCTAAACAGGAATTAATTGATGGCAGACAGCAGCTGGATGATGCAAAGGCAGAGGTTGCCGATGGCAAAACTCAGCTTGAGGATGCCAAAACGCAGATGAATGATGGCAGACAGCAGCTTGCAAATGCGAAAGCGCAGGTTGCTGATGGTGAGGCTCAGCTTACGGCGGCTAAAGTCCAGTTGGCTGATGGACAGAATCAGATTGCTGCAGCCAGACAAGAGATTGCCGATGGCGAAGCAACTCTTGAAAGCTACAGCAGTCAGCTTGAAAGTGGCAGAACGGATCTTTTGGCAGCCAAAACTCAGCTTGATGAGGCAAAGAGTGGGTTAGATACGTTGGCAGCAGGCATTGATACGATGGAAGCTTCCTTAAATGATAAACAGGCGGAACTTGATATTGCGGAAGCAACAATCAAAGAAGGAAGAACAGAACTTGAAGCAGGACGTACTCAGATTGATGAATACAGAAAACTTGTAACGGCATTAAATGTACAAATTGATGCGATTACGGCACAGATGTCGTCAGTTCAGGAAGGCAGTGAAGCATGGCAGGCTTTAAATGAGCAGTTAGTCAAACTGACAGCGCAAAGAGATGCGATGCAGGCAGGTATTGATGAATTTGACAAACAGGATGCAATGCTGACACAAAGTGAAGCAGAACTTGCGCAGGGGCAGGCGGCATTGGCTGAAAAATGGTCTGAGCTTGATGCATTAAAGACAACATATTCCGATGGTCTGGTACAGTATGAAGCCGGAATGCAGGCTTATGAGGAAAATCTTGCAGCTTTGACTGAAAATGAGGCAGCTTTAGAAGCACAAAGGCAGACACTTACAGCTTCAAAACAGACGTTAGAAGCCAAAGCGGCAGAACTTTCATCTGGGGCACAAACGATTGCGGATAATGAGGCATCTCTTATTTCTGCTAAAAATCAGATTGCTGAAAATGAGCAGAAGCTTATAGATGCGCAAGCTGAGATTGCTGAAAACGAACAGAAATTAGCGGACGCAGAAGCTGAGATTGCTGAAAACGAGCAAAAACTTGTAGATGGTCAGGCTGAATATGATGAAGCGTATGAAGAAAATCATCAGAAATTAGAAGATGCCAAAGCAGATATTGCTCAGGCAAAGCTTGACCTTGCAGATGTTAAAGTGCCGGAATGGTATGTGCTTGACAGAAATTATATTACAACCTGTGTGGCATATGCGCAGGATTCAGAACGTATCGGAAATATCGGCAATGTATTCCCTGTGATTTTCTTCCTTGTGGCAGCTCTTGTCAGTCTGACAACGATGACACGAATGGTTGAGGAGGAACGTGTACAGATTGGTACACTCAAAGCCTTAGGCTACAGTAAGATAAGTATTGCTGCAAAATATGTGTTGTATGCTTTCTTTGCAACAATGATTGGTGGTGTGACTGGTACGCTGATTGGTCAGGTCATTTTTCCGTCAGTCATTATGAATGCCTATAAGATTGCATATGCGACACTGACAGAATTTGTCACACCAATGCATTTGAAATATTCATTGATTTCCATGGTTGCTGCAGTTGTGAGTACGACAGTGGCAACAATCGCCGCCTGCTATAAAGAACTTTTAGCAGCACCGGCAGAACTGATGCGTCCGGCAGCACCAAAGATTGGCAAACGTGTACTTTTAGAGCGTATGACATTTATCTGGAAGCATTTGAATTTCTCAAACAAAGCTGCTGTGCGAAATCTCTTCAGATATAAGAAACGTTTATTTATGACTGTACTTGGTATTGGTGGTTGCATGGGTCTGTTGCTTGTGGGCTTTGGTTTGAAGGATTCCATTATGACGATTGGTGACCGCCAGTTTAATGATATTCACACCTATCAGGCAAAGATTACACTGGCAGATGAGGATACAAAGGAACAGAAGCAGGAGGTGCTTGACAGTATTTTATCTGAATCCACCACAAAGACGGCGATGCTGATTCATGAATCTACAGTAGATACATGTGATAATGCCAGTGGTGAGGGCGATCGCAGTGCTTATTTATTTGTACCGTCAGATATCAGTGAATTTGTCGATTATGTGGTATTGCAAAAGCGTGGTTTACAAACACAATATACACTTGACGATGAGGGCGTTATTATTTCTGAAAAACTTGCAAGCCTTTTGAATGTATCTGAAGGGGATGATATTTATCTTGAAGTTTCAGATATGAATTACAAACCGGTGAAGATTGAACATATTGTTGAAAATTATTTTTATCATTATGTTTATATGACCCCAACGTTATATGAGAATCTTTACGGTAAAGCAGTAAATTATGACGAAATATTTGTTGTAAATCAGGATACTAAAGATATTTCTTATGAAAATACTTTTTCTGATAAGTATCTTGATATGAGCGCCGTATCTGGAATTACTTATATGCGGACAATATCAGACAGAATCGAATCTATGATCACGAGTATGAACGTTGTTATTTACGTGCTGGTTGTATCGGCAGGACTGCTTGCCTTTGTTGTTTTATATAACTTAAATAATATCAATATCAGTGAACGCCAGCGGGAACTTGCAACACTAAAAGTCCTTGGCTTTTATGACAGTGAGGTATCAATGTATGTATTTAGAGAAAATATTATGCTGACAGTGCTGGGCACGATCTTTGGTATTTTCTTTGGTATGTGGATGCACAGATTTGTTATATTAACTGCAGAAATTGATATTATGATGTTTGGCCGACAGATTTATATGCGCAGCTATATTTACAGCATTTTACTGACCCTTGCTTTCTCAATTATTGTGAATATTGTAATGCATTGGAAAATGAAGAAAATTGACATGATTGAGTCGTTAAAGAGTGTCGAGTAATTGCGAATAAACAAAATATAATATGAGAGGCATTTAGATTTTTGACATTTACAGCAAAATATTTTTATCACCTGACTTGTAAAAATAAATCGCGTGTGCTAATATAAACACAGAAAGTTTATATAATTGCCGGAGTGATGATGAGAGTAGGCAGATAGAGTACATGGTTGTGTACTTTATTTGTGTACTCTCTTTTTTGTTTGATCCGCTAATCTTAAGATACAGGAAATAAAGATATTAAATTAGACAAATGAAAACTTCGGCATCACAATAAGGAGTGTGAAAGGTATGTATGATGTTGCAATTATTGGTGCAGGTGTGATTGGCAGTGCAGTTGCAAGAGAATTATCCCGATATAAGGTAAAGGCCTGCGTGATTGAGCGTGAGGAGGATGTCTGCTGTGGTACAAGTAAGGCAAACAGTGCGATTGTGCATGCGGGCTTTGATGCGCTTCCAGGTACATTAAAGGCAAAATTAAATGTTGAAGGCAATAAGATGATGGAACAGTTATCCAAAGATTTGGATTTCTCCTTTAAACGCAATGGTTCCCTTGTTGTCTGTACAGAGGAAGCAGGTCTTAAAAAGCTTGAAGAATTAAAAGGCAGAGCAGACAAAAACGGCGTGCCCGGAGTTAAGATTTTAAATCGCGAGGAGGTTATTGCGATGGAACCAAATCTTTCTGATGATGTCATTGCAGCTTTGTGGGCGCCGACAGGCGGTATTGTTTGTCCTTTTAATTTAACCATTGCACTGGCAGAAAATGCAGCAGTCAATGGTGTGGAATTTAAATTAAATACAAAGGTTGAATATATTGCGCCGGTAGAGGACGGTTATGAGATTACAACAAATCAGGGCAAAGTTCTGGCAAAAGCTGTTGTGAATGCAGCCGGTGTTTATGCAGATGAATTGCACAATATGGTGAGTGATGAAAAACTTGAAATCATTCCAAGAAGTGGTGAATATTGCCTGCTTGATAAGACTGCAGGTCAGCATGTGACACATACGATTTTCCAGTTGCCATCTGCTATGGGTAAAGGTGTTTTAGTGTCACCGACAGTGCATGGTAATCTCTTGGTTGGTCCGACTGCGACTGATTTGGAGGATAAAGAAAATGTTAAGACAACAGCCGAAGGTCTTGCATTTTTACAGGCGAAAGCTGCCGAGAGTGTTAAAGATATTCCTCTCAGACAGGTGATTACTTCATTTACAGGTCTTCGTGCCCATGAAAAAAATGATGAATTTGTCATTGGAGAAGCTAAAGGTGCTAAAAATTTCTTTGATGCTGCCGGTATTGAGTCACCGGGACTTTCAAGTGCACCGGCGATTGGTGTGATGCTTGCAAAAATGATTTCAAAAGCACTGCATTTAAAGAAAAATGATGATTTTATCGGTGTACGTAAGGGCATCATTCATCCACAGGATTTATCCTTTGAAGACAGACAGGTGTTAATCAGTGCCAAACCGGAATACGGTCAGATTATCTGCCGTTGCGAGATGATTTCAGAGGGTGAGATTATTGATGCAATTCGAAGACCGCTGGGCGCACGTTCCTTAGACGGCGTGAAGCGTCGTACAAGAGCCGGTATGGGCCGCTGTCAGGCAGGATTTTGTTCACCAAGAACAATGGAAATACTCGAAAGAGAAACCGGTATACCGATGAATGCGCTGACAAAATGTGGTGGAGATTCCAAAATCATCTGCGGCACAAATAAGGATAATCTGTAAGGGGGCATAAGAAATGTTAAATTATGATATTGTAATTGTAGGTGGTGGCCCTGCAGGCCTTGCAGCAGCAGCCAGTGCGAAGAAAAATGGTGCAGACAGCATTCTGATTCTTGAGCGTGACCGTGAACTTGGCGGTATTTTAAATCAGTGTATTCACAATGGTTTCGGTCTGCACACATTTAAAGAAGAACTTACAGGACCGGAATATGCGGGCCGTTTTATAGAGCAGGTGAAGGCATTAAATATTGAATATCGTTTAAATACGATGGTTATGGATATCAGTCATGATAAGATTGTGACATGTATGAGCAGACATGACGGCCTTTATCAGGTACAGGCAGGCGCCGTCATTTTATGCATGGGCTGTCGTGAACGTCCAAGAGGTGCCTTAAATATTCCGGGTTACAGACCGGCAGGTATTTTCTCAGCAGGAACAGCACAGCGTCTTGTGAATATGGAAGGTTATATGC
>CAKRHR010000020.1 GCA_934339005.1 uncultured Catenibacillus sp. | reverse complement strand
TTCTAATTATAATATAAAAAGTTTAGTAATCACGACATGCCTGCATCAACAGACATCGCCAATTATAAAAGGAGAGATGACTTATGTTAAGACCTAGTATTTTTGGAGAGAATTTATTTGATGATTTCTTTAATGATTTCCCATTTTTTGATGATGACAGAAGCTTTAAGAATATTGAAAAACAGCTTTATGGACACAGAGCAGACCAAGTGATGAAGACAGATGTTAAGGATGTGGATAATGGCTATGAAGTTACCATTGATTTGCCTGGATTTAAGAAGGATGAGATTAATGCCACACTTCAGAATGGCTATATGACTATCAGTGCCGAAAAAGGCCTTGATAAAGACGAACAGGAGAAGGACACTGGCAGATACATTCGCCGTGAACGTTATGCAGGTGCCTGCAGCAGAAGTTTTTATGTAGGCAAAGATATCAAACAGGAGGATATCAAAGCTGAATTTAAACATGGTATTTTGAAATTGTTTGTTCCAAAGAAAGAAGCTAAACCGGCTGTTGAACAGAAGAACACGATTGCCATCGAAGGATAAGCGATTGATAGACAACAAGGGGAGGTCAACTGTGTTTGACCTCCCTGTTTAAATATGGTGCAGTAGTTGAAGGGAGTGAAACCGATGAAAAGAGATTATTACGAAGTGCTTGGCGTCAGCAAAAGTGCGGATGCGGCAACGATAAAAAAAGCATATAGAAAATTAGCAAAGAAGTATCATCCTGACAGTAACGAAGGCAATCAGAGCGCGGCAGAACATTTTAAGGAAGTCAATGAGGCTTATGATGTGCTTAGTGATGAGAAAAAACGAAAATTATACGACCAGTACGGTCATGCAGCTTTTGAAGAAGGTTTTGCAGGCGGTAACTCCGGCAGCTACGGCGGACAGGGTAATCCGTTTGGCAGAGGATTTTCCGGCAGTTACAGCGGACCAAATGGTTATCAGGAGTTTCATTTTGAAGGCGGCGATGCCGGAGATATGGATGATATATTAAAGAATCTGTTCCATGGTTTTGGCGGTTCAGGTAGCAGCCGCAGTCAGAAATCAGGACATTTTAAGAGTAGCGGTTTTTCTGGCAGTCATTTTGGCAGTGGCTTTGGCGGACAGAGTTTTCATTCCGGCGGTTTTGGCGATGGCGGTTTTTCTGATTTTGGTCAGGAGGATTTGGATCTACATGCCGATGTGGAGGTCAGTTTTGATGAAGCAGCCTTTGGCGGTAAAAAGACGATTCATCTCCAAAGCAGTGATGGTAAGACTCAAAAGCTTGAAATCAATATTCCGGCAGGTATTGATACCGGTAAGACAATTCGACTTAAGGGCAAAGGACATCAGAGTACATCTGGCAAGACAGGTGATTTGTTGCTGAAGGTGAAAGTCAATGACAGACCAGGATTTACGAGAAAAGGTGCAGATGTTTATACGACTGTAAGTGTACCGTTTACAACGGCTGTGCTTGGTGGCGAAGCGAAAGTCCATACGATTTACGGCGATGTACTCTGCAAGATTAAAGAGGGTACACAGTCCGGCAGCAAGATTCGATTAAAAGGCAAAGGTATTGTGCATATGAATCAGCCATCTGTGCGAGGTGATGAATATGCCACCGTTGAGATTCAGGTACCAAGACATTTAAGTCCGGCTGCCAAACAGAAATTGAGAGAATTTGCCAATACCCAGAGTCAGATAGGAGCATAAATTAAAACAGTGTCTTATGTAGATTGATAGAAAATATCAACTGCAAAAAGACGCTGTTTTTATTTGTTCGGGACATTGTGTCATGGATTGTGTTAAAGAAAAAAATAGTGTACAATATACAAAAATAAATTCTAAGGAGAAGCAAAAATGAACAAGCAGTTATTACAGGGCATGATTGAATGTATTTCACCGTCAGGCAAAGAAGAAATGATGATGAAGTATGTGCATCAGCATTACAAAAATGTATTCGACGAATTTCTTGTAGATGAGCAGGGCACATTGACAGGTGTACACAATAAGGATGCCGCTTTTAAGATTCAGCTTGCAGGTCACGCCGATGAGATCAGCCTGATTGTTGTAGGTTATAATGATAACGGTTCTCTGTGTGTTGAGAAAAACGGTGGTATTAATACACATTTATTTGTTGGTACGAAAGTACAGTTATTACTGCCAACAGGTGTGATTAAAGGCGTGATGGGTACAACTTCATCCATGAATAAAAAATCAGAGCTTGCCGCAAGTGATTTATTTGTTGATATTGGTTGTGATACAAAGGAAGAAGCAGAAAAATTAGTACCACTTGGCACATATATTGTTCATGACAGTACGATGGTGGAACTTCAGAATGATAAATTATCCGGCCGTGCATTTGATGACAGAATCGGTGTTTATGTTGTATATGAAGCTGCCCGCCGTGCTATTGAGATGGGTACAAAAAATGGTATCTAT
Source organism: uncultured Catenibacillus sp. (assembly GCA_934339005.1). Classification (GTDB taxonomy): domain Bacteria; phylum Bacillota; class Clostridia; order Lachnospirales; family Lachnospiraceae; genus CAKRHR01. Next base: position 46,503 of record CAKRHR010000020.1, on the reverse strand, counting down.
GCCACAGCAACTACAGGTGAGGAAACAACCGGCCGAGGTGCATTTACAAGTGCAAGCCGTATTCATCCAAATGTCTGCGTGGCTGTGGATGTCACATATGCAGCAGATTACAAAGATTGCGATGAACCGGGTGAAGTTAAACTTGGTAAGGGTGGTGTCATCTGTCGTGGTTCCATTCCAAACGCCAGATTAAATGATTTGCTTGCCGAGTGTGCCAAAGAACTGGATTTGCCTGTACAGTATGAAGTATTTGCAGGCAGAACTTATACAGATGCAGATACGATTCTTCAGACAAATGAAGGTGTACCACAGGTATTGTTCTCAATTCCACTGCGTTATATGCACTCACCGGTGGAAGTACTCAGCATGAAGGATGTCGATGCCATGGTGGAAGTGCTGGCATTATTCCTTGTAAAACTGGATGAAAACTATTCATTGCTGCCATATACATTAGACTGAAAAGTTTGATTAAGGTTGTCATGTCACTTAAATAAAGTGATATGGCAACCTTTTATAATTTACGCGAGCAACGAGCCAAAGTCCATGCTCGCATGAGACCTTGGCGACTGCCGCGATAACTTGAGAAACTCGCGGAGCGTGTTTCTCATAGTTTTATCTGTCAGCCATGAATGCCTCAATTTCATCAGGATTTCTGATAATGTCTTCAGAAAGCACTTCACAGCCATCTTCTGTGATGAGCAGATCATCTTCAATACGGATACCGATAGCCCATTCATCAATGTAAAGACCAGGTTCATCTGTAATTACAGCGCCAGGCATCAGTTTTGCTTTAGTATTCACTGTAACATCGTGTACATCGATACCAAGGTGGTGAGAAACACCGTGCATATAGTATTTGCCGATGTCTTCCGGTTTTTCAATCAGGCCGATTTCCATACAGCCTTCTGCAAGGACTTTTGTACAGATTTCGTTTAATTCACGAAGGGTCATACCAGGTTTGGCTTCTTTGGCAACTGTGCGGTTGGCTTTCAGAACGATGTCATAAACTGCGCGCTGTTTTTCACTGAATTTGCCATTGACAGGATATGTTCTTGTAATATCGGCGTTGTAGCCGTTTAAGCGAGCACCAAGGTCCATTAAAAGCAGTGTACCGTCCTCGCAGGTTTCTCTGTTTGTGTCATAGTGAAGCATTGTGCCGTTCATGCCGCTGCCTGCGATGGTTGGGAAAGCCGGGCAGTCAGCACCAAGGTATTTGATTTTATATTCAAAGTTTGCCTGAGCCTGATATTCCTTCATGCCAGGTGTCAAAGTTTTCATGACATGTTCAAGGGCTTCTTTTGTAATGGCAATCGCCTGACGTTCAGCTTCGATTTCATCAGAATCCTTCTGCATACGAAGCCCTGCAACGATTGGGTGCAGATTCTTCACTGTGCAGCCCGGATATGCTGCGCCAAATTCCTGAGCCTTTAAGGCATTATAGTCTGCCATATCATTTTTCTGATAACGGAAGCAGTCCATATATAAATATTCAACATAAAAATCAGCCATGATACGTGAGATGACAGCTTCAAAATCATCAATAATACGCACATTGTCGATACCTGAAATCGCTTTTGCTTCATCCACAGTCACAAGTCTGCCATACCAACGTTCCATCGTTGGGTCTACTTTTTCAATGAAAAGTGTTGTTTTTGGTTCGTCAGAAAACTTTTCAATCATTAAAACCATACGTTCGCGGCGAAGACCAGTCAGATAGAAAAAGTTGCGGTTGGCTTCAAAACTATAATATTCATCGGCGCTGACATGGCATTCAATACCTGAAAACAGAATAAGAATAGAATTGTCTGCCATCTGATTTGCGACATTTGTACGTCTAAGTTTGTAATTCATATGTATTCCTCCTAAGTCACATCTGAATGATGTCTTTGTAAAAAATGAAAATAATGTTTGTGCGCTGACATCCTCTGTTTAATAGTTTAGTTCATCTTAAATTTAAAAGCAATCTTTATTTTTTTATATTTTTATAATTTGCCAGACAGGAGCGGATATGTTATATTAAAGTGATGAAAATATGATAAAAGGCGGAATCAGCGTATTACAGATTTTGTTGTTATTTAAGAAGTGGTATAAAACTATATATTGATATAGAAAAGAAATAAATTTCTGACAGAAAAGAGGAACGTCACATGACACCGAAACAAATCATCATTATTATCGTGGCGATGATTGTGTTGCTCTTTATTAAGGGCATTTATGATAAAATCAAAGCAGAGCGTATACTACGACAGAAATTAAAAGACAGTTATGGCAGGATGCCAGAAAATGTCTATGATGCAGGCAGATATGAACAAATCAGTTATTATTATGAACATCAAAAGCAAAGACACCCGGAGAAAAATGTTGCACCGATTGATGAAATCACCTGGAATGACCTGGATATGGAACTGGTATTTATGATGCTCAATCAGACATGTACAGGTATGGGTGAGGAATATCTGTATGCGATGCTGCATCAGCCGGAGTATTCAAAAGAAGTGTTAGAACGACGCAATCAATGTGTGAAGATTTTTTCAGAAAATGAGAAGCTGCGTGAAGATACAGGTGTGATTTTAAAGCACCTTGGAAAAATGAAAAATCTTTCCATATTTACCTATACAGATTTATTGCTGAATGCCATGAAACATAATCCCTTTGGGGATATTTTGATGCTGGCGGCATTGATTGCTTCTATATTATTATCTGTTTTTGTATCAGATAATTTTATTTTCTTAATTATTGCGCTGTTGGCAGTGAATATGCTGACCTATTTTACTTATAAAAACCGTATTTATTTTACATCCTTTGGCTATGTGATCGGGATTGTTAAGCAGCTTCAGAAGCTGACACAGATTGATGCACCGGAGCTTGCGCCGGAAATGGAAGTTTTAAAGACACATTTAAAACCAATCTTAAAGCTTGGCAGATACAAATGGCTGTTCAGGCAGGGCATGGAACTGGGCGGTACGCTGACAGATTTAATTATGGATTATATCAAGATGGCACTGCATATTGACCTGATTTTGTTTGATGTCATTTTATCCAAATTAAAAGCACATCAGGAGGATCTGATAACTGTTTTAGAGCTGGCTGGTGAGCTGGATACAGATATGGCGATTGCTTCATTCCGAAAGATGAAGGGGCAGTGGTGTGAACCGGAACTTTATGAAAGTGCAGACAAAACAGACATTCAGATTTATGCCAAGCAGTTGTATCATCCACTGATTGAACATCCTGTGCCTGCGACTTTTGATGCAGACCGGTCAATGCTTCTGACAGGCTCGAATGCGTCAGGCAAATCCACGTTTCTAAAATCCGTTGCGTTAAATGCGATTTTGGCGCAGACGATTTATACGGTGATGGCAGACAGTTATCGTGCGCCGTATTTTAGAATTTATTCGTCCATGGCATTAAAAGATAATCTGATGGGTAATGAGAGTTATTTTATCGTGGAAATCAAATCACTGAAGCGTATTTACGAGGCGGCTGATGAAAAAGTACCGATGCTTTGCCTGATTGATGAGGTGCTGCGCGGTACAAATACGGTTGAGCGTATTGCGGCGTCCTCGCAGATTTTAAATCAGATTGCGCAGGAAAATGCACTGTGTGTTGCGGCAACACATGATATTGAACTGACATATATTCTTGAAAATATTTTTGAAAACTGGCATTTTAAAGAAGATATTTGTGATGGCGAAGTGTCATTTGATTATGAGCTGCACCATGGCAGAGCCGTGTCAAGAAATGCGGTGAAGTTACTTGGTGTGATTGGCTTTGATAATGCACTGATTCAGAAAGCCGAGGCTGCAGGCGCTTATTTTGAAGCGCACAATGCATGGCAGCCTATAGGTAAAAATCATGCAGCCGATGCTACAATAGATGAACAATAATCAAATTTACATCAACATAAAAATGCATTCAATAAAAAATGCAAGATTTACAGATGGGAGTAAAGCATGTTTAGAATTAATTTACCGGAAAAATTTGTTGAAACGACAAAATCACTTTTAGGGGATGAATATGACGCATTCCTTGAAAGTTATCAGCGCCCGGTGTACAGTGGTATTCGTATGAATACGTTAAAGATTACACCGAAAGCATATATGGAACTTACAGGCAAAAATCTTGAGCAGGTGCCATGGAATGAACTTGGATTTTATTGTGATTCGGCAAAAACCTATTCAAGAAGTCCGCTTTATTATGCAGGCTTATATTATATTCAGGAACCAAGCGCAATGTTGCCGGCACATCTGCTGCCTGTGGAAGAAGGCGATAAAGTGCTTGATATGTGTGCAGCGCCCGGCGGCAAAAGTACCGCACTTGCAGCCAAATTACAGGGGACAGGCTTATTAGTCAGTAATGATATCAGCTATTCCAGGGCAAAAGCGCTGCTTCGCAACATGGAAGCTTTTGGCGTGAAAAACAGCCTTGTGGTCAGTGAAAATCCAAAGAAATTAGCAGAACGTTTGCCTGAATATTTTGATAAGATTTTAATTGATGCGCCATGCTCCGGTGAAGGTATGTTTCACAAAAAGCCATCCATGACAGAAAGCTGGGAAAAGACAGGCCCTGAATTTTACAGCGAAATTCAGCGGGAGATTATCTGTTACGGTGCAGATATGTTAAAGCCGGGTGGCTACATGGTATTTTCCACATGTACATTTTCACCTCTGGAAGATGAGGGTACGATTCAGTATTTCCTTGAAAAGCATCCTGAATTTGAACTTGAAAAGGAAATCAGACTCTGGCCGCACAAAGTCAGGGGTGAAGGCCATTATGTGACATTGCTTCATAAAAAAGAAGCTACGGGGGATTTGACAGGCTTCTCTGGTGGTGCGGCAATGCATAATTACCAGAAGCCAAAGGGCGTGGACAGCTTTTTTGATTTCTTAAAAGAAGCCAAAATCAGTCTGAAATTTGATGAAAAACGATTAAGTTTACAGGGTGACCATTTATACTATTTACCAGAGGATATGATTGATACATCAGGACTTCGTTTGCTACGCTGCGGCTGGTATCTTGGCAATATCAAGAAAAATCGTTTTGAGCCAAGCGGTGCATTTGCTGTGGGTCTTAAGAAATCCGAATGTGGACAGGTGATTGATATTGCTTATGATGACCCGATGGCAGTGAAATATTTAAAATGTGAAACACTTGAAGTTGAGAATGCCAAGGGCAAAGGCTGGTATCTTGTATGTGCCAGCGGTTATCCACTTGGATGGGGCAAACTTGCCAATGGCACACTTAAAAACAAATATCCTGCGGGCTGGAGATGGCAGTCCTAGAAAATAAAAGTGTGGAGAAAATAAATGAAATTAAGGTTAGATAAATATCTGGCGGATATGGGTTGCGGCACAAGAAGTGAAGTTAAAGCAGAAATCCGCCGGGGCAATGTGACAGTTGGCGGCATTAAAGCCAAAGGACCTGAACAAAAAATTGATACAGATGCAGATACGGTCTGCTTTAAAGGTCAGACGGTTGGTTATGTGGCGATAGAATATTATATGATGAATAAACCCGCCGGTGTGGTGTCTGCAACAGAGGACAATCGAGATAAAACGGTCATTGATTTGATTGAAGATAAAAAACGCAAAGACTTATTTCCTGTGGGTCGTCTGGATAAGGACACGGAAGGTCTGCTTTTGATTACAAATGACGGCGAACTGGCACACAGGCTGCTGGCACCGAAAAAACATGTCGGTAAAGTGTATTATGCAAAGATTGATGGTATTGTCACAGAAGATGATGTCAAAGCGTTTAAAGCAGGGCTTCATGTGGATGATACGCTTGTTGCCAAACCTGCAAATTTAAAGATTTTGAAGGTGGACACAGCGCTGCACACTTCAGAAATTGAGCTTGAAATTTATGAGGGCAAATTTCATCAGGTCAAGCGTATGTTTGAGGCGGTGGATAAGCAGGTAACCTATTTAAAACGTCTGTCCATGGGTAGTTTAGTGTTGGATGAGGCACTTGCACCGGGACAGTACCGTACTTTGACAGGGGATGAATTAGAGGAGTTAAAAACATATGGCTGAGATATTGAAAAACATTGAGGCAGTTTTATTTGATTTAGATGGTACACTAGTGGATTCTATGTGGATGTGGCGTGATATTGATATCGAATATCTCAAGCGTTTTGGTATTGAAATGCCGTCAAATTTGCAGGAAGAAATTGCAGGTATCAGCGTGACACAGACCGCAATTTATTTTCAAAAAACGTTTGGCATTACAGACAGCATCGAAAAGATTATCAGCGACTGGGATGCGATGGCACGCCAAAAATACAAAGAAGAAGTACCGTTAAAACCGGGAACACTGACATTTTTAAAGGATTTAAAAGAAAAAAATATTCCCTGTGCCATTGCTACAAGTAATTCAAGAACTTTGACAGAAGAAGTATTGCAAAGCCATGAGATTAAACCATTTTTTAAAGAAATCATTACCGGGGAGGATATTCACAAAGGCAAACCGGACCCGGATGTGTATCTGGAATGTGCGGGGCGCCTTGGCATTTCACCTGAAAAATGTCTTGTATTTGAAGATATTCCGTATGGCATTCTTGCAGGAAAGCGTGCGGGCATGAAAGTGTGCGCTATTGAAGAAGATTATGCCAAAGAGGATGTCAACGAGGTGCGTGCCCTTGCCGATTATTTTATTTGCAGTTTTGATGATATTTTGAATAATACTTATGAATGTTTAAATGCCGGCAAAAATTTAAAATAAGCCAGCTAAATATAAAACAGTAAGAGGATTGAATATGATTAAAGATTTTTTACCGATGTCGCGGGCGGAGATGGAAAAACGTGGCTGGGATGAAGTGGATTTTGTCTATGTATCCGGTGATGCCTATGTGGATCATCCGTCCTTTGGACATGCGATTATTACACGAGTGCTTGAAGCTAATGGCTATAAAGTCGGCATGATTGCACAGCCAAACTGGAAAAAAGATGAGAGTATCAGGGTATTTGGCAGACCTCGTCTTGGATTTATTGTGAGCGGTGGCAATATGGATTCCATGGTGAATCATTATACCGTTTCAAAAAAAAGACGACATAACGATGCTTATACACCCGGCGGTGTCTATGGCAAACGTCCGGATTATGCGGTGGTTGTGTACGGCAATCTCATTCGCCGCAGCTACAAGGATGTGCCGATTATTATTGGCGGTATCGAGGCAAGTCTTCGTCGTCTGGCGCATTATGATTACTGGAGTGACAGTCTGAAGCGTTCCGAACTTCTGGACAGCAGTGCGGATTTGCTGCTTTACGGTATGGGCGAACGTTCGATTGTTGAGGTAGCAGATGCTTTAAACAGCGGTATTGATGTGAAAGATGTTACATTTGTGGATGGCTGTGTATACAAAACAAAAAATCTGGACAGTGTCTATGATTATAAGATGCTGCCGTCCTTTGAAGAAATCAGCAAGGACAAGAAAAAATACGCTGAGAGTTTCTATGTTCAGTATACAAATACAGATCCGTTTTCCGGCAAACGTCTTGTGGAAAAATACAGCGATCATGAGTATATTGTCCAGAATCCGGCATCAAAACCATTATCACAGAGTGAAATGGACAGAGTGTACAGCTTAAATTATATGCGAACCTGGCATCCGTCTTATGATAAAGACGGCGGTGTGCCTGCCATTGAAGAAGTGAAGTTCAGTCTTGTAAGTAACCGAGGATGTTTTGGTGGCTGCAGTTTTTGCGCGTTGACTTTCCATCAGGGCAGAATTATCCAGACGAGAAGTCATGAATCCATTTTAAAGGAAGCTGAAGAACTCACATGGGAACCGGATTTTAAGGGCTATATCCATGATGTCGGTGGCCCGACAGCTAATTTCAGGCATCCGTCCTGTGAAAAACAGATGACAAAGGGCGTTTGCCCGAACAAGCAATGCCTTTTCCCAAAACCATGTGCGAATTTAAAAGCAGACCATCAGGATTATCTGGAACTTTTGCGTAAACTGCGTGCGCTGCCGAAGGTTAAAAAAGTCTTTATTCGTTCAGGTATCCGATTTGACTATGTGCTTGCGGATGCAGATGAAACATTTTTAAGAGAACTGTGTGAATATCATGTATCCGGTCAGTTAAAAGTAGCACCTGAGCATATTGCAGACCCTGTACTTCAGAGGATGGGCAAACCGCAAAACAGTGTATATCAGAAGTTTGTCAAACGTTACAAAGCGATTAATGAAGAACTTGGCAAGAAGCAGTATCTTGTGCCTTATCTGATGTCTTCACATCCGGGGTCAACGATGAGGGAGGCTGTAGCGCTGGCGGAATATCTGCGTGATTTGGGCTACATGCCTGAGCAGGTACAGGACTTTTATCCAACGCCGTCAACACTCTCCACATGTATGTATTATACAGGTTACGACCCAAGAACAATGGAAAAAGTGTATGTGCCAAAAGATCCGAAAGAAAAGGCTATGCAGCGTGCCCTGATTCAGTACAGAAATCCGAAAAACTATGAACTTGTGGTGCAGGCTCTTGAAAAAGCAGGCAGAACAGATTTGATTGGTTATGATAAGAAATGTCTGGTTCGTCCGATGTACAAGGATAAAGACAGATTCAAGCCACAGCCACAAAAGCAGAATGGTCAGGGACAGCATTCTAAGAAAAAGACGATTCGAAACGTGCACAAAAAGAAAGCAGGGAAGAAATGATGATACCTAAAAGACCCGTTAAAGGCAGCTACGGTTATATCAGAGATTATAAACGATTTAAAGGTTTGATCTCAGGCATCTGGATTGCGATTGTTTTGCTGCTTTATATTACAGGACTTGTGATTTTTAAAACAAATAAAAATTATGTGACACTGGTGGCGATTTTGCTTGTGCTTCCGGGGGCAAAAGCCTGGGTGGCTTCCATTGTAATGATACCTTATCATACACAGCCAAGAAAGCTTTATGATGAAGTTGTGGCATTGATGAAGGAAAAGTCAGCAAAGGTGTATTCAGATATTGTTGTAACAAAATACGAAGGCGCAATGACATTATCTGTCGTTGTCAATTACAATGATAATTTTTATGCATATATGCCAAAACAGAAAAAGAGCCTGACGGAGGTCAGAAATTATCTGACAGAGATGCTTGCATCACAGGGGCTGACAACAAAGGCACAGGTCTATGATAATGAAGAAAAATTTCTGGCAGCAGTGGAAAAAATGTCTGAAGGCCCGGATTTGGAAGCTAAGAAAACAAAGGCATTGGAGCAGCAGTTGTTCAGTGCAGCACTGTAAAGATAATATAAACAACAGGCGGAGATTTTATGCAGAAACGAATTGTAGGGCAGAATGAGGCCGGACAGCGGCTGAGCAAAGTCCTTGAAAAATATTTAAGCGAGGCACCGATGAATTTTATTTATAAGATGCTGCGCAAGAAAAATATCACATTAAACGGCAAAAAGGCTGATGGTACCGAAAAAACCAAAATCGGGGATGAGATTACACTGTGGCTTGCCGATGATACTATTGCCAAGTTTACAAAACAGGTGGCATTTAAACGCACAAAGGTGTTGCCAGAGGTGATTTTTGAAAATAAAGATGTGATTGTGATGAATAAACCGGTAGGGATTTTGTCACAGAAAGCAGAGGATGACGATGAGTCTTTAAATGAACAGATGATTACATGGTTGCTTCAAAAGGGTGATATTACAGAGGCACAGCTTGCAAGTTTTAAGCCGTCAGTGACAAATCGTCTGGACAGAAATACAAGCGGACTTGTGACCGGCGGCAAGACACTGGCAGGGTTACAGACTTTATCCATGGCATTTAAAGAACGATTATTTTCAAAATATTATCTGTGTATCGTGGAGGGCGTCATTACTGAAAAATCCCACATCAAAGGTTATTTGAGCAAGGATGAACGCACGAATAAAGTAACAGTCACAACACAGAAAACCGAAGGTTCAGACCACATTGAAACAGCCTATGAGCCTCTGGATAATAACGGCAAAAATACGCTTTTAAAAATCGAACTGATTACCGGCCGAACCCACCAGATACGTGCACACCTGGCATCCATCGGACACCCGGTTATCGGTGATTATAAATATGGTGACAGGGCAGTGAATGAAGCCTACAGAGCAAAATATCATCTGAAACACCAGTTGCTTCATTCATGGCAGTTGGTTGTGCCGGAGGACGTGGTGAGAGAAAATGGTTGTAGTTTGCAGCCTGTCACTGAGAATACCGAGCAACAAAATCAGGTGCTTGCTCCAATTGCAGGTAAATGCTTTGAGGCACCCCTGCCGGAATTATTTGTGAAAATTCTAGATGGAGAAAAACTGAAGTTATAAGGAAAAAATATGGCAACATGGAATTCAAGAGGTCTTCGGGGGTCAACCCTGGAAGACCTGATTAATATGACAAATGAAAAATACAGAACGCAAAAACTGGCATTGATTCAAAAAATCCCGACCCCGATTAAACCAATCCAGATTGACCACACCAAACACCAGATTACTCTGGCCTATTTTGAACAGCGTTCCACCGTGGACTATATCGGTGCCGTGCAGGGTATCCCGGTCTGCTTTGATGCCAAAGAATGTCAAAGCAACACCTTCCCGATTCAAAACATCCACGAACACCAGATTGTATTCATGGAGGATTTTGAACGACAGGGTGGCATTGCATTTCTCGTGATACATTTTACGACCGCAAACAGGTACTTTTACCTGCGCTTTGAAAAACTGGTATCATTCTGGAATCGTTCCAAAACCGGCAAACGAAAAAGCTTTACTATCGAAGACATGGAACCCGAATTTGAAATCAAAGAAAACGGTGTTTACCTGCATTACCTTGAGGCAATTCAGACGGATTTGAATTTGCGGGGAGAAAAGTAAAATCTATAAGCATATTTATTGCAATTCACGTATGAATCGCAATTTAGGTTCTTGATACTTACATTTATAAAATAAGTATGAGATTATTTTTTACTTTCAGGAAATAACTTTCCGAAGATAAAACGGATCAATGGTCCGGCAATAACAAGCTGCCAGAAAAATGCCATTGGAAAATTGATTACAGTTGTCTGAAGCCATGTTGAAATTGTATCAGCACAAAAGCCGACTTTAAAAAGCACGGTGGCAATAAAGCTCATAAGTGGACACATCAGGCATATTGATAAAATTGAAATTGAGAGAATGATAAAAATCATAGGGCTTTTTTCAGGAACAAACATTTTGAAGGTCTGGTGTTTGGCAAAATGTCCAACAATGAAAAAGTCAAGTAAAAAAGCGGCAATGCCCATAATTGGGAGTTCACTTAAAGCAGCAGTAAATACAAAATTCTGCATGCCACCAGATGATAATGCGATATTATAGCATATCATTCCGTAAACCATGACAATCACCATCATAAACGTGTAAATAATCTCTTGCTTTAAATTTTTTGGCATATTTAAATCCTCCTTAAAAAAATACAGGCAGTGAGGTCGAAAAGAGCATATTAAGAAAACTCGTTGCGACTCCACTGCCTGTGTGCATCTCACTGCGTTTGATATATTTTATGATTTTATTATAATGTGTAATGTGGAACGATGTAAGTGTTTTTTTAAAAATCAGCGATTTGCATGAATATATAGCAACCTGTATATTGTTAAAATATACAAAATCAGACATCCAATTTGTGAAATCAGTTTGTGTCAGAAAATTTTGTGTGCAATATTGTGTTATCCATAGTCTGTACATTACCCACAATTAAGTTTATAATAAATGAAGACAGATTTAGAGGTTGACAAACATGTATATCTCATATATAATACACATTACATTAACAAATTAGCACATTAGCGAACTAAAGTGCATGGCTGAATTGGAGTAGTTGACATGAAAATGAGTTTATTACATACACCGGAGGGTGTCAGAGATATTTATAATGTAGAGTGTGCGAAGAAGCATACTCTGGAAAAACGGTTGAGAGCGTTGCTCAGATTATATGGTTATGAAGAAATCCAGACACCAACGATTGAATTTTTTGATATTTTTAATACAGAACGTGGTACAGTCAAATCCACAGAGATGTTTAAATTTACAGACAGAGATGGACATACATTAGTGCTTCGACCGGATATTACACCGTCAATTGCAAGAGCAGTGGCAAAGTATTATGGTGAAGAAGATATTCCGATGCGATTTTCTTACACGGGCAATACATTTAAGAATAATTCAAGCTATCAGGGACGTATGCGAGAGATTACGCAGCTTGGTGCTGAATTTATCGGAAATGATGGTGTGGCAGCAGATGCAGAGATGATCGCACTGGCTATTGAACTTTTAAAAGCATCTGGACTTCAGGATTTTCAGGTAGATATCGGACATGTCAGCTTCTTTAAATCCCTTGTTCGTCAGGCTGGTTTTGATGATGAAACTGAAGAAAAGCTGCGCGTGTTAATTGAAAATAAAAACTATTTTGGTATTGAAGATTTAGTAGATACGATGGACATCGAGGACAATTTAAAACAGATTTTATCCCGACTGCCGCAGTGGTTTGGCAGTGTGGATATTATTAATGAAGCCAGAGCCATGACAGATAATCCGGAAGCCATTGCAGCACTGGACAGATTATCCGCAGTGTATGAATTGCTTGGCACTTACGGTCTTCAGAAATATGTTACGATTGATCTTGGTATGCTGACAGAATATAATTACTATACAGGTATTATTTTTAAAGGATATACTTATGGTACAGGCGATGCGGTTGTGAATGGTGGTCGTTACGACAGTCTGATTGGACAGTTTGGCAAGGATGCAGCCAGTGTGGGCTTTGCGGTAGTTATTGACCAGTTGATGATGGCGCTTTCCAGACAAAAAATTGAGATTCCATTAAAAGCAGTCACAACGATGATTTTATATCCGCAGAACATGATTAAAGAAGCCATTGCATTGTCAAAACAGATGCATGCCTCAAAGCATTGTACTTCAATGGTGTGTATGGAAGAAGGCAAATCTATTATTGATTATATGGAATATTGTAAGCGACACCAAATCTTAAAAATCTGGCATTTAGTCGATGAGGCACAGGCAGAGTATATTGATGTGATATCAGGTGAAGTCAATAAATGCCTTTTGAGCGAATTATTTAAGACATCGGAGGAAGCATTATGAAATATTTGACATTTGCGCTGGCAAAAGGCAGACTGGCAAAGAAAACCCTTGAACTTTTAGAACAAATCGGCATTACGATGGAGGAAATGAAAGATCCCGACACACGAAAACTGATTTTTGTTAATGAAGAATTAAAGATTAAGATGTTTTTATCCAAAGCATCCGATGTGCCAACTTATGTGGAATACGGTGCGGCGGATATCGGTGTTGTCGGTAAGGATACGATTCTTGAAGAAGGCAGAAAACTTTACGAGGTTATGGACCTTGGCATCGGCAAATGCAATATGTGTGTATGCGGGCCCCAGTCGGCAGCAGAGCTTTTAAAGCATCAGGAACTGATTCGCGTGGCTTCCAAGTATCCGCACATTGCCAAAGATTATTTCTACAATAAGAAACATCAGACAGTAGAGATTATCAAGCTGAATGGTTCTGTAGAACTGGCGCCGATTGTCGGCTTGTCTGAAGTGATTGTGGATATTGTTGAAACAGGAACAACACTGAAAGAAAATGGTCTTCAGGTGCTGGAAGTTATTTGTCCATTATCTGCAAGAGTTGTTGTCAATCAGGTCAGTATGAAGATGGAAAATGAACGCATTACACATTTATTATATAAACTGAAGGGTGTTATCCAGAAATAGATTTATATTCAGGAGGAATTAAGAATGAGAAAAGTACATGTAAGTAAAGAAAGTATCGCGACTGTGATGGAAAATCTCCTGAAACGCAGCCCGAACAATTATGGTCAGTATGAAGCAAGTGTACAGGCGATTGTAGATGATGTGAAAGCACGCAAGGACGTGGCATTATTTGAATATACAGAGAAGTTTGACCATTTCAAATTAAATAAAGAAAATATCCGTGTGACAGATGAAGAAATCGAGGAGGCTTATGCGCAGGTAGATGCAGGTCTGCTTGATGTGATTCGCAAAGCCAGCAAAAATATTACAGCTTACCATGAAAAACAGAAGCGTACAAGCTGGTTTGACAGCCGCCCGGACGGTGTGATTCTCGGACAGAAGGTGACACCGATGGCAAGCGTTGGTATCTATGTACCGGGTGGTAAAGCATCTTATCCGTCTACAGTTTTAATGAATACATTGCCTGCAAAAGTTGCCGGCGTTGAAAAGATTGTGATGACAACGCCATCCGGCGCAACAGGTAAAGTCAATCCGGTAACACTTGTTGCTGCACACGAAAGTGGTGTGACAGAGATTTATAAAGTGGGCGGTGCACAGGCGATTGCAGCTCTGGCTTATGGTACAGAATCCGTACCAAAGGTAGATAAGATTGTGGGCCCTGGTAATATTTATGTGGCACTTGCCAAAAAAGCCGTTTACGGACATGTCAGCATTGATTCCATTGCCGGACCAAGTGAGATCCTTGTCATTGCAGATGATACTGCAACACCGCGTTATGTGGCAGCAGATTTGCTTTCACAGGCAGAGCATGATGAACTGGCATCAGCCATTCTTGTCACAACAAGCGAAGCGCTGGCAGACAAAGTATCCGCAGAGATTGATGAATTTACAAAGACATTGAGTCGTCGTGATATTATCTGTAAATCCCTTGAAAATTATGGTTACATTTTAATTGCAGATACACTTGAAGAAGCAGTGGATATTGCCAATGAAATTGCTTCTGAACATCTGGAAATTGTGACAGCAAATCCGTTTGAAGTTATGACAAAGATAAAAAATGCGGGTGCTATTTTCCTTGGAGAATATAGTTCTGAGCCTCTGGGCGATTATTTTGCAGGACCAAACCATGTCCTTCCGACAAACGGCACAGCAAAATTCTTCTCCCCGTTATCAGTGGATGATTATGTGAAAAAATCCAGTGTGATTTATTATTCCAAAGAAGCACTTGAACCAGTGGCAGATGATATTATCAAATTTGCAGAATCCGAATCACTGACAGCACATGCAAATTCCATTAAAGTACGTTTTAACAAGTAGTCTTTGAAGAATTAAGAATAAATGAATAAAGATTAAGTGAAGGGCGAAAGAAATTTTGCCCTTTACTTGAATGTAGATATCTGGTTAAATAAAAATATGACAGATGAAAATGCAGAAATATAGATATGAACAGGATAGTATATATTTGAAAAAATGGACGGAGAGTCCGGGAGGACGTATATGAACAGAAGTGCAGAAATTCAGAGAAAAACAAATGAAACAGACATTGCGATGTCTTTAAATATTGATGGCAGCGGAAAAGCAGACATTAATACAGGCATCGGTTTTTTTGACCATATGTTAAACAGTTTTGCAAGACATGGTTTTTTTGATTTGTCATTGAAAGTTAAAGGCGATTTGTATGTGGATTCTCACCATACCATTGAAGATACAGGTATTGTGCTTGGTGAAGCTATCAAAAAAGCTCTGGGTGACAAAAAGGGTATCAAACGCTACGGCTATTTTATTTTACCAATGGACGAAACACTTGTGCTGGCATCACTTGATTTGTCAGGCAGACCGTATCTTGTGTTTGATGCAGAGTTTAGTACAGACCGCGTCGGAGATTACGATACAGAGATGGTAAAAGAATTTTTCTATGCGGTATCTTATGCTGCAGGTATGAATTTGCATATAAAAGTCTTGTCAGGAAGCAATAATCATCATATAATAGAAGGTATATACAAGGCTTTTGCAAAAGCGCTGGATGAGGCGACCTCCTTTGATGCGCGTATCACAGATGTACTGTCCACGAAGGGTTCGTTATAAGTATAGCATCTTTTTTGCAAAGTGAGATAAAATACAATTTTAATGACAAATATACAGGCAGGAAGGCTATAATAACATGCAATTATTTCCGACAATACATATTAAAAATGGCAGATGCTACAGTACAGTGTCTGTGGGCGAAACAGGCAGATATAACATTTACACAAGCAATCCGACAAAACTTGCCGCATTGTGGGAAAGCAAGGGGGCAAAACGGTTGCATGTTGTTGATGTTGATGGTGCGATGACCGGTCAACCGATGAACAAAGATGTCGTACGGGAAATTCTTCAGACAGTGTCTGTACCAGTGCAGTGCGGCGGTGGTTTGAGAACTGTGCGTGATGTTGATGAATATTTAAACCTTGGTGTGGACAGAGTTGTTTGCGGAACGATGCCGATTCAGAAACACAGATTTGCACAGGATGCCATTGAATTGTTTGGGCCTGAGCGGTTTGTTGTGGGTATTGATGTGAATAATGGCATGGTTGTCGTTGAAGGCCGTGAGAAGATGTATGAATATAATCCGGTGACATTGATTCATAAACTCAGGGAATATGGTGTCAGCAATGTGATTTATACAGATATTGGCGCGCCGGTGTCAATGGATGGCCAGCATTTGGAGAATATCAAAGCATTAATTGCACACACTGATATTAATATTATTACCGCAGGCGGCATTTCAAATGCAAATGATATCCGGATACTTCAAAATGCAGGAGTACAAGGTGTGATTATAGCGACAGCCCTGTACGATGGCAGAATTTCACTTGAGGATATTATATCTGAGTTTGAATGATATTTGTATGTTATCAGAAGTGTATTTGTTTTTTTGATTCAGACATCATAAAACAGGACAAAGATAAGATAGAATATGAGAAAGATTAATTATGCAGGCATAGACACTGGAGGACAGACAGATGCAGACAGAAGATAAAGAAAACAAATTAACAAGTTATGTCCCATTTGATACATTTAAATTAAACAGTGACGGGCTGATTCCGGCGATTGTGCAGGATGCAGTTTCTGGCAAAGTGCTGATGTTAGCTTATATGAATGAGGAATCTTATAAAGAAACACTGCGCAGTGGACTGATGACCTATTATTCCAGAAGCCGTCAGGAACTTTGGAAAAAAGGTGAAACAAGCGGTCATTATCAATATGTAAAGTCTCTTGAGATTGACTGTGACAGGGACACAATTCTTGCAAAGGTCAAACAGATTGGTGCAGCTTGTCATACGGGGAATGAAAGCTGTTTTTATACACATCTGGCAGAACCAAAAGCGGAAGAATAATTAAAAAGAACATAAAAATCAGGGTGTAATAAAAAATTAATGCAGACATGGAGGAAAACACAATGGAATTATTAATGGCATTTTTAACGTATCTTGGAAAATTCGTTGCAATGATTGCAGTGGTCGTTTGTGGCTATTTATGCGGAAAGAAAGTGCGTGATTGCAAAAATAAGCGTTCTACGAATTGACAAAGCAGAAAAATGAATTTATAATGGACTAGCATATGTCATTTGCGATGTATGCTGGTCTTTTTTTGTTATTATCCGTAATAAAAAATTCCAACCCGATAATCAAACATTTAAATATATTTAGGAGGCAATGACAGTGAAACAGTATGGTGTAAACGAGCTTCGCCGTATGTTCCTTGAATTTTTTGAAAGCAAAGGACATCTGGCATTAAAGAGCTTTTCATTAATTCCACATAATGATAACAGTTTATTATTGATTAACTCAGGTATGGCACCTTTAAAGCCATATTTTACAAAACAGGAGATTCCACCAAGAAGCAGAGTGACAACATGCCAGAAATGTATTCGTACAGGTGATATCGAAAATATCGGTAAGACTGACAGACATGGTACATTTTTTGAGATGCTTGGTAACTTCTCATTCGGTGATTACTTCAAACACGAAGCGATTGCATGGACATGGGAATTTTTGACAAAAGTTGTTGGTCTTGACGAGAACAGACTTTATCCATCTGTTTATGTAGATGATGATGAAGCTTTTAACATCTGGAAAGATGAGATTGGTGTTGCACCTGAACGTATCTTTAAATTTGGCAAAGAAGATAACTTCTGGGAACATGGTGCAGGCCCTTGCGGTCCATGTTCAGAAGTTTATTATGATCGTGGTGAAAAATACGGCTGTGGCAAACCGGGCTGTACTGTAGGCTGTGAATGTGACAGATACATGGAAATCTGGAACAACGTATTTACACAGTTTGAAAATGATGGTCATGGCAATTATGAATTGCTTGAAAGCAAAAACATTGATACAGGTATGGGTCTTGAACGTCTGGCTTCAGTTGTTCAGGATGTGGACTCCATCTTTGATGTAGATACAATCAAAGCCCTCAGAGAAGCAGTTTGTGATCTTGCAGGTGTCGCATATAAAGAAAATCCAAAGACAGACGTATCTATCCGTATTATCACAGACCATATCCGTTCCGTAACATTTATGGTATCTGATGGTATTTTACCTTCCAACGAAGGCCGTGGCTATGTACTCCGCCGTCTGTTAAGACGTGCTGCACGCCATGGCAGATTACTTGGTATCGAAGGCGAATTTTTGAAGGATTTAAGCAAGAAAGTCATTGAAACTTCCAAAGACGGTTATCCTGAACTTGAAGAACATCAGGATTATATCTTCAAAGTTATTTCTCAGGAAGAAGATAAATTCAACAAGACAATCGACCAGGGTCTTAACATTCTTGCAGATATGAAAGCTGACTTAATCGCACGTGGAGAAAAGACTTTAAGCGGTGAGGATGCATTTAAGCTTTATGATACTTATGGATTCCCAATCGATCTGACAGAAGAAATTCTTGAAGATGATGGTATTACAATTGATAAAGAAGGCTTTACAAAAGCCATGGATGAACAGCGTCAGATGGCAAGAAATGCCCGCAAGACAACAAACTATATGGGTGCAGATGTGACTGTTTACCAGAGTATTGATACAGACATTACATCTACATTTGTAGGCTATGACAATACAGAATACACATCTGAAATCACTGTTATGACAACAGAGGATGAGATTGTTGATGCGCTCGTAGACGGACAGAATGGTACGATTTTTGTTAAAGAAACACCATTTTATGCAACAAGCGGTGGACAGGAAGCCGATACAGGTGTGATTACTTATAAAGACAGTGTATTTGAAGTGAAAGACACAATTAAGGTTCAGGGTGGCAAGATTGGTCATGTAGGCGTTGTGAAAAAGGGCAGTTTCAGAACAGGTGATGAAGTGACACTTTCCATCGATGTTCAGAAACGTCAGGACAGTGCAAAGAACCACAGTGCGACACATTTGCTTCAAAAAGCACTTCAGATGGTACTTGGTGACCATATACATCAGGCTGGTTCAAATGTTAATGAAGACAGACTTCGTTTTGACTTTACACATTTTGCAGCAATGACTCAGGAAGAACTTGACAAAGTTGAAAAGATTGTCAATGAACAGATTGAAGCATCACTTCCTGTTCTGACAAAAGTAATGAATATCGAGGATGCCAGAAAGACAGGCGCAATGGCATTATTCGGTGAAAAATACGATAATGACGTACGTGTTGTTTCTATGGGTGAATTTTCAAGAGAACTTTGCGGTGGTACACATGTATCCAATACATCCAAAATCAGTGTATTTAAGATTGTATCTGAAACAGGTGTTGCAGCCGGTGTCAGAAGAATTGAAGCACTGACAGGCAGAGGCGTATTTGCTTATTACGCACAGCTTGAAAATGAAATCGCACAGGCAGCAAAGGCCGCTAAGACAGAGCCTGCACAGCTTGTAAAACGTATTGAAACACTTCAGGAGGAAATCAAAGCCCTTCAGGCAGAAAATGACCAGATGAAGAATAAACTTGCCAAAGATGCTCTTGGTGATGTTATGAATCAGGTGGTTGATGTAAATGGTGTATCCTTCCTTCCTGCAAAACTTAAAGATGTGGATATGCAGGGCTTAATGAACTTAGGTGATCAGTTAAAGGCTAAAATTGGTGAAGGTGTTATCTTACTTGCCGCTGAAAATGACAGCAAAGTCAGCCTCCTTGCAATGGCTACAGATGCCGCAATGAAAGCCGGAGCACATGCCGGTAATCTGATTAAAGGCGTTGCCAAACTTGTTGGCGGCGGTGGTGGCGGCCGTCCGAATATGGCTCAGGCCGGTGGTAAGAATCCTGCCGGAATTGATGAGGCATTAAAGGAAGCAGTCAATGTATTGACATCACAAATTCATTAATCTTTAGGTGGATTTTATGAATATATTCAAAAAATTTACAGGTGCAATTGTGGCAACAGCAGTATTTATACTGCTGTTTGTCGCATGTTTGTATTATGGACTGCGGGCAAAGTCATTTTATATGGTGACACCGGGACGTACCTCCTCCGGTATGATTGATTTTTCCAAGACTTCTGTGGATTCACTTGTGGAGGACTATGTCAATCGTGAGATGGACAGACAGATTGTGATTTCAGGTACCGGTGCCATGAAGTTTTACGAATGGCAGCTTACACGCGCCTATGATGATGCGTCACAGTCCTTTGATTTTTCATCTGCATTTTCTTATATTGATGCTTATCTGCAAAATACAGATTATCTTGTGGGTGATATTGAAACGACGATGGCAGGTGCAGGTAAAGGTACCGATACATCCATTTATGGTTATGGTGCTAATAAAGATACGAATATCTTTAATACACCGGAGGTGCTTGCACAAAATCTTGCAGATGCAGGATTTAATATGATTGCAACAGCGAACAGCCATGCGATGGACAGTGGTTCCAACGGTGTTGTGAGTACTGTTGGATATTTGAATCAGGCGGGACTGACAGCACTTGGTACAGTCAAAACAGCCGGAGATGCACGTTATGTGATGCAGAATATTCATGGTATGCAGACCGGATTTATTGCGTATACAAATGCCATTAATGTGGAGGACGATGCAAAGACAGATACTGCACAAAGAGGTGATGGTACACAAGGCGATACTGCAAGCGGCGATGGAAGTACGCAGGGTACATCGGCAGACACTACACAAAGTGGTGATGGTACTCAGGATGCTTCGGCAGAAGATGGCAGCCAGGATAGTACAGCAGGTGACAGTGCTGTGCAGCAGTATGAATTAGTCAACTATCTTAACCATTATGATGAAAATGCTGTGGCACAGATGTGTGCACAGGTGCAGCAAATGAAGTCGGAGGGGGCAGAGATTGTTGTTGTATCATTAAGCTTTGAATCAAGCACTTCAACTGTAGCAGATGACAGTGAAAAGAATTTGGCGGCACAGCTTGTTTTGGCAGGCGCCGATGTGATTTTTGGAAATAATGCCAGCGTACCACAGTCAATTGATGTGCTTGATACAACAGATAGTGAAGGCCAGGCAAAAAAAGCCGTTGTCATTTACTCAATGGGCAATCTTCTGACAGCTCAGCAGTATGTTGATGGCACAGGCAATAACCGAGATATGGGTATGATTTGTAACGTTGAGATTACAAAGAGCAAGACAAGTGCCAGAGTCACTGGCCTTGAAATCATTCCGGTATACTCAAACTGGACAAGTGATGATATTGTCAGCATACCAGTTATTGAAGCCTATGAAAATCCAGACAATTATGCAAACGTTCTCGATGCAATTTACGCATCCCGTGTCACAGATGCATATACAACTATATTTCCGGGTATACTGCAAAGCAGTGGCCTGAACTATACAATTGAAGATTCAAAGTATAAAATTTCAATTGAGTAGAGCGATAAACAAAATAAGTATTATAGGATATGTGCTAAGCGTTTAGGAATGGGAAAACAAATGCATTTCGTCAAAAAAACTTTAAAAAATTAGAGATAATGGTTGACGAATAAAAATTTTGTGCTATAATTCTTATAGTGCTGTGAAAATATACCCACAGTTGTATAAGCACAATACGCAACTGGAGGGAGGTAAGGTGTGAGCTATGTCAAACGTAATCGTTAAAGAAAACGAAACGTTAGATAGTGCTTTACGCAGATTCAAAAGAAACTGTGCCAAAGCAGGTATTCAGCAGGAAATTCGTAAGAGAGAGCATTACGAAAAACCAAGCGTAAGACGTAAGAAAAAGTCTGAAGCTGCAAGAAAGCGCAAATATAAATAATCTAACATTAACTAAGTATAGGATTGCTGTTTATTCAGCAATCCTATTTTTCGTATGTGGAAAATTTGGGGATATGTATTTTAGGATGGGTTCAGGACTGATATTATTTTAATGTTTTTCCAGACGGACGGTTCAAGTTTTCAAGGGTGAATTCCTTATTGCACTGAAAGCAAACGTCATCCACCCTTGAAAATTTGAACCTGATATCGGAAAAAACTTCAAAGGATAAGGTGGTTTGAGGTTTGCTTTCATAATTCACCCTATCCCCGCATAAGATAAAGAAATCAATCCACATCGGGAGTTTTGAATAGCATGAATCGCAGGCACAAAACAATCAAAGCCCAAATCAAAAAAGGCAAGTTAAAACTTCCGAAAAAATCATTACCAAAAACAATCGATCCTGAAGCATTAATGAATGATAACACAATTAACTTTAATTCCAACAACTCGTCCAGTTCAAATCGCCGCACTTCCAATTCTGATAACAACGATATTCCAACCGAAAAAAATATTTCAGACAAAGATACACTGACTATGATGGTAACTTTAAAGGGCTCTCGGTGGGCGTATATAGAAAATTATAGTTACATCGCAGATTATACAGACAAAATGATAAAAATCATGGGTAAGGAACAGATGCTTGTGCTTGAGGGCAGGCGGTTGTCGCTTATTTATTTTACGGAGGATGATCTGCTGCTTGGTGGTAGAATATTAAGTATCAGATATCTCTAGGAGGTATGCCGGCGTGGAACGATTTATTTCTGTGATGTTGGGATATTATGAAGTCGAATTTCATGGAAAAATGCTGCACCGCTTCATTAACATATGCAAAACACACCGCATTTACTTGTGGAAGCTATATTATAAAGCAGATGTGCAATGTGGAAAAAACAAAGCCTATCCACATTTTTGCGTCTTACAGAGTGATTTTGATGAAGCCTGCAATTGCGCAAAAAAATGCGAGGCCCATTTAACCATTTGTTCCAGACATGGATTTCCTGAATTTTTAAAACAACATCGAAAAAATGCCTTTTTTGCAGCAGGTTTATGTGCGGCGGCTGTTTTAATTTATATCCTTTCATGCTATATCTGGAATGTTGAAATTGACGGCAATTATTATTACAGCCAAAGTACGCTTGTGGCATTTCTTGAATCCGAGGGTGCGGGCTGCGGCAGCAAAAAATCACAGATTGTGCCATCAGAAATCGAAGAAAATATAAGAATTCATTATCCGAAAATTGCATGGGTATCTGCAAGAATTGTCGGGACAAGATTACTTATTTCTGTCGAGGAAGCGGCTTTCGACATAAAAACAACGGCTGAGACAACGCTGCCATCCGATATTACCGCAGATATGGATGGTACGGTGCTCTCAATTGTGACACGGCAGGGTACGCCCATGGTGCATGCAGGAGATACCGTTGAACAGGGAGCAGTGTTAATCCGGGGCAGTGTGGACATTATCGGTGATGACCAGAGTGTGTTAGAAACGCGTGTCACAGGGGCAGACGGCGATGTGTGGATGCGATATCAGGTGCCGGTGCAGATAGATATAAAGCGTTCTCAATTAAAGAAAGTTTATACACAAAATACATATGCCATCTGGCACATTCATTTTGGCAGTCATGATATTAAATTACCTGGGAAACAGCAGGATTTTAAATACGCAGACAGGGTGGATTCCTGGAAAAAATTTCGCCTGACACAATATTTTTATCTGCCCATTCAGCTTGAAAAAAATCTTTTTAAAGAATATGAAATGGTTCATGAGCAATGTACAGACGAGATATTAAAAGTCGAAGCGGCACAGAAAATGAGCCAGATTGTCCAAAATATCGTAAATGCCGAAGGTCTTGTGACGGACACACAGACAGAAGTACAAATCACAACAGACGGCTATACAGAAACCGGATTTTTACAGGTGGAAATTCCGGCGGGACAGCTGCCTTGACATTTGACGGCTGCTGGTATATATTAAGAAAATAGCAGTAGTCTGTCCCTGCGCTTTTTCGTGTTATCACACAGGAGAAGATACTGGGATGGACGTTGATGAAAGAGGAGAAATATATTGCTGACAAAAGTAATTGAATTTGTGGATATGGACCAGATGGCTGCTGTTTTTGGACCCTTTGATAAAAACATCAAAGAGATTGAAAAGACAACAGGCGTTATGATTACAGGAAATGAAAACAGCATCAAAATCACAGGTACAGAAAATGGTGTGCAGCAGGCTGAACGTACAGTGGAAACACTTAAATCCATGTATGCCCAGGGGCACAGCATCAATGAACTTGTGCTGAATCAGTCGATGGAACTGGCAGAGGACGGAGATGCCGAAGAAGCGGTATCTGTGATGAAGGATGTCCTGACGATGACGCATAAGGGCAAGCCGATTCGATGCAAGACGATTGGTCAGAAGAATTACATTAAGGCTGTCAAAGAAAATACGATTACCATCTGTATTGGTCCTGCAGGTACCGGTAAGACGTATCTTGCGACAGCGATGGCTGTGGATGCCCTGAAAAAAGAAGAAATTTCAAGAATTATCCTGACGCGTCCGGCGGTTGAAGCGGGCGAACATCTGGGATTTTTGCCGGGAGATTTGCAAAGCAAGGTTGACCCGTATTTAAGACCATTGTACGATGGCTTGTTTGAGATGCTTGGTGAAGAAAAATTTAACCGGGCATTAGAGCGTGGTATTATTGAAGTTGCACCGCTTGCTTATATGCGTGGCCGTACACTGAGCAATTCCTGGATTTTAGTGGATGAATCACAAAATGCCAGCCTTGAGCAGCTTCTGATGGTGCTTACAAGACTTGGTGAAGGTTCAAAGATTATTGTTACCGGTGATATTACACAGGTGGATTTGAAGGAGAATGCTTCAGGTCTTGAAAAATGTGCCAATATTTTGTCCGGTATTGATGATATTGCAGTGATTCGGTTAAATAACCGGGATGTTGTGCGCCACAAGCTTGTGAAGGATATTATTAAAGCCTTTGAAAAATATCAGGCAGACAATGCACCAAAGCAGGATAATCGCGAGCGAAAAACATCTGGCAAAGCACCCTCCGGTCATTCAAAAAATGCCGGTACAAGAGGCGGCTACCGCCAGAAACGGTAAGCAGGTGCCATCACAAAAATCATAATAAAAAAAGAGGTATGAGAAAATGACCGTTCATATTGAAAAAGAAGTAGATACAGTCTTTGATTTTGACGAAGATGCGCTGATAAAAGAAGTTATTGCGGCAGCAATTGATTTTGAGGAGTGTCCATATGAAACAGAAGTGAATGTCATTTTGACATCCAACGAAGAAATCGCACTCATTAATAAGGATTACAGAGATATTGACCGTCCGACGGATGTGTTATCCTTTCCGATGATTGATTATATTGCACCGGGGGATTTCACACAGTTAGACACTTACGATGTGGAAGATTATTTTAATCCGGAAACAGGTGAACTGATGCTTGGTGATATCATTATTTCTGTGGAAAAAGTATTTGAACAGGCAGAAAAATATGGTCATACAGTGCGCAGAGAACTTGGATTTTTGGTGGCGCACAGTATGTTGCATCTGTTTGGCTATGACCACATGGAACCGGAGGAACGCCATGTGATGGAAGTCAAACAGCATGATATTTTAAAAATGCTTGGGATTAACCGATAAGATGGGCTCTGAAAATTTGAAAAATAACGAAAGGAATGAATGTAATTATGAAAAAGAGAAGTGTGGCATTGGTTTTAAGTGCAGCGATGATAATGACTTTGTTTGCAGGTTGTGGCAAAAAACAGGAGGCTGAGTCTGAAACACAGCCGGTTCAGACAGAAACACAGGCTCAGATTGAAACTGAGAGTGAAACGGAATCTGAGATTGAAACGGAAGCCGAAACAGAAGAAGTTCTTGAAGAAGGTATGATGCGTAGTTATCTGACAGGTGAGATTATACCTGTGGAGGAGGGCGCAGACAGACCGGTAGCATTAATGATTGATAATGTACCGGAAGCATTGCCGCAGTGTGGTATCGGACAGGCTTCTATTTTATACGAAGCAGTTGTTGAAAGTGATTTGACACGTCTGATGGCTGTGTTTGATAAGACTTCAGATATTGAAAAGGTTGGACCACTGCGTAGCTGCCGTCACAATTATCTTGATTTTGCATATGATGAAAGCGCAGTTTACGGTCATTTCGGATGGTCTTATGCGGCTGAAGAACGTATTACAAATGAAGGTCTTCATACATTAAAATTCATGCAGGGCGGCATTAATTCTGTATACTATCGTGATAACAACAGAACTGCACCACATAACGTATTTACAACAGGTGATATGCTTGAAAAAGCATTTACAGTATTTGGTGCAGACACGAAACTTCCGGAGAATTTTGAAGGCAGATTGTCATTTAATACAACAGGGGATGTTGTGCATGAAGACGGCCAGACTGCCAAAACAGTCGATATTGCATTATCTTCAAAGAGTCATCTTGAGTATGATGAAGCCAATCAGGTCTATACAAAATTTGAATATGGCAATGAACATATCGATGATGTGACAGGTGAAGCGCTTACATTTAAAAATATTATCGTTGAAAAAGCAGTTTATACACAGTATAACGGTGACATCTTAAAAGATATTGCAGTTGTTGGATCCGGTGAGGGTATGTATATTTCTGATGGTAAAGCCATCAATATCACATGGAAAAAAGACAGCGCAACAGACCGTACAAAATACTATCTTGCAGACGGCACTGAGCTTAAATTAAATGTGGGTAAAACATATATCGCAGTTGTACCTACAGATACAGCGATTACACTTTCAGAAAACTAGAGGTTGATTTATGAGTCAAAAGAAGAAGGGTGACAACCTTGTCATAACGAGTTCGATTTTGGCTATAGCCCAGATTGTCGTTCGTTTAATTGGTTTATTTTACCGTGTACCACTCATGCGTATCGTCGGTGACGAGGGCATGGGATATTATTCACTGGCATATGAAGTTTATACTTTCCTTCTGCTGATATCTTCCAATGGTATTCCACTGGCGTTATCATTATTGTTATCATCATCGCTGGCAAAAGGGGAATTTAGAAATGCACAGCGTATTTTCAAATGCACGATGATTTTTTCAGGTGTGCTTGGTGGTGTATTTGCTGTGGCAACATTTTTCGGTGCCACACCAATCGCGCATGCGTTATTTAGTACAACAAATGTTGCACCGGCGCTTAGAGTTATTGCACCGACGATTTTGATTTCTGCAATTTTAGGTGTGTACCGTGGTTATTTTCAGGGTAAAAACTCCATGGTGCCGACAGCGTTATCGCAGGTCATCGAGCAGATTATCAATGCAGTTGTCAGTGTACTTGCTGCATGGCTGTTAATCCGGAAAGGTGCAGCCTACGGTGCAGCGGGCAGTGCACTTGGTACATGTACAGGCGCATTTGCCGCAATGGCATTTTGTATGCTGATTTATCATATTTACAGACCGACGGTACGTAAACTGATGCGGCGAGACAGGTCAGGTCATGTGATGCCGCAGAAGCAGATTTACAAATTGATTATTATGACCATGATTCCGATTATCCTCAGTCAGACAGTATTTCAGCTTAGTGGTATTTTGGATTCATCACTTTACAGCAAACTTTTGGATATCAGAGGGTATACACAGACTGTGCGTGTGGAAATGTACGGTGTTTATAATGGTGAATATAAGATGTTGATTAATGTGCCGCTGGCGATTTCTTCATCTATTGGTATTGCCCTAATTCCAATGGTTACAAGAGCCGTCACTTTAAAGCAGATTGATGACCTTCGCGCGCGTATCAGTTCAATTATCCGCCTGACCATGGTTATATCTATTCCATGCTGTGTAGGTCTGATGGTGTTGGCTGCGCCAATCATGCAGTTGTTATTCTCAGATTACAGTGAACTTCCTGTAAAGTTGATGCTGCTTGGTGCACCGACAATCGCACTGTATTCATTGTCGACGGTCACAATTTCGATTTTACAGGCTGTTAAGCAGATGCGTAAGCCGGTCATTAATTCAGGTATAGCACTTGCTGTACATACTGTGGTATTAGTTGTGTTATTATTGTTTACAGATATGAATATTTACGCCCTTGTTTACGGAAATTATGTATTTACATTTGTTGTTTGTCTGCTGAACCTTCGTGATTTAAAGAAGCATGCCGGATATCAGATGGAATACAAAAATGCCGTAATTTTGCCGACAATTGTGTCGCTGATTATGGGTGTTGTAACATGGATTTCCTATAAGGCTGTATTTGCGTTAGTTCATAATATTATTATAGCACTGGTAATTTCTGTTATTTTATCTGTTGCAGTGTTTGCAGTGGGCGTTGTTGTTTTTGGTGTGTTGTCCGAGGAAGATTTGTATGCAATGCCAAAAGGCAATGTGCTTGTAGGTATATGTAAGAAATTCCATATTATGTGATTAAATTAGAAAAAAGAACAGATAATATATTTTAAAGGAGGGAAACCCCATGAAGAAAAAATATATTATCTGTTTTTTTGCGTTGACGGCGGCTGTGTGTGCCGGGTTCGGATATTATAAGGCGTATGGCACACCGCAGTTAAATAATGAAGAAAAATCATATATCAGAGAGGATGTTTCTGTGATGGCGGCAGAGCCAGTCACAAATAAAGAAACACAGATGATTTTGGAAACATATGATGAAGTTGCGCAGACATCGGAAAAAGAAGTGAGCGCTCTGCCTGCAATTTATATCGGAATGACAAAAGTGCAGCTTTTGGAGGCACTTAACAGGTACATGCAGGATTTGTCGATTGAGGAAACTGAAAAAGGGCTTGTGAATTTTGAACTGATGTATTTTTCAAATGATTATGTGATTTTAAGGAAAATATACCATCCGAGCCAGGATTTTTATAAGTATTACATCAAATATTCGGGTGGCTGCATCACGGTATTTTACTGTGATTATAAGACGGTGTATGAGTATACGGATATTCAGTTATCACAGTTGCCATCACATATCCAGAGTCAGGTGATCAGTGGTAAGCGGATTCGGGATGAAAAAGAACTTTTTGATTTCCTGGAGAATTATTCGTCCTGAACATTGTCCAATATAAAAAATTATGCTATTATTAATTCCGTCAGGCCCAATAGCATAATGGCAGATGCTGTGGGGCTTCTAAAGAAGAAAGACTAATGGGTTTAGATAATGGATAATTCACATACACACAGAAAGGCGGTTTAGTCCGGTTTGCAAAATCAGTTGATTATTATCGGCGCGGGCGCCTCAGGGCTTGCTGCGGCAGTGGCAGCGGCAAGGGGCGGTGCGCAGGTGCTTTTAATAGAACAAAAAAACAGTATTGGCAAGAAGATACTTGCGACCGGCAACGGACGCTGTAATTATACAAATTTAAAAATGAATACAGAATGTTTTCGAAGCACACACGGTGCAGCACTTGTAGACGCTGTGCTTAAAGCATATCCTGCGGAAAAAATCATTGATTTTTTTAAGACGCTTGGTGTTTATCCCTGGGTGAGGGAAGGATATGTTTATCCGGCATCCATGCAGGCATTAACAATGGTACATGTGTTTGAACAGGCCTTAGAGCATCTTGGCGTGCAAATAATTGCAGATACAAAAGTGACTGCAATTGAGAAGAAAAATCATAGTTTTTATGTACAGACGGCAAATGGCTGTTATGTGGCGGCAAATATTATACTTGCCACCGGCGGCAAGGCATCTGCGGCACTTGGCAGTGACGGCTCCGGTTATCCTCTTGCAAAGTCGTTTGGACATCATATAGTAACGCCGGTACCTGCATTGTGTGGATTAAAATGTCAGGGACGTTTCTTTAAAGCCATCGCAGGTGTGCGTACCCATGGTACGGTGACACTGTATGTGAGTCCATCTGATAAAACAGCAGAGAAAAACGGACATAGCGATACAGGCGAGCTTCAGATGACGGCATATGGTATTTCCGGTATCCCGGTATTTCAGGTGAGCCGCTATGCCGCAAGCGCATTGCAGCAGGGAAAGAAAGTGACTGCAGAAATAGATTTTATGCCGGAATGGACAGAGGATGATTTGCGGACTTTTTTACGGGCACGCCAGAAGACGTTATTTTATAAAACATCGCTGCAGTTTCTTGAAGGGCTTTTAAATGAAAAATTGTTGCCTCTAATTTTAAAGGCGGCTGCCATTGATGAGAATTTGAGCGTGAAGCAGTTAGGTGGGGCGCAAATTAACAGACTCTGTGAGCGGCTGAAACATTTTAGGATGAGCGTAAACGCTGTGAATGATTTTGATTCGGCACAGGTTTGTGCAGGCGGCGTAGATGCCGGTGAAGTTGATATACATACGATGATGTCAAATTATTGCGAAGGACTATATCTGACAGGAGAATTGTTGGATGTGGACGGCATGTGCGGTGGTTATAATCTGCATTTTGCCTGGGCAACAGGACTGATGGCAGGAGAAAGTGTATCACATCAACTGACCCGTGGAAAAAATAAAGGAGGACGCAGATGATTCGAATTACCCAGTTAAAATTAAATTACAGACATACAGAAGATGATATGATGTCAAAAATTGCGGGCACCCTTCGAATCCATGTGCAGGATATTGAAAGCTACAAGATTGTGCGTCGCTCAATTGATGCAAGACAGCGAGGTGCCGACCAGGGGCAGATTTTATTTATTTATGTTGTTGATGTGCTTGTAAAAAATGAGAAAAAATGTCTGGCAAGAAATAAGAATAAAAATGTGTCACAGGTGACTGAAAAAAAATATCAGTTTCCGGTTGCAGGTACACAGATGCTGATGCATCGGCCAGTGATTGTCGGCAGTGGTCCGGCAGGACTGTTTTGCGGATTGATGCTTGCCAGAGCAGGTTACAGACCGCTGATGATAGAACGTGGTGAAGATGTTGAGGCACGTACAAAAACAGTGGATCATTTCTGGAAAGACGGAAAGTTAAATACAGAGTCCAATGTTCAGTTTGGCGAGGGTGGCGCTGGTACATTTTCTGATGGAAAGCTTGGCACACTTGTTAAGGATAAGACCGGACGTCATAAAAAGGTGTTGGAGATATTTGTTGAGGCTGGTGCGGATCCTGAAATTTTATATGTCAATAAGCCCCATGTTGGAACGGATGTATTAAAAGAAGTTGTGCGCAATATTCGAAATGAGATTACCCGTCTTGGCGGTGAAGTATTATTTAATACAAAATTTAATGATATTAAAACAGTTGATGGTGCCGTACAAAGTATAGAAGTCATCGCTGAGGGCATGTCGAGATGGATTGATACTCAGGTATTGATTTTAGCACCCGGTCACAGTGCCAGAGATACCTTTGAGATGCTTTACAGCCATCAGATTCCGATGACACAAAAGGCCTTTGCCATTGGCGTGCGTATGGAGCATCCGCAGACGATGGTTAATTTAAGCCAGTATGGCATTGCAAAGGATGATATTTTACCTGCGGCAGATTATAAATTAACGTATGAAACGACAAAGGGCAGACATGTGTATACATTTTGCATGTGTCCGGGCGGTTATGTTGTCAATGCGTCTTCAGAAGCCGGAATGACAGCGGTGAATGGCATGAGTTATCACGACCGTGGCAGTGCAAATGCCAACAGTGCAGTCATTGTCAATGTGACGCCGGAGGATTTTGCATCGGACCATCCCCTGGCAGGTGTTGAATTTCAGCGAAAATGGGAAAAGGCATGCTACGAGGCAGCAGGCGGTCAGCCGTTAATTCCGGTGCAGCTTTTTAAGGATTTTAAAGAGGGACGCGTATCAGAGGCATATGAGGGTGTTGAGCCTTTACATAAGGGCAATAATGTATTTGCCGATTTAAATACATGTCTGCCTGAATTTGTGTGTGAGAGTCTTGTTGAGGGCGTTGAAGCCTTCGGTCATAAAATCAAAGGCTACGACAGAGGTGATGCCCTGATGTCAGGTATTGAAACAAGAACGTCGTCACCACTGCGTATCCAGCGTGATGATTCTATGCAGAGTGAAATCAGGGGATTATACCCGTGCGGTGAGGGCGCAGGTTATGCCGGCGGTATTACTTCGGCGGCAATGGATGGTATCCGTGTGGCTGAGGCTGTGGCAGCAGTGTATGCACCATTAAAAAAAGTCTGAATATTTTATAACTACAGTATAGAGGAATGATAAAAAATGAACGACAGAAAGAAAATCAGTCAGAAAGAACGAATTGTGATTAAAGTCGGTACTTCATCATTAGTGCATGAAGAAACCGGAGATATTGATTTACTTCGCATGGAACAGCTTGTACGCATTATATGTGATTTGAAAAATAAAGGCAAAGAGGTTGTCCTCGTATCTTCCGGTGCGATTGGTGTTGGACGAAAAGCCCTTGGACTTAAGAAACGTCCGGGTACGCTTCCGGTGAAGCAGGCATGTGCGTCTGTGGGCCAGGCACTGCTTATGATGATGTACCAGAAATTATTCAGGGAATACAATCATATTGCATCACAGATATTGATGACAAAACATACTCTGGTGCGTGAAGAAAGCTATTTTAATGCGAAAAATACATTTCACCAGTTACTTGCCATGGATGTCATTCCGATTGTCAATGAAAACGATACCATTTCTACAAGCGAAATTGAAATCGGTGATAACGATACTTTGTCAGCGGTGGTTGCTTCATTGTGTGATGCAGATTTACTGATTTTGATGTCAGATATTGATGGTTTATACACAGGTGACCCGAATAAAGATCTGGATGCTGAATTTATCGAATGTGTACCGAAGATTGATAAAAGCATTTATGACATGGCAGGCGGTTCTGCAAGTGATTTTGGTACAGGCGGCATGGTGACAAAAATTGATGCTGCACGTATTGCCACAGATTCCGGTTGTGATATGATTATCGCAAATGCCGCAGATTTTCATGTGATTTCAGATATTATGCAGGGTGAAAATATCGGCACACTGTTTTTGGCACATAAAAATACAGATTTTGATATTAAAGCATATATTGGAAATTAGAACATCAAGATGTTCCAAAATGCTGATGTAAAAATATATTCTGGCAGGATTTAGGGTTAAAAACGTAGAAATAACAAAAATTCAGATAGAAATATGAAGAACAGAAAGGACATTTTTATATGATTACAGATAAACAGATTCAAAGAATTAACGAACTTTACCGTAAACAAAAAGAAGGCACACTGACAACAGAGGAGCGCCGTGAACAGGCAGAGCTGCGCAGTGCTTATCTTGAGTCTGTACGCGAAAATATGCGTGCAAACCTTGACCGCATTGATATTAAGAACCCGGATGGTTCAATCGAATCCGCTAAAGAAAGACGGGAAAAGCATATTAAGCTGACACAGTAAGTGAAAAAGCACAGACTTGCTTTTTGACAGTATCTGTGTTATCTTCTAAATGACGGAAAGGATGAATATTTTGAGCGAAACAATTGATGTAAATATAAAAAATGCAGTTGTGCAGATTGATATGAATGCTGCACCGCCGCAGGATGAAACACTCAGACAGTATTATTTTATTGAAAAATGTCGTGAGTTTGTGAAAAAACAATCTGAAGAACTGGGACGGCCTTTATATGCCTGCTCAACATGCTTTGGCTGTCAGATGAACGCAAGAGACTCAGAGAAATTAACAGGTATTCTTGAAAAAATTGGTTATGTGATGACAGATAATGAAGATGCGGATTTTGTCATTTATAATACATGTACTGTGCGTGAAAATGCCAATACGCGTGTATATGGCCGTCTGGGACATCTTAAAAAATTAAAATCCACACATAAGAATATGATTATTGGTTTGTGTGGCTGCATGATGCAGGAACCGGAAGTGGTAGAGAAGATTCGTACAAGTTATAAGCATGTGAATCTGATTTTTGGCACACATAATATTTTTAAATTTGCAGAATTACTGTACAGTGCATATAAATCAAAAGGCATGATTATTGATATCTGGAAAGATACAGACCAGATTGTGGAAGATTTGCCTGTAGACAGAAAATACCAGTTTAAGACAGGTATCAATATTATGTTTGGCTGCAATAATTTCTGTAGTTACTGTATCGTACCTTATGTGCGTGGCCGTGAAAGAAGTCGTGCGCCGCAGGATATTATTGATGAGATTAAGAGTGTGGTGGCAGACGGTGTTGTTGAAGTTATGCTGCTTGGACAAAATGTCAACTCTTATGGTAAGACACTGGAAAATCCAATGACATTTGCACAGCTTTTAAGAGAAATAGAAAAGATTGAGGGACTTGAACGTATTCGTTTTATGACCTCTCATCCAAAGGATTTGTCAGATGAATTGATTGAAACGATGAAAGACTCCAAAAAGATTTGTCGTCATCTGCATCTGCCACTTCAGTCAGGCAGCACAAAAATTTTAAAAGCCATGAACAGACATTATACAAAAGAAGATTATCTGACTTTGGTTGAAAAAATCAAAAAATCTTGTCCGGATGTATCATTGACAACAGATATTATTGTTGGTTTCCCTGGAGAAACTGAAGAAGATTTCCAGGAAACACTGGATGTTGTACGTCAGGTCAGATATGACAGTGCTTATACGTTTATTTATTCAAAGCGAACAGGTACAAAGGCAGCGGTGATGGAAAATCAGGTGCCGGAAGATGTTGTTAAAGACCGTTTTGACAGACTGCTTGCGCTTGTGCAGGAGATTTCTTCAGAAGTTTCCAAACGTGATGAGGGTAAAGTAATGGATGTGCTTGTAGAAGATGTGAATGACCATGATGCTAGTCTTGTGACGGGACGGCTGAGCAACAATTTATTAGTACATTTCCCTGGGGATGCCTCTATGATTGGTAAGATTTTCCCTGTAAAACTTGAAGAATGTAAAGGTTTTTACTATTTCGGTCATATTGCCGAATAGTTAAATACAAATGCGGTTGGTGACAAAATATATTTTGTCCGAGACCTTATGCTAAAATCAGTATCAGATACTTTATCGCCTAAATTTATAAAAGGTATTTGAAAAATTGATTCCGGCATTGTATGAGTGAATAAAGAAAGAGGTAAGAATTGTGAGAAAAGGAATTGATGTACCTGCTATTTTTGGTTCAAATGTATTTAACGATGAAACAATGCGTGAACGATTGCCTAAAAAGATTTACGCAGAGCTTAAGAAGACGATTGAAACCGGCGGTGATTTAGACCAGCATGTTGCAGAAGTCGTAGCTAATGAGATGAAAGATTGGGCAATTGAAAAAGGTGCAACACACTATACACATTGGTTTCAGCCACTTACAGGAGTGACTGCCGAGAAACATGATTCATTTATTACACCAGATAAAAATGGTGGTGTCATCATGGAATTTTCCGGCAAAGAATTGATTAAAGGTGAGCCTGATGGTTCTTCTTTTCCATCCGGCGGTCTGCGTGCCACATTCGAAGCCAGAGGCTATACTGCATGGGATTGTACATCACCTGCATTTATTCATGAAACACCAACAGGTGCGACACTTTGTATTCCGACTGTATTTTTCTCATATACAGGTGAAGCCTTAGATAAAAAGACACCATTACTCCGTTCTATGGAGGCTATCAGTAAACAGGCGATGAGGCTTGTGCGTCTTTTTGGTGATACAGATTCAACGAAGGTAGCAACTTCTGTTGGTGCGGAACAGGAATATTTTATTGTTGATAAAGATACATACAATAAGCGTAAAGATTTGATTTTTACAGGACGTACTTTATATGGAGCGCCTGCGCCAAAGGGTCAGGAGATGGATGATCATTATTTTGGCAGCATCAAAGAACGCATTTATGCATATATGGCAGATTTGAATGAAGAATTGTGGAAGCTTGGTGTCATGGCAAAGACACAGCATAATGAGGTTGCGCCTGCGCAGCATGAACTTGCACCGATTTATGCGACAGCTAATATCGAAACAGATCATAATCAGTTAATTATGGAAACGATGAAGAAACTGGCATTAAGACACAATCTTGTGTGTTTGCTGCATGAAAAACCATTTGCGGGTGTGAATGGATCAGGTAAGCATAATAACTGGTCTATCACAACAGATACAGGTGTGAATCTGCTTGAACCGGGTAAAGCACCACATGAAAACCGCAGATTTTTACTGATTCTGTCTGCAATTTTAAAGGCAGTGGATGATTATGCACCTCTGCTTCGTGAATCTGCAGCAAATCCTGGCAATGATCATCGTCTTGGTGCAAATGAAGCACCACCGGCAATTATCTCAGTATTTCTTGGTGAACAGCTTGAAGACGTGGTTGAACAGCTTTGTGAAAAAGGTGAAGCAACAGAATCACTGACAGGTGAAGTGACAGATATCGGTGTATCTACAGTACCTTCCTTTATGCGTGATGCTACAGACAGAAACAGAACATCACCTTTTGCATTTACAGGTAATAAATTTGAATTCCGTATGGTGGGATCATCTGCATCTATCGCAGATGCAAACATTGTATTAAATACAATTGTTGCAGAAACATTTGCACAGGCTGCAGATATTCTTGAAAATGCCGATGATGTGGATATGGCTGCACATGATCTGACAAAACAGTGGTTGTCAGAACACACACGTATTATCTTTAATGGTGATGGTTACTCAGAAGACTGGGTAAAAGAGGCCGAGCGCCGCGGACTGCCAAACATTACAAATACAGTGGATGCTATGGGTTGCCTGACAACACCAAAAGCCATTGAATTGTTTGAAAAACATCATGTTATGACATCTGTAGAGCTTGCTTCCCGTGAAGAAGTCGGCTACGAGATTTATGGTAAGACAATCAATATCGAAGCCAGAACGATGATTGATATGGCAAAGAAAGAAATTATACCTGCGGTTATTAAATATACAACAACTGTTGCAAGTTCTATTGCAGCTGTTGAAAATGTTGGCGGCGATGCTTCTGTTCAAAAGATTGTATTAAATGATGCATGTACATATTTGAAACAGATGAATGATGCTTTGATCGTGCTTGAAAAAGCAACAGAAAAAGCAACAACGATTGAAAATGCCAAAGAGCGCGCTATCTTCTACAGAGATGAAGTATTTACTGCGATGAATGGTTTAAGAACACCGGCAGATAATCTGGAAATGATTATGGACGAAAAAGAATGGCCATTCCCAACATATGGCGATTTAATGTTTAACGTATAAAATATATTTGCAAAAAAGCTGTACAAAACACGTTGTGGTTTGTATGGCTTTTGTGTATACATTAAAAAAATAAAACACTAATTTGCATAGAAATGATGGAGTGCTGACAATTTATCTGATATAATATTAACACTTATAATAAATATTTAAGGGGAAGGCGATTTTATGCTGGAAAAGGTGGATTTATCAAAAAACTTAACAAAAAAGGAAATTAAGCATCAGGTTGAGACTCTTGGGCTGGAGTTGTCAGAACTTCAAAGAGAAGCAAAAAGCCTTGGCATTCCGGTAATGATTATTTTTGAAGGTTGGGATGCCGCTGGAAAAGGTACAATGATTAACCGGTTGATTCATCCAATGGATCCAAGAGGATTTAAAGTTTACACTATCCACGATGCCTCCGAGGAGGAACGCATGCATCCGTTTTTGTGGCGCTTCTGGACTAAAATTCCTGCAAAGGGGCGCATTCATATTTTTGACCATAGCTGGTATCGTAAAGTAATTAATGAACGTGTCGATGGACAATTGGATAAAGATGCCTTGATAAATGCCTACAATGAAATTTTATTTTTTGAAGAAACATTATCGGTGGATAACCATTTGATAATCAAGCTTTTTTTGCATATTTCAAAGAAAGAACAGAAGAAACGGTTTGAAAAGCTGGAGGCATCACCGGAAACTAAATGGCGTGTGGCTGAGCGTGATAAGCGACATCATAAACAATATGATGATTATTTTGCAGCTTATGAAGATATGATTGAAAAGACTGATACACAGTTTGCCCCATGGACGATTGTTGAAGCAACAGACAGAGAATATGCAGAGGTTAAAATATTATCAACGGTTGTCCGTGCACTGGGTGCAAAAATTGCACAAGTGAAAGCGCAGATAGCTGCGAAAGCAGCATTGCAAAAAGAAGCTGTGGGAACTGCTGTTAAAGATGATGCAGCTGATATTTCAAAAATAGAACAGGCTAAAACAGTTGAAGAAAAAACGGAAAATATACAGAAGGCCACTGATAGTACAAAATATATGAACAGCTATGAGAATGACCCATACCGCACGACGGTGCTTGCAGGTATCAATCCGCAGCAGCCAATGACGAAAGAAGTTTACAAGAAACGCCTGAATGAGCTTCAGAACCGCCTGGCACTTTTACACAGCGAGATTTACCAGAAGCGAATTCCGGTAGTCATTGCTTTTGAAGGCTGGGATGCCGGTGGCAAAGGTGGTGCGATTAAGCGACTGACGGAATATCTTGATCCAAGGGGTTATGAAGTAATACCGACTGCTGCACCAAATGATATTGAAAAAGCGCATCATTATTTGTGGCGGTTCTGGGAAGCAATGCCAAAAGCAGGGCATATTGCTATATTTGACAGAACCTGGTATGGCAGAGTTATGGTTGAACGTATTGAAAAACTATGCAGCGAAGATGAATGGAAGCGTGCCTATAAAGAAATCAATGAGATGGAAACACATATTGCAAACTTTGGGACTATTGTTTTAAAATTCTGGCTGCATATTGATAAAGATGAGCAGGAACGCCGATTTAATGAACGTATGAATACACCGGAAAAGCAGTGGAAGATTACTGATGAAGACTGGCGTAACCGCGAAAAATGGCCGCAGTATGAAATTGCTGTGGATGAAATGATTTTAAGAACATCCACAAGCTATGCTCCTTGGATTATCGTTGAGGGCAATAATAAATATTACGCCCGGATTAAAGTGCTTGAAACAGTGGTGGAAGCATTGGAAAAACGATTAAAAGAGTGTAAATAAGAAATTATTGTAAGAATGATAAATATAATATTCAGGAACATGGTATGCCATGTTCCTGAATATTTTTGAAAATTGCTATATTGCTATGTAATTGATACGCCGAACACCGAAAACGTAATAAAATGGCGTGTATACTACATTTTATGGGAGTTTGAGGTGATCGGGAATAAATATAAAATTAGAGATAAGTAATACTTTTCTCAGGAACAGGACGTAACTGTTCTTTATATAAAGGCTCTTTAGCATAACCGAGATTGCATCCTTCAAATGCAAAGTCCTGATCAGCAGGCAGATTAAGAAGTGTTTTAAGTGCCTCTTTGTCTTTGATGTCGCTGATACCTGAACATAATTTAAGTCCAATCCCCATATCTGTTGCTTTTAACCACATATTTTCCATGACATAGCCAAGTGCAGATACTTCTCTTGCGGGCATACCTGCATGCTCAGCAACAATGACAAGAATTGGTGAAGCAACAATGTCAACAGGTTTTTTCTGACTCATATTTTTTACAATATTAGCATAAGCCGGATACTGTACCTGAAGTTGTTTTGCTTCGCAGTCCAAAAGGTCAATCTGACGAGCTGATAAAACAAGTTCAAGAATTTTTTCACATATTTCGGTATCACGTTTTATAACAAAAAAGTGTCGAAAATCACGCATACCTGCCTGGGCCAGACCTGCAAATGGTGCAAGACGGCCTGCTTCGATAATTGTTTCAATCTGTGTCTGAGTTAAAGTATCATCAGTAAAACTGTGAATGCTTTTTCTTTTTTGGATTAATTCATCAATAGTCATTTGTAAAATTCCCCCTCCTGAAATTTTTAGATAGAAACAGTATAGCATAGTATTAGTGCGTTTTACAATATTTAAAAAATCTTCACACGGACTATGTTATTAAATTTTTAGATATCGCCCCTTGCATGTTCAGGAGAATTAGTGTATTATTAATAAGCACCCGTAGCTCAGTGGATAGAGCGATGGCCTCCGGAGCCATGTGCGTGGGTTCAATTCCCGTCGGGTGCGTTAGATAAGTTCGAGGGTACTGACAAACAGGTGGTATTTTCGGACTTTTTTTTAGTAACATAGTTGATGTTAAAGCAATCTGTAAATTAAGCGAGTAAAAAAGAAATCGAGTTGAAAATAATGAGTGATAGAAATAGAAACAACAGGCAAGGCAATACGAAAAATCGAGCAAAGTCTGCACAGACAGGGCATACGTTACACAATAGAACACAGTCACAGTCACCTGAGGCAAGACGTCGTGCACTTCGCAGAGCAAGAAAAGAAGCAAAGCGTCGGGCAAGAAATTCTCTGATAGTTATTATCGGGCTTGCAGGAGTTATTATTATTGCTGTGGTGGCAGGTGTGATTAAATCAAATTCAGCATCAAAAGATAACAAAGATGCAACAACACAGACAGAAATGACATCAAATTCTACAGATAATACTGCAGATAGATCAAATGCAGATACAGAGGCAGAATCTGTAGATGAATCAGATACAGAAACAAATGCTGAAAGTGAATCAGAATCACAGGGTGAGTCAGATACTGCAGAGAGTGAGTCTGCAGATGAAAGCAGCGATGCAGAATCCACAGCAGCAGACAATACTACTTCTGACGTAGCATCAGGCAGTACACAGGGCATTGCAATTAAGATGAATGATGAAACCTTAAAAAAGAATGTCACAGCACTTGTGCGTCAGTACAGAGCAGCACTGGCAACCGGTGATACAGAAACACTGGCAACTTTATTTAACACAGATGCGCTCAATAGCCCGGGCACTTATACTGGTATGGCAGAAGTGATTACAGGCTATCAAAATACAGAGTGCTGCATTATGAATGGCATGGATGATACATCAAAAATTGTATTTATTTATGATGACCTGACACTTGCAGGCATTGATGTGTCTGTACCGAATGTGACTGCAATTTGTGTGCGAATGTCTGCTTCAGGAAAGCTTTATATAGATCCGGGCACATATGATGAGGACAGTTTTTCATATAAGTATGATGATGAAACCCTGGCCTATATAAACAATTTAAAAGGTGTAGGCGATGCGGCAGATATGGTGCGTAAAGCAAATGAAAAATTTGAGGAAGCCTGCAATACAGACCCACAGTTAAAACAGTTTATCAGTGATATGATGGATGCAACAGATAACTAAAAAAGCAAATCATAAGGAAATACAAATTTTATGGAAGAAGCAATTCGTATTAATAAATATTTAAGTGAAGCCGGATACTGCTCGCGCCGGCAGGCAGACCGACTTGTTGAGGAAGGGCGCGTGACAATTGATGGCAAGGTAGCCCGGATGGGTGATAAAGTCACAGATGACCAGAAAGTGATGGTTGGCAAACAGCGCGTCCTGCGCGAAGAACCATTCATTATGATTGCCTTAAACAAACCAAAGGGCATTGTATGTACGACCGCTGAGGTTGAAAAGGATAATGTTGTGCGTTTTTTAAATTTCAAACAGCGCATCTATCCGGTAGGTCGGTTGGACAAGGATTCGGAGGGCTTATTACTCTTAACGAATCAGGGTGAGCTTGCCAACGAACTGATGAAAGCGAGAAATTACCACGAAAAAGAATATGTGGTCCGTGTGAATAAGCCATTGACAAAAGACTTTATCAAAGCCATGCGTGACGGTGTGCCGATTCTTGATACCGTGACAAGACCATGTAAAGTCAGATATGTGGATAAATACACATTTGAGATTATTCTGACACAGGGCCTAAACCGCCAGATTCGAAGAATGTGTGAGTATTTTGGCTACAGAGTTGTTGCATTGAAGCGTATACGCATAGTCAATATCGAACTGGGTAAATTAAAGACAGGACAGTGGCGTTATCTGACAGACAATGAAATTCAGGAAATGAAAGGGTTGCTTAAACATGAATAATCAACTTGAACGTATGAAAAGTCTTATAGAACAGTTAAATGCGGCATCCAGGGCATACTATCAGGAAGACCGTGAACTGATGAGTAACTATGAATATGATGCGCTTTACGATGAATTGTGTGCACTTGAAAAAGAAACAGGAACGACATTAAGCAACAGTCCGACGATTCATGTCGGCTATGAGGTGCTTAGTGAACTGCCAAAAGAAGCCCATGAATTTCCGATGTTATCTCTGGATAAGACAAAAGAAACAGAAGCACTGGCAGAATGGATAGGTACGCATAAAGGCAGTCTG
Organism: uncultured Catenibacillus sp.; assembly: GCA_934339005.1. Classification (GTDB taxonomy): domain Bacteria; phylum Bacillota; class Clostridia; order Lachnospirales; family Lachnospiraceae; genus CAKRHR01. The sequence goes on along the minus strand of CAKRHR010000020.1, from coordinate 4,391 downwards.
TCCTGGAAGATGGATGGTCTGACAATTGTCCTGACATACCGTGATGGTGAATTATTTAAGGCCGTGACACGCGGTAATGGTGTTGTCGGCGAAGTGATTACGAACAATGCCAGAGTATTTAAAAATGTGCCGCAGAAAATCAGTTATAAAGATGAATTAATCGTGCGCGGTGAGGCGGTGATTAAATATTCTGATTTTAATAAAATCAATGAATGCATCGAGGATGTCGATGCCCGTTATAAAAATCCGAGAAACTTGTGCAGCGGTTCTGTCAGACAGTTAAATAACAAGATTACGAGCCAGAGAAATGTTCATTTCTTTGCATTTACACTTGTCAAAGCCGATGGCGTGGAATTTAAAAATTCCCGTATATGCCAGATGGAATGGTTAAAATCATTGGGCTTTGATATTGTGGAATATAAAGTCGTGGATGAAAGCAATATCCGTGATGAAGTGGCATGGTTTGCCGAAAAGATTACAGACAATGATTTTCCGTCAGACGGTCTTGTACTGACCTATGACGACATTGCCTACAGCCGTTCCCTTGGAACGACAGCAAAATTTCCGAGAGATTCCATCGCTTTTAAATGGGCAGATGAGATTCGCGAAACAACTTTAAAAGAAATCGAATGGAGTGCATCAAGAACAGGGCTGATTAACCCGATTGCGGTGTTTGAACCTGTCGAGCTTGAGGGTACGACTGTTTCAAGAGCCAGCGTACACAATTTAAGCATTGTGGAGGCGCTGCAGCTTGGCATCGGTGATAAAATCGAAGTGTATAAAGCCAATATGATTATTCCGCAGATCGCAGAAAATCTGACCCGAAGCGGCAAACTGTACATTCCAAAGATTTGTCCTGTATGCGGACAAAAGACAGAGATTCGAAGCGTGAATGACGTCAGAACACTGAATTGTCCAAATCCGGAATGTCAGGCAAAGCAGATTAAATCCTTCAGCCTTTTTGTCAGTCGTGATGCCTTTAATATTGAAGGACTTTCAGAAGCAACCCTTGAAAAGTTTATCCAGCAGGGCTTTATCAAAGATTTTGCAGATATCTTTAAACTGGCTGCACATAAAGATGTTATTGTGACGATGGAGGGATTTGGTGAAAAGTCTTACAACAATCTGATGGCTTCTCTGGAAAAAGCAAAGACCGTTGATGCACCGCATCTGATTTACAGCCTTGGTATTCCAAATATTGGTTTATCCACAGCAAAACTTATTTGTAAATATTACGATGAAGATATCGAACGCATCAGACATGCAAGTGTGGAAGAACTTGTGAATATTAATGGTATAGGCGAAGTGATTGCACAGTCGTACAGTGATTATTTTGCCAAAGAAAAGCATAATCGTGTTTTAGATGAACTGCTTGAGGTAGTGACGTTGATTAAACCGGAAACGACAGATGACAGTCAGCGGTTTGACGGTCAGACCTTTGTGATTACCGGCAGTGTGAATCATTTTAAGAACAGAAATGAACTCAAAGCCTATATCGAGGACAGGGGCGGCAAAGTTGCAGGCAGTGTATCCTCTAATACAAGTTATCTTATTAATAATGATGCCACATCGGCATCCTCCAAAAATAAAAAGGCCAAGAGCTTAAATATTCCAATTATCACAGAAGAAGAATTTCTGACACAATTCACAGACGGGGCGTTACTGGGATAAATGATATTTACATCACATTTCTCTAATGTACTCAAATGAAAACAAAATGACCGCTTGACTTTTAAAATAAGATTTGTTATTATAATTTCGAAATCCGACAAAAATAGTCGGGATTAAATAAAGGGGTGAGGCAATGAAGCTTTCAACAAAAGGAAGATATGGTTTGAGAGCAGTACTTGACCTGGCATCCAGACCCCAGAATGAACCGGCATCCATTGCAAGTATTGCTGCAAGACAGCATCTTTCAGAGTGTTATCTTGAGCAGTTGATTGCAAAGTTAAAGAAAGCCGGGATTGTGGCCAGTTCCAGGGGCAGCAACGGTGGCTATTTTCTGGCAAAGCCTGATACAGAGATTACAGTCGGTGAAGTCCTTCGGGTACTTGAAGGTGACCTGGTTGTGACAGACTGTTTTCAGGAATCCGAAAATTGTGAGTTGTTTGACTCCTGCAGTACAAAATATGTCTGGAAACGTATTAATGAAAGTATAAGCACAGCGGTAGATACACTGACTCTTCATGAAGTGGTGGCAAACAGCTGCGTGTGCGGAAATGGAGATAAGCAGAGATGAAAAAAGTAATTTATATGGATCATGCGGCAACAACAGCCACAAGACCTGAAGTTGTAGAAGCAATGTTACCATATTTTACAGAAAGCTATGGTAATCCATCAAGTATATATGACCTTGGTTCAAAAAATAAAGAAGCAATTGCAAAAGCGCGTCAGACAATCGCAGATTCACTTGGCACAGACAGCCAGAACATTTATTTTACAGCTGGCGGTTCAGAATCAGATAACTGGGCACTTGTTGCAACAGCAGAAGCTTACGGCAAAAACGGTGGACACATTATCACATCAAAGATTGAACATCATGCGATTTTGCATACATGTGATTATTTAAAGACAAGAGGTTATGATATCACATATGTGGATGTAGATGAGAATGGTATTGTCAATCCTGCAGATGTTGAAGCTGCGATTCGTCCGGACACAGTTCTGATTTCCATTATGTTTGCAAACAACGAAATCGGAAGCATCCAGCCAATCAAAGAAATCGGTGCCATTGCCAAAGCACACGGCATTTTATTCCATACAGATGCTGTTCAGGCGTATGCACAGATCCCTATCAATGTAGATGAGATGAATATCGATATGCTCAGTGCCAGCGGTCACAAACTTAATGGCCCTAAGGGTATCGGCTTCTTATATATCCGTAAAGGTGTTAAGATCAAATCCTTTATCCATGGTGGTGCTCAGGAGAGAAAACGTCGTGCTGGTACAGAAAACGTTCCTGGTATCGTTGGCCTTGGAAAAGCTGTTGAAATTGCTGTTGCCACAATGGACGAAAGAATTAAGACAGAAACAGAACTTCGTGACTATATGATCAGCAGAATCAGCGCAGAGATTCCATATGCAAGATTAAATGGTGACAAAGTCAGAAGACTTCCAAACAACGTCAACTTCAGCTTCCAGTTTGTTGAAGGCGAATCTATGCTGATTATGCTTGATATGGCAGGTGTATGCGCTTCCAGTGGTTCCGCTTGTACATCAGGTTCACTTGATCCATCACATGTGCTTCTTGCCATTGGTCTGCCTCACGAAATCGCACACGGTTCACTGCGTCTGACACTTGGTTATGAAACAACAAAAGAAGATGTGGACTATGTTGTTGATGAGATTAAGAAGATTGTAGAACGTCTGAGAAATATGTCTCCTCTTTACGAGGATTTTGTCAGAAAACAGAACAAAGCGAATAAATAAAATCATAACAATTATTGATAAATCAATGGAGGAATAAATTATGTACAGTGAAAAAGTTATGGACCATTTTCAGCATCCAAGAAATGTAGGTGAAATTGAAAATGCCAGTGGCGTAGGTACAGTCGGTAATGCAAAATGCGGCGATATTATGCGTATTTATTTTGATATAGATGAAAACCAGATTATCCGTGATGTTAAATTCAAGACTTTCGGATGTGGTGCAGCCGTAGCAACAAGCAGTATGGCTACAGAATTAGTTAAAGGCAAATCCATTTATGAAGCACTTGAAGTTACAAACAAAGCAGTTATGGAAGCTCTTGATGGCCTGCCACCAGTAAAGGTTCACTGCTCACTGCTTGCAGAGGAAGCTATTCATGCAGCACTCTGGGATTATGCTGAAAAACATGGTATCAAGATTGAAGGACTTCAGAAACCAAAGAATGATATCAGCGAAGGCGAAGAAGAAGAGGAATATTAATCATGAGTAAGCAACCGACAGTTGTTGTAGGCATGTCCGGTGGTGTGGATTCTTCAGTAGCCGCATACCTGTTAAAACAGCAGGGTTACTACGTTATAGGTGTGACGATGCAGATCTGGCAGGATGAGGATCAGGCGATTCAGGAGGAAAACGGCGGCTGCTGCGGACTTTCTGCGGTAGATGATGCCAGACGTGTGGCTGAGCGTCTTGAGATTCCTTACTATGTGATGAATTTTAAAGACATTTTCAGAGAAAAAGTCATGGATGACTTTGTGGATGAATATTATGCAGGTCATACACCAAATCCTTGCATACGTTGTAACCGTTACGTTAAGTGGGAAGCCCTTTTAAAAAGAGCGATGGATATTGGTGCAGATTATATTGCCACAGGTCATTATGCGAAGGTGATTCAGTGCGGGAATGGTCGTTACGCACTCCAGAAAGCCCCAAGCTATAAGGACCAGACATATGCACTGTATAATCT
>CAKRHR010000019.1 GCA_934339005.1 uncultured Catenibacillus sp. | reverse complement strand
CATCATAGCCCTGATTATCATAATCACCATGATAGACATCCTGATAACCGTCATCAAATGCATCAAAATCCTCTGAATACGCACCCCGGCGGTTATCGTAACCATCATTATAAGCATCAAAATCCTCGTCATACATTTCCGGATAATCTCCCGATAGACGGTGATTGTATGGTTTGCGTGTATTTCGATTATCTTTCTTCCTCAAGCTGTTGCACCTCCTTTTGTTTCAGAAGGTATAACCCCTGAATCACTGAAAATACAAGAATAGTTGATAAAATCGAGCTTCCGCCGTAACTGATTAACGGCAGTGTAACACCTGTATGCGGAATAAACTTCACTACACCGCCGATACAAAGCAGCACCTGAACGCCGTAACCGACACTTAAGCCAATTGCAAGCAGTTTATAAAAAGTATCTGTAATTCTTAAAGAGATATTAAAAAACATCACAAGACAACTGATGTAAATCAATAACAGACAAATACCAAACAGTGCCCCCATCTCCTCAACAATTGCGGAGAAAATAAAATCACTGCCCACAATCGGAGTAATCTGTGGCATGCCCTTATAAAAGCCCGAACCAAACCATCCACCTGTACCAATGGCAAATAATGACTGTGCAATCTGATACGTGGTATTCTGATAATCAGACCATGGATGCAACCATGCATTCACACGTACCCTGACATGGGAAAATAATTTGTAACCCGCCACAAATCCTGCGCCAAGTGCCCCAAATCCAAGACCCATATAGCGCCATTTTCCTGTGGCGATAAAGAGCATCACAACATAGACAACAAAGAAAATCAGTGCTGCACCAAGGTCTGTGGCTGCAGCAAGCACAAGTACAAACACAGCTGCACATATACTGATAAGGACAATATATTTAAAATCTGTACGTTTGCACAACATCGCTGCGATAAAAAATACAAAAACGATTTTCGCAAGCTCTGATGGCTGCAATGAAATCGGTCCAATTGAAATCCAACCGGTGGCACCATTTAAGTTTTCACCAATGCCCGGAATAAATACTGACACAATCAGTAATAATCCAACAACACCATATACCGGACCGAGTTTTTTCAAAAATGCGCCTTTGGCAATAATAATCGGCACAGCCAGTGAAATCATAATGGACACAACGCCAATCATAAACTGTCTGTTGACCGGATAATCTGCACTGTCCAAACGTGTCAGCTCAGCAAAACCAATCATCATCAAAAAGCACATATTATTAATCAATAATCTGGAAGCTTTTCGATACATATTTCGGTAAAAAATAAGTGTACACGCAAACAGCATCACCTGCAGCACATAAAAAATAATCATCTTCACATCTTTTGTGTTCAGATAAATCAGCATATAAAAAATGAAATGAATCATAAACATCAGCACATTTTGTGTTGTGTATACAGAACCTCGGTCAAAATCATATTTTGCCCGAAAGACTGTAAAACATTTCATCGTATATACCGCCATCAAAATCACAAGCAGATATTTTGAAATCTGTGTAATTACATTTACCATAGAATTTTTATTCAACTCCTCTTTTAAAATGGCCTTTTGTAAAATCCATGCGCAAACCGGATTTTTGCATATCTGTTACAAAACCATCGGATAACCAGGCGTTTTTATAGGCATCAATGACCTTTTTCATCTCATGTTGATTCTCTGTTGTAAATTCCAGACGTACAGAGTGCATATCTAATGACCGGATTTTATCAAGCTCATCAAGCAACACTAACACCTGACTGTTATAAATCGTATTATAACAACCCTCGCAGTGTCTTTCAACCATCATATGCTTATCTTTTCTGTCTGTCAGCCAGCCAATGGTATTTTCCTGCTGTGTCTTCTGACAATGTCCGGTTGTCTTTGTCAGGCACTGTGCTGTTGTCATTAACGGTCTGTACCCGTAAACAATCATCTCATCCCCTGCACAGCCGCGCTCTGATAATTCTCTGAAATTCAATTCCTCCGGCACCGTCAGTTCATCTGCCTGCTGATTTTTCCAGAAAAGCTTTGCACTCTGATTCCATGTGTAAACATTACAGTCAAGCATACATTTGAACTTTGCCGGTGTTTCCTTAAAAAGTAATAAGCCTTCAACGCTTCGCACAAGCACACCATCTGTCATCTCACCATATAATTTTAATCTGTGAAGCATCCTGTCATTTTCTTCATGTCTTAACATGGATGGCAATGCAAGAAAAATCTCTTTTCCGGCATCATGTGCACCTGCAACCATCATCTCAAGCTGTGTCTTAGTAATACGTGCACTCAAACCATCATTGATATAAATTCTTGAGATTTCAGGATATCTTAATGCCGTATCAAACTGTGACTGCGTTGATATAAGCACTGTCATGTGCTGTATATCTGCCAGTTCATCACTCACAGATTTGTCTACACCTGTCAGGATTTTATCTGAATATACATTATCAACCTGAACTTTGTCTGTTTTCTGAATTTTATCTGCCATCTGAGCATCATTTGCTGTCCGGACAATATCTGTAACTTTACAACCAGAAATCGTATTCTCCGGCATCGTTCGTCTGAAACTCTCCAGAATTCGAGCCTCAAGTAATGTAATCGCATCTCTGCGTAACTGCTTTAAGACAGCCACCGGCATAAATATATCTGCATCCATCTCTACATCAAGGGTATCAAACACATAAGGGGTATCTCCTGTCTTTTGCATGTGTTTTCTAACCTCGTCCTCTGTCATCGCCCGGTTAAGTGCAGGCTGAACCACCTGACCTTCAACCTCCACACAGATATCGCCATAGCTTAATATCAGTTTAGCAGGTAAATCTTTAAATATCTTTAAGTTACCCTTAATTTTTTCTTTAAATTGCTCTGTAGATGACATCTTTCGCACCTGTTCAAGCAGTGACTGGTTCTTCGTCCTGTAGCAAAACTGGTCATGCTGTCTGGATTTAAAGCGATGCTTTATCGTAAATGTCGTATTCACAGGAATATCTGACTTTAATGTCCAGGCATATGTATCCTGATTGGACAGCCCTTCTTTAACCTCGAGGACATCCTGGCCATGAAGCTGTTCCAATGCCTTAAAAGTCACTGTATCTGCGGTTGCCTTAATGATTTTGGCAGCCCGGGTACCCTTGTGATTGGAACGGTCAAAAGTAATCATTGACTTATCGTTGTGGCACTGGTAATAACCTTTGGAGAAACCGCCTCGATTGTATAAATCCATCAGTGCTTCTATATCTGCTGCATCCACCTTGTAACCACTTCTACCCTTAGTCAGATACATCATCGTATATTTCTTATATAAAGAAGTAACTAATGCCGCATATTCCGGCCCTTTCATGCGGCCTTCAATCTTAAAGGAATCAATACCCGCATCCACCATGTCCGGAATCAAATCCAGCGTGCACAAATCATTCAGACTTAGTAAATATGCCGGTTTCTTTGTGTCTCTGCCACTATTTTGACCATCCTGCACAAACTGATAAGGCAGACGGCAAGGCTGTGCACAACGGCCACGATTACCGCTTCGACCGCCAATCATACTGCTCATCAGACATTGGCCGGAATAACAATAACACAGCGCACCATGGACAAATGTTTCAACTTCTATATCAACCTCATCTTTAATTTTCCTAAGCTCATCCAACGATAATTCTCTGGCAGGTACAACTCTCGTTACCCCAAACTGCTTCAGCCATTTTGAAAATTCCGATGTCAGTACCGTCATCTGCGTACTTGCATGAATCGGCAAATCTGGGAAAGCTTCTCGAATCTTTGACAATACACCAAAATCCTGCACGAGCACCGCATCCAGCCCTGCTTCATAATAAGGCTTCAGGTAAGGAATAAGCTGTGTCTGTAATTCCTTTTGCTTTAATAATGTATTCACCGTCAGGTATATCTTTTTGCCACGCAAATGCGCTGCATCTATAATCTCAATCAATCTTTCCTGATTTAAATTATCCGCATAGGCACGCGCACCAAACATACCACCACCGGTATAAATCGCATCAGCACCGCTGTTCATCGCCGAAATAATTGATTCATAAGAACCGCCCGGCGCCAAAATTTCCACCGCATGTGCTCTGTTTCTATTTTCCATATATCCTCCATATTTATCTGCAAATGACTGGCCTGTCAGATTAATTCTCAGTCATCATTTAATCAATTTTACCACTCATTGATGTATACGAATTACTACATTGCTACGCAATTCCCGACCATCATATAAAAGAAAAGGCTGCACAACAAAAAATATGTATGGCAGCACTGTAACTTTTATTTATGGTAAGCTTTTGTTTCCAATTTAACAATCTGTTTCTGGAGTTCATTATTTTCATTTTTGAGATTCTCAATCTCTTTTAATGTTTCTTCAATACGAATCTGCGCAGCAATTAATTCATGCTTCAAATCATACTCGACTTTGTCTTTTTCCTCAATGTCTTTCTCCAGTGCGTCAATCTGATTCTTCGCCTTATAATAATCATCTGCCATATTCAGTTCCAGCAGAATCTTCTGCATCTCTGAGCTCAAGCGCTTACAGTTCATGGATTCGTTGAGTTCTGCCATCTTATTGTTTATATATAATGCAATCTTCTGCAAATACGCTTCACTTTCGTATCCGCTTAATGTATATACTTTTCCACCGATAACAACCTGAATGTCTGTTTTTGCTGACATGTGTTGAACCTCCTCAATCATAAGCTGATATAATTCATATTATATACGATACTTTTCGAAAGTGCAAGCGCTTTTCCCGATTCAGCCGACCTGTCTGCTGCCTGTTTCGACAAAAAACACTAAGATACATGATTAACATTTAATTTCTTATACAGGTCTTTCTCTGTGAAAATGTGCATACGCTGCATCTGTCACTGCACGGCCTCTTGGTGTACGGATAATCAGACCATTTTGTATCAGATAAGGCTCATAAACATCCTCAACTGTTGTCGCATCCTCACCAATCGCAGCAGCAAGCGTATCAAGACCTACAGGCCCACCCGAAAATTTGTCCATGATTGTAAGTAAAAGGCGTCTGTCCACCTGGTCAAGGCCAAGCTTGTCCACTTCCAGCAAATCCAGGGCATAATCTGCAGCTTCCTTTGTAATCACGCCATCAAAACGGATCTGTGCAAAATCTCTGACACGCTTCAGCAGTCGGTTTGCCAGTCGAGGCGTACCTCTTGAACGTCTTGCCATCTCCATGGCACCATCTTTGTCAATCGTCACCCCAAGCTTTGCGGCTGAATGTGTAATAATCTGACAAAGCTCATCCGGTGTATAAAACTCCAGACGGCTGACGACACCAAAACGGTCACGCAGCGGCGCTGTCAAAAGTCCTGCTCTTGTAGTTGCACCCACAAGGGTAAATCTTGGCAAATCCAGACGCACTGAACGTGCTGTTGCGCCCTTGCCAATCATAATATCTATCGCAAAATCCTCCATGGCAGGATAAAGCACTTCCTCCACCTGTCGGTTCATACGATGGATCTCATCGATAAAAAGCACATCTCCCTCTGAAAGACTGTTTAATACCGCCGCAATCTCACCCGGCTTTTCAATGGCGGGGCCGCTCGTAATTTTTAAATGAACATTCATCTCATTGGCAATAATCATCGCCAATGTTGTCTTACCAAGTCCCGGAGGACCATAAAACAATACATGGTCCAAAGGCTCTTCTCGCTGCTTTGCCGCCTCGATATAAATTTTTAATTTATCCTTCAGCGTCTTCTGACCAATGTAGTCCTTCAAAAGCTTCGGACGAAGATTATTCTCAATGACAATATCATCTTCAATTAATTCTGTTGTTATGACACGATTATTCATATCTACCATCCTGTTATTTAAAAGCTATCCTAAAAAATCACCATCTAAAATGTCATCATCTTTTTCAATGCCAGTTTTAATATCTCGTCTGTTGTCATGCTGTCTGTCACATCACAGGATTTTACCGCACGCATGGCATCCGCCTGACTGTAGCCCAGTGCTACTAACGCAAGTATCGCTTCATTTCTGCTGTTGGATTCTGAGACAGAAATGCTCGCACTGTTATTTAATTTGTGTTCAAAGGCATCTTCCAAATCCAGCTTATCCTTCAAATCAATAATCATGCGCTGGGCTGTCTTCTTGCCAATACCCGGTGCTTTTGCAATCGTCTTTTCATCAGAAGCCAGCACTGCAAATCGCAGTTCGTCCGCTGTCATCGCTGAAAGAATACCAAGTGCACCCTTTGGCCCGATACCATTGACCGTAAGCAGTAATTTAAAAATGTTCAAATCATCTTTGGTGAGGAAACCGTACAGACCAATCATATCCTCCTTCACATGAAGATACGTAAATACCTTCACTTCCGTACCTACCGCAGGCAGTCTGTCAATCACACTGCCCGGTACAGCTACGCTGTAGCCCATGCCCTGATTCTCTATAACAATCATATCTTCTGATATATCACACAGTATTCCTTTGATAAATGCAATCATTCTTCGCTATCCTTTCACCAAACATTAGTTCTAGTATACATGAATCTTCACATGATTTCAAGCGTAAACAGCTTTACATTCCATCTTTTTTTGATTATAATCAAGGCAGACTTTTTGGAAAGGACGGGCAAAACCTTTGATTATCGAAACACACGACATATTTCCGGTGGTTTCTCCGGAATTTTTAGACAGGATTCAGGATAAAACCTTATTTTTCGACATTGAAACAACCGGCTTTTCTCCAATTACTTCGCACCTTTATATGATTGGTGTAAGCTATTATTCTGACCATGCATGGAAAACAATTCAGTGGTTTGACGAAACCGGACTGCCTGTCGGCGAACAGACGCTTTTGCAGGCTTTTTCTGAATTTGCCGGAGATTTTATTTACTGCATCTCATATAATGGCACAGCCTTTGATTTTTCATATATCGAGAAAAAATGCACACATTACCACTTACCAAATCCGTTAAGCCACCTGCAACACATGGATTTGTACAAAGAAATCAAGCCCTACGGTGCAGCTCTTGACCTACCAAACCTCAGGCAAAAATCTATTGAAGCCTTCCTTGGCATCGGCCGCGAGGACAAATATAATGGCGGTCAATTGATTAAAGTTTATAAGAAATATGTTCAGTCCCATGCCGAGCATGAGCAGAAACTTTTATTTATCCATAACTATGAAGATATTACCGGTATGATTAAACTGCTGCCGCTGCTGTCTTATATTGATTTTTTCAAAGGACATTTTTCTGTCACTAATATGCAAATATCTGATATAGCGACATCAAACATGCAAACTGTCAAAGTCTTAAATGGCCCGGATCTTTATCTTCATCTTACTTTACCCGGTTTTATAGAAATTCCAATCACGCTCCATACGAATTTGTGCACACTGACACTTTCAGCGCATGATGGGCACATGTATATCTATACATATGAGGGCACATTAAAATTCTATTATCCGGATTACAAACAATATTATTACCTGCCAGAGGAAGATGAAGCGATTCACCAGAGTCTTGCTGCCTTTGTGGATAAAAGCAGACGTATTAAAGCAACTAAAGAAACATGCTATACAAAGAAAAACGGCATCTTCCTTCCGGAACAGAGCGCCTGGTTTACGCCTGTCTACAAAGAAAACACCGTTTCTGATATAAGCTTTTTCGAATATCAATCACTGACTAAAGATACGGACTGTATCAACCATTATCTTCTTGAGCTTCTCTCTCCTGCATTTCATTGAACTTTCGAATGATATCCGCTGCTGTCGTCTGAGGCAGTGGCAGGGTATCATCTAAAGGCTGTGTATGCTGTCGCCGAAGCTCAATTTCCTTCAAATAAGCTTTTTCTTTTGATTTTCTTGAATAAGAATTCATAAATTCATCATAGTTATCCGAAAACACCCATGGTGAAAGGCTTAACAATACCTGATATCCTTCATCCATCATCTTTGCTCTTTTACCTTTGACGATACATTCAATCTTCTTAAATGTTCTATCAAATAAAAGCAGCTGATAGCTTTCCGGTTCATCACTGGCATCGCCATAAACATTCCTGCCAAAGCACGCAACCAAATCATCCATCTTGATAATATGCACGTTTGCCAGCAAAGTTCTGGAATAAGCAACAACAAAATGCGGTGTGATAATCAACTGATTACCAAAACACAACGCATCCTTGCTGCGCATCTCATAATAAAACAGCTGACGTTCTTCGGCAGATAAACATCTGAATATTCTGCGGTTCATCCGTGAAGCTCCATACAGCATGAAAACACCAAGTATAACCATCACTGCGCATGCCACTATCCCGCATATATATGCAAGCAGCGCTGCCTCATCATAAAGCGTTGCCATCTCATACACAATACTGTATAAAATACCCGCACCTGTCAGAACCAGCGCTGTTCCACATATAATTCGTTCCAGATAGCATCTCATGCGGATTACATTAAAATTCTTCACATGAACGCCTCATTTAATCGAATTTAAATTATTCTTCTACAGTTTCAGCTTCTTCAGCTGGTTTGTCAGCTTCAAGTGCTTTAACACTCAGGCTGATCTTCTTATCAGCTTCGTTGAAATCAACAACTTTAGCTGTGATTTCCTGTCCGATAGAAAGAACATCTGATGGTTTTTCAACGTGTTCTCTTGAAATCTGAGAAACATGAAGTAATGCATCTACGCCTGGTTCAAGTTCAACGAATGCACCAAAGTCTGTCATTCTTGCAACTTTACCTGTAACTACGTTACCGATAGCGTATTTTTCTGCTGCTGTTAACCATGGATTCTGGTCAGCAAATTTAAGACTGAGGGCAATCTTTTCACCCTGGATATCTTTGATTAATACTGTAATTACATCGCCAACTTTAAGAAGTTTCTTAGGGTTATCAACTCTTCCCCATGACATCTCAGAGATGTGAAGAAGACCGTCAGCGCCGCCAAGATCAACGAATGCACCGAAATCTGTAACATTCTTAACTTTACCTTCGATTGTCATACCAACAGAAATCTTTTCAAACAGTTCTTTCTGTTTTGCAGCTTTTTCTTCAACAAGAAGCTGTTTTCTGTCACCAATGATTCTTCTCTTTCTTGGGTTGAATTCTGTGATGACAAATGAGATTTCCTGACCGTCATATTTGGAAAGGTTTTTCTCATATACGTCAGATACAAGACTTGCAGGAATGAATACGCGTGCTTCGTCAACGATAACGCTTAAGCCGCCATCAAGTACTTTGTCAACTTTTGCTGTAAGTACTTCTTTGTTTTCAAAAGCTTCTTCAAGACGTTTGTTGCCTTTGTCAGCAAGAAGGCGTTTGTATGTTAATAATACCTGACCTTCGCCGTCATTGACTTTAAGTACTTTTGCCTGCATTGTGTCGCCAACATTGACTACTGTACGTAAATCAAGGTTTGGTGTGTTAGAATATTCACTTCTTGTGATAATTCCGTCAGCTTTGTAACCTATATTTAAGATGATTTCATCTTCTTTAACATCGATAACGGTACCTTCGACTACTTCTCCTGTTCTTATAGTTTTTAATGATGCCTCTAATAATTGTTCAAAACTCATTTCAGACATGCTTTATGAACCTCCTCTATTATATTATTCGGGGTTGATGCCCCTGCTGTAATTCCTACCCAGTTTAACCCATAAAGTGCGGATAAATCCAAATCCTTTATCGTCTGTATATAGTAAGTCTTACGGCATTCTTTTTTACTTATTTCATAAAGTTTTTGCGTATTTGAACTGCTTCGGCCGCCAATCACAATCATGGCATCCACTAAAGCCGCTATTTTGCGTGCTTCTGACTGTCTTTCTTCAGTAGCATTGCAAATAGTATTTACACATTCTATATCATAACCTTTTTTGAGAAGAATTTCAACTAAATCTTTAAATTTATTGTAATTAAATGTCGTTTGTGAAACAACTACCAGTGAATGGTCTTCTCCTGCCACAAATTTCTGCGCTTCCTCCTCTGTCTGAAGCACTGTCGTATCCGTCACGCACCAGCCACAGATGGCCTGAACTTCAGGATGCTTCGGATCACCAATGATAATAATATCTTTGCCGGCATTTCCCTGTTCTTCAACAATACGGTGGATTCTTTTGACAAACGGGCAGGTCGCATCTATAATCTGCGCCCCTCTTGCCTCTATCGCTTTGTATGTTTTTCTTGACACACCATGTGAACGGATAATCACTGTGGCATTTTCCGGAATATCTTCAACGCGTTCTGCCACAAAGATACCCTTGGCTTCCAGGTCACCCACAACTTCTTCATTATGAATAATCGGACCAAATGTATACACACGTTCATTGCCAACCTGTCCGTAGGCAAGGTCAACCGCACGCTTGACACCCGGACAAAATCCCGCTGTTTTTGCAAGTGTTACCTTCATGCACCACACTTCTCTCTGTAAAGATTTAATATATAATCTACAACCTGCTGGATGTTCATATCTGAAGTATCCAGATACACGGCATCTTCTGCCTGCTTAAGGGGTGCTGTCGCACGGTTTTTATCGCGTTCATCACGTTCGATAATATCCTGTCTGACTTTATCGTAATCATACGCAATACCCTTTTCATCGTACTCTTTACAGCGGCGGGCAGCACGCTCATCTGCAGAAGCTGTCAGATAAATCTTAATATCTGCATTTGGCAAAATATTTGTGCCAATATCACGGCCATCCATAATCACATCATAGGTTGCCGCCATCTGTTGCTGAAGCTCAAGCAGTTTTTCTCTGACCTTTGGATAACCGCTTGTTGCAGATGCCATATTGCCAACTGCTTCTGTACGAATCTGTGTACTGACATCTTCACCGTTTAAAATTACTTTCTGATCGCCATCTTCATAACGGATAGATACATCAACATCTGCAAGGGCACCGATAATCGCAGCTTCACATTCCGACGCAATGCCTTTTCTCATAAAATATAATCCAAGGGCACGATACATCGCACCTGTATCAACATAAACAAATCCAAGGGCTTTTGCCGCCTGTTTTGCAATCGTACTTTTTCCTGCGCCTGCAGGTCCGTCAATAGCAATGTTAAAACTCATGCTGTTTTCCTCCTTAACGAATACTTGTACCGGCAAGCCAGCCTGTAGACCATGCAATCTGAAGATTGTAGCCGCCTGTCAGTGCATCCACATCAAGCACTTCACCGGCAAAATAAAGGCCCTGACATTTTTTAGATTCCATCGTTGACGCATTCACATCTTTGACAGAAATACCGCCGTGTGTAATAATCGCTTCATTAAAGCCTCTTAATCCTGAAATATGCATTGTTAAATGCTTTAACAGATGTAATAATGTATTTCTTTCCTGTCGTGTAATCTCGTTGACTTTTTTATATGGATCAATTCTGCTCAAATCCACAATAACAGGAATTAATTTTGCCGGCAGCAAATCAGACAATGCATTATGGAACTGCTTGTTGTGGTATTTCTCAAAATCTTTCAGCAGTCTTGCATCAAGCTGTTCTTCTGAAAGCGCCGGTTTTAAATCAATCTCCGCCGTCAGTTCACCCAAAGCCATATGCTTAATACATACCGGGCTTGCACTTAATACAAGCGGGCCGCTGATACCAAAATGGGTAAACAGCATCTCACCAAAGTCATCATAGACTTTTTTATTTTTCTTATAAATCGACAGATTGACATTTCTTAAGGATAAGCCCTGAAGACTCTTTACCCAATCCTCAGAAATATTCATCGGCACTAATGACGGTACAGGATCTGTCAGCCCATGCCCGCTTTCTTTGCCAAATCTGTAACCATCTCCATCTGAGCCGGTCGATGCATAAGACATACCGCCAGTGGCCACGATCACAGCATCCGCGGCAACATCTTTTTCGTCATATGCCGCATCCTCTGCCAGTTCGACCCCGACAACTTTAAGTGTATGCGCTTCATCAACCTCTGTCAATAGTTTTGCGACCGGACAATGATATACAATTTCGACATGTTTCGACTTTAAAAGCTGTGTCAGTGTACGAATCACATCTGAGGATTTATCAGACGCCGGAAACACTCTGTTGCCACGTTCAACCTTTAATTTAAGTCCTGCATCCTCTAGTAACTGCATCATATCCTGGCTTGTAAAGCCGTACAGTGCACTGTACAAAAACTTTTTATTGCATACCACATGATTTAATATATTTTCAACATCGCTGTCATTGGTCACATTACAGCGTCCTTTGCCTGTAATAAATAACTTCTTGCCAGCTTTTTCATTTTTTTCAAAAATTGTAACCTGATGGCCCTGATTTGCTGCGGCAATGGCAGCAATCATGCCTGCGGCACCTGCACCAACGACGATGACCTTACTCATCTTCTTTTTTATCAGCGTATACGCTGAACTCCTTCCAGATTTTTTCCAGACCTTCCATGGTTTTGAGCACTTTTTCATTATTACGGATACTCAGCGCCGCAATCAGGGCATTTATCACACTTAAAGGTGCAACTAAAGAGTCCGCAAATGACACCATATCGCTCTTGGCATACAGCATACAATCTGCATACTGTGTCAATGGTGACACTGTAGAATCGGTCAATGCAATGACGGAAGCCTGTCTGTTTTTTGAAAATTCAATAATTTTGACCGTATCTATCGAATATCTTGGGAACGTAATGCCGATAACCACATCATCCGATCCGATACGATGTATATCTTCAAATGATTCTGCAATACTGCCTGAATCTACAAGTCTGACATCTGCAAAAATATAATTCAGATAATATGCCATAAAATGGGATAACGGTTCACAGCTTCGGCCACCTACCACATAAATGTGGTCTGCCTCTGATATCAGTTCCACCGCTTTTTCAAATTCCTCACGACTGATATCCTCCTGTGTCCGCTTGATATTATCCTTATCAGACTGCAATACAGTGTGCAAAATATCACTTTTCTCGATTTTATTTGTTGTCATACGAATACGCTGTATGGAATTAAGCTTATTCTTGACAATCTCCACTAAGGCATCCTGAAACTGTGGATAACCTTTAAATCCAAGTTCTGTTGCAAATCGAACAACCGTCGATTCACTGACCCCTACGATTTTTCCTAGTTTAGCAGCCGTCAGATTGACAGCACTGTCATAATTTTCACTGATATAATTGGCAATACGTTTCTGTCCTTTACTGAAGGACTTGTATAATGCCTCGATTTGCTTCAGCAAATCCTGCGATTGTTCCATGACATTCACCTCAACAGGCAGCTTACGCTGCCATTTTTAAATATTCAGAACCCTCCCCACCAAATTTGCAAAACCGCACGATAAATCATGCTTTCTGATTCACAAAGGTTCTTCATAGTCATACGCATATATAAAAATAGAGGTCTGCGCAAACCGCAGGCCTCATATTTTCATGCTTTTAATTAATCCTGAGCAATAATTTCTTTCTTATTATAGCTGCCACAGTTTTTGCAAACTCTGTGAGGCATCATAAGTTCTCCACATTTGCTGCATTTAACTAATGCTGGTGCAGTCATTTTCCAGTTTGCACGGCGGCTGTCTCTTCTTGCTCTTGAACTTCTATTCTTTGGGCAGATGGACATAGGTTACACCTCCTTAAAATTATTAAAAATATCTCGGATGGCTGACATCCGTGGGTCAAGAGATTCCCGGTCACATCCGCACTCACCGCGATTCAGATTCTGTCCGCACTTGAAGCACAAACCTTTACAATCTTCACGGCACAATGTTTTCATAGGGAAATGAAGTAAAATCTCATTACAAACCATCAAATCCACATCAAGGTCACTATGGTCAATGTAACTCATCTCGTCAAGGGACTCTCGTCTGTCATCATCTGATTCATTGAAATCAACTTCGCGGTCAATCTCGATATCAAATGCTGTCGGCACATCCTCAAGACATCGGTCACATGGAATATCCAACGTCAAATGAAGCTCACCGCCGATATGTACCTTACGGTTTCCGGCATTGGCAATCTCCAGTACCACAGGCTGACTCTGTGCTATCGTATAATCTGTTCGATTCACACGCACATGCGTCATCTCAATCGGTACACTGTAATGTTCAGTTTTTCCAGTTGTTGAAATAATTTCCGAAATATTAATTACCATAGACATCTCCTGATTTCATACCTCATAAATTATACATAGTACCCGGCACTTTGTCAACCTTAATTTTAAAATTATTTACTCTTTCCATGAATTACTCAATTGAATTTTTAAATTTTACGGAAATATTTCTCCAGTTCAAATCATGTCTGCTTGTCTTGTGCATATCTGCTGATACAGTTTTCCAGTTTATCCATATAATAAGAATGTGCACAGTTTAATGCTGCCACCGGATTATGTCCGAGCACACGGTCCTTTGTGACAAGGGTTGTTGTCAATGCCTTGGAATACTTGTAAAACAGGCTGTCATGGCCAACACACAACCCCATCACAATGTTAATATCTGTTTTTTCACGATTTAATACCTTTGCCTGCAAAATCGGATTACACATATTAACGCCAATGGCATTACATTTTTCGTCAATCCCAACGGTTGTCTTTGGCACTTCACCGGCTTTACATCCAATGCCATATACCTCAAAACCATTTTTCCGAAGGATTGCTGCCAGTGTCCGACTCTCCTTTAAAAGTCCCACACAGCTTGCAATACCAATCTTTTTTGCACCGAGTTTTTTTGCCCACAACATCGTTTCTTCAACTCTCGTTGCCTGACAATAATATTCAAACTCAGTTTCTGCACTGGCCTGCATCACCTTCTGATTCTTTTTCTTCTTATATTCTTTTAATGATTCGTCAATAATCTCCTGATCCAGTCCCTTTGAAACACAAAAGGACGGATGTGCATGATTACATTTATCACAACTCATTGCACCACAGTCGATGCATGAAAATCTTTTTTCCATTTTTTCACCTTCTTAATTAACAATACCACAAGCATAAGCACCGCAATCGTCCAGGATACCGGATAACACAGCGCCATGCCTTTGGCTGTATGATATCGCTGTGCAAAATAAAAAAGTGCTGCCACTTTCACAAAACAAAAGCAGATAATGGTGACAACCATCGGCGTCATTGAATCACCAAGACCCCGCATCACCCCACTGATGCCCTCGATAATCATATATAAAAAATAACTTGCGAATGCAATGACAAGAATCTGCGTCGCAATCGTTATCACCTCCGGGCTTTTTGTAAAAATACCAAGCACCGGTTTGTGAAAAATAATGACAATAACAGCAATCAATACTGTTACAGCTATCCCTGTCAGCATACACCATACACAGCCTTTTTTCAGACGTTCAAATTTTCCTGCACCATAATTTTGTCCTGTAAATGTCACCATCGTCTGTGCCAACGCAAGCACTGGAAGATAAATAATCATTTCAACTTTAAAATAACATGTAAAAGCCGCAATGGAATCTACCCCAAGCTTGTTAATCTGTGACTGCATTAAAATATTTGAAAATGTGATGCTCATGGACTGAATCCCTGCAGGGATGCCAATTTTCATGACTGCCAGTAAAAGACTCTGCCACTTCGGTTTCAAACTGTCCATCAAGTCATTGACCACAGGCACTTCTTTCTGAGATACCTGCAATGCCTTTTTCTTTTTAAGCATCAGCGCAATCATTGCTGCCGCTGCAATATTTTGCGAGAAAAATGTCGCCCAAGCGACACCTGCAACCCCAAAGGAAAATACAACAACAAATATTGTATTTCCCGCAAGATTAACAAAACTTCCGATAATCTGCACAAGCATCGGGTTTTTAGAATCGCCAAGTGCTCTGACAATACCACCACACATATTATAACTGACAATCCCTGTCATGCTCAACACATAAATCTGCAAATAAGTTATCGCCTGTCCCATAATCGCATCCGGTGTGCCAACCCATCTCAAAAAGACCGGCGTCAAAAAAAATCCAATCACCGTCAGACAGACACCGCCAATAATGCTGAATTTTAACATCACAGACATTAATGCGGTTATTTTTGACGTATGTTTTGCGCCAAAATATTGTGCGGCTAAAATACTGCTGCCGGTGGCAAGTCCGTTAAAAAATACGATTAAACATGTGACAATCAAACTTGTGGCACCAATGGCCGCCGTAGCCTCTTTGCCAATAAACTGTCCGGCAAAAATCAAATCCACCGTACTGTATAACTGCTGAATCAGGCTTGCGCCAATTAATGGCAGTGTGTATCTAAAAATCCCCGGTGCAATACTTCCTTCTGTCAATGATATATTATTTTTACTGCCGCCATATCTTTTTGATCTTTGGCATTAATTTTTACGCTGTTTTCCATGCCTGATATACCTTTGTCACACGATTTAGAGCCTCTGTCAGCACGCTGCGCTGAGTGGCAATATTCACACGCACAAAGCCCTCTCCACCTGTACCATAATTGGCACCGCTGTTGACTCTGACTCCTGAACTTTCAAATAACTGCAACAATTTTTCCTGTGAAAGTCCAAGCCTGCTAAAATCAATCCAGAGCAAATAAGTACCCTCTGGTTCAATCCACACTGCCTCAGGTATTTCTTTTTGAAGGAATTTTCTGACAAGTGCAATATTTTCGGCAAAATATGCATTCTGTGCATCTACATAGTAATCACATTCATTATAGCATGCCATCAATGCCTCCAGGCCAAGCATATTGTAATCCAGATGATAATCACTGCTTACAACTTCAAATTGTTCGCGAAGTGCTTTATTTTTTATAATCACATAAGCTGAATATAATGCTGCCACATTAAATGTCTTGCTTGGTGAATTCATGATGATGGCATTATCTGCAAATGCATCCAGGCTGATAAACGGGGTCTGCTTGTGACCCTCATACACAATATCACTGTGAATTTCATCACTGATAATCAGTGTATTTGTCTTTTTTGCAATTTCTGCAACTTTAATCAATTCATCCTTTGTCCACACACGGCCCACAGGATTGTGGGGGCTGCAAATAAGCATGATTCTGACCGCAGGATCATTTGCTTTTGTTTCAAGGTCATTAAAATCCATCTCATATCTGCCCTTCTTTAAAATCAATGGATTTTCCACAATACCACGACCTTGTTTTAAAATCACTTTGTTAAATGTATTATAAACCGGTGACTGTACAAGCACTTTATCTCCCGGTCGTGTATACGCCTGTAAAATCAGCCAGAGCGCCCCGGTCATCAAGCCCGGCGCATGCACAACCCAGTCTTTTTCAATATGTGTATCAAACCGGCGTGCATACCAGCCCTGCACTGCTGCTGCGAGTCGTTCCTGTGGCAAATCACCGTAGCCAAAAACGCCTCTGTCAAGGACATTTTGCATGGCAGCAATGGCTTCCTTTGGAATTTTAAAATCCGTATCTGCCACACCAAGGGGAATATATTTACCACCCTTACCTTCGTAGTCCCATTTATATGAATCCGTACCGATACGATTGACCGGTTCGTCAAAATTGTGCTGTTTCATATTCGCACACTCCAATCATTTTTACTCATTAAATATAAACTGCAGGGTCAAGCTGAATAATATTCGATAAGAACTGTTTTGTACGTTCTTCCTTTGGATGGCTGAAAATTTCTTTTGGTGTACCCTGTTCAACAACCACACCATCTGCCATAAATACAACTCGGTCAGCGACTTTTTCTGCAAATGACATTTCATGTGTAACAACAATCATTGTCATACCTGCATCCGCAACCTGCTTCATAGTTTCAATCACCTCGCCCACAAGTTCAGGGTCCAGGGCTGATGTGGGTTCGTCAAATAAAATAACATCCGGCTGAATCACAAGGGCTCTTGCGATACTTCCGCGCTGTTTCTGACCACCGGAAAGCATATGCGGATAATAATTTAAACGGTCACCGAGATTGACCTTCTCAAGCATTTCTTTACTCCTGCGATAGGCCTCCTCCTTTGGCACCTTATATACAACCACAAGGGCCTCCATGACGTTTTCAATTAATGTTTTATGACTGAGCAGGTTGTAGTTCTGGAATACCATTGCTGTCTTTCTGCGCAGCTCAATAATTTTTTTCTTATGTTCATGTTTTTTAGGTTCGCAATCCACTTCAAAGCCGTTGACACAGACGGAGCCTTTATCAGGCATTTCAAGGAAGTTTAAGCAGCGTAAAAATGTTGTTTTACCTGAACCTGACGGTCCAAGAATCGCTACCACCTCACCTTTTTTTACGTCAAGAGAAACACCCTTTAATACCTCTGTTTTATCAAAAGCTTTATGTATATTTTTAATCGAAATAAATGCATTTTCTTCAGGCATTTTTCTTGCCTCCTTCCTTGATACCTTTGCGTTTGACATCAATACGTTTTTCAATTAATTTAGATGCCACTTCAATAATGATACATACAATCCAGTAGACAATGGCCGCTGCAATGTACACTTCAAACAATCTTAAGTTTCTACCTGATACAACTTTGGCTTTACCCATAATATCGACAACAGATACCGTAAATGCCAGAGATGTGTTTTTCAGTAAGCTAATAAGGCTGTTGCCAAAGTTTGGCAGTGCTACCACAAGTGCCTGTGGCAATGTAATGCGGCGCATAATCTGAAAATTTGTCATACCCATCGCCTTACCAGCTTCAATTTCATTTTTATCTACGGACTGAATTGCAGCACGAATCGTTTCTGAATTATAGGCTGCTTCATTTAATGAAAATGCAATAAAAACAAATACGATTGCAGGAATGCTATTAATATCCATGTTTGTGCCAAGTTCTGCATTAATCGCCTGCAATACAATCGGCAGACCATAATATGACAGGAACAGCTGAACCAGAAGCGGTGTGCCACGCATGAAAGACACGTATACACTGCATATCTGATTTAAAACCTTTATTTTTTTTATTTTGACAAGTGCAATTAAGAAACCAAGCACCAGTCCGCCGATAGCTGCCACAATGGTCATTTCCAGTGTCACTGGCAATGCTTCCAATAATTTTGGTATAAATTTCCATATGTATGATGCATCAAAAATCTTCATGAATGACTAACCCCTTCTTATGTCTGACTTTTTTTATTTTTTGTATTTACAACAATTCAGAATCCCACACAGATATCTGCATAAGATTCTGAATCATTTTTAATGCTTATTTTGTATAATCTGCACCGTACCATTTTTCGGAAAGTGTGCTTAATGTACCATCATCAATGATTCCCTTTAAAATCGGATCAATTTCAGCTTTCAAATCTTGCTGATCTGCACCATATAAGAACCATGCCTGTGAAGACTGAATTTCATCTTCGTTTGGAATAGAAATCGTATCTACTTCAAGTCCAAGCTGGTTGATTGCCTCATTCACATAACTTTCTGAGCAGATGTTTGCAGGATATCTTCCAGTTGCCACGTTGCTAAGCTGTGTTGCTGTGGACGCATCGGAAAATACAAGTGTAATTGGATTATCCGCATGCTGTTCATTGTAATCTTCAAGGAACAATGCTACGGCTGTGCCTGAGATAGCTTCTATAGATTTACCCTGAAGGTCATCAATAGATTTGATGCTTGTGTCACCCTTTGGTACAACAATCACTGTATGATTATTGTAATAGCTGTAATCTGAGAACAGATATTTTTCTTCTCTTTCAGGCTTCTTTGTAATGTTGTTGACAATCATCTGTGCCTTACCTGCATCCAAACTTGCAAAAATGCCGTCCCAGTTTGTGATGTTAAATTCAAAATGAAGTTTACCATCAGAACGTGCTTCAATTTCCTTTAATAAGTCAACTTCATAACCTACAAGTTCACCATCTTCATCCTGGTAGTTAAATGGTGCTGTGGCACCGTCCATGGATACTGTCACTGTCTGTGCGCCTGTGCTTGCCTGTGTCGTATCTGCTGTTGTCTGGTTTGCATTTGAATCTGTTGTTGACGCTGTATTTGAAGATGAATTACCACAGCCTGCCATGAGTGCTGCACCAAGTGCTGTTACTGTGATTAATTTTGCGATTTTTCCTAATTTTTTCATGTCTTTTACCTCCGTGTGTGTTATGTTTTGTCTTTTTTGCCATCTGTTTATTTTGATTTCAGATGACTATTTATATTCACAGGGTATTATTGCCCTGGAATTATACTTTTTAATTTTCCTTTTCATCCTGCTCGCTTTTGATATTCATATTTTTATGAATTTCCATTTGTTTTAGTTAAACCTTATTTATTTTATAGTTTTCCTATAAACATAGTAGGTAAATAGGATTTATGTGCTTTATTATAATCATCTGTTTCCATTTTGTCTAATTAAAATAAAATATAACCAGTTATAGTTTTAAACTATTGCACACAAACTTTATTATCAGTATAATAAGAACATTCGAAGGTTTTAAACTTTGTTTTTCTGTACACACATGTGTGAGAACGTTTATTATTACACTACAAAATCTGATTTTGGGAGGTCTTTATGAAGGTTGCAGGAATTGTCGCGGAGTTTAATCCGTTTCACACCGGACATGCATATATTATAGAAGAAGCCAGACGAATGACCGGCTGTGATTATGTGATTGTTGTGATGAGCGGGAATTTTGTCCAGAGGGGCGAACCAGCCATTGCGGATAAGTTCACACGCACACGCATGGCACTTCAATGTGGCGCAGATGTTGTCATCGAACTTCCGGCGATATCTGCTTCTGCTGCCGCCGCTGACTTCGCCCGCACTGCAGTTTCAGTATTACTTCACACAGGTGTTGTGACACATCTTGTATTTGGCTCTGAAAGCGGACAAATTCAACCACTGTCACAGATTGCAGATATTTTATATGAAGAACCAGAAAGCTTCAAAATGATGCTTCGCAGTCATCAAAGAGATGGGCTGAGTTTTCCTGCCGCCAGAGCACAGGCACTTAAGAATACATTTTCTACAATTTCTTTCTTAGATACACCAAATGATATTCTTGCTGTGGAGTATCTTATTGCCTTAAAACGCTTTAAGTCTGATTCTGTTACTCCGGTTACGATTTCACGCATCGGTGCAGGTTATCATGAGCTATCCATGCAGACGGATTTTGTATCTGCCTCTGCCATGCGCAAATGGATTTTAGAACACGGACACGCACATATGCACAGGCTGCCGGACAAAGGCATTCCGGATGCCTGTCAGGATATTTACCGTCAGTGGATTTTAAATGGCACCTGTATTGGCCCGGATGATTTGACCCAGATGCTTGGCACCGCACTTTTGCAGCATATAGATTATACCGATTTTCTTGGCATTTCCAATGACCTGTCAAACCGCATCGGAAAATACAGTCACACACTACGCACTTTTGAAAGCTTTGTGGATACGATTAAAACAAAAAATATGACACGCACCGCCATTTCAAGAGCGCTGCTGCATATGGTTTTAGGTCATAAAAAAACAGATATGGATATGTTAAAATCTCTCGATGATGCACCTTATATCCGTCTGCTTGGTTTTAACGCGCAGTCTTCTGCACTGTTAAAGCAAATTCAAGCACACAGTGATATACCTGTGATCACAAAACCTTCGGCCGCCAGACGCCAGTTAAACCAAAGCCAGCTTCAAATATTTAATCAGGATGTTTATGCTGCGCGTATTTACCGGCTATTACAGCTTTCCAAAATGGGTGAAAATGCAATTACCGCTGTGCTGGCTGATGAAATGCAGCAGACACCTGTTATATGTTAGATATATATATTTATCTATACGGCAAAAACATAAACCGCCGTCCACATCATATATTGGATAATAACCAATTTGATAAGGACGGTTCTTTCTTGATCAGAAAAAATCTCTCAAATTTAAATCACAAACAATCCCACACAGATTCCAAACATAAATCATGTTCCTATTCCAAAAAGAATTTTGCACAAATTATATTGATATCCATATTTTTAGTTTTACTGCTTATCTTTCCGGGCATCTGCCGTGACGGTGCCAAAACCGGACTGCTGCTCTGGTTTAACACTATGATTCCTGCAACTTTTCCTTTTATCTTAACAACAAATATTTTAAATTCTATTGGCGGCATACAACTATTTAGCAAACTCTTTGGCAAAGGCATTTCATATATTTTTAAATGCAGTCAAAATGGCGCATATGCCACCATCACCGGACTGTTATGCGGCTATCCCATCGGTGCTAAAACAGTCAGCGACAGCTTTAGTGCAGGATATATCTCAAAAGACGAAGCGCACTATCTCCTGACCTTTTGCAGTATACCAAGCCCTATTTATCTGATGAATTATGTGATTGATGCTTCCCTCAAAAAAAGCTCCCTGACACTGCCATATTTAACTTCGGTCTACGCAGGATGCTGGCTGACCGCCATGACATTTTATCTGTTTTATTTTCGCAAAAGATTTATATTCCGTTCCCGCAACTTATCTGATTTTAGGCATTATAAACCTCAAATTGTACCTTCATCAGTCAAAAATCTAAACACTTCAATGATGAGTGCCCTGACTGTCATCCAGAAAATGGGGATTTATATGATATTATTTTCGATTCTTGCCACACTCATCATGCAACTTCCGGGAGAATTGGTTCGTCTTAAAATACTAAAAGTCTTCAGTGCCGGTATATGCGAACAAACTATCGGTGTTTTTGTCACAGTCACACATATTGAAAACAATCTGCTTTCCTGTTTAATCTGTATGTTTCTCACATGTTTTGGTGGCATCGCCGTTGCCATGCAGGCCAGATCACTGACCAATCAACAGCTCGATTTTTCCTTTTATATCAAAGGAAAACTGCTGCACGCAATGTACAGCAGTTTTATCTTAGGGATTTTACTTATTTATTTTGTATGAATATCATAATATTTCTATATCAGTATCGCAATATTAGTTTAACACCCCTGTGCTTTAATATATTTTCTGAGCATCAAAATTCATTCATCACTCTTTTCATGGGATTTTGCCCAGACATATACGTCAGATTTGAAAGTTTCCCATGCATCTTCATGTTCAACATAGTACAGCGGACACAATTTACCGGTAACATCGTAGTGCCGGATGACCTGATTCGGATCAACATCCAGATACAGACACAGCCAGCCGGTCAATTCAACTAAGGCATTATAAGTTTCTTTCGTAAACTCACCTGTTTCATCCGGATGACAAACTTCGATGGATATCGTATCACTATTTCGGTTATTGGAAGCGTAAGCAACTTCATTTGTTGGCACACACTGTACAATTTCCCCCTGAAGTCCGACAACAAAGTGGCTGCTGGCATAGGTATCATGGTTGTCTTTAAGGCCTTCAAAATAGTTTCGGTTATTGATGGCAGACGCGCCCGGATTTGCAGTATAGTGAATCACGATGCCTTTCACCTGTTCAAGTGGTGTCTGCGGTCTTGAATATTCATTTGGTGTCAGTAATTCAACATCAAGTTCAGGCCGGATATCTGTATAATCTGCACGATTCCAGCCAGCAAAGATTTCCGGTATTGCCTCCGAACTGTTGCTATGATGTTTTTTTATCACCAGCAAGGCGCCTGCAACTACTGCCACTATAATGATTACAGCGATACATAAAATCATGCAGCGACGATGCTTCTGCCGTCTTGGACTGCCTGAATATCTATATTCACTGTCCTGCTTATAATGCTGTTTTTCTGCATATTTTTCTGCATATCTGTATTGCTGTCCTGAATTGGTTTTACTGTTTTTTCGCTGTCCTGACCGGATATTATTTTGATACACCTGTGCCGGTCTGTCTTGCTGGATATTTTGCTGATATTGACGATTCTTATTTTTTCCCTGAGTATTTTGCATGTATTTTTCCTTCTGTTTTTCCATTTTCAAACTCGTAAAATTATTATTCTGCCATGCACAAATTTAACAAATTCCTTTGTGTTTCTCTATAACCATGTGCACATTACTCCGACAAATGCGCCGTTTCTTGTTTTCTCTGTCCCTATCATAACGCAAAAATAAAGCGGATTCAATGAACCCGCTTTAATCTTTATAAAATCATCATATTTACTTAAAAGTTTCACCTTGCATCTGGCACAGATGCCAGACTACCTGCAGCGCAACGATAGATTAATCTACGCTGTAGTTTGGTGCTTCTTTTGTAATCTGGATGTCATGTGGATGACTTTCCTTTAAGGAAGCTGCTGAAATCTTCACGAAACGTGCTGTTTCATGGAGGTCTTCAACTGTCTTGGCACCACAGTAACCCATACCAGCACGAAGACCGCCAAGTAACTGGAATACTGTATCTTCTACAAGACCCTTGTAAGCTACACGACCTTCAACGCCTTCCGGCACAAGCTTCTTGGCATCACTCTGGAAGTAACGGTCTTTACTGCCGTTTTCCATCGCTGCGATAGAACCCATACCTCTGTAGACTTTGAATTTACGTCCCTGATATAATTCAAAATCTCCAGGACTCTCATCACAGCCTGCAAACATGCTACCCATCATACATACATGTGCACCTGCTGCTATCGCCTTTGTAACATCACCTGAATATTTGATACCACCATCTGCAATGATTGGAATACCGTATTCTTTGGCAACACTGTAAGCATCCATAACGGCTGAAATCTGAGGTACACCGATACCTGCAACAACACGGGTTGTACAGATAGAACCAGGTCCGATACCTACCTTAACCGCATCAACACCAGCTTCAATCAATGCCTTTGTTGCTTCTGCTGTAGCAACGTTACCTGCAATCACATCAAGATCCGGATATCTTTCCTTAACCTGACGAACAACGCGAAGAACGTTTGCTGAATGACCATGTGCTGTATCAATAACGATAACGTCAACATGTGCTTTTACAAGTGCGTCAATACGTTCCATAATATCTTTTGTCACACCGACACCTGCACCGCAAAGCAGACGACCATGTGCATCTTTTGCAGAGAGAGGATATTTAATCTGCTTTTCAATATCCTTGATTGTAATCAGACCTTTAAGGTTGAAATCATCATCAACGATTGGCAGTTTTTCTTTGCGTGCCTTGCCAAGAATGTGTTTTGCTTCTTCAAGTGTGACACCTTCTTTGGCTGTAATCAGATTCTCAGATGTCATAGATTCACGAATCTTCTTTGAAAAATCTGTTTCAAATTTAAGGTCACGGTTTGTGATAATACCAACAAGTTTTCTGTTTTCTGTGATAGGCACACCTGAAATACGATACTTTGCCATCAGGGCATCTGCATCTGCCAGTGTGTGTTCCGGTGAAAGTGAAAATGGATCTGTGATAACACCGTTCTCTGAACGTTTAACCTTATCTACTTCTTCAGCCTGAGCTTCGATGGACATATTCTTATGAATAATACCAATACCACCCTGTCTGGCCATTGCAATTGCCATTCTGTGTTCTGTAACTGTATCCATACCGGCACTCATCAAAGGGACATTTAACTTGATGTTCTTTGTTAAATGTGTTGTAATATCCACCTGATTCGGAATGACTTCGGAATAAGATGGAACAAGGAGTACGTCGTCAAATGTAATGCCTTCGCCAATAATTGTCGCCATAACATTTCCTCTCTTTCTGATTGTGCAAATTATTAAAAATATCAATAAATGCAGTTCAACAACTTATTATTTCGCATTACCTATAAGTATAAATAATAAGTTGTTGAAAAGTTGCATTGCTTTTATTTTTTATAAAGTTTAACAAATCCATGTTTGAATGTCAATACATCATTCATTAGTACTTCTAATAGTATTTATGAAAAATGACATCTTTCGAGCTTTTCAGACTCTTTTTACTTTACTTGGGAAACATTTCCACATGTTATCCACCATCTTCTCATTTGGTTCAAAAATAACACGTACAGCCTCACTCTTGGACTTTCCGATAATCACAAAACGCTGTTTTGATGCCGCATCTCTTGTCGTAAAATCAAAGGTTTTGTAATTTCCATGTGCGTATCCCGCCAGTGATTCTGATTTCTCCGGTGCAATAATCTCTACTGTATCTGCTTTAATTGACACTTTACGTTTTCTTCTGAAATCGCCGGTCAACTGGTCGATATCCAAATCACCTGAAGTGAAGATATACTCGTATTCAACTTTCTGCAGACGCACAACAAAATATACACCTACCCATGCTGCAATCGCAATAATCATAAATGATGGAATAAATAAAAATAATCCCACTGTAAGTACCGCTGCCAATAAACAGCACAATACAATGATTGCATAGTTCATTCCTGATTTTTTCCTGCTTACAAGAAATTCAGAAAAGACATCCCCTGATGTTCCATTCATAGTCACATTTCTCCTTTTGTCTGAAAATATAAAAAGATGACATCAGGGTCAAAGTTTATGACCCTGACATCATCTTAATTATACACAATTCCCACTGGAATTAAAAGTTAAAAATTCTTAAATTAACCTAAACCGGATAATCAGGTATTACATCATACCCATGCCGCCCTGTGGCATAGCCTGAGCTGGTGTATCTTCTTTAATTTCAGCAACAACAGATTCTGTTGTCAGTAATGTAGATGCAACACTTGTTGCGTTCTGAAGTGCGCTTCTTGTAACTTTGGCTGGGTCAATGATACCTGCTTCAACCATGTTCACATAAACTTCGTTGTATGCATCAAAACCAACGCCAACTTCGCTCTCACGAACTTTGTTGATAATCACTGCACCTTCAAGACCTGCATTTGCAGAGATGTGATACAATGGTGCTTCAAGTGCTTTAAGAACAACGTTTGCACCTGTCTTCTCATCACCTGATAATGTAGCTGCAAGTTCTGCAACCTTCTTAGATGCATGGATGTAAGCAGAACCACCGCCGCTGACGATACCTTCTTCAACTGCTGCACGAGTAGCTGCAAGAGCATCTTCCATACGGAGTTTCTTTTCTTTCATTTCTGTTTCTGTAGCAGCACCAACACGGATAACACCTACGCCACCTGAAAGTTTTGCAAGTCTTTCCATAAGTTTTTCTTTGTCAAAATCAGATGTTGTTTCTTCAGCCTGATTCTTAATCTGAACGATACGAGCTGCGATAGCATCCTGTGCACCTGCACCGTCAACGATGATTGTATTTTCTTTGTCAACTTTAACAGATTTAGCACGGCCAAGCATATCCAGTGTAGCTTCTTTAAGGTCATAGCCAAGTTCTTCTGAAACAACTGTACCACCTGTAAGGATAGCGATATCTTCAAGCATTGCTTTTCTTCTGTCACCATAGCCAGGAGCTTTAACAGCAACAACCTGGAATGTACCTCTTAATTTGTTCAGGATTAATGTTGTCAGAGCTTCACCTTCGATATCTTCAGCAATGATAAGTAATTTAGCGCCACTTTGTACAATCTGTTCAAGTAATGGAAGAATTTCCTGAATGTTAGAAATCTTCTTGTCTGTGATTAAGATGTATGGATTATCAAGCACTGCTTCAAGTTTTTCCATATCTGTACACATATAAGCTGACAGGTAACCTCTGTCAAACTGCATACCTTCTACAAGGTCAAGTTCTGTCTTCATTGTCTTGGATTCTTCGATAGTGATCACGCCATTGTTAGTAACTTTTTCCATAGCGTCTGCAACCATCTCACCAACTGCATCATCACCTGCTGAAATTGCGGCAACTCTTGCAATCTGTGATTTACCTGTGATTGTTGAGCTCATCTGGGCAATAGCTTCTACAGCTGCATCTGTAGCTTTCTGCATACCTTTTCTTAAGATAATTGGGTTTGCGCCTGCTGCCAGGTTCTTCATACCTTCGTTGATCATTGCCTGTGCAAGAACTGTTGCTGTTGTTGTACCATCACCGGCAACATCATTTGTCTTTGTAGCAACTTCTTTGACAATCTGAGCACCCATGTTTTCAAATGCATCATCAAGTTCAATATCTTTTGCGATTGTCACACCATCATTAGTGATGAGTGGTGCACCGTAAGATTTTGATAATACTACATTTCTTCCTTTTGGTCCTAATGTTACACGAACTGTATTTGCAAGCTGGTTTACACCTGCTTCAAGGGCTTTTCTGGCTTCTGCGCCATATTTGATTTCTTTAGCCATGATTCTCATTCCTCCTGATATATCTATGTTTCAAATCTTATTAACTCGATTTAATAAAATTCTTAAAAGCTTTAATCCTTCCATATCCTGATGTTCAAAATTTCGACATTTGAAATGATTCAAAATAATTAAAAATCTGTGATTAAAACTTTTGCAAATTCAAATTGCCTTTATTATTCTACGATAGCAAGAATATCGCTCTGTTTAACGATCACATATTCTTCGCCGTCAAGTTTAACTTCTGTGCCTGAGTATTTCTGGTAAATAACCTTAGCACCAACTTCAACTTCCATCTTTACTTCTTTGCCGTCAACCATGCCGCCAGGACCTACTGCAATAACTTCTGCTTCCTGTGGTTTTTCTTTAGCTGCGCCTGCAAGAACGATACCTGATTTAGTCTTTTCCTCTGCTTCTAAATGTTTTAATACAACTCTGTCACCTAATGGTACTAATTTCATTTGAATTCCTCCTTATAAGGCTTAATATCTAATTTATTAGCACTCATCATCCTTGAGTGCTAACCATGTTTATATAATAGTTATTTTGCTTTTTTTATGCAATCCTAATTATCCTTTATTTTTAACATCTTTTCTTTTATTATCTCTGTTTTTCTCAAATTATCTCTGTTTATCTTTATTTTCAAATTGTAAGTATAAAATATCTATAAACCGACTGTAAAAATATCCTGAAACCATCATTTTGAATAAGTGTCACTGAATATATAAGCAAAAAGGACAATCCGCCAAAATCTTCGACGTATTGTCCTTCGTAAAATCGCATATTATGATAATGTCAGGGTCAAAAGAAAATTTTGCCACTCATTGATATATACGAATTGCTACATTGCTACGCATTTATACCCGACCTTTAACAGGCTTTTTAATCAGTATTATTTTGCAGGTTTGTATGAGCTCTTTAATGAAACGATTCTGTTAAATACAAGTCTGTCCGGTGTTGTGTCCTTTGTATCAACGCAGAAATAGCCGTGACGCACGAACTGGAAGCTGTCCCCAGGTGCTGCTGTCTTAAAGTTAGATTCAACATAACAGTTATCAAGGACTGTCAGTGAATTTGGATTTAAGTTTAATGAACCGTCTTCATTGTAAACACCTTTGGATTCATCTACAAGATTTTCATACAGGCGCACTGTGGCAGGAATTGCATAATCTGCTGCTACCCAGTGAATTGTACCTTTGACTTTACGGCCTGTAAAGCCTGAACCGCTACGTGTTTCAGGGTCATAAGTACAATGCACTTCCACAACTTTGCCAGTTTCATCCTTCACATAATCTGTACATGTTACAAAGTAAGCATTCATTAAGCGTACTTCATTGCCTGGATACAGTCTGAAGTATTTCTTTGGAGGTTCTTCCATGAAATCTTCTCTGTCGATATAAAGGTATTTTGCAAATGGCACTGTACGTACACCAAGTTCTTCATTTTCCTGGTTGTTGGATACTTCCATGTATTCAACCTGATCTTCAGGATAGTTGTCAATGACAAGCTTGATCGGATCAAGAACAGCCATCATACGTGATTTCTTAAGCTTCAGGTCTTCACGGATGCAGTATTCAAGCATCGCATAATCTACAGAACTGTTGCTCTTGGATACGCCCACAAGCTCCATAAACATCTTAATAGATTCCGGTGTAAAACCACGTCTTCTAAGGGCTGCAATAGATACAAGTCTTGGGTCATCCCAACCATCTACAATACCTTCTTCAACAAGACGTTTGATATAACGTTTACCTGTGATAACATTTGTCAGGTAAAGCTTTGCAAATTCGATCTGCTTTGGTGGATTTTCGTATTCAAGTTCGCGAACAACCCAGTCATACAATGGTCTGTGATCTTCAAATTCAAGTGTACAGATTGAATGTGAAATGCCTTCAATCGCATCCTCAATAGGATGTGCAAAATCGTACATCGGATAAATGCACCATTTGTCGCCTGTATTGTGATGTGTCATGCGAGCAACTCTGTAGATAACAGGGTCACGCATGTTGATATTGGATGATGCCATATCAATCTTTGCACGAAGCACTTTTGAACCGTCAGGAAATTCACCGTTCTTCATACGTTCAAATAAATCAAGGTTTTCTTCGATACTTCTATCTCTGTATGGACTGTTCTTACCAGGTTCTGTCAGTGTACCTCTGTAAGCTCTGATTTCTTCAGCACTTAAGTCACAGACATAAGCTTTACCTTTCTTGATTAATTTGACAGCAGCTTCATACATCTGGTCAAAATAGTTTGATGCGAAATGAATCTCTCCATCATATTTAGCACCAAGCCATTCAACGTCAGCGATAATGGACTGAACAAATTCTGTCTTTTCCTTTGTCGGATTTGTGTCATCAAATCTTAAGTTGAACTTGCCGCCGTATTTTTTTGCAAGTCCGTAGTTTAAAAGAATGGACTTTGCATGTCCTACATGCAGATAGCCGTTTGGTTCCGGCGGGAAACGTGTACATACTTCTTTGCAATGTCCTTCTTCGATGTCTTTATCAATAATCTGTTCGATAAAATTTTTGGATACAACCTCTTTTTCTTTTGTGATTTCTTCTTTTTCCATCGTATCTTCCTCCAACATGTTACGTCATCAAAAAAGATGTCAGGTGCAAACGCCGACTGCCTCCTAACATAAATTTTCGAGTCTTAGATTTTATTATATCATTCTATCATATTTTTTCAAGCTGTAAACCTTATTTTTTTGAAGTTGTTATCTACATTATACGACATCATTTTACACTGTTTACCGACAAATATATTCGTTGTTTTATATTTGTCATCATCGGTGTTGCACATACCTTTCATATTACTGATGATAAAAAAATGCTTTCAGTCCCAGATTATATCTCACTTTATTTTCCTGATAAAGCACATGTCTTAATACATCATCCGCCACAATGGCAACACCGCCAAGGAAAAACCAGATGACTGAGAACAACAGGCAAATCTGACCTTTAAAATTCAACGGCTGTCTGCTGTAATCCCAGACATTTAAATTCAATCGTATATTTATAACATAGCCAAAAATTAATTCCAATAACGTAATCATCAGGCTGCATGCAAACATCTGCTGCCACAGGGGAATATCCTCCGGAAAAAGTTCATTTAACCCGCCACACAAAACAAAACAGATGCCGCCAAGTAAAAACATAGATGGATGCGAACGTCCCCTGCACACCAGTTCAATACTGTAATAAGTTGCCCCGCCCACTGCAAATAAAAATAATATTTTACTGATTTGACGCATACACATACCCCTTTTAACCATTCGTTCTATGTTTATCAGATGCATTTAGTGTATGTGTTTTTTGCAGCACTATACATTATTTAATGTGCCTGCACACATATCGGACAACCTCCCTGGCATAAAATAAATCAATTCCTGTCCTTTGGTGAACTGCTATGATAGATACCCTCACCCGACTGCTTGAACAATACGGCTATATCGGCATTATTCTTTTAATTACTGCTGAAAACCTTTTTCCGCCAATCCCCTCAGAAATTATTCTGCCCTTTTCAGGTTTTTTAACAACCTGCACTGCCCTTACGCCGGTGCGCGTGATTTTATGTGCAACCCTTGGTTCAACCATTGGCGCTGTGATTTTGTATGCCCTCGGCTATTGGCTTTCAGGCCCACGGCTGGAAAAATTTTTATTTGGCAGATTCGGCAAATATCTGCATTTTAACCGGGATGATATCGACTATACGGTCGCCTGGTTTCAAAAGAAAGGCAAATACAGCGTCTTTTTCTGTCGCTGTATTCCGATTATGCGCAGCCTGATTTCAATTCCTGCAGGTATGGCACATATGCACTGGCTGACATTTACCCTGATGACAGTTACAGGCTCTGCCATATGGAATATTATTCTGATTTATCTCGGACGTTTTGCAGGCACCTCCTGGCAGATTGCCGCAGATTATATCAGCAATTATGGAACACTCACTAAGATTTTGCTGATTGCTGCAGTAATACTGTTTTTATTATATCGCTTTATGAAGCATCGCCTTAAAAATCGCCAGAAGCATGGCAACTGATACATATGAATATAAAATCCCTAAATAACAAAAAACAGCCGACATCTACCATCGACTGTTCATATCATTTTATTTAGCTGTAATCATATCTTCATCTTACGTACAAGAGCTGCCTAGGGGACTTGAACCCCCGACCTCCGCCTTACCAAGGCGACGCTCTACCGACTGAGCCAAGGCAGCCTGTGCTTAATGCAACGCATTAAATATACTATAGAAAGCCCTGTTTGTCAACCGGAAAATACCAAAAATGCTTTCTGCCATAAAATATAAAAATCACTATCGTAAAACTACTGAAGTGAACCCATAAAATACAAAAACACTCTTTGCAAAGCAGAAAACATCTGCAATGCATCAAGTGTTTTTTTAGTTTTACTGGTGTTTTTCCATGACGCTCTTTAAAAGCTGCAGACCAATAATAACGGCACCGCCAATAATAAAGAACACAATACTGAATGTATGCCATGTCATATAAGGCTGTGGTATGTCAAGGGTTGTTGGTCCCATCACAATCGCATACAATGAACCAAGCATCAAACCTGTAATTAATAAAATCATCTGTGGTCTGAATTTATCCATCGCTGTCTTAATCAACTTGATAATCAGCACGATGCCTGCCACGATACCAAGACCGAAAATAACAACTACAGGCAGATAACTTAAATGGAAATGAAGCACTTCTTTAATGGCATTGATCATCGGTACATACAGGCCAAAAATCAAAAGCAGTGTTGAACCGGAAATACCCGGCAGAATCATCGCAGAAATCGCTATCATACCGACCACAAAAACATAAATGCCAAGGCCGACATTCAAATGACTTACTTCCACAGAAATACCATCACCGGACACAGGATTAAAATAAGTAATCGCACTGACAACGGCGATACCAATGAGTACAAATACATAATGCCATACTTTCGCACGCTTTAATGTGTCCATTTCTTCTTTGATTACAATTGGAATTGCAAAAATAATAAATCCCATAAACAAAGAACTAATGGCATAAATATGGCTTTCAAAAACACTTGTCAGCACAAGAACTGCGCCGCAAAAGCCAATAACCCAACCACACAAAATCTTTGCCAGGAAAATAATGGCTTCTTTGCGTTCTGCCTTAGAACCGCTGATCAAATCATTCAGTGACGTAATAAATTTGTCATAAAAACCAAGCAAAAACGCAATCGTTCCGCCTGAAACACCAGGAACGCTGTCGGCCAAAGCCATACAAAAGCCCTGGATCAAATTCATAATAAACATATACTGCCTCCATATGATATATTCTTTAATTATTCTATTTCAAATCAAAGTTATATTTATACTTAAATACCTGCTGTATATTTATATTTCAACAACAGCAGGTATTTTTTACTGAAATATTTTCTTTGATTTATTTTTAATGCGCTGCAGTGCATTATCCACGGATTTACTGCTCATATCCAGCAAACCTGCGATTTCTGTATAATTGACACCTTTCAGGTATAATTTAAGCACCTTCTGCTCAAGAGGACTTAACGCCTCCATCAGTTTATGCTTCATTAATGCCGTATATTCTCTATCAATAAATAAATCCTCCGCACTGACGCCGCTGAGTGAATAAGACGCAAGCATATCCTGTCCATCCTGATCCTGAGTATCCTGGTCCAGAGAAACATATGTGTTTAACGGTGAATGCTTCTTTCTGCCAGCCGCCTTAACGGCTGTATACATCTGTCTGCTCACGCACAATGCAGCAAAGCTGTAAAATGAAGCATCTTTCTCAGGATTGTAGCTTTGAATGGCTTCAAACAGACCAATCATGCCCTCCTGAATCAAATCCTCGCTCTCACCGCCCACAAGATACAGACCTCTTGCCTTACCGCGCACCATGCCTTTATATTTATCCAAAATATAGGCTGCCGCATCGTTATCACCTTTTTTTGATAAAAGGACGATGTCCTCATCGCTCATCCCTTCATACTTCTGACTGTTCATGTGACTCACCTTATCCAAGAAAATGTTCGTAGTTTATGAAAGACGCTGACGCACAATCTCATATGCCAGTACACCTGCGGCTACAGAAGCATTCAGCGAATCAATATCACCATGCATCGGAATAGACGCAATATAATCGCATTTTTCGCGTACCAGTCTGGAAACACCATCACCCTCATTGCCAATCACAAGACCGATTGGGCCTTTTAAATTCAGACGGTACATTACTTCGCCGCCCATATCTGCGCAGACAAACCATAAGCCCTGTTTTTTGAGTTCTTCAATGGTCTTGCCAAGGTTTGTCACTTTTGCTACAGGTGTATAATTAATCGCACCGGCACTTGTACGTGCCACTGTTGCTGTCAGACCGACAGCTCTGTTTTTTGGAATAATCACGCCGTGTGCACCTGCAAGGTTTGCTGTACGGATAATCGCACCAAGATTATGCGGGTCTGTGATGCCATCTAAAAGGAAAATAAATGGTGCTTCGCCCTTTTTTCGTGCAGCTTCAAGAATATCCTCAACCTCTGCATATTTGTATGCAGCACAAATAGCAATCACACCCTGATGTGTATGTGTTTCTGACATCTGATCCAGACG
Source organism: uncultured Catenibacillus sp. (assembly GCA_934339005.1). Classification (GTDB taxonomy): domain Bacteria; phylum Bacillota; class Clostridia; order Lachnospirales; family Lachnospiraceae; genus CAKRHR01. Next base: position 16,689 of record CAKRHR010000019.1, on the reverse strand, counting down.
TTCCTTTGAAACATAATGAATAATCGTATCCTGCTTTCGGGCTTCTCTTGTGATGGATTTAACCGGACCGTCCTGGCATCCGTCTAACACAAACAATTTATCAACCGTCTTACCTGAACGAAATGCCTCAAGCACTGGATTACGTCCTTCGATTTTTGTTTCTTCAAAAAATTCTTCTGATAATTCTATATTTTTATTTTCGTTATTTTTCAAATTTGTATCCTCCGATATCACTGCGGCAGTTCGTTCAGGCCGATTTTTATAAGTTCAAGCATTCTCTCCTGTCGTTCCTGCAGATAAAGCCATCCCATAAGGGCTTCAAAACCCGTGGCAATACGATAATCAATGACAGATGCATTTTTTGCTGAAGTATAGGACTTGGCATTTCTGCCACGCTTGTATATGTGCAGTTCCTCCTCACTAAGCAATGGTTCTATCACCTTCATCATCTGCGCCTGGGCAGGGGCTTTGACAAGAGCCGCACTACGTTTATGCAACTTATTGACAGGTGCATTACCTTTTGAAATAATCATCGTCCGAATTACAAGCTCATACACCGCATCACCGACATAAGCCAGTGTCAACGGTGAATATGAGCGTATATCCTCCGGTTCAAGTTCAAACAATGCCCGGATATCTTCTGCTTTTATGCTCTTTTCCATTTAACGCCTTCTCTTGTATCTTCCAATACAATACCTTTTTCAAGTAACTGCGCACGAATCTCATCTGCTCTTGCAAAGTTTCTGGATTTACGTGCTGCCTGACGTTCTTCAATCAATGCTTCAATATCTGCATCCAGCAGTTCTTCTTTCTTATCTGTAATAATACCAAGGACATCGCAAAGTACTGTGATTTCATTTAAAACTTTCTGTACAAATGCTTTTGTGGAAGCTTCTGTTACATTAACATTTGCAAACTTCACAAGTTCAAAAATAGAAGAAATCGCATCTGCTGTATTAAAGTCATCTTCCATGGCTGCTTCAAACTTGGCAACATACTCATCCACCTGTTTATAAGCTTCATTTTCTGTTTCTGCCATTTCACCATCAACACCATTAATATCCTTTAAACGGTCAATAGCTGTTAAGATTCTATCCAGACCATTTTTAGACGCTGCCATTAAATCGGCACTGAAATTAAGTGGACTTCTGTAATGGGCGCTCAGCATAAAGAAACGCAGTACCTGAAGATCATATTTTTCGCTGATTTCTCTGACTGTAAAGAAATTGCCAAGAGATTTGGACATCTTTACATTGTCGATATTTAAGAAACCATTATGCATCCAGTAATGTGAAAATTCTTTGCCATTAGCAGCTTCGCTCTGGGCAATTTCATTCTCATGGTGAGGAAAAATCAAATCCTCGCCACCAGCGTGAATATCAATCTGATCGCCAAGGTATTTTTTACTCATGACAGAGCATTCAATATGCCAGCCAGGACGGCCCTCGCCCCATGGTGACTGCCATGCAGGCTCGCCTTCTTTTTTAGGCTTCCAGAGTACGAAATCCAGTGGGTCTGCCTTGCCTTCTTCACCTGTGACTTTGATTTCACGGTGTCCGGCCTGAAGGTCATCAATATTTTTCTTTGATAATTTGCCATATTCAGCAAAACTTCTTGTCTTAAAATATACTGTACCATTAACAGCATAGGCATGTCCTTTATCAATCAATGTCTGAATCATATCAATCATGCCATCGATTTCTTCGGTTGCCTTTGGATGATGTGTTGCTTCTTTGACATTCAGCGCATTCATATCTGCCTGAGCTTCTTTAATGTAGCGTTCTGAAATAATAGATGCATCTACACCTTCTTCATTGGCTTTTTTGATAATCTTGTCGTCCACATCTGTGAAGTTGGACACATAGTTCACATTATAACCTTTGTATTCAAAATATCTGCGCACTGTATCAAATACGATCATTGGTCTTGCGTTACCGATATGAATGTAGTTATATACTGTAGGTCCGCAGACATACATTCTGACTTTTTTATCCTCAATAGGCACAAATTCTTCTTTTTTACGTGTAAGCGTATTATATATCTTCATCAAAACTGCCTCCTGTTTCTCACATTCATTTTTAAGCATATGAAAAAATACAATAATTGTCAAGTTTATTTTAACAGACAAATCGCCTGGGATGCAATTCCCTGACCTGCCCCTGTAAAACCAAGACCTTCTTCTGTCGTTGCTTTCACATTAATCTGTGATACCTCAATGCCCAGGGCATCTGCCATGTTCTGGCACATCTGCGGAATATAGGCTGCAAGCTTTGGTCTTTGTGCAATCACTGTAGCATCGATATTGCCGATTTCAAAACCATTTTCACGAAGCAGTCCTGCCACATGCTCCATCAGTTTAATACTTGAAATGCCTTCGTAAGCCGGATCTGTATCCGGAAAATGTTTGCCGATATCCCCAAGGGCTGCAGCACCAAGAATGGCATCCATAATCGCATGAATCAGCACATCCGCGTCTGAATGTCCAAGCAGTCCTTTTTCATAAGGAATATCAACGCCACCAAGAATTAATTTTCTGTTTTCTGTCAGTTTATGCACATCATAACCCATTCCGATTCTCATATTTTTTCTGTCCCTTCATATATATTTATTCCACCGAATTGATTATCCTTAATAATCCGTTTTATTTGAACGCCTTCTCGGCCTGCAGCGCTGCCATCATACCGCCATTTTCATCAATATCATCCAAAAGCTGGCGTCTGCGCTCGCCAAACAAAAGTGCCTTATTATATTTAAAATAAGCTTCATTGCCATTGTCACTGATATAAGCTCTTGCATAGCTGTCCTGGTTTAATTCTGTCAGGAAAATAACCATCTCCTGGCTTTCGCCGAAGCTCTTTTCAAGGAATTCAAACACATGATTTAACGCCTCCTGCGCTTCATCAACTGCCATCTGACGCTTTTTACTTAAATGTGCAAAACTTTCTTTGACCACTTCAAAGGCTTCCATATGTGTCTTGCAGCCGTGTACCTGAATTTCATGAATATATTCTTCAAAACATTCCATTGCCAGATGATATACATATATATAATCAGCGCTTAAATGACCTGCTTTTTCCTTCTGCTCATACTGCCACTCGATGCGGTCCCTTAACATCTGAAGATACTGCTCATCTGTTAAGTCCTCCGGCTCATGGAAATCGCCATCCTCCATAATTTTGTACTGCTTCAGATTTTCAAAAATCAATGTTGTTGCCTGGTCAAGTCTGCATGCCTTAACAAAATGCTCATGCAGCTTACTGAGCAGCAAGCCAATGACGCTGACTTTTTCATCAAAGGCTGCTTCTTTGATCCGGCCAAAGATTTCTTCCTTGCAATGTCCTGCAATAATCGCCTCAATATCGTAACTTGTTTCGTATTTTTTATATAAATCATAATAATTAGCAAAATCCTTGGCAATCTTTGGATGCTGTAAATACTGTACAATCATCGGTTCTTCAACCTTGATGCCCAGTTCTTCGTAAGCGTACAGCATCTTTGACAAATCCTCCCAACCTCTGGCTGTCACAAAACGTTTGCCATCCACAGTGGTTTCAATAACATAGAAGTTCTCCTTTTTGATTTCCAGATAACTTAAAATCGCACCATGGATATGCATGCCATAGGCATAAGATTTCCATACTTCAAAATTCTCGCGCACATCAATTTTTTTCACACGGTCCAATGTTACAATGTCAAAATCTCTGACGGATTTGTTGTATTCTGGTGGATTGCCCGCTGCCACAATAATCCAGCCCTCAGGCACTTTATGATTACCAAAGGTCTTTGCCTGCAAAAACTGCAGCATCATTGGCGCCAGTGTTTCAGATACACAGTTAATCTCATCAATAAATAAAATACCTTCCTGCATACCCGTTTCTTCTATTTTATCATACACAGAACCGATAATTTCACTCATCGTATATTCTGTCACACGGTATGGGTGGCCGCCGTAATCTTTCTCTGTAATATATGGCAGACCAATCGCACTCTGTCTTGTATGATGTGTAATGGTGTATGCCACAAGTCCAATCTGGCATTCCGCGGCAATCTGCGCCATAATCGCTGTTTTTCCGATACCCGGAGGGCCCATAAGTAAAATCGGTCTTTGATGTATCGGTGCTATTTTATATTTTCCAAAGGCATCCTTCATCAGATATGCCATAATACTGTTTTTTATTTCTTCTTTAGCCTGCGCTATATTCATGATTCATTTCTCCTTTTAAACTTCACCTGTCATCTGCGCTGACAATCTACAAAATATTTTTATGAATTTACTGCAAATCATCACTGCCAAGAACGACCTTCATCGCCCAGCCTGGTACTTTGATATTGGCATCCTCATCATTAACAAATACAAATGCCACATCGTATGCAGGTGCTTTGGCCGGAAATTGTCCGTAACCATCTGTAAAATAAAGAATACCTTTTAAATTTCTTAATTCACCCTCACTTTGAAGCTGTGAAATATATTCAAAGGCCGGACGAAAATCTGTACCGCCGCCGCCAAAAACTTCAAAGGACTGCATATATTTTTCCAGTGCTTCAGCATTTTGAAGCCGGATATCTTTTGTCACTGCCACATCACATTGCAGCAGACGTACATTGACTTTTCTGAAAAAAGACTCACTGTCTTTTAAAATCGAATACACCTCTGTCAGAAATGCTTTGACAATCTCAGGCTTACAGGATTGTGACGTATCTATGACAATGGCAAAGTCCTCGATTTTTTTGACTTCTTTATACTCTAACGGTTCAATCAACGGCATGTTTTCATATAGTTGCAAACCATATGTGTAAAATATATAATCAAAGGAATCGTCATCGGTCTGAATATCTTCCTTAAGCACTGCAAATTTTCTTAAAAACTCCCGCAAATCATAGCGTTCCCGGTGGTGAATTTGCAATTGATATAACAAATCACCGGCATCCTCTCCATATTCCTTCTGAAAGGTTTCCATGCCTGTCTGAATCTGATCGCTCATCTTTTCCCATTGTTCTTTATTTTGCTGATGTCTTTGCTGATCAGACGAATCATTATCATCCTGATTTTCATTGTGCCAGAATTGATGGTCATCCACAATAAAGGCTTCTTTAAGCATCTGAAGCTGCTGTCCTGAAATTGGCATATTATAAATAACTTTATAGATACTTTCCGCATTCAGCACTTTAATATCTTTTCGCAGGTTGTCAAAAACTTCTCTGTGAAAATCCGGCATTTCGCCCCGCACCGATGCTGCAGGCATTTCATCCAGAATTGATGCCACCGCAATATCACAAGCCAGATTCCAATATTCTTCATTGCGTTGTCCAAGGCCATACACATGCCCGAAAATACCATGTAAAATCATATGCATATACGCTCTGTTGACAAGAATAGAACTTTCCCTGAACAAATCAATGAGATGTCTTGGATTAAATAAAATCTTCATGCCATCGATACCCACTGTTGTTGTGGATAAATTCATCTCATAAGACAGCATGGACAACGCGATATCCATAAAACGCATGGACAGATAGATTTCATTTCTTGAATTAGCCAGAATCTGACAGCCTATCTGATTTAATTTTTGTCTTGTCTGATTCATTGAATATGCCTCCATATGATAACTTCACCGGATTTTTATAAATCAAATGTTTTTTTCTTTTTTCCGTAATGTTGCTGCTGATAATCCATCAGCAGACTGACAAATTCATAACGATGAATTTGACCTGCGGCATCAATCCATTGACGCAGGCAGTTCTCATCAGCCAGTATATCCAGTATTTTTTCAAACTGCTCAATATCCTGATTTTTAAGAAAAAGTTCAAAAACCGCCTGTCGGTGATTTTTTAAAAATTCAATATATGTTTTTTCATATTCTGCTTCAAGCTTATACGGATATAATACCCGTCCAAGGGCAATTGTCATGGCTGTTTCCGGCCAGTCCTCCCTGACTGCGGAGGCAAACAGGCTGTCGTATTTGTCAAAATCCACACCCTTTGTCGTAATACACTGACGATAAACATTGCCAGAACCGTGATACACCCAGTCAAACTGTCTGGCCTCAACCTGTAAAATACAGTCATAATCAAACTCCGTAAAAACAAGTTTTGTCAGCAGTTCTTTGTGTTCATTATATAAATCCACGCGAATCTCATGGGAATTATCATCTATCAATGCACCGATTTCCAACGGTTTCACGCCATCGGTATACAATCGAAGCTGTTTTAACTCACTACAATTTTTAAATGCCCCATAGCCCATGGTACTTAAATTGGCATATAAGTCCACTTCCTCAAGGGCATGACAGTTATAAAATGCATAATCACCAATGGACTCAATGGCTTCAGACATATGCATACGCACAAGCTTTCTGCACTCTGCAAATGCATATTTTTCAATGACCTTCACCGAATCCGGTAAAATCACCTCCTGAATATCCCGATTCTGGTAAAATGCATGTTCTTTAATGCCTGTCACCGGACATCCTTCAATCAATTCAGGAATATACAATCGCCCGAACCCTTTTGCACTGTCTTCTATACCTGTAATATAAATATCATTTTCCTGCTGTTCAAACTTAAACTGTGTCATTTTCTTATCCTTCTGCATATATTATATCAAAATAACCCTCTGGAAGGTTGAATCAACTTATGAATTGTTGTATAGCATGTCTGCTTTATCTTTTAGCAGCTCAAAATAATGACTGTAACTGTAATAACTCCGGCTGTAATCATTGCGGCTCATCAAGAAATTCAGGCTGTAACTGCGGCAGCGTAAGAAATTCCGGCTGTGGCTGTGGCTCTTTAAAAAGCTCTGGCTGTGGCTGCAATCAATCAAGAAATTCTGAATGTGGCTGCGGTGGTTGCAGCTCTGACTGCAGTTGCGCACAGGCATCTGACAGCAGTCATTCCTCCAATTCCAGCTGTGACTGCCAGGGTCAGTATGTACCTGTCAGCAATTCCGGCTGCAGCTGTAATAAATCCTAACTGCCCACAACAAAACAGGCTGCCGGGTTCTTCGGCAGCCTGTCATTTATCCCGGAGTCAATCATTATCTTTCTTATTGTCTATTATTAACTACCAGGTCTGTTTTGTCAAATAATTTATTTTCTATCAGTTCATTGACAAATGTATCTTCAGTGGTATCTTCATCTGAACTGTTTTCTTCATTTTCTGCATCATCCGCCAGTTTTAATCCTGTAGGTGAAACAACATACCACACATTGTTAACATTCTGCACTGAAATCAATGCATGTGACACAGGAATACGTCCATCTGGATAACTCTGTGCAGGCTCCATACAGTAAAATGTATCTGTGTCCTCATCGTAATCTGTCAGTAAAATAGCATGCGGTGTATAACTGTCATAAGCCACAACGCCTTCAGGATGCTCGGCTAACATTGTTTTAAGTTCTTCCACAGAAGAAATTGTTTTATATGATACAGACACATCATCATATGTGAAATTCCAGAGCATACCTGAACCGATACGGCCAACAGATGCCACACTGCTTTCTGTTACACTCTCCCAGTCAGAATCCCCCATAAGCATTTTCGCTCTGCGAATCATCATAACGTTGGAGGTTAATGTGCAGTAACCTCGCTGGGACTGCTTCATAAATACACTCATATCATTGATTTCATCAAAAGTTGCACCTGCTACAGCTTCTTCTGTATCCGTTGCATCACTGTCAGAATCTGCACTTGAATCTGTCTTTGTATTCGCTTTTGTATCCTCACTGCTTTCTGTTGCAGCCGCTGTAGTTTCTGCCGCATAGGATGTTGACATATTCATATTAAATATAGACAGGCATGCCACAAGACACATTCCCGCAATAATCTGTTTTTTCATTCAATAAAAACCTCATTTCAAATAAAATCGTATGCTCGTTCGTAAATTTAAAACATGAACAGTTGATAATGTAACATATATTTAATAATTATGCAATATTTATCACAATATTTTCATACTATCTTCACAACTCATTTGGTATTTTTGAATTAAAGAAACAAAAAAAGGTACCTGGTACATAAGCACCAGATACCTTTTTCTCACTTACAGTGTCAAATCAATCTTTGCCATCATTTCTTCACGATTTTTTCTTGTAATTTTATATCCATATTCGCAAGCAGGACACATTAAATATGACTTCTTGTAAAAAGTTGGAATGAGTGGCACAAAAAAAAGTGTTCCCCATGTTCTTCCTGTCTTATAATCCCATTTTCCAACATGTCCGCAATGCTCGCACTGAACAACCTGCTTACTTTCACCTTTTTTCTTGAAAAAAGTTTTCGTTCCATAAAGAAAAAACATCACATATTCCTCCCTCGAATCTAGTTGCCGTTATTATGCTGTAATTCAACACTTCTCAACATTAGAATTTTAACATACTAACAGACCTATTTTACTTCAAATTGGGTATTATTACAAGTTTTATATGTCATAAAAGTAGCTATTTTCATATGTTTTAAACAGGCATATTGATGTTAATCATTTAAAATGTTTTTGTTATTGGATAAAATATTAAGATAAAATCCTCACGATTCTAAGCGTTTTAGAAATGAAAAAAGAGCTACCGCATCATACGATAACTCTTTCTCTGATTTATGCATCGGGGTGACGTGATTTGAACACGCGACCTCTTAGTCCCGAACCAAGCGCTCTACCAAGCTGAGCCACACCCCGTGGTGATTACCAACAAATATAATACCACAGGATGTTCTAAAAATCAAGCCCTGAATCTCTATTCTTAGTCACTTGCTTCTATATAAAATATAAATTTTTCAGCAAATGATGTGTGTGCCAAAATTGACGCTTACATCATTTTATTTTTCTGCTTTAATCTGACAGAAGCCTTTTTTACCTTTACGAATCATCAGTGCGCCATCTTCGTTAAAATCTGCACTGCTGTATTTTGTGTCAAATGAAGGTACTTTCACATCGTTGACAGATACACCGCCCTGCTGCACAAGACGTCTAGCTTCTGAACGTGTTGGTGCAAGTTTGGATTCTACAAGTAATGTCAGAATATCAATACCTTCATCAAGTGCTGCCTGTGGGTATTCTTTTGTAGGCACGCTGCCTGCTACACCGCCTTTAACGAATAAAGCTTTTGCTGCTTCCTGGGCTTTTGCAGCTTCTTCTTCGCCATGTACAAGTTTTGTCAGTTCAAATGCAAGGATTTCTTTTGCTTTATTTAACTGGCTGCCTTCCCATTTGTCCATCTCATCAATCTGTTCAAGTGGCAGGAATGTCAGCATACGCAGGCATTTAAGTACATCTGCATCTGCCACATTTCTCCAGTACTGGTAAAATTCAAATGGTGATGTTTTTTCAGGATCAAGCCATACAGCACCTTTTTGTGTTTTACCCATTTTCTTACCTTCGGAGTTCAGCAACAATGTGATTGTCATTGCACTTGCATCCTTACCAAGTTTACGACGAATCAGTTCTGTACCACCAAGCATGTTACTCCACTGGTCATCGCCGCCAAACTGAAGGTTACAACCGTATTTCTGGTATAATGCGTAGAAGTCGTAACTCTGCATGATCATGTAGTTAAATTCAAGGAAGCTTAAACCTTTTTCCATACGCTGTTTGTAGCATTCTGCTGTCAGCATACGATTCACTGAGAAATGTGCACCAACTTCACGAAGGACATCAACATAGTTCAAATCAAGTAACCAGTCTGCGTTGTTAACCATCAGCGCTTTACCTTCTGAGAAATCGATAAAACGACTCATCTGTTTCTTAAAGCATTCGCAGTTGTGCTGGATTGTTTCTTTTGTCATCATCTGACGCATATCTGTACGGCCGGATGGATCACCAATCATCGCTGTACCTCCACCAATCAGAGCGATTGGACGGTTACCTGCTTCCTGAAGTCGTTTCATCAGACATAATGCCATGAAATGACCTACATGCAGGCTGTCTGCTGTCGGGTCAAAACCAATGTAAAATGTTGCTTTACCATTGTTTACCAAATCACGGATTAATGGTTCATCTGTTACCTGTGCAATCAGGCCTCTGGCCTGTAATTCTTCATAAATTCCCATATTTATACATCCTCTCGTATATTTAATTACTTAACAATTTAGTTTTTTAACACTTACATCATAAAATACAAAAAGGCTTCCGTCCCATATAAGGACGAAAGCCATCGTGTTACCACCTTAATTTACATATACATCACTGCATATATCTTCATAAGTCATGTCTGCAATGCTATCCTGCATGCCTGAATATGCATCTGCAAAATCATCACTTTGCTGTATAACGGCAGCGGCCGGCGTGGATTGGACGCACTCAAAGCTGTATTCAGAATCTGTCTTTCCTGCGCCTCTCATCCACCGGCTGCTTTCTGTAGGCAGTGTCATATTCTTACTTGGTCTTATCATCGTTTTGATTTATTCAGCTTTAACTCCTCATAGACTAACATATGATTTTGTGCTTTGTCAAGAGTAATTTTTTAGTTCAGGGGGATAAATTCATTCCTAATACACAGAAATCTCTGAAATACACGTATCCTCCCAGTCTGTTCCTGCATCAGCCGTCAATATTGTCACCTTTATCCATGAAGTCTGAATCTCCTTACCAAAGGACACTATATCCATCAAATCTCTGGCAGTATCCCAGGATGAAGCCGTCATACCCAAAAGCTGTGATTGTGCATGATTGACTATGCAGCGCGTATCTGCTGCGCAAAGCAAATCATCACTATAATTACCACTGTTTAAATCAGCAGTTACTACTGTACCGTCTGAGAATTCCAGACGCAGCCTGACCGGTGTTGCGTTTTCAGAAATGGTCGCACTGTTCTTATCATATCCCGGTGCGATACGAATGCCGTGTACCTTTGAATCTGCCGGCAAATTCAATGTAATCGTCTCACCTTCACCAAGGCCATCAGCACCTTCAACCCAGGCAGTCATCATACTGTGGTCATAGACATTTGCAGGGGCATATTTACTCGCATCCGCAGAATCCACCAGCGTTGATGTCGCATCTGCTGATATGATCTGAACATCCTCTGTCAGCTTTTTAGCTCCCACAAGAACATACTTTGCGGCATCTGCACTGTACATAGTATCTGCACCGTCTGTCTTATTATCCGCTGCATCACTATCCACTGTACTTCCGTCCCCAGGCGTCAATGTCTGACTATTTCGCCATACTACTCTATATAAACCTAAAAGGCTCACTGCATCTGACTTCACACCCAGTAATTCCACATCAGCAACGACCACATCATCCTTTGTCTTAATACTGTACGGACGCAGACCACACTCAAGTACTGCATCATCCACAGCACTTTGACGCTGCAAAAAGGCTGTACTGTCTTTAGATACATCGATATAATCCGCCTGATAAAACAAATTCAGTGCATTTGCCGCTGCAATCGTCCAGGCAGCCTCTTTTTGCATTTCAAGCCATGGCATTGCATCTATTTGTTCTGCCTGACCTGACACATAAACATCTTCCGCTGCTGCAATTGCCATTGCATTGTATTCTTCCTCTGACATACCAGCAGCCTGGGCTGTCGTTTCATCTGGCTGCTTATCCGCTGTCATCTGCACATCGGTGTCAGTATCTTTATCTGCTTGTGTTTCATCAGCCACAAACCTGTCCTCCTGCTGCATATCCTGCGTATTTTTATTGTCAGAATCCGCATCATTTTTAGCAGATTTATACACAAACACCCCAACAAGCACTGCCGCCGCAATAAGTACAGCACCCGCCCCAATAATAACAGCAATCATCCATGGCTTTGGACCTTTTTTCTTTGTATGCTGTGGCTGATTCTGGCGCAGATTTTGTTGCATATTTTGATTCGAATTTTGCGGTGTATTTTTCTGCATATTCTGATTCAGATTTTGCTGTACATTCCGGTTCAGGTTTTGCTGTGCATTCTGGTTCAGGTTTTGCTGTGCATTCTGCTGCATATTCTGATTCAGATTACCATGCACTCCGCTTTGTCCCTGTTGGTCGAACCTCTGTTGTTCTATCGGTGCACCGCAGTTTCTGCAAAACTGACTGCCCTCTCTGATTTTTGCGCCGCATTTTTTACAAAACATTCTTAATCCCTCATTTTTCTTTAAACACAAACTTCTACAACCCAAAACATTTTAACCTAAACGCGTACCTTCGTACCCTTTGTATCTCGTTTGGCAAGTTTAAGTTTATTTAACGACATTTCTTTATCTTTATAAACAATCATCTGTTCAACACCATATTTTAAGAAATAGATATGTTCAATATAATCTTCTTCACCCATCTTGATACCCCGGACACCGGCAGCACCTTTTTTCTTTTCAGGGATTTCTTCGCCCTGGAATTTAAGAAAATAGCCCTGATGTGTCTGCAGTACAATCGTATGCAGTTCGTCCATATCTGCAATGCCGACAAGTTCATCGCCATCACCAAGTTTTGTTGCTGCGATCGTTCGCTTGGCAACATCAAATTCTGTACCTGCCACCACCTTAAAGCAGCCCATCTTCGTACCAAAGACGAGCCGGTGTGAAATCACCTGTGCCAAATCGTCAACATAAACCATTGACTCAATCTTACTGTCATAATTACTGATATTGTCAATAGGCGTACCTTTATCTCTGAATCTGCCAAACGGTACATCTGCGAGTTTAATCGTATGCATACGTCCCGCTGTTGTGAATATGCAGATTTTTCCTGTATTCATACACTGTACAATATACTTGTTTTCATTAACCGCAGCCTCTTTGTTACGTTCAAAGGTTGGCACATCCACGCTTCTTGCATAGCCAAATCTGTCCATCATAAATACAACCGGCATTTCTTCAATCTTCTTCTCGATATATACAGCCTCGCTGACATTTTCAATGGAAGTACGTCTTGGACGGGCGTAATTTTTCTTAATAGCTTCTAATTCACGCAAAATAACTCTGGACATACTTGAATGATTTTCAAGGATATCTGTATACTCTGCAATATTTTTAAGTGTCGTATCATGTTCCTTCATTAATGCTTCAAGTTCAAGACCGATTAATTTATACAGACGCATCTCTAAAATCGCCGATGCCTGATTCTCCGTAAAATGAAGCTGTGTGGCAGCCTTCATGCTTGCTTTGGATTTAAAATTAATTCCCTCTGTCGTACCATTAATCAGACATTCTTTAGCCTGCTTAATATTCTTACTGCCACGCAGGATTTCAATAATCAGGTCAATCACATCACAGGCTTTAATTAAACCTTCCTGAATTTCCTTCTTCTCCATCTCCTTGCGAAGCATCGTCCGGTATTTACGCGTCGTAATCTCATACTGGAAATCCAGATAATATTCAATGACCGATTTAAGACTGAGGGTTTCCGGACGTCCGTCTGCAACTGCAAGCATATTAACACCAAAAGTGTCTTCAAGTCTTGTTTTTTTGTATAAAAGGTTCTTAAGCTGCTCTACATCTGCATTTTTACGCAGTTCAAGAACGATACGTATACCTTCTTTAGATGACTGATTGGAAATATCAATGATGTCATTAGTCTTTTTTGTTTCAACAAGAGTATACACATCATTTAAGAATTTACCAATATTGGCACCAATCATCGTATATGGAATCTCGGTAATCACAAGTCTGTCTTTTTGTGAACCTTTGCCCTTTTCAAATTCTACACGGCCTCTGAGTTTTATTTTTCCCTGACCTGTGGCATAAATTGTCTTAAGTTCGTCCTTATTTGTGACAATACCACCTGTCGGAAAATCCGGTCCCTGAATATATTCAAGCAAATCATCATCTGACATTTTGCTGTTTTTCATGTAAGCCTTTACCGCGTCAATAACTTCACCAAGGTTATGTGGCGGAATACTTGTTGCCATACCAACTGCAATACCTTCTGAACCATTCACAAGAAGATTTGGTAATTTAACAGGAAGTACCTCAGGTTCTTTTTCTGTTTCATCAAAGTTTGGCACAAAATCCACAACGTCTTTATCAAGATCCGCAAGAAATGCCTCCTGCGTTACCTTCTGAAGTCTGGCTTCCGTATAACGCATCGCAGCCGCACCGTCACCTTCAATGGAACCAAAGTTACCGTGACCGTCCACCAGTGCCATGCCTTTTTTAAAGTCCTGCGCCATCACAACGAGTGCATCATAAATAGACGTATCGCCATGTGGATGATATTTACCCATCGTATCACCGACAATACGTGCACACTTTCTGTATGGTTTATCATATCTGATGCCAAGCTCGTGCATATCATACAATGTACGGCGCTGTACCGGCTTTAAACCATCTCTGACATCCGGCAGCGCACGCGCGATAATAACACTCATGGCATAATCTATATAAGATTTCTGCATTACTTCAGAGTATTCTGTTCGAATAATCTGGTCTTCATTCATCAACATATCTATAACCTCACCATCACGTAATATCAAGTTCTGCATCCTGAGCGTGCTCGTAAATAAAACTTCTTCTCGGTGCCACATCATTGCCCATCAGCATCTCTGTCACATCTGAAGCCATACGCGCATCCTCAATCTCAACACGCTTTAAAAGTCTTGTATCCGGATCAAGGGTTGTTTCCCAAAGCTGGTCAGGATCCATCTCACCAAGACCTTTGTATCGCTGCAAAGTAAAATTGCCCTTATGTGTCCGTCGATAACGTTCAAGCGCTTTATCATCGTATAAATATTCTTCCTTGCCTTTGGACGGCATTGCCTTGTAAAGCGGCGGCATCGCAATATAAACATGTCCTTCATATATAAGTTCAGGCATGAAACGATAAAATAATGTCAGAAGCAGTGTTGAAATATGTGCACCATCCACATCGGCATCTGCCATGATGATAATCTTATCATAGCGTAATTTTGTAATGTCGAAGTCATTACCATAGCCCTCGGAAAAACCACAACCAAAGGCATTAATCATCGTCTTAATCTCTGCATTGGCAAGCACCTTGTCAATGGTTGCTTTCTCAACGTTCAAAATCTTACCACGGATTGGTAAAATCGCCTGATACTGTCGATTTCTCGCATTCTTTGCAGAACCGCCGGCTGAATCACCCTCGACAATAAAAATCTCACAAAGGCTCGCATCTCTGCTCTCACAGTTTGCCAGTTTACCGTTTGAGTCAAAGGAGAATTTCTGCTTTGTCAGGAGGTTGGTCTTTGCGCGTTCCTCGGTCTTACGAATCTTTGCTGAACGCTCTGCACAGCTTAAAATGGATTTGAGTGCATCAAGGTTTTTATCAAAATAAAGCTGAATCTCTTCACCTGTCACTTTGGCAGTTGCCTTGGAGGCATCCTGGTTATCAAGTTTTGTCTTTGTCTGACCTTCAAATCGCGGTGCCGGATGCTTGATGGATACAACAGCAGTCATACCATTTCGAATATCTGCGCCGGTAAAATTTGCATCTTTGTCTTTTAAAATGCCGAGCTCTCTGGCATAGGTATTCATGACTGTTGTAAAGACTGTCTTAAAACCTGTAATATGTGTACCACCCTCGGCATTATAAATATTGTTACAAAAGCCCATGACATTTTCATGGAATTCTGAATCGTAACAAAAAGCACATTCCACTGTGATACCATCTGTTTCACCCTTAAAATAAACCGGCTCACAGACGATTTCTTTTTTCTTTGTCATATCTCGCACAAAGCCGACAATCCCCTCCGGTTCATGGTATTCGATATGTTCCGGTTCATTTAATCTTAAATCTTCAAAAACAATGGTTAATTCAGGGTTTAAGTAGGCTGTTTCGTGCAAACGGCTCTTAACTTCCTCACTCTTAAAATCTGTACGTTCAAAAATCTGAGGATCCGGCAGGAAATTAATCACTGTACCTGTCCGCTTTGTATGCCCCTCTGTCGGAAGCAGACCTTCCACAAGCTCAGTGGTCGGAATACCTCTGCTGTAGCTGTCATGATGAATAAATCCATCTCTGTAAATGCGCACATCCATATGCTCTGACAATGCATTCACAACTGATGAACCTACGCCGTGCAGACCACCGCTGGTCTTATAGACTGAATCGTCGAATTTGCCGCCTGCATGCAGCGTCGTAAATACAAGACGTTCCGCTGACATGCCCTTTTTATGCATACCTACAGGAATACCTCGTCCATTATCACTGATGGTCGCAGAACCGTCCTTTTCCAAAGTTACATGAATCAATGTACAAAAACCTGCCAGATGTTCATCGACAGAGTTGTCCACGATCTCGTATATCAAATGGTTCAAGCCCTTGCGTGAAACACTGCCAATATACATACCAGGTCTTTTGCGCACTGCTTCCAGACCCTCAAGCACTGATATACTGTCAGCATCGTACTTCACTGCTTTTGCCATAAATTACTCACTCCATTTCTCTTTTCAAAACAGCTTATGTGAAAGCCTGTATTCTGGTTACTATACATAGCTTCAATAGATGCTGCTATATTCTAAGTTGTATTTTTCGATTTTATGTATTCTATTTTCCTGTTGTTTTTATATCATATCATAGAAGTTCTTTTTTTGCAAACAAATGTTTGGATTTATATTTTCAAACATTGGCTTGGCGAAAAATTGGTTAAATGTATTTTTAAAAAATTTTATTAAATTTCAAAATTGTTCTTGACAATTCAAACAATTTAGTATATTATACAACCATAGCGTTTGGCCTAGTGGCTCAGTTGGTTAGAGCGCCGCCCTGTCACGGCGGAGGTCGTCGGTTCGAGTCCGATCTGGGTCGTT
>CAKRHR010000018.1 GCA_934339005.1 uncultured Catenibacillus sp. | reverse complement strand
ACTCTCTTTCGGATCTATTATAAAACAAGCGGGTATCAATTTGATACCCGCTAATGTTTCATTTGGTTATACCCAAAGTTCAGAAAGAACCAGTCCTGATGGATTAATATAAGTTCTTTTTTAATGTAACTGTCTAAATTTTGTCTATATATGCACAAAAACACAAACAGTATTATTTTATAAACATCGCATCCCCAAAACTAAAGAAACGATAACGTTCTTTCACTGCAATCTCGTAGGCATGCATAATCTGCTCTTTGGATGCCAGTGCAGATACAAGCATCAGCAACGTAGATTCCGGCAAATGGAAGTTAGTAATCAGCGCATCCACGCACTTAAACTTGTAACCCGGATAAATAAATATCTGAGTCCATCCACTTGTTTCTCTCACAAAACCCTGATCATCTGCTACAGATTCCAGTGTACGTGTACTTGTCGTACCCACAGAAATAATTCTGCCACCAGCTCGTTTTGTTTCATTGATGATATCTGCAGCTTCCTGACTGACCATATAAAACTCTGAATGCATATGATGCTCTGTCACATCGTCCACTTTAACAGGTCTGAAAGTACCGAGACCTACATGCAATGTCACTTCTGCAATTTTGATACCTTTAGCTTTAATCTGTTCAAGAAGTTCTTTTGTAAAATGAAGACCTGCTGTCGGTGCGGCTGCTGAGCCATCGTATTTGGCATAGACTGTCTGATAACGATTCTTATCTTCAAGTTTGTGCGTAATATACGGCGGCAGAGGCATCTCACCAAGGGCATCCAACACTTCTTCAAAAATACCTTCATATTCAAAATGAATCAGTCGGTTGCCTTCCTCAACAACATCTACCACTTCTGCCTTCAGGCGGCCATCGCCGAACACAATACGTGTGCCCGGCTTTGCCTTTTTGCCCGGTTTAACAAGTGTTTCCCAGACATCATTTTCACGACGTTTTAAAAGCAGAATCTCGATATGTGCACCTGTATCCTCTTTGACACCATAAAGTCTTGCAGGAATAACCTTTGTATTATTTAACACAAGACAATCGCCCGGATTTAATTCATCAATAATTTCTTTAAATACATGATGACTGACTTCACCAGTTGAACGGTCAAGAATCATCAGTCTTGAACTTGAACGATCCTTCAGTGGGTCCTGTGCAATCAGTTCCTGTGGAAGTTCAAAATAAAAATCACTTGTTTTCATAAGGCACTCTCCTGTTACTTTCTCAGTTCAATGCCCATATTTTCAAGTTTACTGATAATCTTATCCATCACTGTGTTGACATCTTTATCTTCAAGGGTTCTGTCTTTTGCTCTGAATACGATAGAGTAAGCTACTGACTTGTAACCAGCCTTAATCTGTGAACCTTCATAAATATCAAACAGACCGAAGCTTTCAAGATGTTTGCCGCCACAACTGCGAATAACTTCTTCAACCTGACCAACCATGATATTCTTAGGCATAACCATACTGATATCACGTGTGACAGCAGGATATTTTGCAATACCTTCGTATTTTCTGTCAAATGTCGCTTTTGCAACGATGCAAGGCATATCCAAAACAGCTACATAAACCTTTGTACCGATATTGTAGTTATCGCATACTTCAGGATGAATTTCACCAAGATAACCAATCACTTCACCATCATAAATGATGTTTGCCTGACGGCCTGGATGCAGATATGGTTTGCCTGCCTGTGGGTCATAAGTCTTCATTGCTTTCATGCCGACACGTTCAAGCACTTCTTCAACAACACCTTTCAGTGTAAAGAAATCGCCTTCACCATACATACCGAGTGTCATCTGGACACGTTCATCCGGATACTCTGTCAGAGGCAGAGCTTTTGGCAGATAAACTGTTGCCATTTCGTATAATTTAACATCTTTGTTACGACGGTTATAGTTATTTGCCAGTGATACAAGCATACCATTTAATGACAATGTACGCATGATACTGTAATCTTCACCCAGTGGATTTGTGATTGTCACTGTCTGTCTTAATTTGTCATCCTGAGGAATGAGTAATTTATCAAATACTTTTGGACTTTCAAATGAGAAAGTCATGGCTTCTGAGAAACCGCAGAATTCTGCGACTTCACGGGCAGCACCTTCAACAGTCAGCTTAAATGATAATTTACCGCTTGTTGTTTCACCACTTGGCAGTGTTGTCGGAATATTGTCATAACCATAGAATCTTGCAACTTCTTCAGCTAAATCTGCCGGACGAAGTAAATCCTGTCTGAAAGTTGGAACTTTAACTTCTTTTGTTTCAGGATTGTATTCAAGTTCAATTTTATTTAAATAAACAAGCATCTGCTCTAATGTAAGGTCTGTACCAAGAAGACCGTTGACATATGCAGGGTCAAACGGAATTGTAATTGGCTCTTTCTTCACTGGATAAACATCCACCATACCGCCAACAACTTCACCTGCACCAAATTCTTCAATTAACTGGCAAGCTCTGTTAATAGCTTCTTCGGCATTGTTAGGGTCAAGACCTTTTTCAAATTTTGCCTGAGCATCTGTATGCATACCAATCTTCTTACCTGAAAGACGGATGTTTGTACCATCAAAGCATGCGGCTTCAAAAAGCATTGTCTGTACATCATCTGTAATCATGGAGTTTTCGCCACCCATGATACCTGCAATACCTACTGGTTTTTCAGCATCACAAATCATCAGTACAGATTCATCCAATGTACGTGTCTGGCCGTCAAGTGTCACAAATTCTTCACCATTTTCAGCACGGCGTACAACAATTTCTTTGCCCGCAATCGTATCTAAATCATATGCATGCATTGGCTGACCGTATTCTTCCATCACATAGTTTGTGATATCTACGATATTGTTGATTGGACGGATACCCTGTGCCGCAAGTCTTCTCTGCATCCACTTTGGTGATGGTGCAATTTTGATATTTTTAACGACTCTTGCGCAGTATCTTGAGCAAAGTTCTGTATCTTTGACTGTTACTTTGACATAATCATTGACATCTTCGTCATTACCTGACTTTGTCACAACCGGTGGTGTAAATGGTTTGTCAAATGTTGCTGCTGCTTCTCTGGCAATACCGATAATACCGAAACAGTCTACACGGTTTGATGTGATTTCATATTCAATATTTACATCATGTAAACCAAGCACTTCAATAGCATCCTCACCAGGTTTAACGTCCTCCTGGAAAATATAGATACCATATTCAGGTGCTTCTGGATACATCTCTCTTGTAGAACCAAGTTCTTCGATAGAGCACATCATACCATAGCTTTCAACACCACGAAGTTTACCTTTTTTAATCTTGATGCCATCTTCCGGCATTGCGCCGCCGTCATGACCACCGGCAACTTTACCGCCAACTAAAACAACTGGCACAAGGGCACCTTCAAATACATTTGGCGCACCTGTACAAATCTGAATTGGCGCATCTTCACCAACATCCACCTGACAAATGACAAGTTTATCTGCATCTGGATGTTTGTCAATTTTTATGATCTTACCTACAACAATTTTTTCGAGATTTTTATCAAATTCTACAAAGCCTTCTACTTTTGAACCGGATAATGTCATCGCATCCGTATATTCCTGTGCGGTTACATCAAGTCCCGGAACCATAGATTTTATCCATGATAATGGTGTATTCATTATTAACTTCCTTTCTGCGATGAATTAGAACTGTTTGAGGAAACGGATGTCATTTTCATACATCAGTCGCATATCATCAATTTCGTATTTTAATAAAGCGATTCGTTCAAGACCTACACCAAACGCAAAGCCTGAATACTCGTTCGGATCAATACCGCTCATCTCAAGTACTCTTGGGTGTACCATACCGCAGCCAAGGATTTCAATCCAGCCTGAACCTTTACACATACGGCAGCCCTTACCACCACATTTGAAGCATGTTACATCAACTTCAGCACTTGGCTCTGTAAATGGGAAATGATGCGGACGGAATTTAACTTTTGTATCTTCACCAAATAACTGTTTTGCAAATTCAGCAAGTGTACCCTTCAGGTCGGCAAATGTAATGCCTTTGTCAATCACAAGTCCTTCAATCTGGTGGAAGCAAGGTGAATGTGTTGCATCTACTTCATCAGCACGATAAACGCGACCTGGTGCGATCATACGGATTGGCAGTGACTGGTTTTCCATCGTATGAACCTGTACCCCTGATGTCTGTGAACGAAGCAGCAACTGGCTGTTAATGTAAAATGTATCCTGTTCGTCCTTTGCAGGATGGTTAGCAGGAATATTTAAAGCCTCAAAGTTATAATAATCAAATTCAACTTCAGGTCCTTCAATGACTTCATAACCCATACCAACAAAAATCTTCTCAACTTCTTCAAGTGCGATTGTGTTTGGATGGCTGTGTCCGATATTACTTTTCTTTGCTGGCAGAGTAACATCAATCACTTCAGCTTTTAACTGAGCTTCTCTTGCCTTTTTCGCAAGTGAAGACTTCATCTCCTCAAGTTTTTCTTCAATCTCAGCTCTGGCCTGATTTACCATCTGGCCAAATGCCGGACGTTCTTCCGGTGGCACTTCTCTCATGGATTTCATGATGGAAGTCAATTCACCTTTTTTACCAAGGAAAGCAACTTTAATGTCATTTAAAGCATCTACGCCGCCGGCAGCTTTAATCTGGTCAATCGCTTCCTCACGAATTTTCAGCAATCTGTCCTTCATTTTTCAAATCTTCCTTTCGTAAATGTTTCTCAACCTGATGGGACGAAAATTTAAACTGCAAATGTTTTTAATGGCAAAATATCTTTTGACACTAACATCATTGATATAGGTGTATCACATCAATATTAATTGTCAGGCGCAAAGGATATTTTTACACCTGATTTAATGAGATGAATATCTAAATAATGATATGAGCATCTGTTAATATGAACACCTAAAATTAATACCATAAAAACAAAAAAGCCCCTGTCAAAAAACAGGGACGAAAAATCTCGCGGTACCACCCATCATTCCTCATATATACAATCAACAGTGCATATATAAACAGCAAAACCATCTTTTCACGTACGTTCTACTGTATAAGGCTCTCATTATCGGTATAACGTTCCGAACACGTCACCATCTACGCAATATACTCAAATACAAATCCCTGATATAAATTCAACTTCAACATATGTCTGTCATATACTCACGTATCGTCAACAATCATGTATCTTTCGTATGAATACTGCTGCAAATATGCAACTTGCTATCTTCTATCTAAATATATCTTCAAAAGTGCGGCTCCAGTGGGAAATTAAACACCTGACTGAACTTAAAAGGGCTTACAGCCGACGACCCTTTCTCTCTGTAAGAAATCAAATGTCCAGACACCTTCATAGCCTTTGACTTTATCTATTCTAATCATTAAATAAAAAAATGTCAAGCCTATTATATTGTATTTTTTCTGTAAACATGGTAATCTGTTACTGTTCACACAAATTTCAGATATTGGCTCAGCATCTGACCAGTCCTGTTAAATTTGTATATGATTATTAACAGTAATTTATTTTTGGAGGCATTATGTTAAAGGTCATTGACTGGATAATGAAAATGTCCGGCGATCTCAGGAAGAACCATATCGGGGCTTTTTCGGCGCAGGCGGCCTATTTCATTATCTTATCATTTGTTCCCTTTGTCATGCTTTTAATGACCTTATTAAAATTCCTGCCAATCAGCGAAGATACGCTGATTGAATCTATTTTAAGCCTTGTGCCTGTATCTGCGTCAAGCACTGTTCAATGGCTTTTAAATGAAATTCTTGCCAAATCCTCCGGTACGTTGCTGTCAGCAACCATCGTGATGTTATTATGGGCGGCAGGCAAAGGCATTATGGCACTGGCAGACGGTTTAAATGCCATGCATAATATCGAAGAAACACGTAATTATTTCGTACTTCGAATCGTGGCAACATTCTATACATTATTATTTGCATTTATGATTATCCTGACATTGATTTTCCTTGTCTTTGGTAATCGTTTATTCATGCTGATTACACAGTATTTTCCATTCATGGAACATATACTGACATTTGTCAACAGTATTCGAAGCATTACGACATTATTACTTTTGTTTTTATTTTTCTTACTTTTTTACAAAGTTCTTCCGGCACAGAAGTTAAAGTTCCGTCATCAGATTCCCGGTGCTGCATTTACCGCAGCAGGCTGGTTAGTGTGTTCATACATCTTTTCTCTGTACCTGGAATTATCCAAGAACATATCTTATATGTACGGCAGCCTTGCAACTGTCATCGTGCTGATGCTCTGGCTTTACTTTTGCATGTATATTATGTTCTGCGGCGCCGAACTCAATATTATGATTTTTGAAAAGCCACAGGATACGGACTTGAAGTATTGATACACTGCTAAACTAATGATTATCCATACAGTTATATGTAACTCCGGCATAACAGGTAAACGCCTGTATTGTCGGAGATTATTTTTTTCAAATCAGTCTGACCCATGAACTCTCTCCAGTTGCGTATTCGGGTAAAAGTAAGCAAGAATTTCTTCATAATTCAAACCATCCTCACTCATCGCCTCTGCCCCATTCTGGCTCAAGCCCACACCATGTCCAAAACCACCGCCATGTAGCACCCAACCCTGATTTGCAGTTTCTATATAAAAATAGGCACTTGGCAGCATCGTCTGATTTGTCACCTCCGTTCCATCCGCACAGATTATCGTCTGCCCGGAAATATTTAAGACTTTTCGTATACTGTATTCGCCATAAATCGTCATTGTCCCATTGGTCGAATAAATATTTAAAGACTTTACGATACCACTGATTCCACGCTCACTTACTTCAATACCCGTCAACGTACCATTAACCTGTCCGGTCTTATACGCACTGCCAACATTTGCAATGCTATATAAGAGATTGTTGCAAGGCACATACACCTGCCAGCGAAACCATGCATTTGCATGTTCATAATATGCACTTGTATCACTCATATCTATAAAATCACGAAACTGCCACTCCTTGGACAAATCTGTTGATTGCGCAGCCAACGTAGTCACTGCTTCATCAGAATTATCTCTTAGCTGTATAAATACAGGAATTAAATATCCATCATCCTCGGAATTATTATACTCCCTACCATCATTACTTGTAGACTTTGTGCCATTTGTATTCTCATCTGCGTTTTTTGTGTCAGTTTCATTTTTCATACTTTCTGCACCATACTTTGTACTGCCTGCACCCCACACATCTTCAACATCTGAAGTCACCCCACAGGAGGTGGAATAGAAATATGTTCTGGCTATCTCATCCCCATAATAAAGCAACTTGTCTTTAGTATCATCCACTGCCTGATTTGCTTTGATATCTTCTGGCTGATTCATATATACCTGACTTGCAGTACTATCATCCAAATCCGCCCCATAGTCTGCAAATTTTGTTGAATTAAGTGTTGTATATGCAAAACACCTCGCACACACTGCCTGTGCTTTCAGTGCTTCAATATCATAAGATGCAGGCATCTCACTTGGCACCACACCGTATAAATATTCTTCCAAAGGAAGTTCATTGACAATACTGACCGAATCTCCCCTGCGTGTAATAATTAATTTCCCACGGTAAGAAGGATGGCCGCAACTTCTCTGTATGGAAATCACCGTTAAGCGAGCATCCGTATCATGATCAATACTGATAACAGCCTGTCCAGCGGCCAAATATGTACTTTGCGCATCTATATCCACAACATCCCCCGGCGAAAATGTGTAAACACTATCTCCCGCCGTCAACTTAAATGCAGACTCACTTGTTAGAGATACTTTTGAATGAACTTTAGATGTATATTGGCTTGTGCAGAGCAAAACTCTGATATTGGTCTGCTGTTTGTCCTGATAACCAACTTCGCTTTCCTGCACATCTTCTGAATTTAATTGTCCTGAATATTCTGATTCATTCATACTTGCTGATGAAGTATTCCCTGATGTGTTTAGATTGGATTGCTCCACAGCATCAGACTCATCTGTTTCAAATAATGTTGTACTAAAACTGCCCGCAGTTACAGCAGGATTCTTTTTTTCAAGATATATCATACATAAAACAACTGCCACAAGTGCGATACACCATATCACATTCATATGTTTCATCTGCATATACCTCACATCGCTTCATTAAATGATGATGTCAGGGGCAAAACACCTTTTGACCCTAACATCAAATGATATCACTGACAAAAATTCAAATTACAATTATACTTATAAAAATAAAATTCGCTGCTCATCAGATGGCCTGCACTCATATGTTTTGTTTTTTAGTAAAAAAATAGGAAACATCCCGAAAGATGCTTCCTTTATCTTTTGTATGATTACCCGGCGTGCCGTTTCCTGCTATTTTGACGCCTAGCCATAAGCCAGGTGGGTACTCGCATTGGTCTTTCTGTCTTCCACTGCAAAATCGGAGGCTTGACATATTCCCCAATATATGAGTTCCCGTCAAAATAAATGTAGGTTCAAAATTGCAGGAGTTGTCGAACACCCCAGGCAAACAATCAATTATTTAAGATGAATTTATTATAATATACTACACAATAAAATGCAAGTGGCAATTATTGTATTTGTAAATACATCTATATTTTGTGACTTTGATAAAACAATCTGTATTTTAGTACAGCGGATATTTTGCTGTTAATTCAGCAACAATTGCTGTTGCTTTATCTTTGTTGCCTTCAAAGTCTTTTAATGTCAATGCAATCGCTTCTGCAACCTTATCCATGTCTTCTTCTTTCAGACCACGTGTTGTTGCTGCAGGTGTACCAAGACGCAGACCGCTTGTCACAAATGGTGACTGTGGATCATTAGGAATTGTGTTCTTATTACATGTAATGTGCACTTCATCCAGCATCTTCTCTGCTGCTTTACCAGTCAGGCCAAGTTCCTGCAGATCGACAAGCATCAGATGGTTGTCTGTACCACCGGAAACAATCTTTAAGCCACGTTTCTGAAGACCTTCACACAATGCTTTGGCATTCTTGACAATCTGCTGCTGATATACTTTAAAATCATCACTTAAAGCTTCTTTAAATGCTACTGCTTTTGCTGCAATCACATGCATCAGAGGGCCGCCCTGTGTGCCAGGGAAAATCGCAGAATTTAATTTTTTTGCAAATTCTTCACTGCTTAAAATCATACCGCCTCTTGGTCCGCGCAATGTTTTGTGTGTCGTTGTTGTTGTCACATGTGCATATGGAATTGGGCTTGGATGAAGGCCCGCTGCCACAAGACCTGCGATATGTGCCATATCCACCATCAAATATGCACCAACTTCATCAGCGATTTCTCTGAAACGCTTAAAGTCAATCGTTCTGCAATATGCACTTGCACCAGCCACAATCAGCTTTGGTTTGCATTCCAGTGCAATCTCTCTGACTTTATCATAATCAATAAAACCTTCTTCATTGACACCATAAGGCACACAATGGAATACTTTTCCTGAAAAGTTTGCCGGGCTTCCGTGTGTCAGATGACCGCCGTGGTCAAGGTTCATACCCATAAATGTATCACCCGGTTTTAAGAATGCCTGAAATACAGCCATGTTTGCCTGTGCACCTGAGTGCGGCTGAACATTGACATATTCACAGCCAAATAACTTTTTGGCACGTTCAATCGCAAGATTTTCAACAATATCCACATACTGACATCCACCATAATAACGTTTGCCAGGATAACCTTCCGCATATTTATTTGTCAACTGGCTGCCCATCGCTGCCATTACTGCAGGACTGACAAAATTTTCTGAGGCAATCAGTTCGATATTCTCTTTCTGACGGTTAATTTCAAGCTGAATCGCTTCAGCGATTTCACTGTCTACAGCCTTCACTTCTTCAAATGAGTACATTTTGATATCCCCTTTCTCATCTTCAAGCAGTTTGATTCATTACCAAACATGATAAATTTTCATCATCACAAGCACTACAATAATAATCTGAATAATCAGAATTGCCGGTACACCAATATAAAATTTTGGATGTTTTGTCTTATGTCTGAAAAAATACATGCCTCCCCACATGCCGATACTGCCACCAAATGCCGCAAGCAACATCAGACATCGTTCAGAGATACGCCAACGTCCATGAATGGCACGCCATTTATCAACGCCGCACGCAACAAGTGCCACTGCATTTATCACACATAAATAGACTATTAATAGTATACACGCAACCTTCATCAGACATTCCACCTCAGTGATGATTATATCAACTTTCATAATATATTAACTCTTTAACTTGCTAAAGAGTTAATATTCTTATTCTAGCAAGATTTTTTGAATTTGTCCAGACACAGATTTAAAAGTTTTACAATATCATACAGATTTCATCTTTTTGTGCATCATAATAATACACATGGTCACTCAATTTTTCTACTGCTGCAACTGCACATTCATTCACCTCGCGTACAATCGAGGCAAGTTTTTGCGGCGTAACATCATAGTTTTCCGCAAGCAGCATCATCTCATGCACGCTGCTTGGCATCAGATAAATATTACTCTGCCACAATCTGGCCTGCTGCTTTAATACATCCGGATAAAATACAGCAGCCGCACCATGCACATACTGTGCATTTGAAATCACATATAAAGGACACGCTGCTTCTTCAATCCCGGGATAATTCTGGTGCTTTAAAACTTCTGTCACAGAAGCAATCCTTGCCGGAAATAACCGCGCCGTATTTTTAAGTGCCAGTCCATACAACTGCTGTACATCTATATGCCAGGCCTTCAACATATCCCAGGTGACCTGTGCAGAAATATTCATATGGAAGTCACTGTTAATATGTACCCTGAACACAAAAGCCAGGTCAAGTTTTGTCATATAAGGTTCCTGCTCAAGCAGTTTTTCATTCTTCTCCTTATTAATGACGCGTAAATAAATATAATCCTTTACCCGCTCAAATATATGTAAATCATTTGCACTCAATCGTCCAGGAAAGACCATATTGGCAAAATAAGCGTCTGAAATATCATCTAAAATCGTATCTGCATCTATCCCTGCCATATGCCGTTGATAAAATGGTTCTAAGCCTATTGCTGTCGCATAATCACTTCCTGCTGTGCGTATCAGCAATTCATCCTTCATCACACCGTTATTCTGATTTGTGTGTATAATTGTTGTTTCTTTAACTTCGATATCCTCAAGGTAATCTGAAATATTTTCTCTGATGTAAGATAAAAAAGTGTTGTACTCCATACAGCTCATCTTTTTTCCTCCATCTGTCTAAATGATTTTATTATTGTTGTTTTTGCATTATCATTGCTTTATTGATTTTCTATGACTTTTGCATTCTGATTTTTTCATTTTTCTGTCTGTTTGTTCTCTTTTTATTCTGTTTTTCACACTATTTTTCATAATTTTTCTGTGTTCTAATTTCTCTATGATTTAAGACCTTTTGTATTTTGCACAAATGATATACTTTCGCTATGATGCCTTATTTCAAAAATAATTTACAAAATCTTTCCAGGGGATGCATCTTCAGAACTAAACACCGAATCCATAGATACTGAAATTCTTGATATTTTAAATATTTAAAATGATAGAAGTGATGAACTTTCGTTCGTAAGATTCATTATACAGATTTTATTTGCTTTTGCAATCATTATCTCTCGACATTTTTCGCCTCCAGAACTGCCTTAATCCGCAAGCCTCAAAAAACACAAACGCACAAATAACTTCAAAAAAATGAGCCCCAAACCACCCATTTTAGATATGTCCCTGTCTGCCCGACAGGGACATATCCATTCAGTGATTTGAGACTCATATCCACTTATTATCGAACTTCTTTATCGATTGGTTCAACTTTAAGCGCACACATAGCGATTAAACCACAAAGTGCCATACCACACATTACATAATAAGCTGTTGTGTAGCTGAAGTTTGTACCAACGATACCTACAACTGTGATACCAAGACCTGTAAAGATCGCATTCAATGGCTGAATAACACGGAATGCATTCTGGAAATCATAACGTCCCCAGATAGCTGCTGTACAGGAAACCATCAGGTTAGATGAACCACCAAGCATGCAAGCAAGGATTGGCAGTGCACAGTAGTGTAATGGACGAATTGGTGTCAGACAGAAAATAATCGCAACAAGTGCAAGGATATTAACGATGATACCAGCTTTCTTTGTACCAAGTTTAACGTCTAACCAACCAACAAACATTGAACCAGGAATAGCAACAACACCGGCAATACCAAGCATTGGAAGGATTTCTGGCAATGTATATCCAGCTTCCATGAATTTACCAACAAAGTTTGACATGATACCCATTGAAAGGAAACCTGTCACACCAACTGCAATCCACATAATCCACATACGACCTGTTGTCAGACATTTTTTAACTGTCCATTTTGAAGTTTTAAGATATTCAAGTGCTTCTTCATGAATCTTCTTTTCTTTTTCAAAATCAAAATCTTTATTGTTATCTGGATAAGCACCTTTTTCTTCTGGGAAATCTTTTGAGAAAGCCAGAATAATAATACCAATAATTAAAGCAATGGCTGCGATAAAAATGTAGTATGCAGAGATACCCAGTTTGCCTACGAAGAAACTACATACAGCAGTTGTTGTCGCTGCTGAAAGTGGGAAACCTGCTGTTACAATACCAATAGCAACACCACGTTTTTTAGGGAACCAGTTCGCAACGACCTGATAACCAAGAAGCATCGCACTTGCAAGAGTACATACATAACATACAAGATAACCAATTGCATAAACGGCAATGTTGTGTGCCTGTGACCAGATTGCAGCAAATACTGCAGTAAGAATCATTGAGATTCCCCAAATCTTTGATGCAGTCTTCATTGCCATCAATTTACCAAATAAAATTGAACCAAGAATACCGCAGATTGTAGCGATTGTGGATAATGAATAAATAGCATCCACGTTCAGACCCATACTGCCAAATGCACTAACTGTAATGTTAAGTGAGTCTGATGTCAGCGCTGAATAACAATAACAGGAAAAGAAACCGAGTAATACGATAACCCAACCTTTTGCGCCCAGGTTAAATGAACCTGTTTTTCCGTTTTTTGTGTTTGACATAAAAACGTCCTCCCTAATAAAAAATAGTTTAGTTCTTTGCCAAGTTCTAGTGAAATACTTGTTTGAGCATATTTCACAGTGTTATAATTGCAAACTTGCGCAGAAACAATGTGCTAATTGTATTGTTTTTTATGAGAAAAGTCAATAATTTTGTAGATTGTTTTATATTTTATACAATATAAAATACCTATTATTTAAAATTCACTAAAATAGGGGTCTGAAATCGTTTAAATCAGAACACCCTTTTAGACAATTTCTTTCCTCACCGACCCGAGAGCCTATTTATACAATAAAACCCTTTGACAAAATTTCTCTCATATAAAAATGCTATGCAGTCTGAATCCCCACACAAACTGCATAGCATCTTACGCTTTTCATTATGAAATTTTCAACATCAAATTAATTTTTATGATGTCTTTGACCAGTCATTTATTATGTAATAGTTTTTATCTTTGTTCTGTCATTAAACCATTCCAGGGAATAATGTACAAAGAATCAAACAAATTATTGCACCAATCAATGTCATGATAACAGACTGAAGGAAGATTGGCATATAAGCATCTTTAATCTTAACCTGTGCAAGACCTGTTGTTAAAAGTACAAGACCATTAACAGGTAATGTTTCAAATGTTGAAGCTGTAATCGCTGCTACTCTGGCTACAGCATCCGGATTAACCATAGGTGTCTGTACCCAGATAAATGCACCTGCGATCATAGGTAAAGCTACGCCAAGTGCTGCCGGTGGTGAAGATGTAAATGCTACGATAACAGCAACAAGAATAAGTGTCAGTAACAATGGTGATACGTTCATGCTAAAGAGCATACCAACGATTGCACCGAAAGCTTCTGTATGCTGAACAACTGCTGCAAAACCTGCTGCTGCTGTTAATGTCATCAGTGCTGAAGCACCCTGACCTGCACCATCATTTAAAACGCCAACCATCTTACCAACCCACGCACCAACTGCGTTGCTAGATGCATCCTGTTTTTTAGGAATATACTGGCTCATTAAAATAGCAGCTGCAACGATACCACAAACAAGTGCAAGTGAAGCATTCTTTACAATAGCAAAAAGTAAGAATACTACAACAAGTGGAAGTACAGATATAATAATATTAGGACGTCTGTCATCTAATGATTCACCCGGAATTCTAATATTGCCTGCATCAAATGTTTCGCCTTTTTTCATAGTTTTCTTAATAGAACCAACACAGATAAAGTAAATGCCGATTTCCATAATTACGAAGCAGATGAATCCAGGAATTGCTGCTGCACCAGGCGCTGTACCAAGAACTGCCATACAAAGGATGTTGTTAATGGAAAGCACGAAAGGTGCTGAGTTCGCACCACAGGATAATACAAGTAATGCAGGAACCATACGACGAGGGATACCTGATTTTTCAGCCATGATCATCGCAATTGGGAATGTGGCAAATACGGTAACGAAACCATCTACACCACCAAATGTTAATACAACTTCTACAAGAAGCATAGAAAGAACAACACGGTTTACACGTTTCATAGGGTCTTCTGTCTTAAGTACAAGTTTGTTTACAAGTGTTGTTGCGATAGAACCTGCAGCACCACACGCTGTCAGAATCTGTCCAAATAAAGCACCCAAGAAGATTGTTGGGAATACAGCCATAATCATTCCGACAACACCGCCGACACTGTAAGTGATGTTTCCGCCCTGATTAGCGAAATCAACTGCACCTACGTGTAATGAAGTAAAAGCCTCTGTGATTGTCAAAGGATTTGATACCAGTGCACCTGTTGCAAAATCATATGTTGTAATTGTGAGCACGTTTGTCACTGCAACAATGATACCACATAATGGTGCAAGGTATAATACGGATACGTTCTTGTATGCACCATATAAGAAAATAGCAAGTGCAACAATAATACCAATAATACCTAATGCCATAATTTTTCCTCCCTAATAAACTTTAAAGCATTATTATAATAAAGCTGTATGACTGGTCTGCATACATGCTGTATTACCATTTTTAATTGTTTACAGCCCTATATTTTACTGTAATGAACTTTGGCAAATCAAATTATCAATTTATTATAAATTTGAAAATATACTTTCATAAATTAATTCTCGCGACGTCTGATAATTAAAAGCCCAATAACAGCTAATACTATCAGTCCACCTGCACTGACTGTCCAGAAAATCTTCTCCGCAAAAATATTTGCCACAAAAATAATCCCCATAATTACAATATAAATACCTGTCAGCATCATACATATTCCCTGGGTTCTTGCACCCGGTGCCTTAAATGAAAAAAGGCCATAAATAAAATCCAGAGCACCCAAAACAAGTAATATCACCATCATGCTTTTGCCAGTGGCCACAAGAGCCATAATCACACAAAAGCCGATTAACATTACAATTCCTCTGAACTTCTGCAAATTATTAAAAATATTCATATTTTATTCCTACAACTTTCAACACTTTATAAATAATATATAAAGATTATAAACTATTTATTATATATTTGTCAAGTCATTGCACTAAAATGGTTTGAAAATTCCATGTAAAATTAGCAGTGTTGCATAATTTTTTATTTATTGATGCATGCATTACCTCAAACATCTTAATTTTAAAAAATCAGAGCAAAATAAATACTATCTCTGCTCTGATTTTATAGTCATATTTTTAGTTTTAATTTTTCTTTAATAATTTTATATCAAACCCACACTATTTTATCTTTAA
Organism: uncultured Catenibacillus sp.; assembly: GCA_934339005.1. Classification (GTDB taxonomy): domain Bacteria; phylum Bacillota; class Clostridia; order Lachnospirales; family Lachnospiraceae; genus CAKRHR01. Next base: position 35,856 of record CAKRHR010000018.1, on the reverse strand, counting down.
GTACAAATTATGCTTGAAAAATTTCATTATTTTGAATCTTTTACTCCGATACTTCTTCCAAAAATTTATCAATTGGCAGCATTGCCGCGCCGGCTGCTGCACCGTATTCTCCTAATGTTGTAACAGATAAAATATTTTCCGGAAAATATTCAAATGGATATAATTCTTTCATCTGCGCCTCAATGCGCCCAATATAAGGTTTAAGATACGGACTTAATGAACCACCAAGAATAATTTTCCATCCAAAAATGCATAACAGATTGTACAAAAATTTAGATAATTCTGTAAGATAGTTATCCCATGCTGCCACACAAAGAGAATTACCATTATCAAGCTGTTCAAAAAACTCTTTTGTATGTTTGCAGTTACCCTTTTTATACAATTCTTTTTTTGAGTATAATGTATCTATACGGATAATCTCCGGATTGCCGCATGTCACCATACAACCAAGTTCTCCATTAATGCCTGCAAAATTCATGACATTTTTATTCTGTACACATGCACCGCTGACTTTAGTGCCAAGGTATATAAAAATAAAATCCGAATCTGCCACCTGATTATCTCGCCAACACTCTGCCACTGCCGCCATCTTCGTACTGTTTCTAAAATGCACAGGCATGCCAAGGCCTTTTTTTGCAAGTTCTAAATCAAGTTCAAGTTCCTGACTACTGGCTTTTCTCAAAACCAGTGACTCATCCTGCATCGTCATGCCCAAAGTGATACCAATGTCTAACAATTTTTCTTCGGCAAGCTGATTTTCTTCGGCAAATTTACGAATGAGTTTACCGACATTTTCCCAATATTCGAGCGCATTTTCCTGCTTCAGGGCATAAGAAGCCTCTGCCACAATATGTGTACCAAGATTTAATACAACAATTCGTACAATATCCTGTGCTGCTTCCACACCAATTGAGCATTTTGCATCGTACACTGGTTTAATACATACCGGTTTTCTGCCGCCAGTTGAACCAAGGGCTTTTCCTGTTGTCAGCAATCCGATTTCTGTCAGCTCTTTGACAAGATAATTCACTGTTGCAAGGCTCATATCCAGTTTTTTTACAATATCCTGCTTTGGCATCTCGCCATTTTGAAACAGCAGATTGACAATTCTTTTTCGGTTATTTGAACGTACTTCTTTATTTGTTGTTGCTTCCATAATATATCCTGCCTTTATATTTTCTATGTTTTACGACATTTAATGACGTTTTGGATGTTTCTTCGTGTCAGTCACTCCAAATTGCAATTGCATATTTGTACAGACACAATTGCATTTCATACTTTTAACACTCTTATCCTATGATAGCATTAATGCAGTACTTTTGTCAAAGTACTGCATTAATTCACCAGACATTCTATTCAGCTTACAAAAACAATTAAACCGCGGGGACAGTGAATGCTTTATTTAACTTCCCATAATGCCCATTCAGGGTTCATAGGTTCAGGACGTGTACATGTGGTTGTCATTTCATAAATGCAACCATCTTCTGCAGATTTTGCAAATGCATTTAAGGCTTCAACAACGTGCAAAGAAATTTCTGCGGATAATCTTGCTGGTCTGCCGTCAATAATTGCCTGTGCCATATCAGATACACCAAGACCACGCATATTGCTTCGCGGATTTGTATCCTCCGGGAATAAAAGTGGCTGGTCTTTCTTGCAGCCGCCTCTCTGTGTCATCATTGTGATAATCTTTGCCGGATGAGGGTCTGTCACTGCGCTGACAATCTTTTCTAACTGTTCTCCGTCAAATAATGTAATCTTACCATTAAATGCATCAGGGTCAGGTGCTGTGATCGTGCCCTTTGTGCCATAAAGTTCAAGGCAAGGCAGACTTGAATCCCATGTTTCAAAACTCATATTAATATTACCAATCGCACCATTTTCAAATGCCATAATACCACTGTAATGTGTTGGTACTTCTGTTGGTGTCATTGTACCAAGAATATTTCTCTCTTTTCTACCAATGGTTGTAAAGCATGCTACTTTTTTGATCGGACCTAAAATAGATACAAGTGTTGCCAGATAATATGGCCCCATATCAAACATTGGGCCACCACCATTTTTGTAATAAAAGCCCGGCGCAGGATGCCACAATTCATGTCCAGGGCATGTCATATTTGCAGTAAAACCAATGACCTTACCAATTTTACCTTCATCCACCAGAGTTCTACATGTCTGTGCACCTGCACCAAGGAATGTATCCGGCGCTGATACTGCCATCAAGCCTTTGGCTTTTGCTGTTTCAACAACTTCTTTAGCGTCATTAAAATCAAGTGTTAAAGGTTTTTCACAGTATAAATGTTTGCCCGCATTTAAAATCTGCATATTCACACTGTAATGTGCAGCAGGAATTGTCAGATTTAAAACAATCTTAATCTCATCCATAGCCAGCAGTTCATCCACACTGCAAGCGCGTGGCACGTTGAATTTTTCTGCAGCCTGCTGTGCTTTTTCAATATAAAGGTCTGCCACTGCCAGTAATTCAATATTATTATAATGCTGTGTAATATTAGTCATGTAAACATCTGCGATTGTACCGCAACCAATAATACCAATCCCTACTTTACTCATTTTTATCTTCTCCTTTATGCCAAGTTTAATATTTTATTTTTCCATGATTTTCAAAACATTCTTAAGTTTTATTTTGTATTTATCCAGTTTAACGATAAATCTTTCCAAGCACTTCATTAAAATAATAAGAGGATAATGCCATGGCTGCCAGATAATCCGGTGCACCGTCATCTTCAATTGTTACCCAGCCTTTAAATCCATGTTTCTTCACAAGCTTCCACAAATCCTCCAGTGGCAATACACCTTCGCCCGGTTCCCAGAACCATCTCCAGCCATCATCACAGATTTCAGGGTCAAGTCCATGTCTGATTTCATCCGGTACACCAATGGAAGCCGTATCTTTTAAATGGAAAGTGCAGATTCTGTCCGCATATGTATCATAAAAGTTTAACAGATCATCACCCATCAGTGCAATCTGCGCTGTATCCAGACAGTAGAAAACTTTATCCGGATCTGTCATTTCAATAAATCTTCTGTGATTTTCTTTATTGACTGAGCAGAAAAATTCATTGTGTAATCCCACTTGAATGCCATGTGCCACCGCATATTCACCAATTTCATTAATGACTTTGGCTGCATTTTTCAAATCATCTTCAAGAAATGGGCCGTCCATACAGTAATTTCTTGCAGGACACATATTCAAATGCTTACCGCCAAATTTTTCCAATATATCAATAGCATCCTTCGCTGCCTGAAGCACTTCGTCATGTTTAGCCGGATCCTGTGAAAAATCTGCACCGTGGAACATACCGCTGACTTCCACACCATGCTCTTTTGCAAATGCTGTAAAATTCTGTGGTGTGCCAAACAGTGCCATCATTTCTTTTAAATCCCATGGTGCAACCTCAATACCTTCATAACCTGTGGCTTTGTGGTATCTTAAAATTCTGTCCCAGTCCTGATAATAAGCCATGTTTGTTTTATCTTCGTAATAAAAATCTCTGAAATTATCAATCTGTTTATAGGGGATTGTTTTCCAGTGACTCATATGTGATAATTTCATATTATTCATCGTGTACACCCTCCTTAATCTTCCTGAAAACCATTTGGCACAAGCACCTGATTGATATAACTGCGAGTTCTTAAAATTGAACGATATACATCGTAGGAATTTCTGCAATTATAAACAACCGCGCCTGTATATTTCACATCATCTAACACTTTCAGAACTTCATCAAATCTGATATTGCCCTGTCCGATATCTGTAAATACCTTTGTTGCGCCCTTCACCGGAAATTCCGGTAATGGCTGGCTGTAGGCTTCCTGTGTATCTTCAAAGGTTGTATCTGTAAAATGTACAATGCCGATGCGTTTGCCGGCTTCTTTGATGAACTCTGCTAAATCAATGCCTGCAATCTTTACATGTGCCGTATCAACATCCAACTTCACGGATTCAGGTAATAATTTCATAAAATCAAAAACTTTCTTGCCCCGGCACAGCCCCCAATATGTATTTTTAATGCAAATTGTCACATTTTTTTCGGCAGCTTTCTGACTCAGTCCGCTAATCATATCTGCAAGTTTACCAAAAAAAACATCTTCATTCATATCTTCTCTGCCGTTAAACAACTGTTTTACATCAAACATCGGCGGTGTCACTGTGATAGTAAGTACCGGACAGCCAAGTCCTGCTGCAAATTCAAGTGCTTCCTCTGCAAAATGGCCTAACGCACCAAGATACATCTCCGGTGCCCCTGCACAAAACAGCGCAGAATCCAGATGAATACTTTCAACAGATGAAATACCGATATTCTCCAGATAAGCTTTATAGCCTTCCGGTGTTTTGTATTTTAACTGAATGGAACGCATCGTTCTTGGAATACCTGAACGTCCGCCAAAATCCCACTTTGGTTCATAAGGCACTTCAATATGATGAAATCCGCCCGCCACAATCAGTGGATATAATTCATCCCAAAAATACTTACATTCTCTTTTGTTTCGATTCGGTGCCTGACGGTCCAAATCAACCGCTTCTGTACTAAAAACCGCTTTCATATACATCCTCCTTAATCATTTTCTGCGCTATCCATATTTTTATCATCGCGCCTCGTCTTTACACATAATATATTACATTTTTTCTTTCATGTCAATACTTTTATATAACTATTATGTAAAAGTATTTATTTTTAGTACACTTATAATTTTCCAATTAAGCCAGGCGCACAAAAAAAGATGCATTTCATAAATATATTAAACATTTGACTGTCTAAAATATTTTAAGAAATACATCTTATCATTAAATCATAATTATAATTTTTTCAGTTCACGAAACACTAAGTGCAACTGATCGTCCTTAGAACTGTTTAGTTCAAACTCAGAGCAGCACTCTAAAATCCGCCTCTTTCTTGCGTGCAATCATTTCATCGTTGCGTTCAATATAATCTTTGACACTTTTAACATTTTCGATACGCTCAATACGGTTTTCGTCACGCATGACGAGTTTTGTGGACGCGCCTGCGCCAAGGGCGATAATCGACTGCTTCTCCTCCATAATCAAAATGTTGTATAGCGCCGCAAGTCCCGGTTTTGCATAGCCGACGTTTTCAAGGTTGCCTGCGATATTTTTCTGACGATACAGATAATATGGTTCCTGTCCCATGCGTGTTGCACAGGCAAATGCCATATTAATCATATCATTGACTTCCTCCACGGAAGCACTCTGCAAATAGAGTTTTTCCTGATTGACTCTGGCTGCACGCTTGATTGCAAGAGCGTGTACTGTCAGACTCTCCGGCAGCATCTGCTCAATTTCTGATAACGTATAGGCAAAATCGTCTTTGGATTCACCCGGTAATCCGGCAATCAAATCCATGTTGATATTGTCAAAGCCACATTCTCTTGCCAGCACAAAGGCTTCCTTAACCTGCTCTACTGTATGTCTTCTGCCAATAGCATCCAGTGTTTTCTGGTTCATCGTCTGCGGATTGATTGAAATCCGACTGATACCGTAGCTGTGAATCACTTCCAGCTTATCTCTTGTGATGCTATCCGGACGACCGGCTTCAATAGTCTTTTCTGTCACATGCTCAAGGTCAAAGGTTTCAAATAATTTTCTTAATAATCTGTCCATCTGGCCGGCATTTAATGACGTTGGTGTACCACCACCCATGTAAAAGGTCAGCGGACGAATGTCGGCACCGGCAGCTTTAATCTGTGCTGCCACCGCATCAATCTCATGAAAGAGCGAATCTAAGTAATCGTCTACTTTATTTTTCCAGGCATTTAACGGATATGATGAAAATGAGCAATACGCGCAGATTGTCGGGCAGAACGGAATGCCCACATACAGACTGTAGCCTTTTTTATAATCAACATCCTTAAGGATTTGACGCTCATTTTTTGCAACAAGGGTACAGAGTTTGTATTTGTCCTCAGAAATTTTATATTCTCTGTCAAAATATGCGCGCATGCCTGCTTCATCGTAACCTTCATCCATCAAAGACATGGCTATCTTTGTCGGACGGATACCAGTAAGTGTGCCCCATGGCAGTGTTCTGCCTGTATAAGCACATAAAACCTTGTATACAAGGCGTTTTAAGTCATTCTTTGTCTGTTTATAATCTTCAAAATCTGTGGCGATATCGTCTTTGATGATGACTTTATTTTCTATGGTACCATCGTCTTTTATACAGACATACAAATGGGAATCGACAAAATCAATTCCCATTTCAAAAGCGACCGGTTCATCAAAAACTTTATCTACGGATGGATTTACCACGATTTTGACGCCGTGGTAAAATGCCATCACAAGTGCTCTCACATCATTTTCATATTTCAAATGTGTCATTCTTAAAATTATCATGTTCTAATCTCCAAAATCCTATTTACAGATAAGGATTGTATTTCTTTTCTTCCCCAATCGTTGATGACGGACCGTGTCCCGGAAGGACTTTTGTATCCTCTGGCAGGTTCACCAGTCGTTCTTTGATGGAACGCACCAGCGTGCTCATGCTGCCTGTCGGCAAGTCAGTTCTGCCAACGGACCCCTGAAAAAGTGTATCTCCGGAAAATAAAAGTTCGGTCTGCGGCATATAATAGCACACGCCACCACCGGTATGTCCCGGTGTATAAATCACTTCAAACAGCATACCTCCGAAAGTAACTTCTTCGTTATCTTTTAAAAATTTGTCCGCCCTGACACTGACGGAGCGCCCAATCATCCCGCAACCGTTTAGTGACGGATCTTCCATCAACGCCTTTTCAGGCTCGGACACATACACAGGCACCTGCCATGCATCACGCACACCGTTCACACCCATGATATGGTCAAAATGTCCATGGGTCAGAAGCACGGCCTTTGGCGTGAGTCCATTTTTTTTAAGAAAATCGTTGACCTTTCCGGCTTCATCACCCGGATCAATGACAACAGCCTCCTTCGTATCATCATTGCTGACAATATAACAGTTGGTGCCAACGACACCAAGCATCATTGAATTTACAGATATATTCATATATTTCCTCCATTAACCTCTGGTACGTTCGATATCATATACACATTCAAGACTTCTGAGTTTATCTATAACTTTCTGAAGCTGTGAACGTCCTTTAATATCAAATGCCACGTTAATCGTCGCAGTATGGTTCTTTGATGAACGTGATGTCATCGCTGTCACATTAATCTCACTCTCTGTAAAGATACGTGCCACTTCCACAAGCACGCCAACCTTATCCTGCACATAAATATTAATCTCTGCCTGATAAACTTCATCACTGGCGCCATCATCCTGCCATTCGGCATCAATCAGACGATTTCTGTCCATCTCACTGATGTTCATCACATTGATACAGTCTGTCCTGTGAATGGACACACCACGACCTCTGGTTACAAATCCGACAATCTCATCCCCAGGCACCGGATTACAACATTTTGAAAAACGCACTGCCACATCGTGAATACCTTTGACAACAATGCCACCATGCTTATGCGCACCGCGTACTTTCGTTTCTGTCCCCGGTTTATCCTGTGAAAGCTGTTCAAGAAGCTGTGTATCTGTCATATTTGCCTTTTTATCTTTGTTATATTCTTCAAGCAGACGATTGACAATCTGACCTTCCTTCAAGCCACCGTGACCGATGGCTGCACAGATGGCATCCCAGTTCTGGAAACCGTATTTTTTCTTGACTTTTTCGATATATTCAGGCTTCGTGATGTCTGAAAGCACAATACTCTTGGCTTTACAGTATTTATCAATCAAATCTTTACCACGAATAATATTGCTCTCTTTAAACTCTGTTCTAAACCACTGATTGATTTTATTTCTTGCCTGAGCGCTCTTGACAATATTAAGCCAGTCACGGCTTGGGCCTTTGGAATTCTGGGAAGTAATAATCTCAATTCGGTCGCCATTTTGAATCTTGTAATCAATATTCACAAGACGTCCATTAGCTCTGGCACCCACCATCTTATTACCAACTGCAGAATGAATACTGTAAGCAAAATCAATAGGTGTTGAACCGTTTGGCAGGTTTTTGACATCGCCCGCCGGAGTGAAGCAATACACACTCTCAGAGAAAAGATCCAGGTCATTTTTAACAAGACTCATAAATTCTCTGTTATCAGACATATCTGTCTGCCATTCAAGAATCTGGCGCAGCCATGTGAGCTTCGCTTCTTCTTTGTTCGGTGTATTAATACCATTCGGGTCTTCTTTGTATTTCCAATGGGCTGCAATACCGTATTCAGCCGTCTTGTGCATCTCAAAGGTACGAATCTGAATTTCAAAAGGCTTGCCGGACGGTCCAATCAATGTCGTATGCAAAGACTGGTACATATTCTGCTTTGGCATCGCAATATAATCTTTGAATCTGCCCGGAATCGGCGTGTATTTTTCATGAATCAGACCGAGGGCTGCATAACAGTCTTTGATGGAATCTACGATAATTCGCACAGCAAACAAATCATAAATCTGATCCAGTGTCTTATGCTGATTCACCATCTTCTTATAAATACTGAAAAAATGCTTTACACGACCGCTGACTTCACACTTGATGCCGCCCTGCTTCATGCACTCGGATACCTCATCCACGATTGATGATACAAAAGCCTCACGTTCACTCTTTCTGGAAGCAATCTTTTCTGCGAGGTCATAATATGCCTCAGGTTCAAGATAACGCAGTGCCAGGTCATCGAGTTCAACCTTGATTTTGGAAATACCTAAACGCTGTGCAATCGGTGCGTAAATATCCATCGTTTCTCTGGCTTTTTCTTTTTGTTTTTCAGGCTTCATAAACTTGAGCGTACGCATGTTGTGCAGACGGTCTGCAAGTTTAATCAAAATAACCCGGATATCCTTTGCCATCGCCAGAAACATCTTACGCAGGTTTTCGGCCTGCACTTCAATCTTATCTTTAGAATAGGACAACTGTCCCAGTTTAGTAACACCATCCACAATCAGCGCAACTTCGCTGCCAAACTCTTTAGTGATATCCTCTGTCGTCATCACCGTGTCCTCAACAACATCGTGCAAAAGACCACCAATAATTGTTTCTTTATCCAACTCCAGATCTGCCAGAATAATGGCAACACACAGCGGATGGATAATGTACGGCTCGCCTGACTTACGCAACTGTCCTTTATGTGCATTATTTGCTATGTTAAATGCTTTTTCAATCTGAGATACATCCGCTGAAGGATGATATCTCTTTACACTTGTAATCAATTGATTATACAGATCTTCAGGGGATGTAAAATCTTTTGTTACGACAACTTCTGCATTATTTCCATCGATGACATCCACATCAAAAACCTTCTGATAATCTTTTGGTTCCATATATTCGCCAGCCATCTTATCCACCTCGCTTAACTTATATTTTTATAACTTATTTTCCTTCATAAATAATTGCTGATTCAACATCATAACCTGCCAGATGTTCACGGCCTTTAAGCCCTGCAAGCTCAATCAGGAAAATGATTTTAACAACTTCACCGCCAAGACGCTCCACCATCTTAATGTTGGCTTCCATAGTACCGCCTGTGGCAAGCAGATCATCCACAAGGACAACTTTCTGTCCCGGTTTGATGGCATCCTTATGTATCTCCATCTCTGCTGTGCCATACTCCAGTGCGTATTCCTGGCTGATGGTTTCTCTTGGTAATTTACCCTTTTTTCGGCTCATGACAAAGCCTTTGCCAAGTTTATAAGCAATTGGCATACCAAAAACAAAACCTCTGGATTCCGTACCAAGAATCAAGTCTACATCAATACCATCCAAAAAGGATGACATCGTATTAATCGCTAACTGTAAGCCCTCTGGGTCAAGTACAACATTTGTTATATCTCTGAATATAATACCCGGTTCCGGGAAATCCGGGATACTGATAATATAATCTTCAAGTTTTTTCATCTGATCGATGCCTCCTGCTCTCTTTCTCCACACATCATCGGATATCATAATTACTCCGATATTATATATACCCTTTAGTATAATATTTATCTCGCAATTTTACAATATCCAGTCACAACAATCTGGATTTTTTTCTGCCCGCGAAACTCATTGATAGACGGATAATAGGTCATTGCAAGCTCAACATCACCGCCGTAGCCGTCATACATTTTTGCAAGCTTTGCCTCACCGTAAATACCAATGACATAGTTATCAAAATCTTCGATATCTCCAAAATACATTGCTTCCATTATCGTATGATTATCATCACATACAGTCATTTTAAGCACATTGTGATTTTTGCCAAGCACCTGCGCCCGCATAATTTTGAAGAAACGTTCCGCAAATACCGGCTTTGTATTGCCTTTACCAAAAGGCTCTAAAAGTTCCAGTTCGTCAATAAAATGTTCTGTAATATAGCCAATCGGCATTGGCACATCGATTCTGACCACCGGGATAAAATCATCTTCGGTTAATGTTGTATTCTCATTAAGCAGCCGACGCAGCTTTTCAAGATTAGCTTTTGGCAATGTCATACCCGCCGCCATCGGATGTCCACCAAAACGTGTCATCAGGTGTCTGCCCTGCATGAGTCCCTCAAAAATATTGTACGCCTCAATCGATCGGGCTGAGCCTTTAATCATCTTATCTTCAACCTCGGTAAATACAATCGTCGGTTTATGATATTTTTCCTTAATCCGCCCGGCAATAATGCCCGCAAGACTTTCGTGGCAGTTTTGCAGCAAAATAAGTAAGATTTTATCATTTTTCAGTTCTGTGGACTCAATTAATTCTATCGCCTGCTCAACACCCTTTTGTGTCATTTCTTTTCGGCTCTCATTCATTGCCTTAAGTTCTGCAGCCAGTGCGTCAGCTCGCATCTTTTGCCTTGACATCAGTAAATCCAGCGCAATCTTAACCGTATCTAATCGACCTGCCGCATTAAAGCACGGCCCAATCACAAAACCAATATGATATGCCTGGATTTTACTGGCATCAAGACCTGTTGCCTCAATTATTGCCTGCAATCCCAGATTATCTGTATGCGCCAGTTGTTTTAATCCATATTTAACAAAAATTCTGTTTTCATCTTCCAAATCCATGACATCGGCTACTGTTGCCACTGCCACGTATTGAATCAGATTTAATAAATCTGCCTCGTCTATATGCTGATGCTCATAAATCACCTGAATAAGTTTATATGCCACGCCCGCGCCACATAATTTTTTAAATGGATACATACATTCCTGCTGCTTTGGATTTACGATTGCATCAGCCTCACTTACCAAAATTGTACGGGTACCGTCTTTGGCTTCTTCATAAGGAATATCATGGTGATCGGTGACAATCACCTTCATTCCCATGGATTTTGCCAGAGTAATCGCCTCAAAAGCTGCGATACCATTATCACAGGTGACAATCATGCGCGCTCCGTCTGCATAAGCTTCTCTGACAATACGCTCATTTAAGCCATAACCTTCTGTCACGCGGTTTGGTGTATAAATTTTAGCCTGCCCACCAATTTTCGTAAAACCAAGATATAAAATATAACTGGAAAAAATACCATCCACATCAAAATCTGAAGCAATGGCAATCTTACCACCGGCTTTTATTTCCACTTCAATCATCCGCGCTGCTTTGTCAATATCTTTCATCTGATGTGGATCGTATAAATCCGTTGGTGTTCCATATAAGTAACGTTTAATTTGTTCCGGTTCGTTCACACCACGATTTACCATCAACCGCGCAAGCACTGGTGTAATGTTGTACTGCTGCGCAATCTGTTTAAAATCTGCCCTCTTGGCAATCTGAACCCATCGTTCCATCTTTTGCTGACTCCTTCTTTTTTGCAGGATTCAAAGTCAAATTAATTTGTCCTATCTTTTTGCTCCTGACATCATATAAATATAAAAACATTCCCATGGCAAATTCCACTGGGAATGTTTTTATATTCGGGTCATCCCTTAATTATTTATTTTTCTTTTTAGAACCTTTTTTCATAACATACCAGATTGCACCGGCGATGCATACTGAAGAATAAGCACCACAAACGATACCTGCCATAAGCGGCAGTGTAAATTCTCTGATAGATGTCACACCCATGATGAACAATACAAGGATTGTTACAAAGGATGTTAAAGATGTGTTGATGCTTCGAGTCAATGTCTGACTGATACTTGCATCGACAATCTCAGAAAGGTCTGCTTTCATTGTATTTCTGTTTTCACGGATACGGTCAAAGATGACGATGGTTGAGTTGACAGAGTAACCAACAATTGTCAGCATACAAGCGATAAATGTATTACCTACAGAAATACGCATCACTGCATACACCATCAATACAACTAATACGTCATGTATCAGTGGAATAATCGCACTGAGAGCAAAACGTACATCTCTGAATCGAATCCAGATATAAAGCAGCATACAGATTGTCGCAATAACTACTGAAAGAATCGCATCGCGCTGCATCTCATTACTGATTGTTGCACTGATACTTTCCTCTGCAATACTGTCTGCATCAATACCGTATTTTTCTGCAAGAGCATCTTTTAATGCAGCTCTTGTATCTTTGTCAAGGACAGATGTCTTGATAACTACTTCATTGGAATCCTGAACGTTCTGAAGCTGAACCTCTGTCACAGACGCTGTGGATTCGATCAGACTGCGAAGTTCCTGACCTGCATCACCCTTTGTATCCACATAATCAGGTGTTTCCATTGTCATGGATGTACCGCCTGTAAATTCAAGGCTGTAGTTTAATGCACCGTTACCATTTGCTTTCTGAACGCCCATTGTCACAAAACCAATGAGAATCAAAACGATTGAAATCGCAAAGAAAATCTTACGTTTTTCAACATATTTGCGTGTTTTTGCTTCCTTCTGGCGTCCGTAGAACTTCTCATCACGAAGACCCATTGCATACAGACCATAAAGCAGAATACGTGTGATCACCATGGCTGTAAACATGGACAATACGATACCAAGTGCCAGTGTTGTTGCAAAACCTTTGATCGGACCTGTACCCATCAGATAAAGGACACCGGCTGCGATCAGTGTTGTGATATTACCATCGACGATGGCTGAAGTTGCCTTCTTAAAACCAATCTGGATCGCATGCTTCACTGAGTTGCCTGTTGCGATTTCTTCACGGATACGTGTGAAGATAATAACGTTGGCATCCACCGCCATACCGATGGAAAGCACGATACCTGCAATACCAGGCAGTGTCAGTGTGACATTCAAACCATTTAAGAAGCAGAGAATTGCTGCTACATAAAGAATCAAAGCAAGGCCTGATGCAAGACCTGGGATTAAGTAAACGATAATCATGAAAATAATCACGATACCAATACCAATCATACCTGCTTTTAAGCTTGTGGAAAGTGCTGTTTCACCAAGCTTGGCACCAACAACAGATGAATGTACATCATGCAACTGGAGTTTTAACACACCAAGACGAATAGTTGTTGCAAGGCTGTTGGCACTTTCATATGTGAAATTACCTGTAATGACTGCTTCGCCGTTAGTAATCTGCTGATTTACATTAGGCGCACTGATGACCTGACCATCATAAACGATATAAATCGGTTTATTTAAGTTTCTTGCTGTTGCATCAGAAAACTTCTGTGCACCATCAGTTGTAAGCTGAAGACGTACAACATATTCATTGTTGCCGTAATCTGTAGACTGTGAGCGTACATCGGCTGTCACGATATCATCACCAGTCAGTACTTCGTTGTAGTTTTCACCAAGAGCTGTTCCGGATGGTGTGATAGCATCTTCTTTTGTCGTATCCACAAGTTCCTGGAAGCTGATGCTACCTGGATTACCAAGGTTACTTAATACTTCTTCCGCATCGTAAACACCAGGGATTTCAACTGTGATTCGGTTGGAACCTACCTGATAAGCTTCTGCTTCTGTACTGTAGACTTCGACACGCTGCTGCAGCTTATATACTGTATCAGACATATCTTCTGCAGATGGATTATCATCGTCAGCTTCATAAGTAACACTGACACCACCAGCCAGGTCAAGACCAAGCTTGATGTTTGCCGCACTACCCTGATTCTTCTCACCAACACCTTTCCACGCTACAAAAATGCAGGCTGCCGTAAAAAGGATAATGAAGAAAAAGCCGACAATACTCAGTTTTTTTCTCTCTTTCATGTTAATTGTCTCCTTCTTTATCTGCCAGAGCCGCTTTAATCATAATCGCGCACTCGACACGTTTTCTCATCAATTCGCAGCCGATATCATATGCATCATTGATATCATGCTGGAAATTATAAGCATTTGCTGCGCAGCCGCCGCTGCAATAAAACTTAGCAAAACAATCCTGACATTTTTTCTTTGTGTAGACATTGCAACACTTGAACTGATCTACGATATCCGGACGAACAATACCTTCATCGACATTACCCATCAAAAAATCTTCCTGACCAACGAACTGATGACACGGATATAAGTCACCCCAAGGTGTTACTGCAAGATATTCCGTACCTGAACCGCAGCCGGACAAACGTTTTGCCACACATGGGCCGCCGCTCAGATCAATCATAAAGTGGAAGAATGTAAAGCCTCTGCCTTCATCCTCACGTTTTAACATCTCTTTGGCAAGTTTATCATATTCTGCACAAATTTCCGGTACATCATCCCAGGTCAGTGCATATGGTTCAGATTCCTCTGCCACAACAGGCTCCACGGAAATCTGTTCAAAACCGTAATCTGCAAGACTGATAACATCATTTGAAAAATCCTTATTATAATGTGTAAATGTACCACGCACATAATAATTCTTCTGGTCACGGCTGTCTGCCAGGTCTTTGAACTTCGGCATAATCAAATCATAGCTGCCTTTGCCGTTTCTGAACGGACGCATACGGTCATGAACACATTTTCTGCCGTCTGTACTCAATACGACATTGCCCATCTCTTTATTGACAAATTCTTTGACATCGTCATTTAATAATACACCGTTTGTCGTCAGTGTAAATCTGAATTTCTTATCATGAAGTTTCTCCTGCTCGCGGCCATAAGCTACAAGCTGTTTCACTACATCAAAATTCATGAGCGGTTCGCCGCCGAAAAAGTCAACTTCAAGGTTGTGTCTGTTGCCGGAATTTGCAATCAAAAAATCCAGTGCTTTCTTACCAACTTCAAAACTCATGAGTGCTCTGCGTCCATGGTATTCACCTTCCTCTGCAAAGCAATACTGACATGCCAGATTGCAATCATGTGCAATATGAAGACATAATGCCTTAACAACTGTCGGGCGCTTCTTAAAATCAAATATGTAATCTTTGTAAATGTCCTCTGTAAATAATACTTCTTCCTTTTCAAGTTCTGCAATTTCATCATATGCTTCAGCAATGGCATCAGCGCTGTAAGTATCGCCAAGTTTTGCTGCAATATCATCTTTAGAGAAATCTTTATATAAAGGAATCATGTCGTAGATAATATCATCCACCACATGCACAGAACCACTATTCACATCAAGAACAATGTTATATCCATTATTCTTATACTGATGAACCACGTTTTATTTTCTCCTTTTCATGTAATAAGCAGCGACTATACGGCCGCTGCCTATAAAGTGATGTACTTGCGTCATCGGATTATTTATTGTTTTCGCAAGTCTGATTACCTACTGTACAAGATGTCTTGCAAGCTGACTGACAAGATGTCTGACATTCGCCGCATCCACCTTTAACCATAGAATTCTTTAATGAACGAGTGTTTAATGTTTTAACATGCTTCATGAAACTTTCCTCCTTCCACACAGTTCAAAAACGCATAGTTATCCTTTCAAACTGTTATCATAGCGTACATTATACCATACTATCTTTATTTGTAAAAGCCTTTTTTAGATATTTGCAAGATTTTTTCATTTCATCCAAGCATCCCACCAAACATACCGCTGCCAAGACAAATCAATGCTGTTGTTAAAACACTTGCACGAAACTCTACCCCACCCTGCGCCATCGTCATGAACAGTAAAATGATAAAGTATAAAAGTCCTCCGATAATCCCCCAGACAAATCGTTTATGTTTTAATCTTCGTCCATTATAAAATCCGGCAGCAAAGCAGGATACCACATATACTGCCACCACCGCAATATGCAATATTTTTTCAGAAATGCCTGTTTTTAAAATCAATAATGCAAGTATCATCACTGCCGCAAATGTGATGGCTGCACTCATCATCAGTCCCTTTACAAGCACTTTCACTGTCATTTTACCACCTGTCTGCATTCGTTTACCCCACCTTTCTTTTTTATCATAATTTATGCTTATATTTGTGAAGAAATGTGTTATACTTATATTTGCAAATAGATTAGCATTATAAATTAAACACTCCAATGATGTTTAATTTTTTAATTATATTTCCGCTCAAGCGCCAAATATAAAGCATTTGACAAATATCGACTCTGCACTTGCCAATAGCAGATATGAATACAGAAATCATATAACCACAAATATATTATAGCAGAAAGGAAGATTTCCATGAAAGTGATCGATTTACATACACACTCTAACGTATCTGACGGTTCTTTAACCCCAACTGAACTTATCAAACGTGCAATCAGTTTAAATATCAGTGCGATTGCCCTGACAGACCATGATACCACAGACGGTGTAGCAGAGGCAAAAAAAGCTGCCGGTAACAAGATTGAATTTATTCCGGGCATTGAATTATCTGCATTTTATCTGGACAGAGAAGTACATATTGTCGGACTTTGGGTGGATGCACAAAATGAAGATTTTCAAAATCAGATTTCAGAAGTTTATCTGGCACGCAAAAACCGGAATGCCCAAATGATTGAAGTTATGCAAAAAGCCGGTATCGACATCACCTTTGAAAAACTGACTGCTGAAGAAGGTGACGGCGTTTTAACAAGGGCTAATTTTTCAAATTATCTGCGCAGACGAGGTATCGTCAAATCCAATAATGAAGCTTTTGAACGTTTTCTAAATCCGGGACGTCCTTTTTACATTCCAAGAAAGCATTTAAGTCCGGAAGCTGCCATTAACGCGATTCATACTGCCGGCGGCGTGGCAATTCTGGCTCATCCACTGCTCTACCATCTGGACGATACAGCGCTTGACAAATGTGTTGCTACCATGAAAAATTATGGCATCGAGGGCATCGAAGTATACTATTCCAGAAATGTTGGTTCAGATGAGCTGCACGTCAAACATCTTGCAAAAAAATACGATCTGCTTTATTCCGGCGGTTCAGATTTCCATGGCACATACAAACCAGATATCGAACTAGCCACCGGCACCGGTCACCTGGTTGTCCCATACGGCATCCTCGAACCCCTAAAGCAAAAGAAACATGAACACCAAACAAAAATCCAGTAAATCTTTACCTTCCTACCAGAAAGAGTACAATTTTACAGAGGATACAAAAAAGCGGCTGGAAAACATCTTGGCATTTTCCAGTCGCCCTTTATTTTTTCGCATCTTTAGTTTCAATTCAGTTTAAATTCAATTTTAACTTTTCAAATCCAAACCTTCAAAAACTTTAATACATCAACCCCATCAGTCTTCAGCGTTTGCTTTTTCAACCTGAACAACTGCAGCTTTCTGCATTGGTATACGGCAGTTTTTGTTGTTACCAAATTCTACAATAACAACTTCATCTGTAATATCAATAACAACGCCATAGAAACCACTTGAAGTTAAAATGCTGTCACCTGCCTCCAGTGAAGCCATTAATGCATCCTGTTTCTTCTGCTGTTTTTTCTGTGGTCTGATAGCGACAAAATACATCAGTGCAGCAAATATAACAATATATACAACAATGATAATTATGTTCTGTGGCATATCCAAACTTCCTCCTTAAATTATTATTTTTTATTCTTCTACACAAAAGCCTTCTAATTTGGACTTTTTGTAAGCAGCAAAACGGTGCTCATCCAGAGCATCTCTGATTTCTTCCATCATATGATTGTAGAAATACAGATTGTGAAGTACGCACAGACGCATACCAAGCATCTCCTTCGCCTTAAGCAGGTGACGGATATATGCTCTTGAATAATGACGGCATGCAGGACATCCGCAGCCTTCTTCAATCGGTCTGGCATCTAATTCAAACTTCGCATTAAAAAGATTTAATTTGCCATGATTCGTATAAACATGACCATGGCGGCCATTTCTTGACGGATAAACGCAGTCAAAGAAATCGACACCTCGCTCAACACCTTCCAGAATATTTGCCGGTGTACCAACACCCATCAGGTAAGTTGGTTTGTTCTGTGGTAAATATGGTACAGTTTCATCAAGGATATGATACATTTCCTCATGTGTTTCACCAACCGCAAGACCACCAACGGCATAACCATCTAACTCCATCTCAGAAATACGTTTTGCATGGTCAATACGCACATCTGCTAAAACACCACCCTGATTGATACCAAATAACAACTGATGCTTATTAATCGTATCTTCCAGGGAATTCAGACGCGCCATCTCCGCTTTACAGCGTGCCAGCCAACGTGTAGTGCGGGCAACAGACTGTTCTATATAAGAACGTTCTGCCACTGAAGACGGACATTCATCAAATGCCATCGCAATCGTAGAACCCAGATTGGACTGAATCTGCATACTCTGTTCAGGTCCCATGAAAATCTTATGGCCATCGATATGCGAATTAAAATAAACGCCTTCTTCTTTGATTTTTCTTAATTTTGTCAGGGAAAATACCTGAAATCCACCGGAATCCGTCAGAATCGGTTTGTCCCAGTTCATAAACTTATGCAGACCACCAAGCTTTTTAACAACCTCATCGCCCGGACGTACATGCAAATGATATGTGTTGGATAACTCCACCTGTGTGCCTATTTCCTGAAGGTCAGTTGTTGCGACGGCACCCTTAATCGCAGCAATCGTACCAACGTTCATAAATACAGGTGTCTGAATCACACCATGTACTGTCGTCATCTCGGCACGCTTCGCTCTGCCCTCTGTCGTAAGTATTTTATACATAATAACCTCTGCCTTTTTTACGCTAATATCATTAGTATACCTTCTATATCATATTTTATCAAGATTTTTATAAAAAATTCATAAAAAAGGACACAGCACCACAAACTTTTAATATATGGCAGTTACTTTGTTTCCGTCATATACATCCGCTTGCAGATACTGTGTCCTTTCCTATTTTTCCTGAAATATTATCTTAAATCAAGTTTTTTCGCCAAATTATACCTTCAAATACTTAACAGGCCGCATACTTAAGTAATACCTGAGAAAAGTTCTCGTTATTTCCTTGATATTTTACTGTTAATGTATTTCTGTGGTCAAGGCTTAAAATTCCAAGAATTGATTTTGCATCTAATGCAATTTTGTTGAAATAGACATCGATATCGAATTCACACTTATTGGCTGCGGCAACAAATTCTTTTGCACCTTCGATGTCATTCAGCTTAATTTGTGTTGTATTCATTTTAATCATCCTCCTAATTCATAAACAATCTCTATGAATTGTTGATAATTTACACGAATTTGTTTTTAATGTCAATTTTCTGAAAATTCAGTTTTCTTAATATTTAAAGGCATTTTTTAATATTTGTGTTATCCTCTAAAAGTATGAAATATGCAATTTCATGTCGATTTCAAGAATAAATCGCATTTTTTGTTGTTATTATTTACAATTAATTGCTTTAAATTTTACATATTTTGACGTATCTATACATTTTTGTAAATTTTTGATTTTTTGTGACCGTTTTTGACTTTTTTTGATTTGTTTCTTTTTCACATTTTTTATCTTTGACTTGCAGACATTTTCACCGCACTGTATAATATGGGTTAAGTATCCTACAACATTTTATTGCATTTTCGATGTTTGGCGTGTCAACAAGTCTAAAGTGCTCATTTGTGCAAGTGTAATCGCAATTAAGACCTTTAACCCTTACATCATCATATTAAAACTTATCAATAAATGTCGACTCATGCTAAATAAACAGAGGTGATTTTATGTCAGGTTCAACATATGGCCATATTTTTAAAATAATGACCTGGGGCGAATCCCACGGTCAGGCTATCGGCGTTGTTGTCGATGGCTGTCCTGCAGGACTTGAACTGGAGGCTTCCGATATTCAGGTTTATTTAAACCGCAGAAAGCCCGGTCAGTCCCAGTTTACAACCCCACGTAAAGAAGACGATGCTGTCGAGATTCTCTCCGGCGTTTTTGAAGGAAAGACTACAGGCACACCGATTTCTATGATTGTTTACAACAAAACACAACGTTCCGCAGATTACTCGGAAATTTCTACCTATTATCGTCCGGGACATGCTGATTTTACATTTGATGCCAAATACGGTTTCAGAGATTACCGCGGTGGTGGCAGAAGCTCAGGCCGTGAAACCATTGGCCGTGTTGCTGCAGGTGCGATTGCCTGCAAACTTTTAAAACAACTAGGTATTGAAGTTATTGCCTACACTGCATCTATTGGTGACATTTCAATTGACTATGATAGATTTAATATGGTCGAAGCTTCCAATAACGCACTTTATATGCCGGATGCCGGGGCAGCATCAAAAGCTTCCGAACTGCTCACTAATCAGATGAAAGCACAGGATTCTGTCGGCGGCACAGTAGAATGTATCATCAAACATGTACCGGCCGGTATAGGTGAACCTGTTTTTGATAAGCTTGATGCAAACCTTGCCAAAGCCATGTTTTCGATTGGTGCCGTCAAAGGTTTTGAGATTGGCGATGGCTTTGCCGCCGCCCGCTCCTTTGGTTCTGAAAACAACGATGCCTTTGTCCTTGACGAAAATCATCATATTACAAAAGCCACCAACCACGCCGGCGGTATTCTTGGTGGCATGAGTGATGGCTCAGATATTTATATGCGTGTGGCCTTCAAGCCGACACCTTCCATAGCAAAGATGCAGCAGACCGTGAATAAATCCGGCGAAGCCATTGATATTTCCATCAAAGGCCGTCACGACCCGATTATCGTTCCCCGCGCCGTTGTCGTCGTTGAAGCTATGGCAGCTTTAACTGTCCTTGACCTTGTAATGGCAAACATGACAGCCCGCGTAGAACATCTCGAAAAAATTTATAAATCGGAAATTTAAAAAATACCCTGCCATATCAGAAATATTTTTCTTTACACGGCAGGGTATTTTTATAAGATATATTCTGGATATATACTTTTAAAGTACAGGCTTGAATTAAATGTTTTACTGCAACACATTTCCGTCTGCATCCTCAAATACGGCACTGATGATATACGGATTGTCCGGTTTGAAATAATACTGCAGCGTCTTTTCGATACTGCCAAGAACCGCCGCCTGCGTTTTATCCTTCCAGTCATATGTTGAAAATACAACTGTTATCGTATTTTTTTGTACTTCAATGTCTGATGCAATCTCAAATTCAACCTGCATCGTATCAGCAAGCTGTGCAAGCAGCATCTGCGGGGTAACTTCCAACACATGTGTTTCACTGTCACTGCTGTCATCTCCGGTGCTGTAAGCATAGCGTGCGTAATCCTGTCCGTTGTCGGAAGTATAATAGTAATACGTCCTTTCCTCAGGAATATCCGCTGTGCCATTTGCGGCTGTTTCCACTATAATCGTTTCGTCAAACTGCTCGTCACCCCGTCCGGTAACATCCAGTATTTTACACGATGTCAGTGAAAGCACACACACTAAAAGCATGCACCAGATAATTATTCTGTCATTGATTCTCATATTGTCTGTTTTCCTTTATTTTTGTAGCTTATATCAATCACTCTTTAACATTAACTTAATTTCTTAATCTGCATCGTCGTCGGACTGTAGAGCTCAATTGGCTTTTTCTGCATTGTAAAGAATCCTTTTTCATAATCCATCTTGAAAAATGTCATGGAATCTGATATCTGGTTGACACAGACGAACGTCTGCCCATCCCCCATAAGCACAATATCCTTTGGATATTCACCGCTGATTGGCAAAATACAGATTTCTGACATTTCTTTTGTCTGCTCGTCA
This sequence comes from uncultured Catenibacillus sp., assembly GCA_934339005.1. Lineage (GTDB taxonomy): Bacteria > Bacillota > Clostridia > Lachnospirales > Lachnospiraceae > CAKRHR01. The sequence continues at coordinate 13,911 of CAKRHR010000018.1, read as the reverse complement.
ATCTTATACACTGCCACACTGTTGTTACCGGAATTTGTAACATATAAGTATTTATCATCCGGTGTAATTTTTAATGTCACTGCATTGGAATAATCACTGGCACTCTTTGGCAGTGTTGAGAGCGACTGCATTTCTGTAAATTTTGCATTTTCAGCATCATAAGCGTACTGTTTGACAACGTTTTTATTTTCAAAGGTCAGATAAGCATATTTGCCATCATTTGAAAATACCATATGTTTCGGACCGTCATCAATCTCACAGCGCAAAATGCCATGAAGTTTTAATTTACCCTTCTTATGGTCAAATTCGTAAATCTTAACCTGGTCAAGTCCCATATCCACTGAAAATACGAAACGTTCATCCGGTGAAAATATCGCACAGTTGACATGACACATATAATGGCGTCCCATCTCTGTACCAATGCCTGTCATAAATACTTCGTCTGTCACATGGCTGACTGAACCGTCTTTGTTTAATTTAAGGACTGTCATCTTGCCATCATGATAACCTGCTGCAAGCAGATACTGATTTTTTTTGTCCACAGACAAATAGCATGGTCTTAAACCATTGACGGAAGCTTTATTTAAAAATGTCAGACCACCGTTATCCAGTATTCTGAATGCTGCAACACCTTCATCGCAGGATGTATACAAAAATTTCTGGTCATATGACATCTGCACATATGAAGGATTGTTAATTTCATATGTAAATCTTTTCTTAAAATTAAATGCTTCATCTACATCAAAAACTGTGATGCCCTTGCTTTTTCCTCTTGTATAAGAACCTACATAGGCTATGTACTTTCCTGCCATGGCAAGAAACCTCCCTCTTTTAACATTTTATGAGTTTTAGTATCAATTTTATTTTCTTATCTTTAGTACTTTACAGTTATAGATTCTATACTTTCTCTGCCGTCTTTTATAATGTTACCCTAAGATAACATTTCTCAGTAACAGGAAAATATCAAAATCTAACATATCCGTTTTATCCTCAGATCTGATATGAAAAATAAAATTTCATCAGACTTTTATTACATATAAATATCTTTTTTATAGTCATCCTTTGGTGGAAAATCACCGATATATGAGCCTTCGTGGTGATTTTTTACAGGCATGCTGGTCTGTCCGTCTGCATCTGCCTGCGCTGGTCCATCGACTCTTTTCATCTTTGACAGATAATGTCTGTCCGAAAACATATCCTGTGCCATACTGCCCGCCTCCTGCGCACTGTTCGTGTCAGTATTCATCAGCTTTAATTCTGATTTCATATCATAAATCATGTGATGTTTTTAAACAGCTGCATTGTATCATAGTTTCGCTGCTTTATAGTTTTTATAGCATCAGTATGGCCATGTTTCTATTTTTTATGCTTTTAAAATTGAGTTTTTCATCACGCATCCGGATAATTCAAATGTGCATCATCAATACCATAAAGCACATTATCCAGATAACGTTTGGCAAGGTATTTTGCCATCGGAAGATTCATGTCCAGATAGTTGCCGCAATCTCTGGCGGATGCACCCGGAACGTCACCCTCAAAATCTCTGATAAATTCAAACATTTCTACCATCAATGGCACAATGTCTTTTGATTTATAATCCCCTGCCAAAAGCAGATAAAAACCTGTACGGCAGCCCATTGGTCCAAAATACACTGTTTTTGATTTAAAATCCGGGTGATTGCGTAAAAATGTGGCAGCCAGATGTTCAATCGTATGCACCTCTGCTGTATTCATGACAGGCTCATAATTTGGTCTTGTCATACGCAGGTCAAATGTCGTAATGACTTCCTCACCGACAAAATCTTTTCTTGATACATAAATGCCCGGAAGCAATTCTAAATGATTAATTGTAAAGCTTGCTATTTTTTCCATGACTGGTTAACTCCTCCTTTTGTGTTATCTGTAACTTTTTACGTTAACTGCTTGATTTAAAAGTTCTGATACGACTTGTTATGCAGTATTTAATTGTGCCTCAATTTTGCACCAGCTTACCCACACAGATGCCTGACTAACACAAGCACAATCAGGTGTATCGGATAAAATGCGTAAAATCCTATGTTCATCCACCGATTTGATAAGCCCTTTTTTCCATTATATAAAAAAATCGGAATGAATGCAAATGCGGCAAACAACTCAATCTGACCAAGGAATCCAAATAAAATAATTTCATAAACAGCTAATGCCACTTTTTGCTTTTTAAATATGTAGAATCCAAAAATCATCAACACGCCATAGGCGTTGTAATCCGTATGAATAAACCATGCAATCGCAGCCGCTGCAGCCACCGGCACATAGCCAAGCATAAACCACTGACGCGGCAGGCGTGCCTGAAGCCACTCCATCGCCCGGATAGCTAGCAGGCCAAGCAGCAATGTCCAGTACACATTCTGATAATGAATATTGAGCCAAGTGTGTGAAAATGCCAGATCAAACGGAATTTCTGACAACACCATAAATATGGTCATTCTTAAAATATATTTTTTGAAGCTGTGTGTATGCAGATAACCTTCTGTCAGCAAAAAACAATAAATCGGAAATGCCAGCCGGCCAATATAGCGCATCCATATATATTGTGGAAATAATACTGCTCCCATATGGTCTGTCAGCATGGAAACGACTGCAATTAATTTCAGTGCAAATGAACTCATAATTTTATTTTACAGTCCTTTCTGCTTCACAGCAACTTTCCTGCTCTTAAAAATTACAATTGTGCGTGGTGGAATTTCTACCTGATACATGTCTTCCAAATCCAGATTGTCCATACCTGTTGTCGCAACGACTGCTTCCCACTGCAATTTTTCCGGCAGATTTGGCAGGCCAATCGCCTTTGGTTCCCAGTGCATATTATATGCTATATAAAAGAAATCATCATCTTTACCGGAAGTATGCACATATCTGCCACAGTACATCATGCCTACATAATGACTTTCCGGTGTATCCTCCGGCTGCCATGGCCGTGCTCCGTGCACAGAAACATCCGGGTAGCCACAGCCAAGATAATCCATCAGGCGCACAGGCTTTTCCATATGCAATACAGGGTGTGCCTGACGCAGCGCAATTATCTTTCTGACGAACTCGAACATTACTTTATTTTTGCGTTTATTTTTCCAGTTGACCCAGGAAATCTCATTATCCTGGCAGTATGGATTATTATTACCCTGCTGTGACTGTCCAAACTCATCCCCTGCAAAAATCATCGGAATGCCCTGATGAAGCAACGCCATAATCACTGCGTTATAAAGCTGTGACCTGCGAAGCTGCTGTACCCGGCGTTTTTTCGTATCGCCCTCTGCACCACAATTCCAGCTGTAATTATAATCTGTACCATCGTTATTCTGCTCACCATTATCTTCATTGTGCTTTCTGTCAAAACTGACCATATCCATCAGACGCATGCCATTGTGGCTTGCCAGATAACGCACATAACTGACAGAAGGTTCATTTTGCAACACACTATGCCAGAAAGGCGCCACCATATCGTCATCCCCTTTAAGGAAACGTCTGGCACACATCTCATAAGCATCATGCAGACATGCCAGATGCTTATATTCTGCAACATGATCTCTGTAAATTGCATCTGTATCAAAATGCTCGCTAAACAGCTTTGTCTGCTGCAAAAGTGCATCCTGCGCAAGCATCGTCAGCGGCGTACCATTACTGTTTAAATGAAATCCGTCCACATGATACCAAAGTACCCAGTGACGCAGGCAATCTAAAATCAACACAGGAGAAATATCCTCCGGGAAATTCATCTCCATCACAACCTCAATGCCTGCCTGATGTAGCGCCAGAACCATCTCTTTAAATTCCTTCTGAGGATTCTGCCCTGCCGCATAAGAAGCTTTTGGTGCAAAGAAATAACTGTCACCGTAACCCCAGTAATTCATTTTATATTTATCCTGAGATTTTAATTCAGTCTGAGCATCTGATTTTGGGGATACACCAGGCACATCTGTCAAAAATGCTGCTGATTCATAGCCACCATGTATACGCTTTGGCACCATCTCGCAAAAATCCGTTGCCGGCATCAGTTCTACGCAGTTGATCCCAAGTTCTTTTAAATAACGTATCTTTTCCGTCACGCCTTTAAATGTCCCCTTGTGGCGCACACCGGAAGAATTATCCATCGTAAAACCTCGCACATGCAGCTTGTACATCACAAGGTCCTGCATCGCAATGTGTGGCAGCTTATCATCTTTCCAATTAAATGTTTCATTAAAAAAGCCGTAACTTATGCGTTTTGATGGCACACCCCAGGACTTTGCATCTGCAATATATCCGGCATAATCATCCTTTACAGCCTGCCTGCCATCATCATAACTATATTGAAGATACCCCGAAGGTATCTTACCAAGACGCACAGAATACACATCTCCGGCAACGTGATGTGCCTTCATATCTATCCGATGCGTTTCCCCATCTGCAAATGTCACATTCAAATATAACGGCTGACGCGCTCCGGCACTTATTGAAAATTGAATCTCCTGTCCCGTCTTAACTACACCAAATGGAATACCACTGCCTGTTGCTGGTTTAATATTATGTGTCATATTCCTAATCTCCTAAATACTTATTAAATTTCAGAGTCATAACATTTTTCCCTGACTTCATGCCACAAATCACAAGTATTTTCTTTTGTTGATTATTGATTTTTCTGACCTGATGTCACGAATCTTATGTGCATGATTTTTGCCGTCTACTGATTTTTCTGTGCCTCGATGCGCTCAGCCAAATCATTTAAATAGACCCATCTGTCCATTTTTTCTTCCAGTTCTGCTTCTTTGTCTTCTTTTTCTTTAGATAATTCCATTAATTTGAAGGAATTTGTAGCATTGTCTAAAATTGCCTGCTCAAGCTCTGCAATTTTAGTTTCAAGCTTTTCGATATCCTCGTCAATGGTTTCAAATTCTTTTTGTTCTTTATAAGAAAACTTTAATTTAACAGGTCTGTTCTGTTTCCAGGTCTGCTTTGAATCTGAAGCACTGTCTTTTTCAGTATCATTTGTTTTTGCAGTCTTTGCCTTATCTGCATTCTGTGCATTTTCCGCACCTCTTGAAGCTTTCGTATTGATATAATCTGTATAGCTGCCTTCATACTGTGTCAATTTGCCATTGCCGGAAAATTCAAAAATACGGTCTGCAACATTGTCCAAAAAATATCTGTCATGGGATACAGTAATAATAATACCTGCAAAATCCGTCAGATAATCCTCGAGAATCGTCATCGTCGGAATATCAATGTCATTACTCACCTCATCAAGAATCAGAACATTTGGCGATGCACTGAGCACTTTTAAAAGATACAGGCGTTTCTTCTCACCACCTGAAAGCTTTGAAATCTGAGAATACTGCATCTCCGGTGTAAATAAAAATCGTTCCAGCATCATAGATGCAGAAATTCGTCCATCACCGGTTTCAATATATTCTGCCACATCTTTAATATAATCAATCACGCGCTGATTTGTGTCCATGTCCGGGATTTCCTGACTGAAATATCCAATATGAATCGTTTCACCGATCTCAACTTCACCGCTGTCTGTCGGTACAATGCCTGCAATCATCTTTAATAATGTAGATTTACCACAGCCGTTTGGTCCCACAAACGCCACGCACTGATTCTTCAGGAAAATATAATCAAAGTCATCCACAATCACCTGTGTACCAAAGGCTTTGCTGACATGATGCAGCTCAATCGTCTTCTTACCCATACGTGTTTTTGCTGAGCCAATCTGCGCTTTGGCATCTGTTTCCGGTGCTTTGCCAGCCTTTAAGGCTTCCAGACGTTCAAGTCTTGCCCTCTGCTTTGTCGTTCTTGCCCTGCAGCCGCGCTTTGCCCATTCAAGCTCCATGCGCAGTACACTCTGACGTTTACGTTCTGTGGCAAGCTCCATCTCCTCGCGTTCTGCCTTAAGTTCAAGGAATTTGGAATAATTGGCCTCATAACCATATATCTGGCCACGGCTGATTTCCAAAATCTTATTTGTCACTTTATCAAGAAAATATCTGTCATGGGTTACCATCACAAGAACACCCTTAAATTTGCGCAGATAATCTTCAAGCCATTCAACCATATCGCTGTCCAGGTGGTTTGTAGGCTCGTCCAAAAGCAGTACATCAAATGAAGCCGTCAGCACTCTGGCAAGTGCAACCTTTTTCTTCTGGCCGCCGGAAAGGACATCCAAAGACATCTCCAAATCCGTAATACCAAGTTTATTTAATGCGCTCTTAATCTCACTGATGGCTGTCCAGTCATGCTCATCCACATCTGCAAATGCATAATCTGCCACAGTCTGATGATTTGTAAAATCAGGATTCTGCGCAAGATATGCAATCTTAATGTTATTCTGTCGTACAATCTGCCCCTCATCCGGTTCAATAGCCCCTGCAATCATCTTCAGTAATGTCGTCTTGCCGGTACCGTTAATTCCAATAATACCAATCTTATCGCCCTCAGAAATGCCATAAGAAGCGTCCTCAAAAATCGTCTTTTCTCCAAAAACCTGATGTATATGTTCTATGTTAATGATATTCATAAAATATTTCTTCCTCACTCTCGTATTATTCATATTTTATCCTAATTTGTATGTAGTTTCAATACCTACATCCCGGAAGCCTTGTTTTTTTATGATTGTGCATTATTATACACATTTCAGATTGCACATTATGTACACATTAACGATTGTTCTCGCATTGTGCATCCGGTAACAAATTTTTATTTTTTGCATCTTTACACCAACGTGTTAAAGTGTTATACTTATGTTTAGTTTGATACTTATATATACAAACAGCAGATTTCAAATGTTTCACAAATTGCGGAGATAGAGTTAGCTACGGAGTAACCCCTGACATCCTTACATATAAGTATCAAAAATTTTACATATATAATCGGAGGCTATGATTATGATTTCAAAACGACTGCGTGCATCACTTGATGGTGCTGTCTGTATCAGAGATATTTTTGAAGAAGGAAAGAAACTTGCCGCTATCTATGGCAAAGAAAATATATTTAACTTCAGTATTGGTAACCCAAACGTTGAACCACCAGCCATTGTTAATGAAACTTTAAAAGAAATTATTGACACCGAAGAACCTTTGACATTGCATGGCTATCCGGCAAACGTCGGACATCCTGATGTACGTCGTTGCGTTGCTAATTACCTGAATACTAAGTTCAACATGAATTATGATGAAGCAGGCATTATCATGACAAGTGGTGCTGCTTCTGCACTTGCTATTTTATGTAACACAATGCTTGACCAGGGCGATGAGGTTGTGACTTTCGCACCTTATTTCTGGGAATATAAAAGTTATGTTGAAACACTCTATGGCAAATTAGTGCCTGCTTTATGTGACCAGCAGACACTGCAGCCTGATCCTGTCACATTTGAAGCCGCACTTTCACCAAAAACACGTATGGTATTTATCAACAATCCAAATAACCCTACAGGTGCTGTATACACAGAAGAATCTATCAAAAAAGTAACTGAGATTCTTGAACGCAAACAGGAAGAATACGGTCATCCAATTTACCTTGTATCCGATGAACCTTATCGTTTACTTGCTTACAGCGGCATCACAGTGCCATGGTTGCCTGATTTTTACAAAAATACAATCGTTGTTTACTCTTACAGCAAGACCTTGTCTATTCCTGGCGAACGTGTCGGCTACATCGCCATCAGCCCTGATGTTGAAGATTATGCCGATTTGATTGCAGGTGTGACAGCTTCCATCCGTTATCTTGGCTATGTCAATGCCCCTTCTCTGCAGCAGCGTATTTTGCTGAAATGTGTTGATGCTTCCGTGGATGTCAGCATTTACGAGAAGAACCGTGATTTGCTCTACAAAGGTCTGACAGACATCGGCTATGACTGCATTCATCCGGACGGTGCATTCTATCTGTTCATGCGTTCGCTTGAACCGGATGACGCAGCTTTCTGTGAGGAAGCTAAGAAGGAAAAATTACTGATGGCACCTGGTACAGCCTTCTATGGTCCCGGATTTGTCCGCATCTCTTACTGCGTACCTCAGGAAGTCATTGAACGAAGCCTTCCTGCATTCAAACGTCTGTATGACAGATACCAGAACAAATAGGAAGTACAATCATTTTAAATAAAAATGCAAATTAAATATTTAAATCGTTGTGAAAACCCACAGTTTGTATATTCTGTGGGTTTTTTTGCTTGCAAATTTCCTGTTTTTATGTAATAGTAGATACGTTGCAAAATGTCAGGCGTATTATGTGTTTGAATTGAAACTACTGGGCTTTTATTCTGACAGATCTATGCTGACATTAAATAGAAATATCTAATTGTAAGTGTCAAATATGAGTGTTTAATCGATTGAGATTTACATTCATTGCACTACAATATAGTAATTTGAATACATCATATAATTAATAAAAGAAAGGTTAGATTCAATGATTAGTGCAAATAATGTCACTCTGCGCCTTGGAAAACGCGCATTGTTTGAAGATGTTAATATCAAATTTACAGAAGGTAACTGCTACGGTCTGATTGGTGCCAATGGTGCCGGAAAATCCACATTTTTAAAGATTTTATCCGGTAAACTTGAACCAAGTAAAGGCGATGTCACTATGAATGCCGGTGAACGTCTTTCTGTACTTCAGCAGGACCACTACAAATACGATGACTGTCAGGTGCTTGACACAGTTATCATGGGTAATGCCCGCCTTTATGAAATCATGAAGGAAAAAGATGCTATTTACATGAAAGAAGATTTTACAGACGAGGACGGTATCCGTGCCAGCGAGCTTGAGGCTGAATTTGCTGATATGAACGGATGGGAAGCAGAATCTGATGCTGCCACACTGCTTAATGGTCTTGGTATTGAAACAGATCTGCATTATAGCTATCTGCGTGATCTTGACGGTGGACAGAAGGTCAAAGTTTTACTTGCCCAGGCATTGTTTGGCAATCCTGATGTCCTGCTGCTTGACGAACCAACAAACCATTTGGATTTAGATGCTATTGCATGGCTTGAAGAATTTCTGATCAACTTTGACAATACAGTTATTGTTGTTTCCCATGACCGTTATTTCTTAAATAAAGTCTGCACACATATCGCAGATATTGACTACGGTAAGATTCAGCTTTACTCCGGTAACTACGACTTCTGGTATGAATCCAGCCAGTTGATGGTGAAGCAGATGAAGGAAGCCAACAAGAAAAAGGAAGAAAAGATCAAGGAATTACAGGAATTTATCCAGCGTTTCTCCGCCAATGCTTCCAAATCCAAGCAGGCAACTTCAAGAAAACGTGCACTTGAAAAAATCGAGCTTGATGATATCCGTCCATCCAGCCGTAAATATCCTTATATTGATTTCAAACCAAATCGTGAAATCGGTAATGAAGTGCTCCAGGTTGAAGGTCTTTCAAAGACCATCGATGGTGTGAAAATTCTTGACAATATTTCATTTACACTTGGTCATGACGATAAAGTCGCTTTTGTCGGTCCAAATGTCAATGCCACAACAACATTATTTAAGATTCTTGCAGGCGAGATGGAACCAGATGAAGGCTCCTACAAATGGGGCGTAACAACAAGTCAGGCATACTTCCCTAAAGATAATTCTGCTGAATTTAAGAGCGATGAAACCATCGTAGACTGGCTGATGCCATTCTCCCCTGAAAAGGACGTCACATATGTGCGTGGTTTCCTCGGTCGTATGCTTTTCTCAGGTGACGAAGGCCTTAAGAAATTGCAGGTTCTCTCCGGTGGCGAGCGTGTCCGTGTCACATTATCCAAAATGATGATGACAGGCGCCAACTGCCTGATCATGGATGAACCGACAAACCACCTGGATATGGAATCCATCACAGCATTAAATAACGGTCTGATCAAATATCCGGGCGTTATCTTATTTGCTTCTCAGGACCACCAGTTCGTTCAGACAACTGCCAACCGTATCATGGAAATCACAGCCACAGGCCTGATTGACAAGCAGTGCACTTACGACGAATACCTTGAAAATGACGAAATGGCAAGAAAACGCCAGGTTATGAACATGGACGCTGCAATGCTTGACGACGAGGCAACTGAAGGCGAAGCATAATAAAAAACAGTGTTGCGACCTTTGTGGAATGTCACTGCAAAGGTTGTAACACTGTTTTTCTTTTTCGTTTCTATTTTTTGATTTTTTCAAAAAAAGCGATAACTTTTCTTGTATATTCACCAAACATTTCCAATTCTTCCATTGTATTGTAAAATGCAGGCGAAACACGTATGACTGTATCCAGTCCCATTTTTCTGACAATTGGCTGTGCACACATACTCCCGGTTCGTACCGCCACACCATATTTATCGATGATACTCGCAAAATCATACGGATGCACACCATCAATCTGAATAGAAATACAGCCTGCCCGTTGCTTTGGATGTCCGAGTATCTGCACCTGCGGAATATCCGACAGAATACACTCTGTTTTTTGCAATAACGCTTCTTCGTATCCGGCAATTTTCTCAAGCCCAATTCCTGTCAGATAATCCACTGCGGCACCCCAGGCAATAATTCCACTGTAGTTTGGTGTTCCAGCTTCCAGACGATACGGAGGCTCGGCAAATGTTGTTTTATTTTCTGTCACAATGTCAATCATACCACCGCCATAGCGATAAGGCTGCAGCTTATCTAACCACTGATTACGCACAAACAGACAGCCAACGCCTGTCGGTCCCATCATCTTATGTGCCGAAAATCCAAGAAAATCACACTGAAGTTTTTCCAGATCAAACACTCTGTGCCGCACTGCCTGAGCTGCATCAATATACACCGGAATATCATATTCCTTCGCCCATGCAGTCAGTGTTTCAATATCCACCACAGTACCTGTCACATTGGATACAGCCGTCACTGCCAAAAATTTTACATTTTTCGACAACATCTGATGTGCCACATCCATATCCAGTTCGCCATCCACTGTCGGAATAACGCGAAATGTGGCGCCACATGCCTGACAGATTTGCTGCCACACAACAAAATTAGCATGATGCTCCAATTCAGTTGAAAGTACCACATCCCCAGGCTGCAATACATCTTTCAAAAAGCTCTGAGCCACCAGATTTGCCGCATCTGTTGCCCCATAGGTAAATATGATTTCCCCCTGATTTTTGGCATTCAGAAATTGTTTTAACTTATCTCGCACAGCTTCCATATGCAGTGTAGACTGTTCACTTAAATAATGAATGCCCCTGTGTACATTCGCATTGTACTTTGTATAATGTTCCATTATACAATCCAAAACCTGCTGTGGTAATTGTGTTGTTGCAGCATTATCCAAATAAATTAAATCTTTACCGTATATTTTTTCTTTTAAAATCGGAAAATCTTCCCGTATTTTCTCCCAATTACACATTTTCTCTACTTCCCCAGATATCATGCATCCGCACAAAGCTAAATGTTTTATTATCATTAAGTATATTGCCTATCGTTTATTTTTGCAAGCCAAAAACGCTTCTTTGTCACAGTGAGATTCTGCCGGAAGTCTTTTTATATCATAGAAAAATATATAAAAAGACAGCATCCGAAAACACTGTCTTTTTATTTCATACCGCCCTACAGAACTGATAAACCCTATCTGAAAGCTTTGACAATATTAAAAACTGACTGATGGATAATTGTTCCCGGATTGTTGTTTTTTCCATAAAATCAATCGTGGTTCTCTCTATTTCCTCCAGAGTTCTCCCGTCCAGCAAATAAACAAAAATACTCAACACGCCTCGAAGCAGCAGCGCATCACTGTCCACACTCAGGAAAAAACGGTTATCTGTTTTTTTCATGATAAACCAGGAAGCAGTCTGACAGTTGTGAATTTTTGTATCCTCTGTTTTCTGCTCCGCCTCCGGTACCGGCACTTCTCCCGCCAGTTGCAACAGAAACTCATACTGCATGATTGGATCATTCAGTTCATTATAAAGTTTTATTAATTCTGTCTGTTTTTCTGCAATTGTGCTCATTTTCAATCACTGCTTTCTGATTAGTGGCAAAATAATATCCGTTAATTCCAAAACAGTGCGAACTTCCGGAAGTTTCTGTGCAGGAAGCGTGATGCCAAGCTTTTTCTGAATATCAAGATATAACAATACCCGCTTGGACAAGACTGCCGGTGCACTGCCGCATCTTCCCGGACGGTCCATTTCTTTTAACTGTTCTACGCTTAAATGCGATGCCTTCGCCACATTTATCCGAACCATTTCAATAATATTATCCGAAATTTCTGCTTCCGATAGTAATAACTTTATGGCAATATACTGTTTTAGCTTATCTGCAATTTCTTCCGGTGATTGTTCCTGAGCCAACCGAAGCTCTTCTAAAAGAGCTTCGGCTGTTTTCTGCCCCTGCTTCAGACGTCCGGCAATTTCCCGCACATTTAACTCCATCATTACGCCTCTACAATTTCCAAACCGGCAGATTTTGCAAACGCTTTCAGCACTTCTGTATGGTCACCATAAGCCAATGGCAGATGTGTACCGAAATCAAGCTGTTTATCATGGAACTCTTTGTGATTTTTAACCTGGAAAATAACTGTTGGTGTACAATTGGGGATTTCCTTATATGCACCGCCCTTAATCGTTCCTTTTCCGATAAAGATTTTCTTACAATCCGGTGACAGACGACAGAGTGTAATTGTCTGTCCTATATCCTCTGTCCAATCATTTCTGATAGTTCCGCCCCAGCCTGTGTATGCAAATGGCTGAATACTGTAAGAAGACTTCTCTCCGTCAATACCATGCATTTTTCTGTTTCCTACTGCATGGAAAGAAAAATACAGATTTTCTACTTTATCCAAACCACCTTGTTTCCATTCATCATTTGGCAGTCCTTCCTGTGTCAGTGGTGAAAATGGTGCTCTTGCCAGACCATCTCCATAGTATAAAAATGAATTTGTTTCACCCATGTAAGTTGCACATCCGGAAGCGCTCATCAGAAGCTGCTTGGATAATGCAGCAATCGCATCCGCTTCACATGCAGATGGAATACCAATTTCATTATTCAGTGAATGTGTTAAACAAAAAGTAACTTTTTCTTCATTGGCACGTCTTGTTGCACAGAACTGTGGACATGGTGCTACAAACATATTACAGTCATGCTTATCTAAGAATTTCTGTACCACATACCACATGCGGACACTAATCATAAGTTCTTCCTTTTTCATATTCACAAGCTCAGCACCTGCAATCAAATCATCTGTAATCTTCTCAATCTCCTGCATTTCCTCTTCTGTCGGATTGAGTCCCTGACGGCCGGGTGTTGTATGGTTTTGCATCGGATTTCCCGGTTTAAACTGGTCCAGAAGTTCATGAAGACTGACGGCACGGAATCTTGTACCAAGAATCCTTGTCACTTCACGCTGATTGTAAAATGCATTGGAAGTGATATCACTTCCTGCCACTTCTCCCATTCTTACAACCTGTAACAGATTGGAATGTGCCATAACCTTCTTTAAACGAAGTCCCTTCATCACATTGATTGCTTCATCCCAGTATAACGGTGCATATCCCTCCAGCCCATGAGAACGGGCATGTGAAATTGCTCTGGCAAACATACAGCAGTTTTCCGGCTGAATCATGACAGGCTTACCTGTGCGCTCACCCATTTCGACAATCAAATCTCCTCGAACCATCTGCACTGCAGTAAACAGATACAAATCTACCTCTGCATCATTTTTCATCATTTCTTCAAACATCCACTCCGGAGTCGTCATCTCATCATCACGTTCCAGATAGATTGGTTCTAACAGATGAATCTGTTTTTCATCCTTCAGATGTGCCTGCACATCAGCAAACGAGCCCTGACCCATCATTGGCTGCATCATCGCCTCAAATTCCGGTGTCAGTTGTTCTGTCGGAGCCATACGACATGGTCCTTCAAAAAAATACTTATGTACCAGACCAATGT
>CAKRHR010000017.1 GCA_934339005.1 uncultured Catenibacillus sp. | reverse complement strand
TATTATAAAACAAGCGGGTATCAATTTGATACCCGCTAATGTTTCATTTGGTTATACCCAAAATTCAGAAAGAACCCCAGATGGATTGCTACCGCCTTTATTTTTTATATTATCAATTGTCTTTTTAAAATTATGTAAACTGATACTATCATATGAATATCACCGGTAAAATTTATCACTCTATTATCACGCATTAATGTATACAAATCGCTGTACGTTCTTCCCTTTCACAAATGTTTCCTTCACATTCATATCTTATTATTTTAAGGAATATTTTGGAAATTTGCGAATTTCATTTGACGTAACGCCATTCTATCTATATAATTATTGGGATGACTTTAAACAATATTTATTTAAATTTTACAAAGGGAGATATGTTTATGAACGAACAACAAAAAGCAATCCGTGATGCCCGTACACTGGGTATTCCAAAGATGTTACTGCTTGGTTTACAGCACATGTTTGCTATGTTTGGTGCAACAATCCTTGTACCAATTCTCGTCAACAGCTATTTTAACGGTGAAGGCTTATCTATTCAGGTAACTTTATTCTTTGCCGGCATCGGTACATTATTTTTCCATGTTTGCACAAGACTTAAAGTACCTGCATTTTTAGGTTCTTCTTTTGCATTCCTTGGTGGGTTTTCAACAGTTGCCCAACTTGATACCGGTATTTTTGCTAATATGACAATGGGTGAGAAATTACCTTATGCCTGCGGCGGTATTCTTGTTGCAGGTCTGATGTATCTTATACTTGCATTGATTATCAAACTTGTTGGTGTTAAACGTGTCATGCGTTTCCTTCCACCGGTTGTCACAGGTCCAATCATCATCTGTATCGGTTTAAGTCTTGCACCATCTGCTGTAAGTAATGCTTCCACAAACTGGCTTCTTGCATTCGTTGCACTTGCTGTTGTTATTGTTTTCAACATCTGGGGCAAAGGTATGTTCAAGATTATTCCAATTCTGATGGGCGTTGTGATCAGTTATGTGCTTGCACTGATTTTAAATGCTGTAGGCATGACAAATGCAGACGGTTCTGCAATTCTGAATTTTTCAGAGGTTGCTTCTGCAAGCATCGTTGGTCTGCCACCTTTCCAGCTTTGCAAATTCAATCTCACTGCTATCCTTGTTATGGCACCAATCGCTCTGGCTTCTATGATGGAACATGTTGGTGATATGAGTGCGATTTCTGCAACAGTTGGCGAAAACTACATCGAAAATCCTGGTCTTCACCGCACATTAATCGGTGACGGTCTTGCAACTTCACTTTCAGCATTATTTGGCGGCCCTGCCAACACAACTTACGGTGAAAATACAGGCGTACTTGAGCTCAGCCGTGTACATGATCCTCGTGTTATCCGTATTGCTGCTGTTTTTGCAGTTATCTTAAGCTTTATTCCTAAGGTTGCAGAAATCATTGCATCTATGCCATCTGCTATCGTTGGTGGTATCAGCTTTATCCTTTATGGTATGATTTCAGCAATTGGTGTGCGTAATGTTGTTGAAAATAAAGTAGATTTTACAAAATCAAGAAATCTGATTATCGCTGCTGTTATTCTTGTATGCGGTCTTGGTTTCTCAAGCGGTTTAACATTCCACGTTGCCGGCGCTGACATCACATTAACAGGTCTTGCTATCGCCGCTATCGCTGGTATCTTATTAAACGCTATTCTTCCAGGCAACGATTATGAATTTGGTACAAACATCTCCGGCGATGTCAACCGTGGTATTAACATGGCTCCAAATCCTGAAGATATGGAAGAAGAAGCAGAAGGAAAAGAGCATAAAGCTCACAAATAGTAAAAAACTAAATTTTAAGATTAGGGTCAAACCACTTGGCCCTATCTTCTTATCAAGGAGGTTTTACAATGAAAAACGTTACAGAATTAACACACCCACTGATTCAGCACAAAATCTCTCGTCTGAGAGATAAAAACACAACAACAAACGAATTCAGAGCCCTTGTTGAAGAAATCGCTATGTTAATGGGTTTTGAAGCGCTCAAAGACCTTCCACTGGAAGATGTTGAAGTTGAAACACCTATCGAAACATGCATGACACCTATGATTGCAGGTAAAAACATTGCTATCGTGCCTGTACTTCGTGCAGGTCTTGGTATGGTCAGTGGTATGCTCGCCCTTGAACCAACAGCTAAAGTCGGTCATATCGGTCTTTACAGAGATGAAGAAACACATGAACCACACGAATACTACTGCAAACTGCCTGAACAGATTGACGAACGTATCGTTGTTGTCACAGACCCTATGCTTGCAACTGGTGGTTCTGCTATCGCTGCTGTTGATTTCATCAAAGCACGTGGCGGCAAAAAGATTAAATTCATGTCCATCATCGCAGCACCAGAAGGCATTAACCGTCTTATGGAAGCTCATCCTGACATTCAGTTATACGTTGGTCACATTGACCGCGAATTAAATGATGCAGCTTACATCTGCCCAGGTCTTGGCGATGCCGGCGACAGAATTTTCGGTACAAAATAATGATTTATATGTGAAAGGTTCGAAACTTCAGAGAAATCATTTCAGATTTCATCATGAAGTTTCGAACCTTTTATTTTTTTGAAATTATATTTTTCTACAGCCAAATTTTTTGTTTTTATTTTATGATGTAAGTGTCAAAAGCTTAAATTGCGATTGCACTTGTTTCTATAATTTTGTCGAATATTTCAAAAACTTGTAATATTCTGTCGAACAATAATGATTGAGAATGTCATTTACTCTGTGATATGATAGAAACATGATAGGTTATTGTTATGAAATGATTGTCGAATCTGTTCTGATATTCTGATTTTGACATCATCAAATACCAAAGTGAATTTAGGAGGTTGATGAATGGGCTTCACAGACGCAGTAACAAAAGCCTACATCAGAGAAAACACCGTATTTGCAGACGCTTTCAACTATCTGCTCTACGATGGCAAACAGATTATTAAACCCGAAAACTTACATACCAAAGATATTACAGAAATCGCCATACCTTTTCACCCTGAGGGCAAAATCAGTCCACGAAAACTTTCAAAAAGTGCCACCCAAAAGTACCGGGATATTTTCAAATCAACCGTTGTCATGAACGACGATGAAGCATCATATATTCTACTTGGTATTGAAAATCAATCCGAAGTACACTACGCCATGCCTGTTCGAAATGCAATTTATGATGCACTTCAATACGGTCAACAAGTGAATGATATTGCCACTCACCACCGAAAGCATAACGAATTATCTTTTGTACATACTAGTGGCGAATATCTTTCAGGATTTTTGAAGGACGATACGATTGCGCCAGTCATTACATTGGTCATTTACTTCGGACTGACACCGTGGGATGGTCCTCGTTCGTTGCACGAAATGATGACTGTTAAGAATCAACATCTTCTCAGTTTTGTTCCAGATTACCAAATCCATTTACTGGAACCGCATTGCATTTCCGATAACGATTTACAAAAGTTTTCAACCAACCTCAGAGAAGTGATGGGGTATATCAAATACGCAAATGATAAACAAAAACTGGCGGCATTTATCCATGACAACCCACGCATGATCATCGAAAGAAATGCTGCCATGGTCATCAGCACCGCCACCCATACAACAATTAACATCCCGGAAAAGGAGGCCTCTATAGATATGTGCAAAGCTATTGAAGAAATGTTGGCAGACGCCATAGCCGAAGGCAAGAACGCTGGACTTCTTGAAGGCAAGGCTGCTGGACTCATTGAAGGCAAAAGCGCAGGACTCATCGAGGGCAAAGCCGCAGGACTCATCGAAGGCAAAAGTGCAGGACTCATCGAAGGGCAATTCAAATCTCTTGCCGAACTGGTTAAAGATAAACTCTTAGATATTAACGAAGCTGCTAAACGTGCTAATATGTCCGTCGAAGAATTCGAAGAAAAAATGTACCAAATTTCAAAATAAAGTTTTATTTTCCTGTATTGTTCTTTTCCTTATACCTTTAGAATATTAGCATATATTAAGTATTGAAAAATATTTCATGGAACTTTTTGAATGTATTTTGGACCCCGCTGTGATACTAACATTGTTCCAGATAATGTTAGTATCACAGACTATATAGATACTCCTGATTTTACTCATTTTCCCATGTTATATGCTCCTGTGCGAAATATCTGAAAAGACATTTATCCGGGGATATGTTTTCCAGAATCATTTCACAGAAAATCATTGTCGGCTGTATATTTTCTTTTTCGGCAGCACTGACAGTCTTTGCAATGATTTCTTTCCTCGGCCATCCAAAAGCATATAGACTCACACATTTTCCTGAAAGATGTATGTTTTGCTTATTTAATGTTTTCTGTCCAGATATCGATTGGTCATGTGTCGTTTCATTTTCTGTTTTCTGATGCTTTTCTTCAAATGTTTGTTTTACCTCCTCGCGGTAGCGTCCACACACAGTCAAATCCTTCACCCAAAAGCATGTGCCACTTCGAAAGCCATCTGTCAGATAATTAATGATAAATGTGTTATCCTCTCTAATCTGCACCGGCTCAAACCATGCATTAATTTCCTGCACATCCACAAAAATTTTTTCCGGATATCGTTTTGCCCGTTCAATGTGTGCTGAAGTATAGCGTATATTTTTTTCCCGAATTTCAAGTTTTTCCTTTTGTTCTCTGATAATATCCAGCAACATTTTCATGCGCAGGGAAATGCCCTCAAAATCATTTTGCTGCATGATTGAAGATATTTCATCCAACGAGAATCCGTAATCCCGAAATAATAAAATTGCTGACACTTCATCTATTTGTCCGAGTGAATAATATCTGTAGCCATTATCCCCTGTGACAGCCGGCTGCAACAGATGTCTTTCCTCATAATATTTCAATGTTCTCGGCGTCACTTGACAGATTTTAGCGAACTCACCGACAGTATATAATTTTTCTTTTGCCATAAGATTTCCCCTTCGATATTTATATTCATGTATTCAAGCCTTTTCCTGTCTTCTGTTGCAAAGCACTGCTATTGATATTTTATTGCAGATTGCTGCATAAATACTCATTTGTGTAAGCACAATTGCGATTTAGATTTTTGACACTCATATCATAATATTCTTCTTGACATATACGTTACGTTCAGGTTTATTATACATTTGCATATTTATAAAGTCAAAAACAATATGGCATTTTAATTCAATCTTCAATATGCTTATCCTATGTATGATGATGCTATCAATATACAATAACTTTACCTGAAAGGATACTATTTTATGGATTTAACTAAAGGAAAAATTTCTTCGGTGCTGCTTAAATTTACGCTACCAATTATATTAATGCAGATTTTAAATCAGGCCTATATGGTGGTAGACAGTATTGTTGTGGCACGTTTTGTCAGCGACACTGCTCTTTCTGTCTGGTCTTCTGCCAATAATATTTTACTGATCGGCTATGCGATTCTTAATGGCTTTAATGGTGCCAGCCATATCGTTGTCGGGCGCTATTTCGGTGAAAAAAAATATGACGAGTTAAAGCCTGTATTATTTACCCTCGCCATCGGTGCACTTATCTTATCTCTGATTGTCACCGGCGCTTACATATGTTTTTCAAAATCTGTATTTATCGCCATGCAGCTACCGGATGAGATTCTGTCTGAATGTACAAGGGTTGCTATTATTTATGCTCTGAGCCTGCCCTTAACCGCCATTCAAGGTGTGACAGGCGCAATTATCAACGGCAGCGGCAACTCAAAAACACAGACGGTCATTTGTGTCAGCACACAGATTATGAATATTGTGCTGGATGTGGTAATTATCAGTTGTTTTCATATGGGCGTTGAGGGCGCTGCGCTGGCTTCTGATTTTTCAATGTTTGTGAGCTGCGTCTGGACATTTATCTGTGCCCGCTACATCTTAAAGCAAAGAACACAGGCCAAAATATATTTTTTCCCACCTGCCTTAAAGAAATATCTGACACTTGCCATTCCGTCAATTATCCAGAGTTCTGTACTTTCCATTGGTACAATGGCACTTCAGGTAATTGTGAACAAAGCCGGTATTGCCTATATCAACGGCTATACGGCTGCCAATACGATTTTCAATTTGTTTTTGCTGCCAATTGTGGCCATCAGCACAGGTTTTGAAACTTTTGCTTCACAAAATATCGGAGCATCTATCACCGAACGTGTGCGGGGCGGTTATCATTTTCTGATGAAAGAGGGTGTACTGATTTGTGTGGCCCTCTCTGTATTAGATGTGCTGCTTGCAGGAAAATTCATCAGTATTTACGCGATTTATCCGGGCACGGAAAGCTTTTCATTTGCCAGGGTTTATCTCTATCTGATGATCCCGAACTTCTTTTTACAGCTTTTTAAGTACAGTATCGAAAGTCTGTTTAAAGCACATTTGAAAATGAATTTGTTCGCCGCTTCCTCGATACTTTCTCTTGGCTGCCGCATCGCCTTTGCATTTATTTTCACATCGATGATTGGGCTTTCCGCAATGGCCTGGGCATTGCTCTTTGGCTCTTTAGTATCTGTGATTTTTGATGTGTGCTGGAAGCAGCATTTGAAGTTATAAAATGTTAAATTTTGATATGCGGGTCAAAAATAAATAAGAACTTATCCCTGACCTGTCATGCTTAATATCCGGCTGACCTCCAGGGCAATATCGTTGAGCGAGCATTCCAGTATATCTATATCTGACAACATGTATTCTGTAAAAATATCTGTAGCACTTCAGCCAACCTGCCCGACACAGCCTGAAAACGTGGATGTTTTATGGTTCTACGGTCTGCACTCCAACGCCATCGGTACTTATATTAAGAAGCCAATGAACGAGTGTACCGGCGAAGAAATTTTGAAGAAATTTCTGTATTACTGCGATCTTGAAGATAAAATGGATGGCTTGAGGGTGACGTTGTATTTACGGTTGAAACAAGTGTCAGAACAGCCATGACTGCCGTTTACAAAATGTATCATCTGGATAAACCGATTGTGCCTCTGTTCAAAGGACAATACGATATCCGCATGCTGACTATCGCCCTCAAAACAATGCTTGGCAAGGATAAAATCGAAGTATCCGACCTGCCAAAAATCAACCCGTCAAAAATCAATCATATACTCAAAGAACTGGTCGATGACATCACACATTTTTTTCACACCCCTGATTGCAGGTGGGATTTTTCCTTTCTATGATGAAAAATTACACTACCTGGCGTATTTTCTATTTCTGATAAATAAAGTCTGTGCACTTTGATATTTTTTAAAATACACTTTACTATCCGGTGTTATCACAATATTCTACTATATTTTTTCATATCCTATCATTGCATATGCAATTCATTTTATTTTATAATAGAGCCAGATACTTTTTCGGAGGAGATTTATTTTATGGAGAAGAAACGTGGGGATGCGAATGAAATTACAAGGGCTTATTTTGATTCACTTTTGTTGGAAGCCCGGTATATTGACTCAGACACACCATCAACGCAAATAGATTTATTCGGCGAGCATTTTGACACACCAATTATGACTGCTGCACTGTCACACATGCATCGTATTTATGAAAATGGCATGGTTGAACTTGCCACCGGTGCTAAAAATTCCGGTGCTGTTTACTGGACGGGTATGGGGGATGAAGCCGAACTGGAGGCTATCACAGCCACCGGTGCCAGAACTATCAAAATCATCAAACCTTATGCAGATAATCAGGTTATATTCAATAAAATCGCACATGCAAAATCTATTGGTGTGCTTGCTGTCGGCATGGATATTGACCATTCTTTTGGCAATGATGGTACTTATGATAATGTGCTTGGTTTTGATATGCGTCCAAAAAACTTTGAGGAATTAAAAATGTTTGTGGACTGCTGCATTGAAAGTGGCGTGGACGCTTATAAGGCACTTGCTTTAGGTGCGGATGCCGTATGTGTCGGTCAGGCACTGATTCCTGATTTAAAAGAGGGCGGTCATCAGGGCGTCACCGACAAAATCAATAAACTGACCGATGAACTGAAGTATGCCATGGCTTACACTGGGGTTAAATCAATGGATGCATTTGACAGTTCGGTAATATGGCACCGTGAAGGGTAGATTGGGGGTATTATAACTATGCATTATATTTGTTCCTATTCACACATTGCGTTTAACGTCAAAGATATGCCGACAATGCTGGATTTTTATTGCAACAAACTTGGTATGAAAGAAAAATTCACTTTAACAACAGATGATATTGTTCATTTCAGTGAATACGAGCAGGCTTGCGGCAAAGAATCTGACAAAAATGCACTGCCACATATTCAATTTGCAAAAGAACATCCTGGCACACCATTAATTACTTATGTTGAAATGGCACAAAATCAATTTATCGAACTTTTTTATTCATCACCTGATTTGAATTTACCCGGAGATTTATCTGGAAATTTCGGTTATCAGCATCTTGCTATTCAGGTTGAAAATCTGGAGGATACATGGCAGCATATCAAAGAAGCCGGAGTTATTGCAGACACACCAATCACAATGGGACCGGACTTTACAAAGCAATTCTGGATTCACGACCCTGAAGGCAATAGAATTGAATTTATGGAATATACTCCAAATTCATTTCAGATTGTAGGAAATCATATTGTCAATGTTTAATTTATCCAGAAACTTAGTTTCTCGAAAATGCTCACTATTTTATAATCTTGAATACATAAAATAGTAACTATATCTTAACTATTATCAAACAAATCTCTCTAAAATATAGAAAGCTAATGCTTACATTCATGCATGGCATATCCGTTTTCTTAATTTCAGGAGTTTTAATAATTATCTTAATAAAAGAGATGGAGAAAATATCATGGAAATTGGAATTAATGCGATGAGCCTGATTGGCGAAATGAACAAGGATTTTGAGGGTTGTGTTGCCAGACTTAAAGAGAGTGGCTGCAGTTATCTGGAACCTGTATCTGATTTTGGTGCAAAACCTGAAACACTTGCATTTTATGCAAAATTATCCGGTGGTGCTTCCGGATGGGATTTAAATAATTTTGAAAAACGCCTCTCCTATCTTCGTTCTGAAGGTCTGGATGTCAAAGGCATGTTTGTCTTTGATGAGGATTTGGAAAACCAGATTGATGACATTGGAAAATTCTGCGCAAAAAATCAGATTTCTTATATTGTTATCAGTTTTCTTGAATATAAAAATGGTATTGACAGTATTTATGAAGACATCGACATGGTGCACCGCATCGCCAAAGTGCTTGCTGCATATCATGTGCAGATTATCCTGCACAATCACGAACATGATTTATCAATAATTACTGACCGTGATGGTCAAGACAAATACATCATGGATATTTTTCTTGATCAGTGCAGCCCGGAAGAATTAATGCTTGAAGCTGATACCGGATGGCTTGTTTATGCAGGTGTTGACGCAGCTGACTATGTGCGCCAGCATATTAACCGCATCAGTATTTTGCATTTTAAAGATATCAGCAAAGATTACAAGACCATTGACCGCCAAGATATCTTCGTATCATGCGGTCACGGCGCTGTTGATTTTAAAGCTGTTCTTGACGCTGTTCCTGAAAAAGACAAAAACCGCATTCTCTACATCCTCGACCAGGATGCCTCCAAAGGCGACATCGTCGAAGACCAAATTGCGTCATTGAAGTATATACAGGAACTTTCTAAATAAATTTTCCATCAATAAACGCTTGGGTAATTTCTCAAATCTACCCAAGCGCTTATCATTTACGTTCTATGATATCTGTATCCGTTCACACCCGCTACACCTATATAATATTTTTTAAACTTGCTTTATCAATTCATTGAACTACTCCCAAAACTTGTAATATACTTTATTTCAAAAATTGACGATGTTCAATTATTTGTTGTACTTTTTCTTTCTGCTGACAACCGTTGTACCGATGGCTGCACCTCCGCTGACAAACAGCAGGGCAATCCACAGCGCAAGGTTGCTTGTGTCACCGGTCTGGGGAGATTTGGAATCGTCTTTCAGCTTCGCCGTTACGGTGTCTACTTTTTGGATTTCCTTTGTACCGTCCTTGTCGCTGAAATACTTGCCACAGCCTTCGCAGTACCAATACTCGATATTGCCTTCGGTGGTCTTGGTCGCCGCTTTTGCCGGGAAGTGCTTTAAGTCGGTGTGGTTCTTCGGATCAAGCTCACCGTATTCCGCACCGCAGACCTCGCACTTTGCCTTGTCCTTGCAGGTCGCTTTCCCGCCGGTGTGCTCGGTCAGCTTCTTGCCGCAACAATCACACATGTGGTCTTTGTTTGCATCGATGCAATTCTCCGTTTGCGTGCCTGCAGAGCATCCGTCAACGGTGCATGTGCGGGTATGCGTGCCGTCGCCGTTTGATGTCCATTCGCCGAAGGTATGCCCGTCATTGACCGTTACGGTCATTTCGGCGGTGTTGCCTGCCTTATCGGTGACAACGATTTTCTGCTCGCCGTCCGCCGGAGAGAGGACAAAGCTGCCGCTTTCGTCAAGTGTGACCTCTGTTCCGTTTACGGTGACGGTGTCTACATACTTCTCGTCAACGGTGAGCGTCTGTGCCTCGCAATAGGTCTTGCCGTTCTCAATGCCGGTGATAACGGGGCTTGTTCCGTCAAGCACAATGCCATCCGAGCAGATATAATCCGTATTGTCCACCTTATCGGTCAGTCTGACATAGATGATATATTCGTTATCGGGGTCAATGCCAAACGGTGCGGTGTACGCTGTGAAGGCCATGTCGTCAAGCTCCGCTTTGGTCAATTCCTTATCCGACAGCAAATATTCAACCGTTTTTATACCGCTTCCGTTATCGTTTGCATTAATCGTCACCGTTTGCGTGTCCTTAAAAAACCGCCCGAAGGTGATATTGTTGAGGAACGATTTCCAACTATTCTCGCTGATTTTAATTTCGCCGGTGGGCGCTGTCTTATCAATTTTATAAGGTTGCGTGACCTTTTCGGAGATGATGCCACTGACCTTGTTGCGTAAATAGAATTCCAACGTGCCGTTATTGTTTTCTGTAGATACGGTCAATGTATCAACCCAGTTACCATCTGCTGTATTCGTATAGGAAAGCTGCCATTCCTCTTTCGCTGTGATGATGAAATCACTCCTCAGCCAGTCACTGGAGTTAGTACTGTATTCATTACCATCAGCAATATATGGCCTGATGCTCGCTGTGATACCGCTGGGCTGGATTAGCTTGTAGTTGCTCGCATCTTCACCGGAAATCGTATATTCACCGCTGAAGATGATGGACTTATTCTCTCCTACACTCTCTGTGTCGAATTCCACTCTTACACCATCGGTATTGAGCGTTACATCGTCCCAAAAGAACCCACCATCTCTCTCTGCCACAGCCTTGGCAGACTTCGTGCCATCATAGACTTTATCTTCCACTTTGACAGCAACATGAAGTGGCCGCTGTGCAATAGTAAAGTCGTCCGTTGCGATGACTTCTTGATAATTTTGTGTCGCTGGGAAAATTACTTTGATCGTATAGACTCCCGCCTTGGTAGGGATAGTTGTTGTATAGTCAGTGTCTGGCGCATCTTTCAGTTTGTACTGACGCGTTGCGTTATCTATGCCGTTGGTGCTGCTGCTAATCTTTCCGCGGATATACGAAGAAGGATCCCCGTACATAATGCTGGATGCCTTGACTGTGCCGCTACCGGGTGCCTTGGTAATGGTAAACGGAAGCTCCTCTGTACTAAAAGGCTTGCCATACCGCCTAACTGTTACCAGCAGCCGGTACTCACCTGCGTTAGAGGGGGCATCAGACAGATTACTGTAGGTATCTCCCGTCCTTTCCTGCCACTTGTACTTAAACGACACACCGGAGATAGACGGCGTATAGCTTACTGAATCAGCATTATAGGCCACGGCCTTACCGTCATAGACCTTGGTATTGTTGGTCATTGCTTCACCGCCATTCTCTGTCAGCAGTGTAACACCGCTGACAGAGCCAGAAACAACTTTCATCATTAAGCCATTACTGCCGTTGTCTTTCAATTCAAAATCTGAGTCGTCACTAGTAAAAACAGTAAGATTCGTGGATCCGGTGACGACATTCTGTTCATCTCTTGTCAAAATGCCAATACGTGCGGTGTCAGCGAGGGGCTTTCCGCTTTCAACTGTAATGGTCGTACCATCCAGATAAACATTATCGGTAAAGGGAGTACCGTTCCAATTACAGGTGTTGCCCTGGATAGTTGCATTACCGGAGACAATGAATGTGCCTTCATTCGTTACACCGCCACCAGTGCCCATAACGACACTATTGTTGCCCGTAATAGTACCACCGGACATGATAAAGGTAGCTCCACTATTATTGTCTACGCCGCCTCGTGTTAAATTTCCAGTAATACAGCCATTCCATAAAATAAAAGTACCATAGTTCGCAATGGCCACGCTTCCTCCATTTTCTATGCTAGTGATTTTACCAACACTGTCACCGCTGTGGCAGTCGGTGATAGTCAAACTGGCGCCTTTATTAACCTTAATAGTTGCGTCCCATTTCGGTCCAACGATAGTATAGCCGTTAAGACAAATCTGGACATTATTGTTGCACCCGTTTTCCCGCAGGCACAATGTGCATGTGTCGCAGGCGTTGACGCATACTTGTTGCTTTCTAACGCATATTTGTCACTTTCTTCCATTGCAGGGTTGAAATCAATGTTATTATCCTGCATTCCGCTCGCAGTAGAATTATCCGAAACAGAATTCGTATCTGATTCTTGGCTGTTCTGTTCCGTTGAAGTGCATTTTCTGCATTCTTCAAATGTTTTAGTATGTATACTAGCAATATCATAGCAAGTGCAAAAAGGCAAGCAACTTTTTCTCATTTAAACACAAAAAAGAACCCTCGCCCTCAATGATATATTTTCAAAACCTGAATATATATCACTAAAAGCACGGGTTCTTTTTTATAATCTTTATTTCACCTATTTATAGCGTTCCACCAATTCGATACGTGTCAGGGCGCGTCGCAGGGCTGCTTCTGCTCTTGCCACATCAAGACCTTCCTTATGATCCGAAAGACGTTTTGCCGCACGTTCTTTTGCAGATAACGCACGCTCTTTATCAATTTCATCAGGCCACTCAGCAATCTCTGCCATAACCGTGATACTATCCTGAAGAATCTCTGTAAATCCGGCGTGAATGGCTGCACGTTTTTCCTGATCACCTTCATGAATCACAACAATTCCGGGTTTTAAGACATTAACCATCGGGATATGTCCCGGATAAATACCTACTTCTCCCTCGGTTGTATTCATCTCAAACATCGTAACTTCACCTTCATAGAAAACTCTGTCCGGTGAAATAATCTGTAATGTCATTTTATTTTCTGCCATGGGCACTCACCTACTTCACTTTTGCAAGGACATCATCCATGTTGCCTGCATTTAAGAAGTAGCTTTCAGGAATATCATCATGCTTACCTTCAATGATTTCCTTAAATCCCTGAATTGTTTCAGAAAGCGGCACATAACGTCCTGTCAGACCTGTAAACTGTTCTGCAACAAAGAATGGCTGGGACAGGAAACGCTGCACCTTACGTGCTCTGGATACAATCAGCTTTTCTTCCTCTGAAAGCTCGTCCATACCAAGAATTGCAATAATATCCTGCAATTCCTTGTATCTTTGAAGAATTTCCTGTACACCTCGGGCAACCTTGTAATGCTCCTCGCCTACAACTCTTGGGTCAAGGATTCTGGAAGTGGATTCCAGAGGGTCAACCGCAGGATAAATACCAAGTTCCACGATAGAACGGGATAATACTGTCGTTGCATCCAAATGTGCAAATGTCGTTGCAGGTGCAGGGTCTGTCAGGTCATCCGCAGGCACATATACAGCCTGTACAGATGTGATAGAACCTGATTTTGTCGATGTAATACGTTCCTGTAATGCACCCATCTCTGTCTGAAGTGTCGGCTGATAACCTACCGCACTCGGAATACGTCCAAGCAGGGCGGAAACCTCAGAACCGGCCTGTGTGAATCGGAAAATATTATCAATGAACAAAAGCACATCTTTGCCACCATAATCACGGAAATATTCTGCCATGGTAAGACCTGTAAGACCTACACGCATACGCGCACCAGGCGGCTCATTCATCTGTCCAAATACCATCGTTGTCTTATTAATAACACCGGATTCTGTCATCTCATGGTAAAGGTCATTACCCTCACGGGTACGTTCGCCTACACCAGTAAATACAGAATAACCACCATGCTCTGTGGCAATATTTCGAATCAATTCCTGAATCAATACGGTCTTACCAACACCGGCACCACCAAACAGACCAATCTTACCACCCTTTTGATATGGGCATAAAAGGTCAACGACTTTGATACCTGTTTCAAGAATTTCTTTTGCATCAGAAAGTTCTTCAAATGCAGGTGCCTTTCTGTGAATTGGTAAATATTGTTTAACATCCGGTGCAGGCTTGTTGTCAATCGCTTCACCGAGAACATTAAATATACGTCCTAAAGTCAGTTCACCGACAGGTACTGAAATCGGTGCGCCGGTATTTTCTGCATCCATACCACGCACAAGTCCATCTGTCGGACCCATGGCAATACAACGTACAACATCGTCACCAAGATGCTGTGCTGTTTCTACGACCAGATCACTACCGTCTTTTTTATGGATACGAATGGCATCGTTAATCTCAGGGAGGCATCCTTCCGGAAATTTAATATCCAGAACGGCACCGATAATCTGAGTTACTTTGCCCATCTTCTGCTCTGCCATAAATGCTGACTCACTCCTTCCTTTTTGTAATTTTCCAGAAAGCTATCAACCACATTGTCTGCGCTGATCGCAAATTTCTGAATCGTTACTTTTATTTTATGATATGAGTGTCAAAAGCAAATTTTACACTCATTGATGTTGATGTATGCGAATTGACACTTACATCATTTTATTTATGCAAGTGCCTCAGAACCCGAAACAATTTCCGTAATTTCCTGAGTAATCGCACCCTGTCTTGCTCTGTTATAGCTTAATGTCAGCTTATCAATCATCTCTTCTGCGTTGCTTGTCGCATTATCCATCGCCGTCATACGTGCACCATTTTCAGAAGCCATGGCCTCCATCAGTGCACCGTAAATCAAACTGCAGATATATTTTGGAATCAACGCATCAAGCACTTCTTCCGGTTCAGGTTCATAATTCATCGGTGCCGACTGCTTTGTATCATCCTCTGATTTAAGGACTTCATCTGCCGCCGATGTGTCTGCCGGCAATAATTTAATCAGCTTCGGAATCTGTGTCACTGTATTTTTAAAACTTGTATAAGCTAAATAAAGTTCACCGATTTCCTGATTTTTAAATGCCTCCAAAACCGTATTGCCAATATCCATCGCATCTCTGTAGATTGGACCATCCATCACATCCGAAAAATCCTCTGCGATATCATACCCCCTGCGCGCCAGCAAATCCTTACCTTTACGGCCTACAGCATATATGATGGCATCTTCCCTGGCAATGCCTGAATCCATCACAAGTTTGATAATATTATTATTGTAACCGCCGGCAAGTCCACGATTGGACGTAATGACAATGACCGCCTTTTTAGGCGATGCCCCTGCCGTCAGATACGGATGAATGATATTGTCTGATTTTGCAAGAATGGAAGAAACAGTCTGATACATCTTATCGAAATACGGTTTGGAATCCTGAGCGCGTCCTTTGGATTTCTGAAACTTGACTGTCGATACAAGCTTCATGGCTTTTGTAATCTGCGCCGTACTCTGTATACTGCTTTTTCGCCTTTTAATCTCTCTCATCGAGGCCATATCTGTTCACCTCTTTTTTATGCCTTATATGATGCTTTAAATTCCGTAATTGCAGCAATAATACCCTTTTCAATGTCATCTGTCAGGACTTTCTGTGTTCTAAGAGCCTCAAGCACATCTGCATGCTTTGCATCCATGTACTCAAGCAGACCTTTTTCAAAATCAAGCACTTCATCCACAGGAATGTCCAAAAGATATTTCCTTGTAGCTGCATAAATAATCACAACCTGCTTTTCAACCGGCATCGGCGCATACTGAGGCTGTTTTAAAATCTGCTGGATACGTGCACCCTGTTCAAGCTGTTCCTTTGTGGCTGCATCCAAATCTGAACCAAACTGGGCAAATGACTGCAATTCACGATACTGTGCCAACTCCACACGGATTGGTCCGGCAATC
Organism: uncultured Catenibacillus sp.; assembly: GCA_934339005.1. Taxonomy (GTDB): domain Bacteria; phylum Bacillota; class Clostridia; order Lachnospirales; family Lachnospiraceae; genus CAKRHR01. The sequence goes on along the minus strand of CAKRHR010000017.1, from coordinate 37,587 downwards.
TTTTTCATCGCCTTAATCTGGGCTGAGCCACCAACTCGGGATACTGAAAGGCCTGCATTAATTGCCGGTCTGAAGCCTGCATTAAACATCTCTGTTTCAAGATAAATCTGTCCGTCTGTAATTGAAATTACATTGGTTGGGATATACGCAGATACGTCACCTGCCTGTGTTTCAATAATCGGCAGCGCCGTCAATGAACCGCCGCCAAGCTCATCGGACAATCTGGAAGCACGTTCCAGAAGTCTTGAATGCAAATAGAAAACATCACCCGGATATGCTTCTCGTCCTGGCGGACGACGTAACAGCAATGAAAGTGTACGGTAAGCTGTCGCATGTTTACTCAAATCATCGTAAACAATTAAAACATCCTTGCCCTGCTCCATCCATTCTTCACCAATGGCACAGCCCGCATAAGGGGCGATATACTGCAATGGTGCAAGTTCTGATGCTGTGGAGGATACAACTGTCGTGTAATCCATGGCACCATATTCTTCAAGCGTATGCACGATATTAGCAACTGTTGATGCTTTCTGTCCAATCGCTACATATATACAAAGGACATCCTGTCCTTTTTGATTGATGATCGTATCAATCGCAATCGCTGTCTTACCGGTCTGTCTGTCACCGATAATCAGTTCTCGCTGTCCACGTCCAATCGGAATCATGGCATCAATCGCCTTGATACCTGTCTGCAGTGGTGTGTCTACGGATTTACGTTCAATAACGCCGTGAGCCACACGCTCAATCTGACGGAAATGACTCGTTTCAATCGGTCCTTTACCGTCAATCGGCTGTCCAAGTGCATTAACAACACGGCCAATCATTGCATCACCAACAGGCACTTCAACAACTCGACCTGTAGTTTTAACAATGTCACCTTCACTGATACTTCTTGAGTCACCAAGCAGTACAGCACCGACATTGTCTTCCTCAAGGTTCATGACCATACCGAATACATCCCCAGGAAATTCCAGCAATTCACCCTGCATTGCCATTTCAAGACCATGGACACGCGCAATACCATCTGCGACCTGAACAACGGTACCAACATCCGATACCTCCAGTTCAGTCTTGTATCTTTTAATCTGTTCTTTAATCACAGAACTAATCTCTTCCGGTCTTAAATTCATGGAGTTTCTGGCACCTTCTTTCTATAAGTTTATATCTTCAGAGCTGAATACTAAGCAGCTCCTTAGACATATTTTCCAATTTTGTTTTGATACTGGAATCGACTACCTTATCACCGATACGGATAATCATACCGCCAATCAGTGATGGATCTGTCTGATATACCATCTCAAAAGAAATAAAATCTGTCAGTTCTAACAATCGTGTTTCAATTGCCAGCTTCTGACGCTCTGTCAATTCTTTTGCAGAAGTCACATAAGCCGTTCCTATATGTTTGTATGCTTTTATCTGCTTCAGAAAATAATCAAAAATCTTAATCATCTCAGCCTGTCTTCCGGCTTTGATAATAATTTCCATGAAAGATTCGATCTGGTCATCGATCTGACCTTCAAAACATTTCTGGATCACTTCGATTTTTTGTTCACTCTGAATCTGCGGATGTGTCAGCAATTTCATCAAATCAGGATTACTCACAAATAGGGTACGGACATCTGAAATCTGCTCCGCATATGTGTCTACTTTATTTTCCTCAACACTAAGTTCAAATAAAGCCTGGCCATATGTTCTGTCTGCTAATCTTGCCATGTCGCCTCTCCCATCTCACGCAACGTATCCTCGATCAATGTATCCTGGATACTGTCCGTCATATTCTCTGTTATAATTCTGGATGCTGCTGCTGTCGCATAAACAACCATATCATGCTTAATATCATCCTTTAATTTCAATCGTTTTAATTCTGCCTCTTTATTCGCGCGGGAAATAATGCGTTCGGCCTCTTTACCGGCCTCTGCAATAATATCATCTTCCCTGCGTTTTGCTCTCTGTGCGGCGCGCTCAAGAATCTGCTGACGTTCACTCTCAAAGTTTTTGACTTTTTCCTGATATGCTTTGAGATTTTTTGAGGCAGCTTCTTTTTGTGCAGCGGCAGAATCAATGCTTTCTACAATCCCTGCTTTTCTTTTTGCTAAGAATTTGCTCACCATACCCGAGCCAAAATAGCCTACAAGAAAGAACAGTATAAATATATTCACCGCAGTGATTATGAATTCTGCCATGTGTCACCACCCATTTCTTTCAAAGTTTCTTCAAGCAACAACGCCTCACGGAATGGGTCCCCTGATATCACAAACTTACCGGCAATCACAGATGCCATCTCTGCCATCTGCCGCTTCACATCATCGTGAAGTTCTGCTTTGTCTTTTTCAACTTCCCGGTCTGCCTGTTCAATCACCGCCTGGGCTTTCTCTTTGGCTTCAGAAATCATCTCGTCCTGTTTTTTCAGGGCATTTTTAAAGGATGTGGATATCAGACTTTCTGCTTCTTTATTTGCTTCTTTGAGCAAAGCTTCATATTCAGCTTTGATGCTCTCTACTGCTGCTTCATCTGCTTTGGCTGCTTCAATATCTGCTGCAATCCCTGCTTTTCTCTGTTCCAGAAATGCTCTGACAGGTTTAAAAAACAGATTGCTCATGATAATAAATAACAGCATAATACAAACGAATACAATGCACAGGTCGAAAAGCAGCTGCATATCAAGTCCGAATAATCTTCCGTCCAAGTTTAAGCCTCCCTTCGGCTTCTATCTGTCTGTTCTCACCTTTTTGGTGAAAACGCATCAAAGTTTGCCAATTAATGGATTTGCGAATAAGAGAATCAGCGCGATAACAAGACCATAAAGACCTGTTGTTTCCGCAACCGCCTGTCCAAGCAGCATTGTTGATGTGATATCACCCTTTGCGCCCGGATTACGTCCTACAGCAGATGCACCATGACCTGCTGCGATACCCTGACCAACACCAGGTCCGATACCTGCGATCATTGCCAAACCTGCACCAATTGCTGAACACGCTAAAATTAAAGCTTTTCCTGTAATTCCATCCATGATTGTTTCCTCCTTAAATCATTGTTTTTGATTCGATTACTCAGGCAATTTGTCGTTAATAAATACCATTGACAGCATACAGAATACATATGTCTGAATGGCACCTGAAAAGATATCCAGATATACATGCAAAAATACCGGGATACCGATTGTGGCTAACTTCGGCAGTAAACCGTAGTAAAGCGCCAACATAACTGTGCCGCCCATGATGTTACCAAACAAACGAAGTGATAAAGATACCGGTGTGGCAATCTCACCAATAACGTTGATTGGGAACAACAGGAATAACGGCTGGGCCAGACTTTTCAGATAGCCAAGCGCACCATTCGTTCTGAAGGCATTAAACTGAATCACTGCGAAGGTAATCAGTGCCAGTGTCAATGTCACACAGAAATCTGCGGTCGGTGGACGCAGGCCAAAGATACCAGATAAGTTTGCAAATAAAATAAACATAAATATCGTCAGCATGTAATTGGCGTATTTTTTCCAATGTCTGAACATACTGCCTTTGACAACGCCATCCAGCATCTCCACATACATCTCTGCGATATTCTGAACTGTCCCCGGCACTGTCGTTGCATGCTTCATCTTGCACTTAACAATAAGACCGATGACAACCATCGTCAGACACACAATCAGCAGACACACATGTGTTGTCGTGATGTAGACTTCACTGCCAAAAAAGTTTACTTTTGTATACCCATGTATCATAAAGTCAACTTCCTGTCCCATTTTTTCACCTTCCTTTGCCTTTAATCTTTGTCATCATCCTGTGCATCCATGGATTTAAAAGTGCTGAAAACTTCACACTCATCATAGCCAGAAATACTCCGGCAAAATGAAAATATGTCACCTCCAGACCAATAATCATCACGATACCGGCGATAACAAGCCGAATGCCATACCCACGTTTTGCAGACTTTTCGGCAGCATCCTGCGGTAAATCCAATGCATCCTCGATTGAGGTTGTCATATGTATTACCGCAAACACAGCATAAACCGTCCCCAAAAGTACTCCTAAGCAAAATCTAAGTATGTTGCCGGAGATAATCCCTCCGACGATGGCAATGCACACATTCATTGCCAGGATTTCGGCGATAAGTTCAATCATTGTTTCGTTGCTTCTCTGAATCCATGCTTTCAGATTGTCTGCGATATGCCTCATCCGCCTTCTCCCTTTCTCCCTTGACCAGTGGCTTTGTTATCACAAATAAGTTGCGGTACGCCGCCAGTATCCCAAGGATTGTCATGATAATCATAATACATTTTGTACCGAAAATGCCATCCAGCCACCGGCCGATAAAAAAACAAAGCACAATAGGAACAAGCATGGTAATTCCAATCTGGGATACCATACTCAGTGCTTTAATAACGCTCCTATTGTGCCTTTTTCTGTCCATAATCTCGTCCCCTGTCTGGTGCTCTCGCATGCATTCATGCATTAATGATCCATGCGTGTACTTTTTAATATTACCATATCTCTGTTAAATATGCTATCTGTTTTTGTAATTTTTGCAAAAATATTGTATATTATGTACGGTATATTAAGGAAACGAATTGTTATGTTTTATATTTTTCTTTTGCTTTTACTATTTTATGGTGTACACAAATAACACAGGACAATTCATTTTTAAACATCCAATGTAATCTTTCGTCCACTTGCCCAATACTGTCTGTAATGGACACCTGCTGCATCCATCATACGCTTTGATGCAATCACAGATGGTGTATCTGAATATTTGTCGATACCATAAATCACTTCTTTGATACCACTTTGAATAATCGCTTTCGCACATTCATTGCATGGAAAAAGTGATACATATAACTTTGCACCCTCAAGGCTTCCTCCGCGGTAATTCAAAATCGCATTGAGCTCGCTATGTGTCACATAGACATACTTCGTGTCAAGTTCGCCGCCATCTCTTGCCCATGGAAATTCATCATCAGAACATCCCATCGGAAAACCGTTGTAGCCCATGGATAAAATCTTATTGTCTTTGCTGACAATACATGTACCCACCTGGCTGTTCGGATCTTTTGAACGCAGTGCCGCAAGCTTTGCAACACTCATAAAATATTCATCCCATGTAATATAATCCTGTCGTTTGCCGCTCACGTTGATACTCCTTATCTCAGTCTTCAATCATGTTAATACGTCTGATATGACGCTCATCATTTGAGAATGGTGTTGTCAAAAATGTTTCTACAATCTTTAATGCAAGACCTGGTCCCACAACACGACCACCCAGGGCAAGAATGTTGGCATTGTTATGCTCTCTTGTTGCCTGTGCGCAGAAACAGTCTGTACATAATGCTGCGCGCACACCTTTGACTTTGTTTGCAGTAATGGAAATACCAATACCTGTACCACAAATCAGAATACCAAATTCACATTCACCATCTGCAACTGCATGTGCAACTTTTTTACCATATTCAGGGTAATCTACAGATGCCTCTGAATAAGTTCCATAGTTTTTATATTCATAGTTATTTTTTTCAAGCCATGCAATAACCTCCTGCATTAATGCATAACCGCCGTGATCACATCCAAGTGCTATCATCTTTTTATTCCTCCGTTTTTGCAATATTTAAAATTTAAATGTTTTGACCATTATTACGCTTTTTTGCGCAAGCCGTGGGATTTTCAGACTTCTATTACCTGATGGCCTGCAGCTTTTAGCAGTCGGTTCATAATCGCCTGTCCAAGACCACCCTCAGAGAATGCTTCTGAGTACATCACATCCACGCTCAAATCGTCCATGCGTCTTAAAATATCATACAAATTATGCGCAATGGTATCTTCGTTGTTGCGTGTGCCGATGCTTTCCACAATCGGACACTGATATAAATTCTTTGTTTCATCGGTTGCAATGACTGCAACATGTTTGCCCGCGGTCTGTGCTGCTTCGACAAGTGTATTGATTTTGGCAACTACTGCTGCCTGTGTGCCCTCAACAATCGTTAAATCACCCTTTGGTGCATAATGTTTGTATTTCATACCCGGTGCTTTTGGGCGCACTCCCTTCATCAGATTATCATCAATAATGGCAGGGTCAATCGTCACTTTGCCAACAACCTTCTCCAGCATCTCTTTTGTAATATAACCCGGTCTTAAAATCATCGGCACATCGCCTGTCACATCCACAATCGTAGATTCAATACCGATGTTGACCTGACCACCATCAATAATCGCATCGATTCTGCCGTCCATATCCTCAAAAACATGCTGCGCCGTGGTCGGGCTCGGTCTGCCTGATGTATTGGCACTTGGTGCCGCAATATAGGTTCCCGATGCCAGAATCATCTCTTTGGCCACCGGATGTGACGGAAAACGTACCGCCACCGTATCAAGTCCGCCTGTCGTTTCATATGGTACGCAATCCTGTTTTTTAAATATCATTGTCATCGGTCCCGGCCAGAAGGCTTTTGCCAGTGCCATCGCATTTTCAGGTATCTCTCTGGCAAGTACCTTTAAAGCATCCAATGAAGCGATATGGACAATCAGCGGATTATCCGATGGACGCCCCTTTGCCGCATATATTTTTTCTGAAGCCTTCGGATTCATCGCATCACCGCCAAGACCATATACGGTTTCTGTCGGAAATGCAACCAGTCCTCCCTGCGCCAGTATTTGGCCTGCAACTTTAAGCTGTGCCATATCTGAAGCCGAAAAATCTATCTTTTGTTCCTTATCCTGTGCAGGAACATTTATTTTAAACATCTGTGTTTTCAATATTGACATCCCTTTTCTACACATTGTTGATATGATATTCTGAATATGTCTTACACTTTCATATTTCCACGGGTTTCAAAGTCAAACACCCTATCTTGCAAGCACGAATGGAGTTTTGACCTTTTGGCCCTGACATCATCATATTTCACATTATACCATCGCACATACGTTAAATCAATTCATATTTCCGCCAATACGTTGTGCAAACAATACCATTCTTTTGCCGATATTTTATATTTAGAACCCACAAAATCTGTTGTCATAATATCATACAAATTTTTCAATTCATAAATTTGGGGTTATAAACTTCCTGCCTGTGAGCAATACTGTACAATCCCCATCGTAATCGCCCAGGCAAGTTTTTCCTGATATGTATCATCACACAGTTTTCGTTCTTCGTCAGCATTGGATAAAAATCCACACTCCACAATCGCCGTTGGCACTTTGGCATGTTTTAAAATAAAATAATCACTGTTAGCTTTAATCTGCCGCGTATTTTGCGGCTGTACCCGCACAATGATACTGTCCTGTATATAGCCTGCAAGCTGCTTTCCTGCTTCTGAACCATTATAATAAAATACCTGCGCGCCACTGCAGGCGGCCCCTGTGTAGCTGTTTTGATGGATACTCACAGCCAGCATGGCATCTGAAGTATTCATTATATTAACTCTCGCATTCATATCCTCACGCTTTTTATTTTTGCTTGATGCATCATACAGACCGTTATCATCTTCTCTTGTCATCACAACCTTATATCCGCTTTGTTCAAGATATTTTTTGCATTTTTCTGCAATTTGGAGATTCAGCTCTTTTTCAAGGCTGCCATTGACCCCTACCTTGCCGGAGTCAAACCCTCCGTGACCTGCATCCAATACAATAATTTTTTGATTTTCAATCTTATAAAACACCGCGTTACCAAGACTGTTTAAACCGATCAAGCTGCCAATCATCAGCGCTATCACGGATAGACCTAGCAGCCGAAGTCCGCGCAGGATATAAGGTTGAACATCATACCTATGTTCTGTTTTATTTTGCGTCATATGATTTTGTTCTGTTTTATTTTCCACTATACTATTTCGTACTGCTCTATTTTTTGCCATCAAAAAACTCCCTGATATACTCGTTAAAGTATATTAGGGAGTTTAACTATTCATACCCGGCATTACTTTTGTGCCACAGTTTTTTATTTTTCTGCCTCATTTCTATTTCCGGCATTTTACTTTCCGCATTACTTTTTACATCATTTTTCTGTGTCATTCTCGCTCTGAGCAACCTTCTTTAATCGCTCATGCATCTCCTGCTCCGAATAAATGCATCCGCAATAATTCTGTCTGTACAATCCATAAATCGCCGACAACTCAATTGAACGTTTATAGCCGTTTTTCTTTTTGAAATCTGAAAATAAATAAGGCACACCATAGATGTCCGCAAGTTCTGCACCGATTTCATTGAGCTTTGCCGCATTTTTTAAAGGACTTATAGACAATGTGGTTGTAAAATAATCATAATGTCCTTCTGCAGCCATCTTTGCCGCTTCCTCTAACCGCAGACGATAGCATTTAAAGCAACGCTCGCCGCCCTCAGGTACTTTCTCAAGCCCCTTTGCAATCTCATAAAATTTTTCCGGTTCCTGTGCCCCGATGACAACCTGAACCGGATGTTTTGCAGGCAGCTCACGCACAAGACGCTTTAATTCTTCGGTACGCTTATCATATTCTTCTTTTCGTGAAATATTTGGATTATAAAAATAAACTGTGATATCAAAATACTGTGACAGATACTCAAGACAATAGCTGCTGCAAGGTGCGCAGCAGCTATGTAAAAGCAGTCTTGGTGTCTTATCCCCAGATAAGATTTTTTGAATTTCACAGTCGAGCACTTTCTGATAATTCATCACATTCATGCTACGACCTCCGTATTTTTACTATCAAGGTAAATACTGGTTAATCACACTCCATACACCGCTGTTCTCCTGACCGAGTTTCCAGCATGATACGCCAGCCAGATCATATTTTGTAATCAACTGCATCTTGCGGTCTACAGAATCCACACTCTCTGTGTAGATCTGATACTCATTGCCATCATCACCTGTGTATGTGATGTAGCTGTCACCGTTTTCCTCACGCCACTGTACTTCCACACCGTGGTTTGCAGCATAAGTTGCAGCCTCTGTCATTGTCACATCGCCATAATAGAACAACTGACCTGTACTGTCTGTATACCAGATTCTTGCATAGAATGGAATACCATTAATAACCTTTGAAGCAGGTACACCGGCATTTAATGTATCTTCAATGCCCTGTTCAACAAAGGATAATGAAGCAACTGAACCAGCTTCACCGCCGCCGGCATAATGTTCATCGTAACCCATAATCACAAGATAATCTGCAAATACATTCTGTTCAACTCTGTCATAATGTGCTGTATATAATGGCACATAGTTATCAATAGAGAAAATAATATTATTCTGGTGGCATGCTACGCTCAGTTCGCGGACAAACTGCAGATAGTTTGCTGATGCTGTATCTGATTCAGATGGTGCTACAATACGTTCGAAGTCAAGGTTGATACCGTCAATGCCGGCTTCTTTACACATCTGGATAATCTGTGCAACGGCATTTTCACGCTTTGATGTATAACCAAGGACTTCATTTGTCGCATTACCATCAAACTCGCCAAGATCACCTGTTTCCGTAGGAAACTGGTTTGAGAACAGCGCCCATACTTCCATGCCTCTGCTGTGTGCTGCATCAACATATGACTGACTTACAATACTTCGAATATTGCCATCCGTGTCATTAAATGCAAAGAATGTCGGAGAAACAACGTTCATACCTGTACATGAATCCAGTGAGCTGATATTTAACTCTGCTGCCTGTGCAGACATCACCTGATGCCATACCATCTTCACTTTGTAATCTCTCTGAACAGTCTGATAATCAAATCCTGTAAATTCAGGTTCCGCAGGTATCTGTGTATAAGCATCACCGATATATTTGTTGGCAACCCAGCCTGTATAACCATCACTTGTTGCAACATAAGTCCAACCGTCATAAGTATCGTCAAGCACATATAATGCTTCGCCTGCCTGACCTTTTCTGAAAACTTCTGCTTTCACACCGCCTCTGTAGCGGATATATGTTTCTTTTGTCAAATCAACCATTGTTTTTTCTGAGAAATCGGTTCTCACAACAATACGGTTCGGATTCTGATAAATATCCAGACTGCATTTTGTAAACAGCTTCACATATTCAGCAGCTATATAAACCTGGTCATCTGCCAGTTTAACAGGTGCATAATCAAGGTCTGTCTGACCTGAAGCATCTGTGTAGTTTGTCTGTTCAGGATAAACCTTCACATCACCGTCCGGCTTTGTGTAAATCAAAAGATTTTCATTGTAATCCCAATAAAATCTGCTGTTAATATTCTCAAGCACATCCTTCAAATGGAAATAAGCATGTCCTTCATAATCCATTGCATGATAACTTGTGATTTCGTTATTGAGTGTCACTGTATATTCGTTATCCGCAAGACCATATGCGGCCTTGTAATCCAGTTTGTCACCGGTTTCTGCATTTCTGAAACTCAAAATACTGGATACTGCCATTCCGCCCATCACAACAATGACAAGCAATGATAAAATAACGCCTATAACCTTCTTCTTTCTTGATTTACGTCTTCTCTTTTTTTGTTGCATAACTTCACCTTACTCTTTGGTATTCCTTTCTTCTAACAATTTTGACAGCCCCGAATAGAACTTCCCCGCTGCCTGAATTTTATAATTTTTCAGTTCCATCCCTGATTATTCTTTTTTATTTTGATATGTTTATGCCTTCTCCGACTTTTCACTGTCATCCTCACCGCACTGTTTTGCCTGTCTTCTCATAATAATATTATAGCCACCAAATAAAAGTGCTGAACAAAAACAAAACAGACCAATATATGGGCGATTTTTCAAAAATGTATCTGCAGGTTTGCAAATACTCACACGGCACACATCGTATTTAGCTGCATATTCAGGTATCGTATAGCCTTCGTCTTCAGCCACTGCCTCAAGCATTGCACTGTCATAAAGCATCTCCCCAACAACTGTTGCATCCTTGATGCCTTTCGTTACATCGTCTGTCAGCTTGTACACATCCTTTGCAGGAAGTTCGACAAGATATCCATGATTTCCGATATAACCAATAAAACAGTAGGATTCAATCTCTGTATCATCATCATTTACTGTATAAAATCCAGTATCTTCAAGGTCAATATGCTCTATGCGCACATACGAAAACCATTCATTATATATCTGTTCAAGATCTGCCTGGGATTGTGCCTGGGCATCAATCGTACGCGCAGTAAATGGACTTCGAACCAGCATAAAATACAAACCAAAACAAAGTACAAATAAAACCCGAATCACAAGCATTACTTTATCCAATATATCTCTCATTTGTTACACTCCTCTGCATACAGCTTCTATACATTATCTCTATCAGAAAAGTTCTGCTTTGCAGTATTTCCTATCTATACCAGAGTGTTTTACACCACTCTTTATCTTCGCTAAATAGCGCTTTTATTCTATCATATATTGTGTATAACCGCAATATTTTTACCGTTATTGACATTTTTCGGCATTTAAAATTGTCATTATTTTTTCAACAAATCACACAACACTTTCACTTTTTTAAATTTTTCAGAAACTTAAACTATTTTCTTTAAATTTAATTATTTTTCTTCTTTAAATATGATTTTCAAGACATGCTAACATCATATGCATATCCGTAAATTTTATAGCATATACTAATAATAACTCTTTACATTCCGAATTTTAATGTTTATACTAATGATACTAAGGGGTGATTTCATGAAGCTTGAAAGAATCAGCGAAAACCAAATCAGATGCACACTCAATCGAAATGATTTAATCAACCGCGAACTTAAGATCAGCGAATTAGCCTATGGCTCAGAAAAGGCTAAAGCATTATTTCATGATATGATGGCACAGGCTTCTGATGAACTCGGTTTTGAAGCAGAAGACATACCATTGATTATAGAAGCGATTCCGGTTTCCGGCGACTGTGTAGTTCTCATTATTACCAAAGTTGAGGATCCGGAAGAATTAGATACACGTTTTGCCAGATTTACGCCGGTCACAGATGATGAAGAGGAAGATGATGAAGACTTTGACTCCTCCGATGATTCAGACGCCCAGACATATACAGGCGCTGATGAGATTCTTGACCTGTTTAAGCGCATTCAGGAGAACGTCCTTGCAGATATTCAGCCATCAGCCGCAAAGAAATCCGATGCACCATCTAAAAAGACTGCACCGGCTTCAGAGATTGCGATTGAAATTACACGTATTTTCTCGTTCCACAGTCTGTCAGAAGTTTCTGCATTTGCAGAGGCTGCACATGCGATGATCTGCGGAACAAATACACTGTATAAGGATGAGCATACCGGCAGATTTTATCTTGTCCTGCACAAAGGCGATGCAACACCTGAGGACTTTAACTGTCTGTGCAATGCTGCGACAGAATACGGCCAGCGTGAAGCTTTTACTTACGCCACAACCGCTTACTATAACGAACATTATACAATTATGATTAAGAATCAGGCGCTTCAGATTTTAGCTGAGTTATAAAAGCATATTTAAGATGCAGTTTATTTTACGATATAAACCTGCATGACGCACAAAGGCGATACCGTTTGTGGATATGTATCCATAGAGCGGTATCGCCTTTATGTTTTCTGCTATTTTATTTATTTTAGGATACTTGTACGCTTAATCAAAGGCTTTACGCCAAGTTCACCGCAAATACCAACCCAGCAGTTTTCCTGATGTGCATTATTCACAACAAGCTCAATCATGCGTAGTAAGTGTTTCAATCATCAGCCCAATTTCACAGTCATTATAAAGTATCTGCGCTTCCGCTAATTCTTCTTTTACTTCCGAAATCAGTTTCTTAATCTCCCGTACTTCTGCAAGTGAAATAATCATTGAAAACATAATAGAAATATTACCATAATAACAAGATGATACTGCGGCTTAAAACCATAATGTTTATCCAACAGTCGAATATTGTTTCCAATACATTGTAGCTGAAATATAACACCCTTTACTAAACCGGTTCTTTTACGATTCGTGTCTATATTTACTTAACAGGAAAACTGAAGGAATTTTCTGTTAATGAACACAGGGCCGTGCAAGGCCAGCGTAAACTGATGCCTGCAACAGCCCTGTGTTCTCTATTATTTCTGAGCTGCCAGAAATTCGTTAATTTTAGCAACTAATTCATCTGCGTCAACGCCATGAACCATTGCAGCTTCTTCGATTGTTTCCATCTGAGAAGATGGGCATCCAAGGCAATGCATACCAATGCTTAAAAGAATTGGAGCAACGCCAGCATCGATTCCTAATAAATCGCCAATCATAGTAGTCTTAGATACCTGCTGTGCCATCAGAAATTCCTCCTTTAAAAATCACTATAAGTCTTACTATACGACTAATCCTCATTATAATACATCTTTTTAAATTATTCAACGTATTTTTCAAAGCCTCCCCTCTCCCCTGTCTCACATAGCAGACGATAAAACCAAGCTTTACCGCATCTACGCACCATCAAATTACATCCATCATAATCTTTCTTGTTGAGAAAAGTTTCTATAAAATTCCCCTTGTATTCAATGAACTTTTGTATTACAATAAGCATGTATTCACAAAATAAGTTTTATAAGGAGGTAACTACTATGGCATATGTAATTACTGATAGTTGTGTATGTTGCGGTTCATGCGCTGGCGAATGTCCAGTTGGTGCTATTGCTGAAGGTGATGGCAAATACGAAATCAATGCTGACGAATGCGTTAGCTGCGGTACATGCGCAGGTGCTTGCCCAACAGGTGCTATTGAAGAAGAATAATTTAAATTGTTAAATAGCTGCAAAGATGACTTTGCAGCTATTTTTCGTTTCGGACATTTTGAATTTTAAAACTCCCGGTTTTTAAACCACTTCTTTTTCTCTTTTTTAGAACTAAATGCCGGTGCTTTGGCAGCGGCCGCTTCCCGGTACCCCTGCTGTCTTTGACGAATCATCTCATCAATATTTCGGTAACGTTCCTCCTCACGTTCCTCCTGAAGCTTTAACAACATGTCCATCTCACTGATAAGCCTCTCGGAAATCTGGTCACTGATTTGTGTTTCAAGTGTCTGATTGTTTTTCTTAAGTGCCTGCATGACAATGCTGTCCATCATGTATTTAAAGTGTGCCATTTTTTCTTCGGAGGTCAGCGGCACTGACACATCACCTGACATGCGTGATGCCAGCAGTGCTGTTTCTTCGTGATTTTCCTGGTCTTCATCCTCAACCGTCTGCTGTGCAGTATCTGACTGTGATTCAGACTGTATCATTTCTCCTCGCTCTGTAAGTTTACTCTGCTTGCCGTCACTCGTCTTGCTTGCTGTATTTTGTGAAAATTTCATTGTACTTACGTTCTTTGCCGTACCTGAATTTATTTGTGACTGTCCATTATCTTTTAACTGTATGTCAGGATTAGCACTGTTGTTTTTCGGTGTATCTTCATTTTCCTGCTTCTGTGCATTTTCATAATTTTTCCGAATCTCATCCAGTGAAATAATTTTATTGCTATTTTCTTCTGAATCAATGGCAGACAGAATCATCTTGATGGCTTTTAACTGAAAACCCTTATCCTTCAAATCCCTGACCATTGTAAACAGGCGAACCTCCTTATCTGTATAATAACGATGTCCCATTTCATTTCTCGGAATTTCCATTCCCAGTTCTTCTTCCCAGTAACGCAGGACATGTGGCTCAACATCAATCATCTTGGCCGCGTCCGATATAATATACCTTGTTTCACTCATTGAAATTCCTCCACTTCCTTCGCAAGCCTCTCACGTAAAATATTATAATCTGTAGGCAGGGCAATTTCAAATTTTGAAGCTCATCATTTGAAGCGGTAAAATGACATTTAACCGCACACATAGATGGCTTTTTTAATAATTTTGGCAAATATGTATGGGCAGATTTTGATGATGTCGGATTTGCTGGATATATTTATGATAACAATGTAAAAAGGACACAACCAAAAAGGTCATGTCCTTTAAAAAATTTAATTTAGTTCAAAACCCCTTCTTAAGGGTTTTCCAAAGTATTTTTAAATCACACAGCTTAGTTCGCTGTTGATAACAAAATACCTGCCTTAAATGTCTGGCCGTCTACCGCTGTAATGAACTTACCGCCTTCAGCCTGAACGATACGTTTGGCTTCCTTAAGGCTTGGTCCCATCTCACCTGTAACTTCGCCAAGAAGTTCTTCTTTGATAGTATTCTTCATCATGTAAACCATCTTGCCTTTTTGAGTGTACATCTCAATGTATACTCTCGAGCCTTCTTCGGCATACTTCTCAACATTATCAAAAAGAATAGATAATACACGAATCGCATTGCTCTTATCAATATCAAGTAAAATCGGTTTCTCCGGTGCACGGAGTGTCACACCGAGGTTTTTGTTCTTTAATTTGATTCTGAACATCTTGCGAACATCTTTGTTCAACTGAATGAAATCAAGCAATGTTTCATCAGCAAGTAATGCAGCATTGACTGCATCTGCATCCAGAAGCTGTGTTGCCTGCATTTGTGCTGTAGCGCGTGCTGCACTTGCGGCCTCAGATACGATAGATGATGTATTATTTGTCTGAACTGTCTGTGCCGGTGTTTCATGAGCTTCCGGTGTTTCAGACTGCTGTTTGAGTGTATTCACTTCATCATCAGATAAAAATACTGTCTTTTCCGCTGTCGGAATAATCACATTCTGTTGGGTTTTTCCAAAGTCAAACTGATTTTCTTCTTCACGAGGTGCTTCCACCTTAACTCCATTGCCAAAGTCAACATTTGACCAATCATCAGGATTGCCTTCAGACTGTTTGGATGGCTGTCCATCTTCATCAGCCTTATCTCCATCCTCTGCCTCGCCATCGTAATCATCATAAACTTCTTCATCCCCTGAATTATCCGGCACACCACCAAACAGACAACAGATAAAAGCAATTAACTCAATAATGAAAACCACCGGTACTGCAGCAAAGACAATCGGAATACCCTTCACTGTATAATCTCTTAAGTATAATAATGCATATACAAGTCCACCATTTAATGCAATCAAAAACAGTACAACAATAATCGCTTTGATAGCTTTTGGCAAATGATTCAGTCCTCTGTTGATCAGATGTCCAAGTCTGTAAATCAGAGAATCTGCCACAAAACGTCCAGTCTTGATTCGACGCACAAGGCTGAAATAGCTACGAATCAAAACAATATAAAAGACTGCCAGACCGGCCATAATGATATATTTGTCATTGTTCCCAAGAACGCCGTGTCTGTGTACATAAAATAGACCATATAAAATCGCACCAAGTGCTGCCAGGCTGATAATCGCTGCAAACTCTGTATAAATATAATCAAATACGGATAATTTAACTTCGTTTGTGCCATTACGCATACCCGTGGAAATCACACATAAAACAAGTAATATAATAAATACTACAAGACCTGCAATCAATGCGATACGCGCAATATTAAAATATCCTGTGTATGCCTGATAATCCATATAAGACTGATAGAAACCGCCACCCTCTGTGAGGTTATTATCTACAGCCATGTAAATCATGTATGTTTTGCTAAAGCTGTCCATCGTAGATTTCCATCCGGCTTCATTCAGACCCTTTACCGGAATACTGCCAGAAGTTGTATCCACTGTAAACTGATTATCAATCGTTGAAATCGTCATAAAATGATGACTGCTCTCAATTCGTTCTTTGGCATCTTCGCTGGATGCATATAACGTCACTTTGTTCTCATCCTGTACAAGGAAAGAAAAATTGCCTTCTGTATCAAAGACACTCTTTACAAGTGCATCCATCTTATCCTGACCGTTCGCCAGTGATGTATCATTTTCAACAGCTTCCATAATCTTAAGTACTTTTTCAACAGAATCATTATATTCGATTGAAAAGCCTTTGCTGCTGAAATAATTGTTCGTGTAACCACCATCATAGCGGTCATCAACATATTTATAACAGATGTAACCGGAGATACCAATCACCGCTGCTGCCACAAGCAGCAAAAGTCTTGTCACAATCTTGAATGGCATGCATCTGGTCAGATGAAATCTGTCATCGCTGTCATCGTCATAATTACTGTAGTCATCTTCTGTATCATCATGATAAGCAGCGTCCTTATATGAATCATCGTAAGATGACTTCTCTTTCTGATGCTTATCGGAAACTTCTACTTCTTCGTCCACATCGTCCCAAAAATCACGCTTTTTCTTAGCCATATTCTTTCTCCCATAAGTTTTTATTTCATGTTTATACAGCAAAACATACTTTTGTTTTATTTTACACCAAAATGCTTATCCTTTCAATCCCTTATTGTCAATGTGTGCTGACAATTATTCTCCATTTTTTATGATATTTTCCTGTTCAAAATCTGCAAATTAGTGTATACTTACCAGTAGAAGCAAGACACTATATATACAGCTTCAACCCATGAAAATCCACCGGATTTTCGCAGATTTTAATTATTTCAATGATTAAGGAGGTTTTACCTATGCTTCAACATATTAATAATGATTCTTTTAAAGAAGTTGTCTTAGATGCCAAAGTACCAGTACTGGTGGACTTCTACGCAGACTGGTGTGGTCCTTGCAAGATGATGTCACCTGTTCTTGAGGATGCTGCCGATGAACTTGGTGACAGAGCCGTCATCGTCAAAATCAATGTCGATGAGAACATGGATCTTGCACGCGAATACCGTATTATGAACATTCCTGCCATGTATGTATTTAAAGATGGCGAGGTTGCCGAAAAGATTATCGGCGCCGTACCAAAGGAAGAAGTTCTTGAAGCCATTCGCAAACATCTGTAATCAATCATCTTAAATGTATTTAAAACGCTGTAAATCTCACACACCAATAAAGGCTCTGTGTCATTTACAGCGTTTTTTATTTGCATGATATTAATGTCCGCAATATATCAGCGACTTACTGTCATGCTTCATCTTCGGTTTCAATATATTGAGTCAGCCAATTTAAGATATCTTCATAGACAACATCTCTATCTGTTTCATTTAAAATCTCATGTCGGTCATTTTCATAAAGCTTCAGCGTCACATCTTCCATGTCCGCCTCAATAAATTTCTTATAGACAGCCTCAACGCCCCAACCATAACCGCCAACAGGGTCTTCCTTACCGGAAACGATAAGCACCGGCATCTCTTTTCGCATCTCAAGAATCGTATCCATCTTTCCTGCATTCGAAATCATATCTGATGTATCTCTGAATGCTGCCAGCGTAAACGTAAATGTACATAAAGGATTTGCCATATACGCATCCACGATAGCCGTATCCTTTGTCAGCCAGTCATACTTCGTTCTGACATTCTCATATTTTTTATTGTAATTGCCAAATGCCATCTTGCTTGCAAAGGCACTGCGGAATTTCCAGCCCTTGCCTATCGCCATCAGACGCAGCAATACCTTGGAAGCATACAACATCATCTGTGACTGATTACCTGTACCCATGATAATCGCACCGTCAATTTCCTTGCTGTAGCGTGCAAGAAACAATCGTGTAATAAATGATCCCATGCTGTGTCCGAGAATAAAATACGGTACATCCGCAAATTCCTGTTCCATATGTTTTTTCACACGATAATTATCCTGAACAAGATAATCCGGTCCATTTTTCTTACCGAAAAATCCAAGCTCGCTCTCATCATTCACTGATGTGCCGTGACCCAAATGGTCCTCCCCAGCCACAACAAAGCCATGCGCACATAAAAACCGTGCAAAATCATCGTATCTATCCACAAACTCGTTCATACCATGAACAATCTGAACAACACCCTTAATATCACCCTCCTCCGGTTTCCAGCAAATACCGTGGATTCTGTGAATACCGTCTGAGGAATTAAAATGAAAATGTTTTTTGATTACATTACCCATATTTTCACACCCTTTTTCAATTTTATGTTCACAGTATACATTACTGTTCAGAAAATTTCTTTCTTTGAACAATAATCAGTATACACTATCCACAGCACAGCTTCAACAATTTGGACGGGGTTTAATTCTTTTTTAACTTTTATCCCAAAAACCTGTTTTTGGTTATTTATATTGTTTCTTTTTCATTTAAACAGTTTAGTGCTACCGACACTTTAAATAAATCACCATCCAGCGCAATGTCAAATATGCCATCGTGCAGTTCTGTAAGACTTCGCGCTATCGACAGTCCAAGACCGCTGCCCTCTGTACTTCTTGACCAGTCACCCCGGACAAATCGCTGTGTCAGGGTATCCGCAGGAATCGTAAGCTGCGTCTTTGAAATATTTTTCATCACCATCCAGGCGCGTCTGTTTTCCACATACATATCAATATAAACCCTTGTGCCCGGCATTGCATATTTGCACACATTATTTAAAAGATTGTCGAGCACACGGTAGAGTCTGCGTCCGTCTGCCATAATTAACATCGTTTCAGGTGCATAACGAAGCACCATTTCAAGATTAGCTGCATCGAATTTCTCCTGATATGTGCCCGCCGCCTGCAGCACAAGTTCAACAAAATTAATTGTATTTAATTCAAGCTTGATGTTGCCTGAGGTTGCTCTGGAAGCCTCCACAAGGTCTTCTGTCAATGCTTTTAATCTCTGGGATTTTTCATCTAAAACCTTAATATATTCCTTCGCCGTTTCGCTTTCAATCGGTTCACGTTTTAATAAATCCACATAGTTAATAATCGATGTCAGCGGCGTCTTTAAATCATGTGATACATTTGTAATCAGTTCAGTCTTCATACGCTCACTTTTCATACGCTCATCCACTGCCGCATTTAAACCACGTCCGATATTATTAATATCACTCGCAAAATTTTCAAACAGCGGTCCCATGTTCATCGTATCAATTTTATAGGTCAGATTTCCATCTGCGATTGCTTTGGCACCATCTTTGATTTTCTGAAGCTGAAGCAGTTTGTAGCCAGCCATAATCATTTCATACAAATAAATCATCAGTACAATAATTAACCATATATCAGAACCGATCATTATCACCGATAAGGCCAGCAAAACATCTGCAATGCCAAAACCAATAAGAAACAGAATATATTTTCTAAACATCTGTCCCTTAATAATGCCATCACAAATCAAATGACGCATGCCCTCATAAATCTTATAGCACAAAGAATTTTGAATCAGAATATGTGCTCTTAAGCGTCTTGCAAAACTTAGTATTCCAAATACACCAACAATATAAGCCACTCCTATGCCGCCTACAGCAGCAAACCAATATTCGCTGTTAATGCCATTCAAGCCAATCACCACACTATAAACAACGACTCCGATAATAAGCAGTGCTGAAATCTCTGTGAACCATTTATCGAATTTATACAGCACAAGCGTCTTACTTCTTTTGCTGTAGCCTGCAGAAATAACAAGATACATCATGCAGCAAATCATCACAACAAAAGACATGCCTCCACCGGCAAATGCCCATTTTTTAAGATTGCGCCACCGGATATAGCGCAGATAATTGTCATAAATACGGTCACCGCTTCGCAACTCACTCGGCACATAAGTACAGATATATCCAATACGATCTGCCAGGAAAGATTCATCGTAAGTGTAAAATGAGGTATATTTTGTAAAATCAGACCCATACTCCAGTAATCCCTTGCTGCTGACCTCTTTAATATAATCCGCCTGACGGATAATCTTGACATTAAACAGATTCAGGTGATTCATGTCAATCGTATAATAATACAACACATTCTCTTTCCCCGCTGTTTCATAATTTTTCATGCGTACTGTATCAAAATTTTCACTTGCATATTTTAACATACCTTCCGTATCATAGACGGCATAATTGAAATTCACATTATTTTCCATAAATGCGCTTAACGGATACCCACTACTCTCACCATATTCAATTGTTTCCAGTGCTGAGCATAATTCATCAATATATTCACCATACACATCCATAAACATCTGACTGGCAAAAAAATCTGAATCTTTATATTCCACTTCCAGCAGTGATTTTCTTGAATGTGTTGATGAAAATCTTGAGTCGATAAAAGAAAAAATTACGACTAAAAAAAACAAAAATGCCGCAAAGGTTATCGCCATAATAATATGTACAATAAACTTCAGCCCGGTACACCGTCTTAAATGATTTTCATACATTTACAATTACCTCTGTTTTTTATTTATGTTAAACTACCAAATCCTCCGGATTCTGTCATCTTATCCGAATTGACACATTTATCTGTACCGGATTTTTAATTTGTTTAATCTAAGTTTTCGATCTTATAACCGACACCCCAGACAACCTTCAGATAGCGTGGTTCTTTTGGATTAATCTCAATCTTTTCACGGATATGACTGATATGCACTGCCACTGTATTGTCTGCAGCAAGTGCTTCTTCTTTCCAGATATTTTCATAAATATCTTTACTTGAAAATACTTTGCCCTTATTCTTCACAAGAAATTTTAAGATATTGTATTCAATCGGTGTCAGCTTCACAGCCTCGCCCATCACTGTCACTTCTTTGATGTCATCGTTAATTACCAAATCACCTGCAGAATATGTATTGTCTGTGGTGCTGTTCTGGTCGCTGCCAAACACAGTATATCTGCGAAGCTGTGCCTTGACTCTTGCCAGCAGTTCCATCGGATTAAATGGTTTTACAATATAATCATCTGCACCAATATTCAGACCGAGAATCTTGTCATTATCTTCAGATTTTGCAGATAAAATAATAATCGGCACACCGCTTTTTTCACGGATTTTTAAAGTCGCACGAATACCATCCAGCACAGGCATCATCACATCGATTAATAAAAGATGAATCTCTTCCTTTGCCAGAATATCTATGGCTTCCTGACCGTTGTAAGCCTTAAATACATTGTATTTTTCACCCTTAAGATAAATCTCAATCGCTCTGACAATCTCTTTATCATCATCGCATACAAGAATATTGTACATTGTCTTCTCCCCTTTTTATATTCAATGATTTCACATTTTTCCATGTTTATGCTTTTATCATACACCTAAAATATTAAATCATATCATCTAAATTTTAAAGTCTTTCTTAAGATTATTCATTGTCTGTTTCTAATCTAAAAATGACTTTCCGCCATATCATTTGTATATGTTTACGGAAAGTCATCTCCTTCATTTATCTGCACGACATTTATATCTACATGTCATTTGCATCGCTATATCATTGTATTTGCATAACATATGTATGCTTTTATTTTTCTTTATTGGCAAACTTCGTATAATTTGGCAGCCATACGAGTTCTACTGTACCGATTGGGCCGTTTCTTTGTTTTGCGATAATGATTTCTGAGATACCCTTTTTGTCGGTATCTTTATTATAATAATCATCACGGTAAATAAACATCACGACATCGGCATCCTGCTCGATAGCACCGGATTCTCGAAGGTCTGAAAGCATCGGTCTGTGGTCTGGACGCTGTTCACAGGCACGGCTGAGCTGTGACAGTGCAATCACCGGCGCGTTAATCTCTCTGGCCAGTGCCTTTAAGGAACGTGAAATATCTGAAATCTCCTGCTGTCTGGAGTCTGAACGGCGGCTTCCGCCGGACATCAGCTGCAAGTAGTCGATAATGACAAGTCCAAGATTATTTTCAAGTTTATATTTCCTGCATTTGGAACGCAGTTCACCGATAGAAATACCCGGTGTATCATCGATAATCAGCGGAGAATCACTGATAGAGCCTGCACCCTCCACAAGCTTTTCCCAGTCTGCGCCGGAAAGTTTACCATTTCGCATGCTCTGGGAATCCACACCGGATTCCATCGAAAGAATACGATTGACAAGCTGTTCCCGCGACATTTCCAAACTGAAAATCGCTGTTGTGACTTTGTTGCGCACCGCAATAAACTGCGCCAGATTAAGTACAAACGCTGTCTTACCCATAGACGGACGTGCCGCAATCAGCACAAGGTCTGAAGGCTGCAGACCACTGGTCTTATAGTCCAAATCATAAAAGCCTGTAGAAATACCTGTGACCGTACCACCCAGCTTTGCAGCGGCTTCAATCTTGTCAATAACATTCAAAACCACCTGTTTGATAGGTACATAATCATCACTGCTCTTTCTCTGAACCAGATCAAAAATCGTCTTTTCGGTCTGCTCTAAAATACTGTCTATCGGCTCTTTGTCCTGATAGCACATATTGGCAACTTCTTCATTTGCCCGAATCATACGGCGAAGCAGCGCCTTTTCTGCAACCATATTGGCATAATATTTGATATTTGCAGATGTTGCTTCACTATTTAACAGATTGGTGATAAATTCCAGACTGTAAAGTTCTTCTGGCACATCCTTACTCTTAAGTTCGTCCTGAAGTGTCACAAGATCCACCGGCTTTCCTGCCTGATACATCTGCGCCATCGTTTCAAACAATATACCATACTGATGCTGGTAAAAATCATCACTTGTTAAAATCTCAGCAGCAACGGATATGGCATCGGCATCCATCATCATGGAACCAATGACTGCACGCTCTGCCTCGATGCTATGCGGCAATATTCTCTTTACTGCACTTTCATCCATGATAGGATTTCCTCCCCGCTAAACTTAGGCTTCTTTTACTTTGACAGTCAACTGTGCTGTCACCTGTGGATGAACTTTATAAGGTACAATCGTCACACCAAGTGTGCGGATTGGTTCTTCAAGGTGAAGCTTCTTCTTGTCAATATCAATGCCAAGCTGGCTTTTGGCTGCGGCTGCAATTTCCTTTGTGGATACGGAACCGAAAGTCTTGCCGCCTTCACCTGTTTTAATTGTCACCGTAATTGATTTTTCTTTGAGTTCTTCAGCAAAAACTTTTGCATTTTCAAGAAGCTCTTTTGCCATTTTTTCTTCGTTGGCTTTCTTCAATTTAAGGTCGTTTAAGTTCTTTGGTGTTGCTTCAATACCTAATTTCTTTGGTAAAATAAAGTTTCTTGCATAACCGTCATTAATGTTGACAGTCTGACCTTTCTTTCCTAATGATTTTACATCTTCAAGTAATATAACCTGCATGTCTGTCACTCCTATCTTTTTATTATCCAAAGCACATTTTTAATTCTGCGGCTTTCATTTCTGCCTCATACCAGGCTTTGAATAACCAATTTAACTATGTTATCTTATTTAAAATTTTTAAATCTCGCCTTCATTCTGCATCATGCGAAGCTGCATCTTAACCTTTGTCATGGCTGCTTCAACGCTGATGCCATCAATCTGTGCACCGGCAATGGCTGAATGTCCGCCGCCGCCAAATTTCTCCATGACAAGCTGGACATTAATTTCTTCATAAGAACGGGCACTGATATATACGCGTCCTTTGACTTCTGTAAATACAAAGGAGGCTTTAATATTCGTAATATTCAAAAGTTCATTAGCAACCTGTGCTCCGATAACCGTTGGGTTTTCCATGCCCTCCGCACGACATTCTGCAAATGCGAAAATCGAATCAAAAATTGTCGCTCTGGAAACTGCATCCGCACGCACTTTATATGTTGTCAGATCATCTCTGAACTTCGTGCGCACCTTTACAATATCCGCGCCGCTCTTTCGCAGGTAAGCTGCTGCTTCAAATGTTCTTGCTCCTGTCTTGTTCATGAAATTATTCGTGTCTATCAAAACACCGGCAAACATCGCATCGGCTTCCACCGGGCGAAGTTTGATACCATCGGCAATGTACTGCATAATCTCTGCCACCATTTCACAGGCAGAAGATGCATACGGTTCAATATAAGATAATAACGCATTATCAATCGAATCACTGCTCTGACGATGATGGTCCAAAACAACAATCGTCTTTGCAAGTGCCAGCAATTCTGAACTTTCTGTCATGGATGGTCTGTTGACATCAACAATAATCAGCACGGTATTTTCATCAATCATTTCCATGGCTTTGGATGCGTTGATAAACATATCCGGCTCGTAATTACTGTTATTCATAAACTCGGATTTAATCGCTTTAACACTGGTTGTTTCTGTATTAATCACGATATGCGTACGTTTGTTTAATGTTCTGGCAATGCGATACATACCAATAGATGCACCGAAGGAATCGGCATCACCGATTTTGTGTCCCATAATCATAACAGTTTCTTTGCCGGCAAGCAACTGTTTTAAGGCGTGTGCCTTTACTCTGGCACGTACACGCGTACTCTTTTCAACCTGTTTTGTCTTGCCACCGTAATAAGAAATTCTGTCGCCGTCTTTGACAACCGCCTGGTCACCACCACGGCCAAGCGCAAGATCGATCGCATTCTTTGACCATTCTGCAGACTGCGCATAATTGGCTCCATTCACTCCAACACCGATACACAATGTTACCGGGAGGTCATTACCGATATTGATTTCACGCACCTCATCAAGGATTGAAAACTTGGAGGACTGAATCATCGGCAGGTACTTCTGCTGAATCACAAACTGGAAACGGTCATTCGCTGTCTTATGAATAATCGCATCATAGCCCTGCATGTATTTTGTAATCTTACGCTCTACAAGAGCTGTCAGCAATGAACGGCGCACTTCCTCAGTACTCTCAAGTGCTTCATCGTAGTTATCAATAAAAATCGTTCCGCATACAAGCCGCTGCTCCTGATTTTCCTTCATGTAACGGCGAATCTCTGTTTCATCAAACAAGTATATCGTCACAAGGGTATTATCGATGCTTCCGATATCCACAAGCTGATTCTCTGTGGAAAAATCATCCACGACAATGCGTGCAAGCTCTGCTCTGAAAATGTATTTGTCATATTTAACATTAACAATAACTTTCTCATCGTCTTTTGGTAAATGCTCACAGTCAATCTCTTTGAAGAAATGGTCCACGGATTTCATAATCGGTGAAGTACCTGTTAATTCTTTCAACTGATGATTCACCCATAAAAACCGGCCATATTCATCAAGTACACCATAAGGTACTTTAAGTTCTTCAAGCAATGTCTTTTGCACCTGACCATAATCCAACGCAAAATTCACAAGTTCAAGAGCAACTTCCCGTCTGACGGTATAGTACAAGGCAAACATGCACACTGCATACACCAGACTTGCAACCAGCGCAACAAATCCAGCCTTTATACTGAACATAAATACAAATCCGTCCATCACCGCAAATAAAATCAGCATGATCAATGGCCATAACAGATAAGATTGAAACCGTCCCTTAAGCTTTACTTTTTGATTTTTCTCCTCCATACGCAGCCTTTCCTTTCATGTAACGACACTTGATATTAGTATAACATTTTGTCGTATAAAAAGCAATCTAAAGGAAAATAGTGTTACTGTTTGCCAAACGTGTGCGGTAAGTAGAAATATCCGATTCACATATACTTCACGAAATTGAAGCTTGTACTTAATAGAAGGATTTGGTAAAATATTTAAAGGCACTACTTAGTATCATCGTATCGATTTTATTAGCATATATTGAGCAAATAAAAAAGTAACCGCCCTACGCCAAAGGAAAACGATTACTTTTTTGTAACAATATATACTTAGGACCACCGCTTATCGGTAGTGCCTTTTTCTACAGTTATTCTAACAAAAAAACTGATAATGTCAAATACAATATATTGTTGTATTTAGCGCATCATATTTGTTATAATTATATGATGTAAGTATCAAAAGTCTGAATTGCGAGTGTGCTTGCACAAATGAGCACTTTAGAATTATTGATACTCATATCATTATATCATTCTAAGGAGGCAGTTTTTATGGCAAAAGTATGTATATTTTTTGCAGATGGACTTGAAGAAATCGAAGGTTTAACCGTTGTTGACCTGTTACGACGTGCAGGCATCGATATTCACATTGTATCCATCTCAGATTCATTAAAGGTTATGGGCGCACACCATATCGAAATTACTGCAGATACTACATTTGAAAATGAAGATTTTTCCGATACAGAGATGTATGTTCTTCCGGGCGGTATGCCTGGCACAACCAATTTAGGCAGATGTGTCCCACTTTGCAAACAGCTTACAAAAGCTGCTTCTGTCGGCAAATACATCGCAGCCATCTGCGCTGCTCCAAGTGTTTTAGGCGGCATCGGACTGCTTAAGGGAAAAAATGCCACATGTTATCCGGGCTTTGAAGGCAAACTCATCGGTGCAAACTGCCTGGCAGACAATGTTGTTGTAGACGGCAATTATATCACAAGCCGCGGCATGGGCACCGCCATCGAATTTGCCGGTCAGCTTGTTGCACTCTTAAAAGATCAGAAAACGGCGGATGAATTGCTGGATTCGATTATGTATACACGATAAAATGATGTAAATAATATAAGTTAAAACTGAAATTATGTCTGTGCAAAGGAACACTTCAAACATATAAACACTTATATCAATAATCTTATTTACTCTTATCTCATAAACTTTAATAAAAAAACTCTGCAAATATCGATACTGAGTTTTTAATATCCGATATATACAGAGTTTTTTATTTTCACGTTTCCGAATACACCCCATCCTGAAGCACGCCGGTTGCAGGTGTAACTTCGGTGTTCATAATATCATCAAACAACTGCTGCATCTGCTCTACTGTAAATGAAAGAGCATGTCCTGCTGCCAATTCGTCTGTATAATCCGAAAGTTTATAAACTGCATAAACACCTGTATTATGATTCCAGTGTGAAATCACAGGTTCCAGTGTATAATCCGTCACAGACACTGTAGAAACGCCATTTTCAGTACGTTTCTCAATGTTAATCTTTGCCATACCGCCAAGCAGTCTTGGCACTTCATCCTGTGTAGAAATGAAATTGCCCATTGAATAATAAACAAGCATCTGATGTCCGTCTTCACCTGTCAACATTGTGTATGGTTCGAGTACATGCGGATGTGAGTCAATTGCAATATCCACACCTTTTTCGAGCAGGAAATTCACCCATTCTTTGGAATATTCGCTCGGTTCATACACATATTCTGTACCAACATGTGCAAAGAAAATCACCATATCACTGATTTCTTTTGCTTTATCAATCATCGCACCGACACGTTCTTTTTCAAGAATATCCACAAGATAAGGTTCGTCCTCCGGCAATGTATACCCATTCATGCCATATGTATAGTTAAGCATCGCAATCTTGATGCCCTTGACATCAACCACTTTTACGGTGTCCGCATCCTCCTGGCTGTCATGAATGCCAAGCACTGTAATCTGTGGAAAATGTGTAGACCAATACTCCATCGTCTGGTGAATACCATCCGCACCTCTGTCCATTACATGATTTGTGGCATGCAGTACAACATCAAAACCACAATTAGCAAGTGCATCTGCAATCTCTACAGGTGAACCAAAACTTGGATAGCCGCTCAGATTATTACGGTCATTAATCAAAATCGTTTCCTGATTGACAATCGCCAGATCTGCTGCTGATACATCATCTTTGACATGCTCATATAAATGGTCATAATTCCATACACCATCGCCATTCATACCGGATTTATAAAGTCCTGAATGAATCAAATCATCACCAACTGCAAGTAAACTTGCTGTAATCACACCATCCTCAGATGTTTGTCCATCACCGGCATTATCCGTGCTGTCACCATTGCCAGCACTGCTGCCATCTGCTGTCTGACCGCCTGCTTTATTTTCCTCAATTTTAATCGTTTCCGGTTCGGATACGGTCTTTTCCTTAAAAATACCACATCCGATGCTCACAACGACAATGCCAGATAGTACAAGCGCCAACAAACGATTTGCCTTAAGCCTTTTTCTCATGTAACTACTTAACATTTTCTTCTCCCCATACAAAACAATCTACTGCTCAGGATGTCTTTCAGAAAACTTATGCACCCCATCAAGCAGTTCATTTTTAAGTTCAAATAAAGGTTTTGATAAGTCAACATATACTTCCTGTGGATTGACAAATCTTCGGGATTCATCCCACAATGTATTCAGTTCTTTTGCACAATAATCTCTGATATCCATGACTGCAGGTGATTCATAAACACATTTGCCATCGATAAATACAGGCACCAGAAGTTCTCTGACAGTATATGTTCCTGCCTCAAGATATGTGCGTTTCCATGTTGCAATCGGGTCAAAAATCATCAGATCATTATCACCTGAATATGTTTCATCTGCCAGTGCAATCAAATCAGCTTTAATCTTGCCAGTTGCATTGTCATATAATCTGAATACTGTCTTATTGCCCGGATTTGTGACCTTCTCAATATTTTCTGATACTTTAATCTTTGGCTTAAATGTACCATCCTCCTGCTGAATCGCAGCCAGTTTGTAAACACCGCCAAATGCAGGACAATCCGCAGATGTAATCAGATTTGTACCAACACCCCATGATGTAATCTTGGCACCCTGACGCTGCAAACTCTCAATTACATATTCATCCAGATCACTTGAAGCAGAGATGATCGCATCCTTATGACCGGCATCATCAAGCATCTTTCTGGCTTTCTTTGTCAGATAAGCAAGGTCACCACTGTCCAGGCGGATACCGTATAATTTTGACTTGATACCCTTTGCCTTCATCTCATCAAATACCTGAATAGCATGTGGCACACCGGATTTTAATGTATCATAAGTATCCACAAGCAACAAACAGTTATCAGGATATGCCATCGCATAATTTCTGAAAGCCTCAAGTTCTGTCTTAAAACTCATAATCCAGCTATGGGCATGTGTACCTTTAACAGGAATATCAAACATCTTTCCTGCAAGCACATTCGATGTACCGACACAACCGCCAATCACTGCAGCTCTGGCACCATAAACACCAGCATCAGGACCCTGTGCACGACGCAGACCAAATTCCATCACACCGCCGCCTGCAGCATAATCTACTCTTGAAGCCTTTGTGGCAATCAAGCTCTGATGGTTAATGATATTTAAAATCGCAGTTTCCACAAGCTGTGCTTCCATAATCGGTGCAACCACTTTAAGCAATGGTTCTTTAGGGAATACAACCGTACCTTCCGGAATCGCATAAATATCACCTGTAAACTTGAAAGTACTCAAATATTCAAGAAATGGTTCATTGAAAAATCCTGTACTTCTTAAATACTCAATATCTTCTTCTTCGAAAGTCTGATTCTTAATGTAATCAATCACCTGGTCAAGACCTGCACAAATCGCATAAGCACTGCCACTTGGATTCTTTCTGTAGAAAACATCAAAAACTACTTTTTCATTTGTCTGGTTATTAAAATACCCCTGCATCATTGTCAATTCGTATAAATCTGTCAACAATGTCATGTTATAACGACTCATCTTTCAGCCCTTCTTTTCATACGATTTTATATGCATATCTTTAATGTCATTACATCTGTCTTGTCATGCATAATATTTGTGTTATTTTACCACATTCAAAGGTAAGATACAATATTTTTAACATATACCTTATTGTATAATGTTTTAAAGGTTATGTCCAGCAATTTGATATCTAAATGTATATAAACATCGAAAATAGTCTTTAAAATCAACAGCCCCGCAGGTACTGTGTAACATATCACCTGCAGGGCTGCCTTTTTATAAATAATATAAACCTTACGGATATTCTATTTTTCTAATACTATTTTCCCCAGACTTCTTCGGCAATTTCTTTAACCAGTTTAAGTTTTGCCCACTGTTCATCTGCTGTGAGTTTGTTTCCGATTTCGCATGATGCAAAACCGCACTGAGGACTTAAATATAATCTGTCCAGTGGAATATATCTTTCTGCTTCATGGATTCTGGCAATAATATCTTTTTTCTTTTCAAGCTTTGGTGATTTTGTTGTCACAAGACCAAGTACAACCTTTTTATCTCCACTGATTTTCGCAAGTGGTCTAAAACCACCTGAACGTTCATCATCAAATTCCAGAAAATATGCATTAACATTTTCTTCCCCGAATAATACATCTGCCACCGCATCATAAGCACCGCTGCTCGCATAAGTTGAATGGAAATTACCGCGGCATACGTGTGTATTGATTATCATATCCTTTGGTGCATTTGCAATGACCTGATTATTGATTGCCACATAATTTTTCTGAATTGTCTGTAATCCCTCCTGTGTCACACCATAGGCAAAAGTTGCAAAATGCCAAGCTCACTTTTGCCATTTGCCACATCATCGATAATTTCCCCGGTCTGCGTTTCCCGCAAAATAAAACTGTACTCGTCCACATCATACTGATTCACAACATCCACAAAAGCGTTTACAGCAAATGAATAATGCTGACAGGACACAGAAAATTTCGGTGCACGCTTCTGTCCGCTGCCAAAATGCTCTTTCATAATATCCGCCTGCTCCAAAAGCATTCTTGCAAATGAAAGTAGTTCCTCACCCTCGCGGGTCGCAACCACACCCTTGTTGGAACGCACAAAGGCCGTTACACCCATTTCTTTTTCAAGATTCATAATCGCAGCACTCAGACTTGGCTGTGAAATAAATAATTTTTCCGGTGCTTCCGTGATATTCCCACACTCTGCAACTGTGACAAGATATGTCAGTTGTTGTAATGTCATAATCGCTTATCCTCATATCTGTAATATGTTTATCTAATACCATGGTCACTAAATTCGAAAACACTACATTAAATGCCCAGGCATATATTCTCATCTGATGTTCATATAATACCATATTTACCATAACTTTAAAATTCATAAAATAGTATTCATTTCTTCATGATATACATACTCTTTATATACAAGAACTTATGCAAAAGTTAATATTTACAGGTAAAATTTACTGTAAAAGGTGATTTTACTGCATGAAATGTTAATCATTTTCAAGTATAATTACATGTATAGTCAAATAAAAGACAGAAGCCTGTCTGTGACTGTTCGCTATCGGGTATTTGTCTTTGAAAATGACAAAATACATTCAAAGGAGAAGTTTTATGGAAAAGAAAGTCTATGCTCAGGTATACTCTCTGCTGAAAACTCAGCGTGATGGTATTCTTACAGCACTCGGAAACCTTTCAGCCATCGGATATGATGGTGTTGAACTTATGGGTACATTGACAGACGGTGTCAGCCAGGACACTTTCAAACGCGTACTTGCAGACCTTAAACTGGATGTTATCTCCAGCCATGGTTTACGCGATGAACATGATTTTGAATGGGCTGCAGAAGTCGGCGCAAGATACACAGACATTCGTATGGCAGAACATTCTGTTGACAGAGATACTGTTCTTCGTGCCTGTGAACAGTTAAACAAAGATGCAGAACTTCGCAAGAAATTCGGTCTGAAATCAGTTATCCACAACCACGCAAATGAACTTTTCTGGGTTGACCACAAAGAAGGTACAGAACGTGTTTATGATTTACTGCTTGAAAACACAGACCCAACACTCGTTGGTTTCGAATTTGATGTCGGCTGGGGCGCACGCGCAGGTGTTGACGTTGTTGAATACGTAAAAAAATACGCAGGCCGTTTCCCACTGATTCATGTCAAAGAATGTAATGCAGTCGGCAAGACAGAAGAAGAAATGGAACATTTCCCTAAGAAAGTGCTTGATCTTGGCGCACCAAAGATGATTCACGGTACACCATACTTCAGCGAAGAACAGATTGCGCTGCTTGACGCTTCCCGTGTATGGAACGTTAAACTCGGCACAGGCCTGATCGACTGGAAAGCACTCATCGCAGCCTGTGAAGCACAGGGCACAGTTGCTTACATCAACGAACGTGAATGCCACAACATCGAAGGCGTTTACAAATCAAACGTTCTTCAGTGTGCACAGCAGGATTATGAATTCCTGAGAAGTTTATAATACATATCGTTCAAACTTTATAAAAAGTCAGTAAAACAGAGTGGAGTGTATGCTCCACTCCGTTTTTATTTATTCACAAAAACACATATTTACAGATTTTATAAATCTGCGAATATTACAGAAAACAATTAAATTTCGGAAAACATTTTTCAAGGACACATTTTCTTTCTTTTGGACTTATTAAGAAATCAACAGGACACGCAAATGACACAGTCGAAAAAAGAGGAAGCGGTTTTGTTCCTGCTTCCTCTCAAAAAGACTTATTTTACTGTAACTACTTGCCGAAGTATCATTCCAGCAGACCTTTCAGTGTTCTGCCTTGTCGCTGTATCCGCAGCCTGGGCAGCTTCCAAACTCGATTTCACTCAAATCCTGACCCCACTGTTCAAAACGCATACCGCATTTTGGACAACAAAACCATATATGGCAAAGTGCAGGAGGCTCAGGCTGCTCAGGTGGCTTTGTATCCCCCACTTTTGTGCCGCAAATAGGACAAAAGCGGTAATCTTCCTTTAGCTCATGGCCACAATAAGTGCAAAACATCTCTTCTTATTCACCAAAGTATCTCTTAAGAAGTCCTTCGAATGCTTTTCCGTGTCTTGCCTCGTCCTTAGCCATCTCATAAGTCACTTCGCTTCGCTCGTGACTTGAAAAAACTTCTGAGTGCTGATATTTCAAGGCTTTTTAGAATGTTTTTATTTGTTTTATATTAGCACACTGTGCAACTTTTTAGTAGTATCTTTTCAAAAATTTGCACTCTGATCTACACTATTGGAGGTCAGAAAAATGGGAAAACAGAATGATGTAGGTGTATTTCAGCTTGAAAATGGAAAATGGGCGTTTCGTTATACATTCACAAAAAATGGAAAACGTAGTTCTAAAAGAAGCTGCAAGGATGAATTTGGTAATTCATTAAATACAAAAAGGGCAGCGATTAAGGCAAGACAGATTGCTGTTGATGCAGAAGCATTGAATCAACCACTAAAACCAGTAGAACGAAAAACAGTTGCAGAAGTATTTAAGGAATACAGAGAGAAAGGTTGTTCAGGTAAGGCGTATCAGACAATCAGAAAACAAGATTCTCTTTGGGAAAATCATATCAGAGATAAGTTCGGCAGCAGATATGTTGATGATATTACTGTTGCAGAAGTCAATGATTATTTGACTGAATTATATTATGTGGATGATTACACATATAAATATACAGAAAGTTTTTTAAAGATATTTTATCTAATTTTTGGACAAGCATATTCGCGTAATTATTTGAGCGTTGATATATACAGTAAACTGTGTATGAACAAGGATACGAAAATCAAGATGCCAAAATTGAAAACAGATGAAGATACTGAAATTGTGACATTTAGCGAAGAAGAAATTTCTCTTTTAGATGAATACTTTAAGGGAACAAATGCAGAAACAGCATATTTACTTGGAAAATATTGTGGACTTCGTATCAGTGAATGTTATGGCTTGAAGTGGGATCATGTGAATTTTGAGAATAATTCTATCAGTATTGACAGACAGATGCAGTATCAAAATGGACTAATCAAGCTAGTGCCACTAAAAACAAGAAATGCTAAAAGAACAGTGTATATGAATAAAGTGTTAAAAGAACATTTACAAAAACAGTGGCAGCAGTCAAAAAAGGATGCAGTTATCTTTGCCGCTGTAAGGGAACAAAAACAACGATTTATAGATGATCTTGACAGCAGCAGAATTTCTTCCACAAAACTTGTGAATTGCTTGCCTAATGGAACGATTCAGACTGTAAACTCTTTTAAATATCCATCAAGAGAGATTAAAAGTAAGTTAGGCATTCAGTTCAAATATCATTATCTGAGGCATACTTTTGGAACAAGGATGGCTGAAATGAATACTCCGCAGCATTTACTTTGTTCTATTATGGGGCATGGAAATATCCACGTAACGCAACAATACTATATAGCAGTATCTAAAAGAGGAATTGAGATTTTACAAAATAATTTAAATCAGCTTTAAGTATCAACTTTTAAGAACTTTAGACAACTTTTAAGAAGAAAACCGTCAGAATCATTAACTTTTTGACGGTTTTCTATCTCTTTTATTCGTTTTTATAGCGGTCTGAAATATCAGAGAGAAAATTTTTCATATCTTCTACCACATCAGAGGGGGCAATGATTGTTGCTTTTTTGCGGAAACCGCAGACCCATGCGAGAAATTGATCGCTGATTTCTACTGTGGCAGCTACTATAAAATGAGAATTTCCATCTGCTGAGTAAATAGCGTCTTTTGTTCCGAATCGTTCAATCGCAGTATCCAAAAGAGGATTAATAAAACGTATGCGGACACGACGTTTTTTGCCGCCAAACATAGAAAAAACTCTTTGTGTGTAACTGTCCATATCTATTGATAAATATTCTTCTTCACCCTCTCTTGGCTGATTTTCCAGAACCTTAATATTTTTCATTCGGTCTACACGAAAAGTTCTCATAGCTTTCGCATAATCACTATATGCCAAAAGATAATAGTTTCCGTCATTAATAAGTAGCTTAAATGGACTTACAATATAAGCGGCTCCTTTGCGGCGTTCAACCTGTGAATGTATGTCACTAATTTGATATTTCATATATTGAAAGCTGATTTTTGACGGTGTTCGTGGCTGTGCATCCCAACGGCGTGACATAGCATAGTTGATATTAGCAATGTTGCTTAAAATCCCTTTTCTGTTAGTCTTTACACGGTCGCAGAGAAATACTTCCTCTTGAAGTTGTTCTGCTGCAAAATTACTTCCTAACGAACCGATTTTTTCCACAAGTTCTTTTGCTTTGCTTTTGGAAATAAACTTTGTGGCGTGAACACATTCCGCAAGCAATTTTAAATCGTCAAGTTCAAAATCCCTTGAAAGAAGTCGATAATAAGAGCCGCCTTGCGTGGGGCATTCAATATCCATACCAAATTCATCACGTAAAATAAGAATATCTCTAAGGACAGAACGACGCTCCGCAAGAATATCATGTTCAGTTTCCAAATAGTCAATAATATCTTTGATTGTTGTCGGATGGTTTTCATCTGTATTTTTTAAAAAGTATTCCGCTACATAGAGCGTTTTCAGCTTTTGTTTTTCTGATTTTGGCATAACTGTACCTCACTTTTGGAAACTATTATATCAGTATTCTACCATTCCAAGAGCAAAGAAAAAAGAGTGGATTTCCACTCTCATTCAATCTTTATATTCTCAATCCCATGTCGCAAGATAATATTAATCAATTCATTTCGTGAATAATTGCTTTCCGCTGCAAGTTGGTCTAAAGATGCTAGAATATCCTCTTTTATTCTGACGGTAATAACTCTGCTGCCATCTTCGCCACGCTTTTTTATTACTAAAGGTTCACTTTTCATGTTGTATCACTCCTCAATCTGTATTTGATTATAGAGTGTCCAATGACTGTTTTATATATTACGAATTAGTATCTATTTGTAATACAATAGATTGTAAAAAAATGGGCAGTATGTTACTATTAAAGAAAAAGATTCAGGAGGAAAATGAGTATGAAGAGATTCAAAAAAGCATCAATAATATTTTTGATGTTCATGTTGCTAAGTGTGATTGCAATGCCAGTTTCAGCAAGTGCGGCAAAGCTGAACAAAACAAGTATTTCACTCAATGTCGGCAAAACTTACACACTGAAAGCAACAGGAACAAAGGGAAAAATCGCTTGGACAAGTAGTAATAAGAGTGTAGCAACAGTTTCTTCAAAAGGGGTTGTAAAAGCCCAAAAGAAAGGAACTGCGGTAATTACTGCAAAATATGGAAAGAAAAAACTTACTTGCAAAGTGACAGTTAAGCAGCCAGTAAAAAGCATAAAGCTGAATAAAACATCAGCTACACTTAAAAAGGGGAAATCTCTTACTTTAAAAGCAACAATTTCTCCAAGCAGTGCTAACAATAAAGCGGTAACTTGGAGTTCAAGCAATAAAAAAGTAGCAACAGTATCTTCAAAAGGTGTTGTGAAAGCTGTCGGAAACGGAACTGCTACAATTACTGTAAAAGCAAAAGACGGAAGCGGAAAAAAGGCAACTTGCAAAATTACGGTAGGAACAACGAATACACCATCTAATAACACTCCAATTCATACAGCTATTAGTGGAGTAAAGCTGAATTTAGGTATGATAAATGTTGTCTATGGAAATCATGAATTACATACCAAAATTGATCTGACAGGAGACGGAAATGCAGATCAACTTGATATCCAAGCCACAGGAACTGGATGGTCTGATAATAAATTTAATGGCACGTTATCAATATCTGTAAATGGGAAAAATGCACAGAAGTTTGCATTATCGAGTGATAATGTTTGTATATCCTATATAGCATTAAAAAATAATATTCAGATAATACGAGTTCAAAGTGGCGATTCATATTGCGAAGACGATTTCTTTATTCAATATAATAAGGCAACTAATAAATTTCAAACAGTATTAAATGAAAAATTGGGCGGTTTTTCACATGCTTACACCACACTTGATGATATAGCATTTAATGGAAATAATACGATCAAAATAAAATACTTAACTCAACCATATCTTACAGGCGCAGTTAATGTGGAATATACTTATGTATATTCAAATGGTGTATTTAAAAGAGCGTCTGATACAGCCGCTGCAACTTCTTTATATTACAAAGACAAGAGTAAATTAACCTCAGAGTATTATCAGGATGGTTACCAAAATTATTTTTATGATAACAAATTTGTAGCAATGAAAAATCTTGTTTTTTATAGTTCTCCAAGTGGGAAAAATAACTTTACTCTAAAAAAAGATGCTGTTGCTACTTTAGAGGGATTTTGTTCAAAAGACAATAATAACTATATGATTTTCAAATACAATGGACAGAGAGGATATATCAAGTTAGAAGCCAATCAGAAAGATTCTTTTTACGGAGTTTCCAAAAGGATGGTAAATTAGTAAAAAAATTCAAGATTGCAAACTATGGAGGGAGCTTTTCGGCTCCCTTTTATAATAGCTGTGCGTGTCCCTCAATGGCTTCTTC
>CAKRHR010000016.1 GCA_934339005.1 uncultured Catenibacillus sp. | reverse complement strand
ATTTGGTACAGCATTCAAACGTGGATTTGGATAGTTTGTGACAATCAGATCCACCTGGCCATTTTCAAGTAAATCGACACATTTGCTTGAAATCTGGTTTGTCACTTTGATGTGCACGTTTGGAAAATGTGCATGGAAAGTCTTTAAATAAGGTACAAGATAATACCGGCAAATCGTGTCCGTGGCACCGATACGAAGCTGACCGCCATTTAATGCATTGGCATCGAGTATCTGGTTTTCGCCGCGGATAATCAGATTAACTGCTGGCTCGATATGTTTAAAAAGCACTTCGCCTTCCGGTGTCAGTTTCACACGCTTGGTGCTTCGTATAAATAAATTCTGGTTCAGTTTGGTTTCAAGTGATTTCACGGACTGACTGACGGCAGACTGTGAAATAAAGAGCAGTTTAGATGCTTCTGAAAAGCTCAAAGTCTTGGCAACATAATAAAAAACTTTGTATAATTCATAATTGATATCCAAAGGATAGACCTCCTGTTAATAAAATGTAGCAAATATAATTTTGAAATGTCAGGTGCAAAATATGCTTTGCTGATAACATATGCAACTGATAATTCATTAGTGCGGATTATAAAATTTATTTATCCTATTAATAAATAAATATAGCACAGATAGAAAATTGTGTAAAGGGAAAAGATGTATCTATAAACGTCACTAATATTTTTCTTTAGTTATATTAACTTTATTTATAAGAAAAAGTGCGTTATAATAGAGGCGTAAAACGAAAATAATGTCAGAGATTTTATTTTGACATCGAATCAGGAACTTTATGGATACATACTTATGAAAGGGATGGAGTAAGCACATGGATAAAGTCAGAAGAATTTATGTAGAAAAAAAACCGGCTTATGCCGTAGAAGCGAAAGCATTACTTGAAGATATCAGAGATTATCTTGGTATCAAATCAGTGACCAATGTCCGCGTAATGAACCGCTATGATATAGAAAATTTATCAGAGGATGTACTGGCAACAGCGCAAACAACCGTATTTTCAGAACCACCGGTAGATTATTTATATGAAGAAACACTGCCGGAGGATGTGAAAGGTGTACGTTTCTCTGTAGAATATTTACCTGGACAGTTTGATCAGCGTGCGGATTCTGCCCAGCAGTGTGTAAATCTTTTAGCAGAAGATGAAGAACCAGTGATCCGTTCTGCTAAAACATATATTATTGAAGGTGATGTGACAGCAGAAGATATCGAGAAGATCAAAGCTTTCTGTATCAACCCTGTAGATTCCAGAGAAAGTAAAGAAGAAAAACCGGAAACACTTGTGACTGTATTTGAAGAACCTGCAGACGTAAAGATTTTTACAGGTTTCCAGACAATGCCTGAGGATGAATTAAAAGCATTATATGAATCTTTAAATCTTGCAATGACATTTAAGGATTTCCAGTTTATCCAGTCATATTTTGCAGGCGAAGAAAAACGTGATCCTTCCATGACAGAAATCAGAGTACTGGATACATACTGGTCTGATCACTGCCGTCACACAACATTCCAGACAGAACTTAAGAATGTCGAATTTGAAGAAGGTTATTATCAGAAACCAATCAAAGATACATTTGATATGTATAAATCTCATTTTGCTGAATTATATGCGAATCGTGATGACAAATACGTTTGCCTGATGGATATTGCATTGATGGCAATGAAGAAACTCAAAAAAGAAGGCAAGCTTGCTGACCAGGAAGAATCCGATGAAATCAATGCATGCAGTATTGTTGTGCCTGTAGAGATTGACGGCGAAACAGAAGAATGGCTTGTGAGCTTCAAAAACGAAACACATAACCACCCAACAGAAATCGAACCTTTTGGTGGTGCTGCCACATGTCTTGGCGGTGCAATCCGTGACCCACTGTCAGGTCGTTCATATGTTTATCAGGCAATGCGTGTCACAGGTGCAGCAGATCCAAGAAAATCACTTGCAGAAACACTCAAAGGTAAACTGCCTCAGAGAAAGATTGTGACAGAAGCTGCACATGGCTACAGTTCATATGGTAACCAGATCGGTCTTGCGACAGGTCTTGTAAATGAAATCTATCATCCAAATTACGTTGCAAAACGTATGGAAATCGGTGCTGTTATGGGTGCTGCCCCTCGTAAAAATGTCATTCGTGAAAACTCAGATCCAGGTGATATTATTATCCTGCTTGGTGGACGTACAGGCCGTGATGGCTGTGGTGGTGCAACAGGTTCTTCCAAAGCACATACAGTTGAATCTATCGACACATGCGGTGCAGAAGTTCAGAAAGGTAATGCACCTACAGAACGTAAATTACAGCGTTTGTTCAGAAAAGAAAAAGTCAGCCGTCTGATCAAAAAATGTAATGACTTTGGTGCCGGCGGTGTATCCGTTGCTATCGGTGAACTTGCAGACGGTCTGCGTATCGATATGGATAAAGTACCTAAAAAATATGCAGGTCTTGACGGTACAGAACTTGCTATTTCTGAATCTCAGGAACGTATGGCAGTAGTTGTAGATGCTAAAGATGTAGATACATTCCTTGCTTATGCTGAAGAAGAAAACCTTGAAGCAGTTTGTGTTGCTGTAGTTACAGAAGACCCTAGACTTGTCCTTTCCTGGAGAGGCAAAGAGGTTGTAAATATCTCAAGAGCATTCCTTGATACAAACGGTGCACATCAGGAAACAGATGTCCTTGTGGAGATGCCATCTGAAACAGATAAATTCTTTGAAAAGACAAAAGATGTCACAGATGTCAAAGCAGCATGGCTGGATATGCTGGCAGACTTAAATGTTTGCTCACAGAAAGGCCTTGTTGAAATGTTCGACAGCTCTATCGGCGCAGGCACAGTGACAATGCCTTACGGTGGTAAATATCAGTTGACACCAACACAGACAATGATCGCAAAATTGCCTGTATTAAAAGGAAAGACAGACACAGTGACAATGATGAGTTACGGCTTTGACCCATATCTGTCAAGCTGGAGCCCATACCATGGTGCAATCTATGCTGTTGTAGATTCTGTTGCTAAAATCGTGGCAGCAGGCGGTGACTACAGCAAGATCCGTTTCACATTCCAGGAATACTTTGAACGTCTTGGTGCAAAGAAAGAACGCTGGGGTAAACCAATGAGCGCACTGCTTGGTGCATATCATGCACAGATTGGTTTTGGTCTGCCATCTATCGGTGGTAAAGACTCCATGTCAGGCAGCTTTGGTGATATTGATGTGCCACCAACACTTGTATCATTTGCAGTAGATGTGGCTGACGGTAAAGACGTCATCACACCAGAATTAAAGAAAGCCGGACACAAACTGGTTGTATTCCCGATTTCAAAGGATGCTTATGATATTCCAGATTATACATATGCGATGGATGTTTATTCAAAGATTCATCAGATGATCAAAGATAAAGTGATCGTATCTGCCTACGCTCTTGGATTTGGCGGTATTGCAGGTGCAGTCAGCAAAATGGCATTCGGTGACAAATTTGGTGCAGTTATGAACAGCGACATTTCAGCGACAGATTTGTTCAAAGAAACTTATGGCCATATCATTGCAGAAGTGGCAGAAGAAGACCTTCCTAAACTGACAGCAGAGCATTTTGTAGCTGCAACAATCACAGAAATACCTGAATTTGTTTATGGTGATGTGAAGGTTTCTGTGGACGAAGCTGTTGAAGCATGGACAAAGACACTTGAAGATGTATTCCCTACAAGTTCAGATGTGCCACAGACACAGCCAGTCAGCAAATTATACGATACAAAAGACATTTATGTATGCAAACATAAAGTAGCCCGTCCAAAGGTATTTATTCCTGTATTCCCAGGTACAAACTGTGAATACGATACAGCCAAAGCATTTGAAAAAGCCGGCGCTGACGTTGAAACATTTGTATTTAAGAACATGACAGGTGACAATATCAGAGAAACAGTTGAGATGTTTGAAAAAGGACTGTCACAGTCACAGATTCTTATGTTCCCTGGCGGATTCTCCGCAGGTGACGAACCAGATGGCTCAGGTAAATTTATTTCAAACGCTTTCAGAAATGAACGCTTAAGAGAAGCAGTGATGAAGCTGTTAAATGAAAGAGATGGTCTTGCACTTGGTATCTGTAACGGTTTCCAGGCACTC
This sequence comes from uncultured Catenibacillus sp., assembly GCA_934339005.1. Taxonomy (GTDB): domain Bacteria; phylum Bacillota; class Clostridia; order Lachnospirales; family Lachnospiraceae; genus CAKRHR01. The sequence goes on along the minus strand of CAKRHR010000016.1, from coordinate 52,969 downwards.
ATCAAACTTGGCCTTGTACCTTACGGTGAAATCACAGCCCAGAAAGATGACTCACCAACACTGACAACAAACAGCATTGGCCGCCACGTATCAAAGATGGTTTATACAAAAGTTGTTTCCAACAAATCCCCATGGCTGCGCAAAGTCAATGTGGGCGATGTATTTGCAATTCCTGCATCCCATGGTGAAGGACGTTTCGTTGCAAATGACGCATGGATCAACAAACTCTTTGAAACAGGCTGCGTTGCCACTCAGTACGTTGACTTAAACGGCAACCCTACTATGAACGAAGACTTCAACATCAACGGTTCCTACGCTGCCATCGAAGGTATCACAAGCCCGGACGGCAGAATCCTTGGTAAGATGGCACACTCCGAACGTATCGGCGACATGGTAGCCATGAACATCTACGGCAACCAGGATCAGAAGATATTTGAATCCGGTGTGGAATACTTCAAATAAAATCGCGTAGAATCACACAGCGAAATGATTGACGCTATTACGAAAATACAAAAGATAAAATAATAAAGACACCCTTTAGGATATTAATTATGTAAATACATGGATTGATTTATGTGTATTAATATGCCTGGAGGGTGTCTTTTGTGTATGTAAAATATAAATTTAACATTTTGGGAAAATGATTATTAATAATCTTGCATTTGCTTATTGCATCAATTATACTTGTTATATAGTAACATTCAAAACTGTATAATTGAAAGATATGGTGGTAGTATGAAAAAAAGTCTGTTAAAAAGTATTTGGGTTGTATTTATGTGCGCTGCATTGATAGTTGGTTGCAGCAAGGAAACAGCGGTCGATGATGGATTTAACACAGGGAATATTGATTTTAACAAATATTATAATAAAAGCTATGAAAATATAATAGCTGCATTAGATGTGTCAAAAGAGCTATTTATGAGTGATGCACCGGACAATTATAGAAATACGGAATATATAAAATATAAAGGCAAAGACAGCCTTTATACTATTGTATGTAAAGATGATAAAGTGCAGATGTTGGAAATAAGGATACCTTTTACACCAGACATGGATGAGGAATATCAAAAAACAGCACATCAATTTGCAGTTGAATTATATAACATGTATAAAGATATTTCAGGAAAAAATGATGAATATCCAACTTTAGGCGGTGGTGATAATCCTAAAGACTGGTTGTATAATTATCTTGACTATTCAGAATATGCGCAGATGTATGACAGCAATTATGATGATATGCGAGTATTGACAGCAGCCTGGAATATTGAAAATGATGTGCAGGTTCGTATTTCCTTAGTAAATACAAAAGAAACAAACAATGCGATGGTTGTTGTAAAGTACATGAAAAGTGATTCAGTATATGCAATAAATAATGCATAAGATAAAAAAGAATATTGAAATATAAAATGCTTCAAGTTGAAAAATCACACTTGAAGCATTTTTTATATGTTTTTTTACATTCTATCGACTCAATCCACTCAATGTTTCATAAAAGTCCGGATAAGATATATTCACACATTCTGCACCAAGAATATCGGTTTCGCCGTCCACAATACCGCCTGCAATCGCAAAGGACATGGCAATGCGGTGGTCGAGATGGCTGTCGATGGTTGCGCCGTGCAGAGGTTTGCCACCGTGGATGATCATGCCGTCATCTGTGGCTTCAACGTCTGCGCCCATGCGTTTTAAGTTATCAACTACAGTATCGATACGGTTGGATTCTTTGACTTTTAATTCCTGCGCATCTTTGATGATGGTTGTGCCATCTGCGAAGCAGGCAAGGACTGCGATGACAGGAAGCTCGTCAATGAGTGTTGGGATGATGCTTCCGCCGATGGTTGTGCCGTGCAGTGAAGATGTGCGGACAATCAGGTCAGCCACAGGTTCCCCGGCAGTTTTGCGGATATTTTCAACGGCGATGGATGCGCCCATGTTCTGACATACTTTGATGATGCCATCTCTTGTCGGATTGATGCCGACATTGCGGATGCAAATTTCGGAGTTTGGTGTCATCAGACCTGCGGCAATAAAGTAAGCAGCAGAGGAGATATCTCCCGGTACATCAATTTCCTGTGCGATAAGCTGATTAGCAGGTAAAATCGTCACTGTGCGGTCCTGTGACATCACGGAAGCGCCAAAGCCTTTGAGCATCAGTTCAGAATGATTTCTTGAAATCTCAGGCTCAGTGACAGATGTTGCGCCCTCAGCATACAGTCCGGCAAATAAAATAGCAGATTTCACCTGAGCGGAAGCTACAGGTGAATTGTAATGAATGCCATGTAACTGTGTACCTGTGATGTGCAGCGGTGCGCAGCCATTGCCGAGGATGCTCTCAATCTGTGCGCCCATCATGGACAGCGGTTCCATAATACGCTTCATCGGACGTTTCTGAATAGAAGCGTCACCATTTAAAGTACACTCAAAATCCTGTGCGGCAAGAATACCTGAAATCAGTCGGGTTGTTGTGCCGCTGTTGCCGGTATCAAGCACCGTGTCAGGTTTTTGAAGACCGTGAAGGCCTTTGCCGGCGATTTTAACGATATCCTTTGCTCTGTCATTTTCAATCTGAATTCCCATTTTTTCAAAACAGGCGATGGAAGATAAACAATCAGCACCCTGCAAAAATCCGCGGACAACAGTTTTGCCCTCTGCAAGTGCACCAAGCATAATACTTCTGTGTGAAATGGATTTGTCACCTGGTACAGTGACTTCACCCTTTAAACTTGTATATTTTTTTATTTTCATATCAGACCTCGGAAAAATTTTCTAATTTGTATTAGTACATAAATTTATAGTAACTGTTCAGAACCGACCTCCAAACAGTTACATGTTATGAAATAAATATCAGCTAATCATTCTCATTATAAAAAATCAGTGAGTAAAAAACAATTATATAAGTTTCAAAATATAAGTCCTTAAATGTAAGTTTTTAATTCCGCTCATGAACCACATAATGGAATTTTCTTAACAATTCTGTAGCCTTCTTCACAGCATCATCTTCATAAAATTCAATCTTTAATACGCCGTCCTGAAATTCCCTGTTGTGGACGATACCGATATTCTTGATACTGATGGCGTTTGTAGCAAGAATCGTTGCAATTGTGGCAATCGCACCGGATTCATCAATCAAATCCACATAAATCTCATAAGCCGGTTTTAAGACGCTTCGAATCTTTGATACAGGAATATCATCGCGGTAGTCCTTCGCGTTTGTAAAGCTATTCATAAGGTAATCTTTATCATTATTTTTAATGGCGGCTGCTGTGTGTTCAAGCAAAGTCATGTAAGTATCAATCATTTGCAGAATCGGTTCAGTATTCTCGCTGCAAATCTGCTGCCACATAATCGGTGAAGACGATGCGATACGTGTAATATCCTTAAAACCTCCTGCAGCAAGCATGCGCATCATGCCCTCAGCATTATCATTTTCACGCACAAGATTGACAAGATTGTAAGCGATAATGTGCGGTAAATGGCTGATAGCTGCGGTAATCTTATCATGTTCCTGACAATGCAATACGATTGGCACAGACACGATATCCCGAACTAGTTGTTCCATCGTTTCCACATAAGCATGCGGCGCCTGGTGGGATGGTGTAAGAATATAATAAGCATTTTCAAGCAGTCGGTCACTGGCACTGGCATAACCGGAGGTTTCCGCACCTGCCATCGGATGTCCGCCGACAAAATGTGTGCTTAAACCGGCATCACGTACAGCTTTGTGAATCGAAGTTTTAACACTGCCCACATCCGTTAAAATACAATTATCTTTAATAAATGGTTTTAAAATTTCCAGATGTTTGATATTAATGCTGACCGGGGCACATAAAAATATAATATCACAGGAGGAAAATGCTGCAGAAATCGAATCGCAGGTTTCATTGAGCACTCCATCTGCCAGTGCCTGAATCAGACTGTCTTTATTTGTATCATAAGCAATGAGTCTGTAATCCGGATGGACCCGGTGCAGCGCTTTGGCAATTGAACCGCCGATTAACCCCAGACCCGCAAACCCAATAGTCATTGAAGTCATTCAAATACACACCTTTCTAAAACGAATAACAGTGTTTATATATTAACACGTTGAAGTGCGAAAAACAAGGGAAATATTATTTTGTGATTTGTTTATTAAATTGTCACAAAACTATTGAAAAATATCTGAATTTTTAGTAAAATGTAGACATGGGTTTTCCTGAACGTAATGGCAAACTATCGTGAAGGTGACTAACAAAAAATGTATTGGAGGAAAATCAATATGAAGGTTTACAAGACACAAGATATCCGTAATGTTGTTGTTTTAGGTCATGGGGGAAGCGGTAAAACAACACTTGTTGAAGCGATGGCATATGCGACAGGCATCACATCCAGACAGGGTAAAGTTGATGACGGCAATACAATCAGTGATTACGATAAAGAAGAAATCAAGAGAAAATTTTCAATCAGCACATCTGTTATTCCTATTGAATGGGATTTCTGGAAAATTAATCTTTTAGATACACCTGGATACATGGATTTTATCGGTGAAACAGAGGAAGCATTATCTGTAGCGGACGCTGCAATTATTGTTGTATCTGCAAAAGCAGGGGTGGAAGCAGGTACACAAAAAGCATGGAATTTCTGTGAGAAGTTTGAAGTGCCAAGAGCTATTTTTGTAACAGATATGGATGATGAACATGCAGATTATATGCGTGTTGTTGAACAGTTACGTGAATTATATGGTAAGAAGATTGCGCCATTCCATTTGCCAATTAAAGAAAATGACAAATTTGTCGGTGCAGTTAATCTTGTAAAGATGGAAGGCCGTCGTTTTATTGCCAGCGGCAAATGGGAACCGATGGATATTCCTGGTGATATTGATGACCAGATCGAACCATGCAGAGAAGCGCTGAATGAAGCCGTTGCTGAAACAAGCGAAGAACTTATGGACAAATATTTTGGTGGCGAAACCTTTACAGAAGATGAGATGATCGATGCACTTCGTCAGAACGTTATAGATGGTTCTGTTGTGCCTGTACAGTGTGGTTCAGGTCTTTTGGGTTATGGTATTGTTAATCTGATTCAGACATGTGTGGAATTTTTCCCATCACCAATCAGAGATAACGTAAAGATTTTTGGTAAAGACCCTCGTACAGATAAAGAATATAACGTTGACTTCGACTCCAGACGTCCGTTCTCAGCATATGTATTTAAGACAATTGTTGACCCATTTATTGGTCGTTACTCACTGATTAAAGTTTGTTCAGGTGAACTTAAATCCGACTCAGTGATTTATAACTATGAAAAAGATACAGAAGAAAAACTTGCACGTCTGTATGTGCTTCGTGGTAAAGAAGCCATCGAAGTTCCTGAATTAAAAGCCGGTGATATCGGTGCGATCGCGAAGTTAAGCAATACAGCTACAGGTGATACATTATCCCTGAAGAATGACCCGCTTGTATTTGAAAGATTTGTGATGGCATCTCCATATACATATAAGAGATATGTTGCCAAGAACAAAGGCGATGAAGATAAGATTTCACAGGCACTTCAGAAGATGATGGAAGAAGATCCTACATTAAAAGTATACAATGATAAAGAAAACAGACAGTCATTAATTTATGGTATCGGCGACCAGCATCTGGATGTTGTTGTCAGCAAATTACTTGCAAAATACAAAGTTGAAATCATCCTTTCCAAACCACGTATTCCATACAGGGAAACAATCAAGAAGAAAGTTTCTGTACGTGAAAAATACAAAAAACAGTCCGGCGGACATGGTCAGTACGGTGATGTTGCGATGGAATTTGAACCATCCGGCGATTTGGAAACACCTTATGTATTTGCAGAACGTGTTGTCGGTGGTGCAGTACCAAAGAACTACTTCCCGGCAGTTGAAAAAGGTATCGCAGATTCAGTAGGCAAAGGTCCTCTGGCAGGATATCCTGTTGTTGGCGTGAAAGCAACATTATTTGATGGTTCTTATCATCCTGTAGACTCATCAGAAATGGCATTTAAGACAGCCGCTAAACAGGCTTTCAAAGCTGCATTTGTGCAGGCACAGCCGGTACTTCTTGAGCCAATTGTTTCACTGAGCGTTTATGTACCTGACAGCTATACAGGTGACATTATGGGAGATCTGAACAAACGTCGTGGTCGTGTGCTTGGTATGAATCCTGCAGAACATGGCTATACAGAAATTGTTGCCGATATTCCACAGGCTGAATTATATGGCTACAACACAGACCTTCGTTCCATGACAGGCGGCCGTGGTGATTACGCATATGCTTTCAGCAGATATGAACAGGCACCATCTGATGTTCAGGCTAAAGTCATTGAAGAAAATGCAAAAGAAAACGCAGAATGATAAAACTGTAAACAAAAACGATAAGTAAAAATAAAAATTTAAATATCCGCTGTATGAACAGATTGTAAAGTGTCAGATGTCAACCTGATACATGCAAATATCTGGTTTATATGGCGGATATTTTTATGTTGTTTACGAAAAATCCCAGTGACTTATTTATGCAGACACAAGTCTTTAGGGCAGGTATTATATTATGCATATCTTAAGGAAAATTTAACTGGATTTTTTGAGGCAAATAACGTACAATACTATACTGTATGGTTAGTAATAATTTTGTAATGAAAAATTCAGAAAAATTTAAAATAGATACGGAGTATATAAAAGATGAAATGGATGCATAAATCAAAACGCATATTTGCCATTTTACTGATTTTAGGACTTGTCTGCCTGCCAATGTTGACGATTAAAAGTTATGCGGGTATCAAGGATGCGACAGTGTTTCAGGATGTAACATGGCATTATCAGGGGGAAACAGGAATATTTTCAGATTCAGGCTGGCTGCAGTCCATGTGCAGTACGCCAAATTACATTATTTGTCTGGAAAATTCTTCCAATAAAGAATCGACACCGGATACGCTGATGGCATTTTATAGAAATGATACCGATGAAAACGGCAATCCGGTACAAAAATACAGTCTTGCAAAGACTATGACGGAGATGGATTACGAACACGGTAACGGCATGACTTACAATCCAAACACAAACGAGATTCTGATTGTAGGAAGTACACCGTTAAATGAAGCCAACAGAGGACTTGTGTATATTGTCGATGCGGATACACTTAAATTTAAACGCAGTGTGAGATTAACAAGCACATACAAACTGCTTGGTATTGCGTATTATGAAGACCAGAACTGCTATATTGTGCAGTATTTTAATGACGGTTATACAGATTCATTTTTTGTGAAAGTGGACGCAGATACATTTGCACAGGTGGGTGATATTATTCCTGTAAAGATGTGGAACAATATCCGTCACCAGGACTTTTGTATTTCCGGGGATTACCTCATTTCTCTGGCATTTACAAATAATGTCAGCAACAGCAATGTGATGCATATTTATGATTTGACGACAGGCAGTTTTATGGCGGGATATGCGTTAAATATTAATGGCAGCGGTGAATTTATTGAGCCGGAATCCATCTGTGAATTAAGTCCCGGCGAGATTATGATTGGTAATGCCCTGAAAAATCCAAGGCGAATAGCTTTTTATTCAACAACAGTAGCAGCGGCATTTAAACTGACAACTTCAGTTGAGAATGGTGAGATTTCCGGTAGTCAGAAGACTGTAGATTATGGATCAAATTATACGGTTAATTATGAACCGTATCCGGATTATGAAATTGAGAGTATTACAGTAGATGGTGAGTCACTTAATCCGACAAAATACCCTGAATCTTATGTGTTTGATTCTATTTCAAAGAATCATACGATTGATGTTAAATTTAAAGAAAAGCCAATCTTTACGATCACAACATCTGTTGAAAATGGTTTCGTTGATGTGACGCTGAATAAGCATCGGGACAATGATGTTCAGATTACGTATGGTGCAAATGAACATTATGAACTGAGCGAAGTACTTGTGGATGGCGCGCCTGTGACACTTGATGACCATCAGACAAGTTATACATTTACTAATATACAGGAAGCACACAAGATTGATGTGAAGTTTAAAAAGATTCCTTCCTTTAATATTGAAACAGAAGTAGTGGGCGGAACAATTACAAATGGCAGTGATACTGTATATCGAAATGAAGATTTTACTGTGTATTATGAAGAAAAGAATGAAGATTACGCACTTGGCTGGATTGAGGTGGATGGAAAAGTCATTATGGCAGATTCAATACGGTCACAGTGGCATAAATATACTTTTGAAAATGTTTTGTTCCCACACAAGATTAAGGTTGTCTATTATTGGAAATATATGCCGATGCTTTTGATTATTGGCATTCCGGGCATTTTGACAGGTCTGGTTTCTATTGCACTCTTATCTGCTGGCTACAGACACCGCAGAAAGATGCTCAAACGCTATAAACAGCGCCGAAAAGAAAAAGAACGCCTCAAAGCGGGACTGCCGGCGAAAGACCCTGCAAAATCAAAGAATAAGCCAAAATCTTTTAAACAGATAAAACGTGAGAAGCGCGCAAAGAAAAATCACAGAAAATATGCGAAAAAAGCCATGAAAAATCGTGCAAAAGCAGAAAAACGTGTCAAAGAAAAAATGGCAAATGAAAAACTCTTTGAAAACGATGACGAATAAATAGTTGACAAATCGAGTTGATGTGATAAAATTTTTGTAATTGGGTAAATCCCTTATGATGAAAGGATGTATGAAGTTATGGCAATGGCATATAACCATAAAGAAATCGAAAAAAAATGGCGTGCAAACTGGGAAGCCAATCCAGTGAACGTCAACGATGGCAAAAAGCAGAAGTATTATTGCCTTGATATGTTCCCATACCCTTCAGGCAACGGCCTTCATGTAGGTCACTGGAGAGGATATGTTATTTCTGATGTATGGAGCCGTTATAAGATGCTCAACGGATATTATGTGATTCATCCGATGGGCTGGGATGCATTTGGTCTTCCTGCTGAAAACTATGCGATTAAGATGGGTGTTCACCCTGAAAAATCCACAGCAGAAAACATTGCAAATATCAAACGTCAGATTAAAGAAATTTCAGCTGTTTATGACTGGGATATGGAAGTCAACACAACAGATCCTAAGTTCTATAAATGGACACAGTGGATTTTTGTGAAGATGTTTAAAGCAGGTCTTGCTTACGAAAAAGAGATGCCAATCAACTGGTGTCCATCCTGTAAGACAGGTCTTGCAAACGAAGAAGTTGTCAATGGCAAATGTGAACGCTGTGGTGCAGATGTGACAAAGAAGAACCTCAAACAGTGGATGCTTCGTATCACAAAATATGCAGACAGACTTTTAGCTGACCTTGACAAGCTTGACTGGCCTGAAAAGGTTAAAAAGATGCAGACAGACTGGATTGGCAAATCTCACGGCGCTGAGATTGACTTTGCAGTTGATGGCAGAGATGAGAAGATTACAGTTTATACAACACGTCCTGATACATTATATGGTGCGACATTTATGGTGCTTGCACCGGAACATGCGATGGCTAAATCCCTTGCAACAGATGAAACACGTGCAGATGTCGAAAAATACATCTACGATGCTTCTATGAAGTCAAACGTAGACCGTCTTCAGGATAAAGAAAAGACAGGTGTATTTACAGGCAGCTATGCAATTAACCCATTAAACGGTGCCAAAGTGCCAATCTGGCTTTCTGATTATGTACTTGCTGATTATGGTACAGGTGCGATTATGTGTGTACCTGCACATGATGACCGTGACTTTGAATTTGCTACAAAATTCAATATTCCAATCATCCAGGTTATTTCACCGGATGGCAAAGAGATTGAACCTCTGACTCAGGCTTACACAGAATCTGGTGTAGTGATTAACTCCGGTGAATGGACAGGTCTTGATTCCGCACAGCTTAAAAAGGATGCACCTGATATCATCGAAAAACGTGGTATCGGCAAGAAGACAACTAATTACAAATTACGTGACTGGGTATTCTCACGTCAGCGTTACTGGGGCGAACCTATTCCTATTGTTCATTGTCCGGATTGTGGATGTGTTCCTGTACCAGAAGAAGAATTACCATTGTTACTGCCTGAAGTTGAAAGTTATCAGCCAACAGGTACAGGTGAATCACCACTTGCAGATATTGACTGGTGGGTAAATACAACTTGTCCTAAGTGTGGTAAACCAGCTAAGCGTGAAACAAATACTATGCCACAGTGGGCTGGTTCTTCATGGTATTTCTTAAGATATGTTGATAATAAAAATGACAAAGAACTTGTATCCAGAGAAAAAGCAGATGCATTACTTCCGGTTGATATGTATATCGGTGGTGTAGAACATGCAGTGCTTCACCTTCTGTATTCAAGATTCTATACAAAATTCCTCTGCGATATCGGTGTGATTGATTTTGATGAACCATTTATCAAACTGTTCAATCAGGGTATGATCAATGGTAAGAATGGCATCAAGATGAGTAAGTCCAAAGGTAATGTCGTATCTCCTGATGATCTGGTACGTGATTATGGTTGTGACTCACTGAGAATGTACGAATTGTTCGTAGGTCCACCAGAACTTGATTCTGAATGGGATGACAGAGGTATCGATGGCGTTTACAGATTCTTAAATCGTTTCTGGAAAGTCGTTATGGAAAACAAAGATAAAGACGTTGCAGAAACAAAAGAACTTGTAAAACTGCGTCATAAGATGGTTTATGACATCACAACACGTCTTGAACAGTTCAGCTTAAATACAGTTATTTCAGGTTTTATGGAATACACAAACAAATTAACTGATCTGACAAAGAAAGACGGAGTAGATAAAGAAACATTAAAGATAGCAGTCCTCCTGCTTGCACCTTTTGCACCACATATGGCAGAAGAACTGTGGCAGCAGCTTGGCGGTACAACTTCTGTATTCAACAACACATGGCCTGCACATGATGAAGAAGCCATGAAGGATGATGAAGTTAAAGTTGCTGTTCAGATTAACGGCAAGACAAAATGCGTCATTGAAGTTGCTGTCGATGCAGCCAAAGAAGACGTCCTTGCAGCAGCCAAAGAAGCACTTGGTGCAAAACTTTCAGGCAACATTGTCAAAGAAATCTATGTGCCTGGACGTATTGTGAATATTGTTGCAAAATAATAAATTTTGAATGTTTTAAAATTATAGATATAGCGCTAGCTATAACATAAATATAAACGAGGGAGGCCGGGTGCCTTGGATATATTTAAAATATGTGCCGCACATTGGGCGGGAATGTCTGCGTTTGATGTTTGCGATATTTTAAATAATCAAGGTGCCGGCCTTTCTGTGTTTAAGCTACAGTAAGGAGTTTAATATGAATCAATCCAGTGGATTATCAGTGATTGCACTGATTATCGGTATAATCTCTATTCCAATCGGCTGTTTAACATATGCATGGATTGGTCTGATTGTCGGTGTTGTCGGACTGGTATTTTCAATACTTGCAAAGAAAAAAGATACATCTAAAATTGTACCGGCAGCGATGATTTGCTCGATTATCGGTATCGTGATGAGTGTGGCAAATATTGTTATTGTGATTATGTTTTATGTGATTGCCACAAGATAGTGCTTGAGTTTGTATAAGGGGCATTTGCAGGTTAAAGGTGATATGGTTATGAAAAATGAGCATTATAAAACCATAGAAGACTGGTTATTTTACATAGGCAATATTTTATTGTTGATTTTGGTTGTCGGCTGGCCGATTTTCCTACATTTTGCAAACAGACTGACACTTGGCTGTGTATTTCAGAGGCTGACGGGCTATCAATGCCTGGCCTGTGGCGGTACGAGAGCATTTAATGCGATGCTGCATGGACATTTCCTGACATCCTTAAAATACAATCCCATTGTTCTGTATTTCTTTGCAATGTTTAGCTGGTTTATGATAAGCTGGTACATTCAGAAATTATCCCGGGGAAAATTTAAAATCGGGATGCGTTTCAGAGTGTGGTATGTATATGTGGGACTGGCGATTTTGGTGCTGCAGTGCACTGTAAAGAATGTGTATATTTTTTTGTATTTGAGATAGATTACAGTGGTATTATAGCGCCTGATGTTGTTGGTGGTTAAGCATAATTTTTATTTATTATGATTTTAATTTGGGTTATTCGTCTGGTGCATCAGCATGTCGAGAATCCGGGAGGCATTTTGCATCGAATTGTCAAAGTTTGGGGGCAGAGAGAGATTTTCAGGGAATGGCATGGACTGTGTATCATTTGACGTAGTTTGTGTAAAGCCTGTGTTTTCAGAGGCAGCATTGACTTCACTTGCTTGGGCTGTATATGCCCCGGAAGCATGTGGGCGCGTGGCTGACTGGTTTTGGGTTGCGGCAGACATGGCTTTAAACATGGACATCATATTGGCAAATTCCGGCGAATTTTCAAGTTCTTTATATTTCTCATAGAATTTACCCATTTGAAGGATGTTTAACATTTGGTCAATCATTTCGACCTGAGAGGCATTACAATATTTACGAAGGTCTTTGAGCATGTCTTCAGTATTTGCATGCTGACCGGGTACAGCACATATAGAGATTTCAGATTGAGGCTTTTGCAGATATGCAAGAGCTTTTTTAAATTCCAGATATTTTGCCGCAACCGTTAAGATGCGTGCGGCAGAATCATTTGTGTAGGGCAGCGCCGCCTTTAAAAGCTGGGCGGTGCTGTCGTTTGTGAGCTGGTCAATTTCAGTCATATGAACAGAGGTATCACTCATAAGGACACTCCTGAAAGCTAAATTATTATAGTGTATGCGTGTAAATCCAGGATATGCATATGTATTTGAGAGTCAATACAAAAAGCCATGTACAGGTGCACCCATACATGGCCAAAAGCGTTGTTTAAGTTAAATTTTAAATTTCAGCAGTTTTAAGAAATTCCAATCAGTTATTGCAGCCACATCCGCAGCAGCTCAGAAGCAGAATCAGGAGGATAATGCTGTTGCAGTCATTGCCACCGAAAATATTGTTGAGTCCTGTGCCATTGCCACAGCTGTTATTGCCGCAGCCACCACAGCAGGAGAGCAGGAGGATGATCCAGATCCAGGATGAGCAGCTCCAGTCATTATTATTGGATGTCTTGCATCCGCAGTCATTGTTACAGCAGCTTGTTGCAGCTAAGTCACTCATGTTGAAACCTCCAAAAGAAGATATTTACTTTTGATTTATACTATGAAAGGACGGCTTGTCATGATACACTAAATACAGTGAATTTTTTAAATAAATTTGCTGGCAGACGGCAGACAGGGGATTTTAATAGTTCCAATACATTGTCATTAACAAAGTGATTTATATAAAAAAGAATCATTTATATAAAAAAGAATGATTTAAATAAAAGGCAGGGAAAATATATGTTATTTGGAAAGAAAATGGTAGAGATTGTTCACGAATTGTTTGATGAATATGTTCACGAAGGGGACAGTGTGATTGATGCAACGATGGGTACAGGGCAGGATACATTAAAGCTGTGTCAGTGTGTCGGCAGTGAAGGCCGGGTATACGCCTTTGACATACAGCAGGAAGCCCTTGAACAGACAAGGAGATTACTTGAAAACGACCATGTAGATGCACAGGCGCACTTGATTTGTGATTCCCATGCGCATATTTCGGAGTATGTGCATGAAGATGTTGCTGCATTTGTATTTAACCTCGGTTACCTGCCAAATGGTGATAGCAGTATTGTGACAAAAAGCGACACAACAATTCAGGCGCTGGAGGCTTGTCTTGAACGTTTAAAGACTGGCGGCATCGGTGTTGTACTTGCCTACTGGGGTCATCCGGGCGGGGCAGATGAAAAAAATTGTGTCGATAAATTATTATCTGATCTCAAACCGAAAAAATACGATGTGTTAAAGCTGGAAAACCACAACAGAGCGCATACGCCGCCGGTTTTATACATGCTTTTAAAGCACTGAAAAAAATAATCCCCCAAATCAGCATTCGACAAAGCTTTCAAAGATGATGTGCTATAATGTGATGGCATCAGAAGAAAGCAAGCGGCACGTAAGTGACATTTGCTTTCTTTATGCCATCATAGAGCGAACAGTCTGCGGTAGCAGACAGTAGAGCGTGATAACGCGGGTTCGCGATATGACAGTACATAATTGGTAAATCCAATCTGCAACAGCAGACAGGCTATAAAGAAAGGGGAAAGTTTATGTCAAATGCGATTTATAAGATGACAGAACTGGGATATGCATTAAAGGAATACCGGATACGGCACAATTTGACGCAGCTGGCACTGGCCCGCAAAATCGGGGTCAGTGCCAATACTGTGCATTTATGGGAAACCAAACGATGTCGTCCGGCAATGAGTTCGCTTGTGATATTATCAGATATTCTCGATGAACCGTTAGTGCAGATTATTGTCATGGCTAAAAAATATTATGATTAATAAAAGTGAGTTAAAGCGATTTAAAGCAACTGAAATTCAACCATATAACAGCCGCGCAATATCAAGCTGACCATAACCTTGACGATTTGGAGGAAAACCAAGATTTGTGCAGGTATGCTGCAGGCGATATTTGACCTGTGTATTTGTAAGTTTTGGATACATACCAAGCAGCAACGCTGCCGCACCGGAAACCATCGGTGTTGCCATGGAGGTGCCGCTGCGACTTGTATAGCTATATTGTCCATATGATTTTTTATGGCAGCAGGACAGAATATTAGAACCCGGTGCCACAAGGTCAGGCTTAATGATGGTGGAAGAGAGCGGGCCTCTGCCGGAATAATGACTGTAATGCCGACCATGGCTGTCGAGAAGTTCGTCATCGTCACTGGCGCCAACAGTAATTACCTTCGGACTGATGCCTGGTGCTGTGACAGACATTGGTTTTGGTCCATTATTTCCGGCGGCAACGACAACAACCAGGCCAAAGTCCCATGCGGTTTCCACCGAATGAATCAGTTCAAGCGACTGAGCCTTCTGGACACTGTCCTGGGCACCAATGGAGATATTCAATATACGAATATTATAACGCATTGCATTTTTAAGAATCCAGGAGATGCCCTCTGCAACATTTTCAATACTGCCGTTGCCCTTTTTGTCCAGAACTTTACCGACAATCAGGTGGCTTTTTGGGGCGATACCTGCATATCTGCCTTTGGAAGCACTGCCATTACCGCAGGCAATTCCGCAGATATGTGTACCATGACCATTATCATCATAAGGAGAGCTTTTGTGTTCAATAAAATCCTTAAACATCAAAATTCGGTTATCCGGGAAAATAAAATCTCTGTGTGGAAAGATACCTGTATCTAAAAAGGCGATGCCAATCCCGCGACCATAGCTGAAGTCCGGAGGCACAGCCGGATAATGAACAAGAAGTCTGGCGGTGTTCATAACAATCCTTTTTTATTATTTTATGCAAAACCAGGATAGGGGTACTTGAAAAACAGGGTAAAATGGTTTACAATGGAAAAAATTATTAAAGACGATTCATAAGATGCATCAGAAACAGGAGGAACTTTCGTATGGACAAAATTAAGATGACAACCCCATTGGTAGAGATGGACGGGGATGAGATGACTCGTATTCTCTGGCAGTATATCAAAGATGAATTGCTGATTCCATATATCGATTTGAAGACTGATTACTATGACCTTGGCCTTGAACACAGAAACGAAACAGATGACCAGGTAACTGTAGATTCTGCGAATGCGACAAAGAAGTATGGTGTTGCAGTCAAATGTGCGACGATTACACCAAATGCCGCGCGTGTGAAAGAGTATGACCTTAAAGAGATGTGGAAGAGCCCGAATGGTACGATTCGTGCGATTCTTGATGGTACAGTATTTCGCGCGCCGATTGTTGTTAAAGGTATTGAACCATGCGTAAAGAACTGGAAGAAGCCTATTACGATCGCAAGACATGCATATGGTGATGTTTATAAGAATACGGAGATGAAGATCCCTGGACCTGGTAAGGTTGAACTTGTATACACAGCCGCAGATGGTACAGAAACAAGAGAACTTGTTCATGAATATAAAGGCCCGGGCGTAGCGCAGGGTATGCATAATCTTTGCGATTCTATTGAAAGCTTTGCACGCAGTTGTTTTAAATATGCACTGGATACAAAGCAGACAATCTGGTTTGCGACAAAGGATACGATTTCAAAGAAATACGACCATACATTTAAAGATATTTTCCAGGAAATTTTTGATGCAGAATATGCAGATAAATTTGCTGAAGCAGGCATTGAATATTTCTACACACTGATTGATGATGCTGTAGCGCGTGTGATGAAGTCTGAAGGTGGTTTCATCTGGGCATGTAAAAACTATGACGGAGATGTTATGAGTGACATGGTTTCTTCTGCATTTGGTTCACTGGCTATGATGACTTCAGTGCTCGTATCCCCACAGGGCTACTACGAATACGAAGCTGCACACGGCACAGTACAGAGACATTATTACAAACACCTTGCAGGCGAAGAAACATCTACAAACTCTGTAGCAACAATCTTTGCATGGACAGGTGCATTGAGAAAACGTGGCGAATTAGACGGCAACAAGGAACTGATGCATTTCGCAGATGTGCTTGAAGCAGCAACAATCAAGACGATTGAAGATGGCAAGATGACAAAAGACCTTGCACTGATTACATCACTTAAAGATGTGACTGTATTAAACAGCCTTGATTTCATCAAAGCTATTCGTGCAACGATGGATACAATGCTTTAATATGCGGTACAAAAGCTGTCAGAAATATATGTAACGCCATTAAGTGTGGACAGATTTTATATAGAACAGAATAACATTTATATAAATGTAAATAATTAACGCAGGACAGAAGTTATAAAAAAATACAATTTCCGTTCTGCTTTTTTGTTACATATACTGGACAAGACATGAAAATTTTCTTATAATGAATATTAGTTAAGATATGGCAAACATATCAGAATGAAAGAGTAAAATATTTTAACTCAATATCAGATACTCAGAGTTTATAAGAGAGACAGTATTATGGAAAAAGATGTTATCATGACGATGGATGAGGCGAAAGATAGGATTGCTCATTATAAAGAGATATTTTCTGAAGTCCGCCTTTTAGATGGGGTTGCTTTTGAAGATGAAGCAGCACTGTCATCGGGACACTGTGTGGCGGTCAGTGCGTATGAAGCCGGAACACAGAAAACGAAGCTTAAAATTCGTGATTCGAAAGTATATCTTGTCATTGAAAAATATTTAGAGATTGACGGACGACCATATATTCTTGAGTTAAGTCAGATTCAGGATGATTCATGGACGATTGACAGTGATGCGCATGAGCATATGCAAAGTGCCGGTGAAACATATACTGAGAAGTTATATATTGATGCACTGACAGGTATTTACAATAGACGTTATTATGAGGATAAACTCAGAACACGGACGATGGCAGCAGGTGTTGCATGGATAGATGTAGATGATTTTAAGGTATACAACGACACTTACGGTCATCATGTCGGTGATATCGTATTAAAGTCGATTGTAGATGCGATTCGTGCGTGTATTCGCAAGAATGACATTTTAGCACGCATGGGCGGTGATGAGTTTGTTTTGATTTTGAATGATGTCAAACCTGAATTTTTTCCGTCAAAGCTGGAACAGATTAAAGAAGCTGTGCATAAGATTGTCATTGCAGGACATAGAAGAATCAGATTGTCTGTCAGCATCGGCGGTGTGATTGCACAAAATGAACCGTTGGAGTCTGCTATGCACAGGGCTGACAAGCTGATGTATGCCGCAAAGTCAGATAGAAATACAGTTATGACAGAGTTAAAGACTTCGGAGGAAGCATTGGAAAAGAGCCGGCATACAACAGATAGCAAGAAGGATAGACCGGAGATTCTGATAGTTGATGATTCGGAGATGAACCGTGAGATTCTTAAAGCTATTCTGGATGATGACTATGAGATTTCAGAAGCTGCCAGCGGTGAAGAATGTCTGCAGAAACTTCACGACGAAGGCAGAAGTTTTGCGCTGATATTGCTTGATATTATGATGCCGGGCATGGATGGTTTTGAAGTGCTTTCAATTATGAACAAAGAACATTGGATTGAAGATATTCCTGTGATTATGATCTCAAGTGAGGATACGGCTTCTTCCGTAAGATATGCTTTTGAGCTTGGAATATCGGACTATATCGGTCGTCCTTTTGATGCAAGCATCGTTTATCAGCGTGTGAGAAATATGATTAAGCTTTATGCAAAACAACGTCGGTTAAAGACATTGATTACGGATCAGATTTATGAGCGTGAGAAGAATAACCGCATGATGATCAGCATGTTGAGTCAGATTGTGGAGTTTCGTAATGGTGAAAATGGTGCGCATATCACGCACATCAATCACATAGTAGAATTACTGTTAGACAGACTTGTGCAAAAGACAGACAAATACCAACTCACGTGGAGTGACCAGCGCTTGATTATAATAGCTTCATCATTGCATGATATCGGAAAGATTGGCATTGATGAAAATATCGTCAGAAAGAAAACGCCACTGACAAGACCGGAACGAGAGATGATGAAGATGCACACGATGATCGGTGCATCTATGATTAACAATCTGGAGATGTATAAAGACGAACCGTTAATCAAGACTGCCTATCAGATATGCAGATGGCATCATGAACGCTACGATGGCAGCGGCTATCCGGACAAACTCAAAGGTGATGATATCCCGATTGCAGCACAGGTTGTATCTCTGGCAGATACCTATGATCGATTGACAAGTCATTACCTGGACAAAACCGTCTATAGTCATGAAGAAGCCATACAAAAAATCCTAAACGGTGAAAGCGGTGCTTTCAACCCATTACTTCTGGAATGCCTGGACGAAGTTAAAGATCTGATTAAGAAAGAAATTTAAAAATAAGTTTCTGAATAAAAACAATTATAAATTTTTCCTTACCGGAAGGAGTACAATTTTAGACCGGCATTCTTGAAAAATTTCGCTTTTGAAAGAATGCCGGTCTAAAACTGTACGGAGTAAATATTATCTAAAAAGAAGTAAATATTATCACTATTTTCAAATTCAGGAGTTTTCCGAAAACTCAGCCACTTCATTTTCCAACATTTCCCACTTTTCCATAAGCTCCATCAATTCCTCATCCAGAGCTTCCTTCTCATGATTAATCTCCAAAAGCTTTGCTACATTCGTTGCGATAGAAGTATCATTTAACATCTCATCCAGCTCGGCCTGACGTGTTTCAATCGCTTCAATACGCGTTTCGGTCTTTTTTAATTCATTTTGAAGCTTACGCTCTTTGGCACGCTGCTGTTTTTGCTGCTGGTAATCCAGCTTGCCGGAGTTATCAGAAACACTTTTGGCTGCGGAAGCATCCACATCAATACCACCGGAGGAACTTGACACAAGCGGGTTGTCTTTTTTCTCAAGATAATCATCATAATTACCCATATAACTGTTTAAGCCGCCACCGGTCAGTTCAAGAATACGTGTAGCTGTTGTATTGATAAAATAGCGGTCATGAGATACATAAAATACCGTGCCCGTATAATTACGGATAGCTTCTTCAAGGATTTCCTTTGAAACAATATCCAGATGGTTTGTCGGTTCATCGAGAATCAGAAAATTGGCATCGGAGAGCATCAGCTTGGCAAGGGATACACGACCACGCTCACCACCGGAAAGCTCACGAATCGGCTTAAAGACATCATCATTTGTAAAAAGGAAGGATGCAAGCACATTGCGGATTTTAGTGTTGTCCATTTGTGGATAAGCATCTGAAATTTCCTGGAAAATGGTTTTGTCCGGGTGCAATACCTGATGTTCCTGGTCGTAGTAACCAATCATCACCTTGGCGCCGATACGAATCTCACCGGCATCTGCAGGAATCATATGATTTAAAATCTTTAAAATCGTCGTTTTGCCGGTACCGTTATTGCCAATCAGGGCAACCTTTTCACCGCGCTTAATATCAATCTGAATATCTTTAAACAAATGATGGTCACCAAAAGATTTGCTAAGACCATCCACAAATAATACATCATTGCCGCTTGTAACAGCAGGTTCAAGATGAATACGCATGGAGGCTGCTTCTGCTTCAGGGGCTTCAAGCCTCTCCATTTTATTTAGCATCTTTTCACGGCTTTCGGCACGCTTGATGGATTTTTCCCGGTTGAAGGATTTTAATTTGGCAATGACTGCTTCCTGATGTTTGATTTCCTGTTGCTGATTTAAATAAGCCTTCATTTGCGCATCACGGATTGCCGCCTTTTTCTGTGCAAATTCAGTATAAGTACCTGAAAACATCAGTGCTTTATGATGTTCAATCTCAATAACTTTTGAAACAATCTTATCTAAGAAATAACGGTCATGGGCAACGATAATGACAGCTCCCGGATAATTTAATAAAAATGTTTCAAGCCATGCAATAGAAGTCATATCCAGGTGGTTTGTCGGTTCGTCCAGAAGAATAATATCCGGTTTGGATAAAAGCAGACGACCAAGTGCCACACGGGTTTTTTGTCCGCCGGATAGCGTGTTGATTGGTGTGTTAAATTCGTCCTCTTTAAATCCAAGACCTTTTAAAACACCAGTGATTTCGCTTTTATAGGCATAACCGTTGGCGTCCTCGTAAACCTGGGTCAGTCGTGCGTACGATGCGAGCATGCGCTCAAGTTCTTCACCTTTTGCATCCTTCATATCGTGCTCAAGCTGCTTCATACGGTCATAAGTTTCAAGAATATCCTTCTTGATTTCCAGCATAGATTCATAAATTGTATGTTCATCAGTCAGTGACTGATGCTGTGCGAGATAACCGATAGTCTTATCTTTGGCGATGATAACTTCACCGGAATCGGCAGACATTTCATGCATGATTATTTTTAGTAGTGTGGATTTGCCGGCACCGTTAATACCGATGATGGCTGCTTTTTCATGGTCTTCTATATGGAAAGATACATTATCTAAAATAACATCTGTACCAAATGCTTTGCTAATATTTTGACAGGCCAGAATCAATGATTTCAACTCCTTTAATTGATTTTAGCTTTAAGTTACGTCAATGCGTGACGAAAATTGATTTTGACACGCATATCATATTCAAAAATCCGTATTTTACAGGTGTAAATCATAGGATTTTCGTGTTTTACAGGGTGAAAATAAGAGATTTATGTCGCAAAAATACGAATAAAACATGATATTTCAGCCCTTGCATCATCATATCATTAAATACATAGAAAGTCCAGTTACATTTATTTGTGAAGAATGCTAAAAAATAAACAAAGAGTTTGACTTTTTTAATAAAAATTACTATAATAAACGTAGATGCGATTAAAAAAGGAGTGTAAAACATGAGCGGAAGAGAGATTTCATCAGCAGTCATTCGCAGACTGCCCCGATATTATCGATATTTGGGCGAGTTTTTGGAAAATGATGTTGTGCGTATTTCTTCAAAAGAATTAAGTTTGCGTATGAAAGTGACGGCATCCCAAATCCGCCAGGATTTAAATAATTTTGGAGGGTTTGGTCAGCAAGGCTACGGTTACAATGTTGAATACCTGCATAATGAAATCGGCAAGATTCTTGGACTGGACACGACACAGAATATGATTATCATTGGTGCAGGTAATTTAGGACAGGCGCTGGCAAATTTTGATTTTTCTAATATTGGCTTTAAGATTGTTGGTATCTTTGATGTGAATCCTCGTCTGGAGGGGCTTTCTGTCAGAGGTGTTGAGATTCGCATGCTTGATGAGCTGGAAGAATTTATCAAAACGCATGATGTTCATGTGGTGACATTGACTGTGCCAAAGAAGCAGGCACGTATGATTGGCAAACAGCTTGAAGAGTGGGGCATCAGAGCTATCTGGAATTTTGCACCGACGGATTTGCATTTGTCAGATGAGGTGTGTGTGAAGAATGTACATCTGGAGGAAAGCCTGATGACATTATCTTACAATTTCCGAAACAGAGGAAACGAGCGATATAGTTACAAATCATATATGGAAGATTAAGGAGTCTGCCTTCGGGCAGACTTCTTTTGCAAAAAATTAAAACATAAATTCCAATAGAAAGCGGTGTAAAACGATGAAATATTTACTGGACCATCAGGAAATGAAAGCAGTGGACACATATTCGATTAAACATATCGGCATCCCGTCCCTTGTATTAATGGAATGTGCAGCGCTAAAGGTCGCAGCGCATGTCAGGGCAGAGACAAAGCAAAATACAAGATTTATTGCAGTATCAGGTACGGGTAATAATGGGGCGGATGCAGTGGCAGCGGTGCGTATTTTACACAATGCAGGTTTTGAAACAGGGGTTATCTTTGTGGGTAATCAGGAGCATGCCTCAGAAGAATTAAAAAAACAAAAAGAAATTATTCGAAATTTAAACATTCCTGAATATAATATGAGTAACAGCCTTTTTACTGAAAATGACTGGCTGTTGGACGGGATTTTTGGTATCGGGCTGACAAGACCAATTGAAGGTGCTTACGCACAGGCTATAGCATGGATGAACGAAAGTCCGGCAAGGGTTTGCGCGGTAGATATTCCTTCAGGAATTTTTGCAGATAACGGACAGGTGCTTGGCTGTGCGGTGCATGCGGATATGACAGTGAGCTTTGGCTACATGAAAAAAGGGCTGATGCTTTATCCGGGGGCATCCTATGCAGGCACAGTTTATATAGAAGATATTGGATTTGCAAGAGGGGCACTGGCGGCGGTGGCGCCAAAGACAGCGATGCTGGAACCGGCAGATATTCAAACACTTTTGCCGGAACGCAGACCGGATTCCAACAAAGGTACTTATGGTAAGTTACTTGTGATTGCAGGTGCGGTCAATATGTGCGGTGCTGCAGTATTTGCAGGCAAATCGGCCTATCAGACAGGCGTTGGACTTGTCAAAATTATGACGCCCGAAGAAAATCGTGTGATTATTGGACAAAGTGTGCCGGAGGCGATTCTGGAAACTTACCCGGTGGATACAAACGCTGACGACAGTAAGTTCTATCAGACGTTGAAATCCCTCGGTGAAAAGGTAGACATCAGTAAAATTCCGGGGATGGGTAAAAAACGAAGTGAAAATAAAGAGGGCATATTCAATCAGAAAAGTGATATTTATATAGAAAAAATCCGTGAACAGGTAGCCTGGTCGGATGCCATCGTTTTTGGTCCTGGTATGGGTAAAATGCCACATGTGCATCAGATGCTTGAATTTCTGTTAAAAGAACAGACAAAACCGGTTGTCATTGATGCGGATGGTCTGAATGTCTTATCTGAGCATCTGGACTGGCTGGAAAAACATACCTGTCCAATTGTCATCACACCGCATCTTGGCGAGATGGCACGCCTGATTGGTCAAAGTATTCCTGAGATTAAAGCACATTTGCAGGAAGCATGTGAGAATTTTGCCCAAAAATATCAGGTGACCTGTGTCTTAAAGGATGCCAGAACGATAATTTCGGACGGTGAAACTCTGACATGGATAAATACTTCCGGCAATGCAGGAATGTCCACAGGTGGCAGTGGGGATGTATTGTCGGGTATTATCGGAGGTCTTGTGTGCCAGATGCAGTTGATTAATTTTAAAAATATAAAATCGAAGCATGATAATGCTGATGCCAAAGACAGTGAAGCTTTACTTACCATCACAGCCGCGCTTGGTGCCTATATTCATGGTCTGGCCGGGGATGAGGCAAAAAAAGTATGCGGCACCTATGGACTTTTGGCATCAGATATTATAAAATATATGAAATATGTCCTTAAAGAAGTAAAAGACTGAATTATCGATGTGCAAGTAAAATGATTCATAAAATTTCATTATAAAGGACGTATACATTAATTCATGGGTGGCAAAATTACTTTTGACACTTACATCATATCATAATTTCTATATAGAATGAGGAAGTAAGAACAGTGAGTACATTTAGATATTGTGCAAATATTGATTTAGATGCATTTGAGCATAACATATGCCAAATCCGAAGTCAGCTTGCACCGGACACAAAGCTTTGTTGTGTGATTAAGGCTAATGCTTATGGTCACGGTGCTGTAGAAATTGCCAGTGTACTTGAACAGATGCATGTAGATTATCTTGCAGTTGCATGTGTTGATGAAGCGTTAGAACTGCGGGTATCTGGTATCAGTGCACCGATATTGATTCTTGGCGAAACCTGGCATGATCAGTTTGAGGATGCCATTTTGAATAACATTACACTGACGATTTTTACCCTTGAAGACGCCAGACGTTTGAGCAAGCTTGCCTGTCAGATGGGTCGTACCGCCAAGATCCATGTCAAACTGGATACAGGTATGAGCCGTATCGGATTTTCATGTACTGAGGCTTCTGCAGATGAGATTGCAGCGATTGCTGCGTTGCCTGGTACCCGGCTTGAAGGGATGTTTACCCATTTTGCATGTGCAGATATGACGGGCAGAGCAAAGACAGAAGCTCAGATTGCGAAGTATCAGCAGATGGAGCAGTGGCTTTTGGACAGAGGTGTGATGATACCGATTAAGCATTGTGCCAACAGCGCAGGCATTATGGATTACAAAGAAGTACAGATGAATATGGTTCGTGCAGGTATTATTATTTATGGCCTGTATCCTTCAGACGAAATCAGTCATGAGAGTCTTGATTTAAAAACTGTGATGTCACTGCAGAGTCATGTCACACATGTCAAGACGATTGCACCGGGAACTGCGGTCAGCTATGGCGGTACATATGTGGCAAGTCGGGATACCATCCTTGCAACAGTGCCTGTAGGATATGCGGATGGCTATTTAAGAAGTCTTTCCGGTAAGGGCAGCGTCTTAATTCGCGGAAAACGCGCGCCAATCTGCGGCAGAGTCTGTATGGACCAGATGATGGTGGATGTAACAGATATTAAAGATGTCTGTGTAGGAGATACAGTCACACTTGTCGGTACACAGGAAGGTGCTGTGTTATCCGTTGAGGAGGTATCTGAACTTGCAGGCTCATTTAATTATGAGTTTGTCTGTGAGGTAGCCAGACGTGTTCCGAGAGTTTACTGGAAAAATGGCAGAAAAATTAAAGAAGTTCATTATTTACCGGGTGCACATTAACAGATGTTGTGGGCAAAATACCCTTTGCCCCTGACATTATATGAATTGATGCAACACCCTGAATACACTTTCGATTAATTGGAAATAATAATTAAAAAGGTATTTCAGGAGTGTGAGCATTGTGATTATTAAACGTGGCGATATATATTATGCGGATTTAAGACCGGTGGTAGGCAGTGAACAGGGTGGGGTCAGACCCGTGCTGATTATTCAGAATGATACAGGCAACAGACACAGTCCAACGGTCATTTGCGCAGCTATCACCTCAAGAATGAATAAGGCAAAGCTTCCGACTCATGTGGAGCTGGATGCCACACAGTATGAGCTTGTGAAGGATTCTGTGATTTTGCTTGAGCAGGTACGCACGATTGATAAGAAACGGTTGAAAGAAAAGGTATGTCATCTGGACTGCGAGATTTTGAAAAAAGTGGACGAGGCTCTTTTAATCAGTCTGGAACTGGATACATAAAAAGGAGAAAAAGGAATGGAAGACAGTCATCCCTCTAGTCATAAAGATAAGGGATTTTTTAAAAAGGCATCCAAAGGCTTAGCGCGTCTGTTTGGCTCAGACGATGGCGATGCGCAGGTGGATGAAATCAAACAGATGGTTTCCGAGGGACAGGAAATGGGTGTCCTTGAAGATGAGGAAGCCAAGATGATTAACAATATATTTGAATTTGGCGATAAGGAGGTATCCGATATCATGACCCACCGCAGACATGTTGTCGGTGTGGAGGTCAATACAGATGTCGATACAGCAGCACGCATGATGCTTGAAAAACCTTATTCCAGATATCCTGTTTACGAGGAGGAAATCGATAACATTGTCGGTATTCTTCATGTAAAGGATGTGCTGAGAGCCATGTTAAATAAAAAACAGCATTTGGAAATCAGACAGATTATGCGTCCGCCGTATTTTGTGCCGGATACACAAAACATTGATACCCTGTTCAGGGATATGCAGCAGAAAAAAATGCATATGGCAGTGGTGATTGATGAGTACGGACAGATGGCAGGTGTTGTGGCGATGGAGGATATTCTTGAAGAAATCGTTGGCAACATCATGGACGAATATGATGTGGATGAAACCTTCATTATCAAAAAAGGCAGCAACAAATATCTGATGAAGGGCATGACCCCGTTGGATGAAGTTGAGGAAACATTAAATATATCACTGGAGGAGTACGATTTTGACATCTTAAACGGACTTCTGACCTCCCAGCTTGAACATGTACCCGAGGAGGGCGAAAAGACAAGCCTGGTCATCAAAGGCTACAAATTCACAGTTCAGTCGGTGGAAAATAATATGATTAAAGAGGTTTTTGTGGAAAAGATTGAGGAAGAACCGGAGAATGATGCAAATTCGGGCTTGCAACAATAGCACAGTGATGATAAAATAAAACGGCTAATTATATTATGATGTCAGGATTCAAAAGTCGAAACTTTCAGAGTTAAACGAAAATTAATCCTGACTTTATGAAACGAAATGAGATAGAAAAGGAGTGTTATTATGTCAGGACATTCAAAGTTCGCCAACATAAAACATAAAAAAGAAAAAAACGACGCAGCAAAAGGTAAGATTTTTACAATTATCGGTAAGGAAATCGCAGTAGCAGTTAAAGAGGGTGGCGCAAACCCGGATAACAACAGCAAGCTTCGTGATGTCATTGCAAAAGCCAAAGCAAATAACATGCCTAATGATACAATCGAAAGAGGTATCAAAAAAGCAGCTGGTGATGCCAACTCCGTCAACTACGAAACAGGTACATATGAAGGCTATGGTCCAAGCGGTATCGCTATTATCGTAGAAACTTTAACAGATAACAAGAACAGAACAGCAGCAAACGTCAGAAGCGCATTCACAAAGGGTGGCGGCTCTGTAGGTGCTATGGGCTGTGTATCTTATATGTTTGACAAAAAAGGTCTGATTATCGTTGATAAAGAAGAATACGAAGGCGATGCAGATGATCTGATGATGACTGCACTGGATGCAGGTGCAGAAGATTTTGCAGATGAAGAAGATAGCTACGAAATCACAACAGATCCTGATGAATTTTCAACAGTTCGTGAGAACCTTGAAAAAGAAGGTATTCCTATGGCTTCCGCAGAAATCACAATGATTCCTCAGACATGGGTTGACCTGACAAATGAAGAAGATATTAAGAAATTAAACCGTACACTGGATCTCCTTGAAGAAGATGATGATGTTCAGAACGTATGGCATAACTGGAACGAAGACTAATTCGTTTCTGTAATTGATAAATATTTACAATATATAATATAAGCAAAGGGATGATGGACATGGGATTAATGTATAAAAGCACACGCAGCGATGAAAAAGTAACAGCATCTTATGCAATTTTAAAAGGTCTGGCATCAGATGGCGGTCTGTTTGTACCGGAAGCCATTCCGACACTGGACGTGCCAATGAGTGAACTTGCAAAGATGGATTACAAGAGTGTTGCTTATGAAGTGATGAAGCTGTTCCTTGCAGACTTTACAGAAGAAGAACTTAAACATTGTATTAACAGTGCTTATGACGAGAAGTTTGACACAGCAAAGATTGCACCGATTGTCAAAGCAGACGAAGCCTATTATCTGGAGTTGTTCCATGGCGCGACAATCGCGTTTAAAGATATGGCTTTATCCATTTTACCACATCTTCTGACAACAGCCGCAAAGAAGAACAATGTCAAGAATGAGATTGTAATTCTGACAGCAACTTCAGGAGATACAGGTAAAGCTGCAATGGCAGGCTTTGCAGATGTGCCTGGTACACGAATCTGTGTCTTTTATCCAAAGAGCGGTGTCAGCCCTGTTCAGGAAAAACAGATGGTGACACAAAAAGGTGATAATACATTTGTTGTCGGCATTCATGGTAACTTTGATGATGCCCAGACAGGTGTAAAGCAGATGTTTGGTGATACAGAACTTGCCAAAGAACTCGACGTAGCAGGTTTCCAGTTTTCATCTGCGAACTCTATTAATATCGGACGTCTTGTACCTCAGGTGGCTTACTATGTTTATGCTTATGCACAGATGTTAAGTAATGGTGAGATTAAAGACGGTGAAAAGATTAATGTTGTTGTGCCTACAGGTAACTTTGGTAATATCCTTGCTGCCTACTATGCAAAGAACATGGGTGTTGCCATTGACAAATTAATCTGCGCTTCAAATAAGAATAAAGTTTTGTATGATTTCTTTACAACAGGCTGCTATGACAGAAACAGAGATTTCTATGTCACAACATCTCCATCTATGGATATTCTGATTTCAAGTAACCTTGAACGTCTGATTTACAAAATCGGCGGCGAGGACAGCGCTAAGAATAAAGCCCTGATGGATAGCCTTGCAAAGACAGGCAAGTATACAATCACAGATGGGATGAAGGCAAAACTTGCAGATTTCTATGGCAACTATGCAGATGAAGCTAAAACTGCCGAAGAAATCAAGAAAGTTTATGATGCCTGTGGTTATGTGATGGATACACATACAGCTGTTGCTTCTGCAGTATACAGAGCATATGTGGAAGAAACAGGCGATACGAAAAAAACAGTGATTGCGTCTACAGCAAGTCCGTTTAAGTTTGCAAGAAGCGTCATGACAGCTATTGACAGCAAATATGCAGATATGGATGAATTTGAGTTGGTAGATGAACTTGTCAAAGTTTCAAAGACACCTGAACCAAAGGCAGTGACAGAGATTCGTACAGCACCTGTACGCCACCGCACAGAATGTGATGTCTGCGATATGAAGCAGACAGTGAAGAACTGGTTAGGCATTAAATAATTCGATTTTTGTTTGAATGAAGTCAGGAGTAACAGATTACAATTCTGTTCGTGTGTGAACAATAAAATAGTGATTTTAGTTATGATATAAAAACAGAGAGCTGATATGTCAGTCCCATAGAGTACGTGATGGGAAGATGTGTCAGCTCTTTTTTTACATTTTCTTTGATATCTTTTAAATTACTTTACATTCTTTAAATTTCTTTACAAAAACATTTCAAATGCATGCTTTGTATTTTAAATGGCGGTGGTAAAGTATGTACCTGTAAGAAAGAAATACAAAAACAAACAGACACGCAGTAAAAAAGAATATGCGGTCTGAAATTCAGGAGGAATTCAAATGAAAATCAGAAAATATGTAGCAATGGCATTATGTGCAACAGTAGCAGCAAGCATGGCAGCATGTGGTAATTCAAACGACACACAGAAAGAAACACAGCCAGCTGCAGCAGACAATACAGCAGATGCAACAACAGCAGACAGCACAGCAGATAATACAGCAGACAACACATCAGATGCAACAAGCGGAGACCTTTCAGGTACAATCGTTATCACAGGTTCAACATCTGTAGAAAAAATCTTAAACGATATGAAAGATGAATTTGAAGCATTAAATCCAGATGTAAAGATTCAGTACACAGGCAGCGGTTCATCAGCAGGTATCAAAGATACATTAAATAAAGTTAATAACATCGGTGCTTCTTCAAGAGATTTAAAAGATGACGAATTAGTTGACGGACTTCAGCAGGAAGTATTTGCTTACGATGGTATCGCGGTTATCGTAAATCCTGCAAATGAAGCTATCACAGACATTACGGAAGAACAGCTTGCAGATATCTACTCAGGAAAAATTACAAACTGGAGTGAACTTGGCGGCAATGATGCAGATATTTTCGTAGTATCCAGAGAAGCTTCTTCAGGTACAAGAAGTGCTTTTGAAGAATTAATCGGTCTTGAAGATGCCGGCGGTTTGACAGAAAATGCAGCAACAAGTGAAGGTAACGGTCCTGTTCAGGCAGCAGTTGCAGAAAATGAAAATGCAATTGGTTATGTATCCTTCTCATTCATTGATGACACAGTAAAACCTTTAACAATCGGTGGTGTTGAAGCTACAGCAGAAAATGCCAAGAGCGGTGCATATGCATTATCAAGACCATTCTTATTCTGCTACTTCGATGACAGTGTTACAGATGCAGGTAAAGCTTTCCTTGACTTCGCATTATCACAGCAGGCTCAGGATATTGTCACATCTCATGGCGGTATCACAGTGACAGAATAATTACTTGTCAAAGGAGTGCCTTTTATGGAAAACGTAACTAAACAAAGTCAGGTCAATGTATTAAGCGAAGCAAAAATGCAGAAAAATGTATTGCGTGACGGTGTTACAAAAATCATTGAAACCATATTTTTAATATGTGCACTGATTAGTGTCATATCTGTTGCAGCCATTATCGCATTTGTGTTTTATAAAGGTTTGAAGCCGTTCTTTGGCTCGGATGCCTACAGTTTCTGGGATTTCATATCAGGTACTCGCTGGGCACCAAGTGAAAATACATATGGTATTTTCTTTATGATTGTTGCTTCTGTACTCTCAACACTGGGCGCCATTATCGTTGGTGTCCCGGTGGGGGTACTGACAGCTATCTTCATTGTTCAGGTGGCACCTGCGCCGCTTGTAAAAATTATCAAACCTGCCGTTGAACTTCTGGCAGGTATTCCATCTGTTTTATACGGTGCTTTTGGCCTTGGTGTCATCGTACCGCTGATTAAGAAAATTTCACCTCAGGTACAAGGTCAGTCCATGTTGGCTGTAATGATTATATTAATGATTATGATTTTACCAACTATTGTATCTTTGTCCGAAGCTGCACTTGCAGCCGTACCAAAATCTTATCAGGAAGCTTCCTATGGCCTTGGTGCAACACATATGCAAACGATTTTTAAAGTGATTTTACCGGCTGCTAAATCTGGTGTTTTGTCCGCTGCCGTTCTTGGTATTGGTCGTGCAATCGGTGAAACAATGGCAGTTATGATGATTGCAGGTAATCCAACCGGTGGACTTCCGAACAGCCTCTGGTCCATGGTCAGACCACTGACAACAAATATTGCGATGGAAATGGGTTATGCATCAGGCAGACAATCAGAAATGTTATTTGCAACAGGTGTCATTTTGTTTATCTTCATTATGATAGTCAATATAACACTGATTAAACTGACACATAAAAAAGGTGAGAAAGCATGAAACAGGTTATAAAGGATAAATTCACGAAAGCAGCGATTTACATTTCATCGGGATTCACAGTAATTATTCTGGCTGTAATTATCGGTTTTATCGTGATTAAAGGCTTTCCAGGTATCAATTTGAATTTCCTGACAAGAGATTTTGAAGATAATACAACATATGTGACAACTGCATTATATGCATCGGCTTCAGAAAATGTAGATGACGGTTATATCTCACAGCTTGGTATCACACTCGGCTATGATGATGAGGGCTTATATATTAAAAATATTGACCGTCAGTCGGTTGTCCGTGATGCTAAAAATACAAAAAATGAGCCATATGCGCTCAAGAAAAAAGATTATATCACCTCTGTAGGTGATGTCAAACTGGCAACCTATGAAAGTGCCACAGATGCTTATCATGCATTTGATGAAGCGATTTGTGCACAGTCAGGCTCTGCACGATTTAAAATTGTAAGACCTGGCGGCGGCATTGTGCCAATGGTTGTCACAACGTTAATGATGATTGGTGTATCATTGCTGATCGCAGCACCAATTGGTATCATTACAGCCATTTATTTAAATGAATATGGCAGACAGGGTAAACTTTTAACTTTAATTCATTTTGCAATTGAAAATCTGGCAGGTATTCCTTCCATTATTTATGGTTTGTTTGGTTCGGTATTTTTTGTAACCGTTTGTAAAATGCAGTATTCATTACTTGCAGGTGCTATGACGGTCAGTATTATTTTACTTCCGACAATTATTACAACGACAGAAGAAACGTTAAAAACAGTACCGGATAAATACAGAGAATCCTCACTTGGACTTGGTGCAACAAAACTTCAGACCGTGTATAAAGTGGTATTGCCAAATGCAATTCCGGGTATTTTGGTAGCTATCATTTTAAGTATCGGACGTATTGTCGGCGAGTCCGCAGCATTACTTTTGACAGCAGGTACAGTCGCGCAGATTCCAAAGGCACTGACAGGTAATTCGGCAAGTGGTGCGACATTGACAATTAAAGCCTACACACTGATGAAGGAAGAAAATGATCTGACGACAGCATGTGCGATCGGTATCGTGCTTTTAGCATTGATTATTGTATTAAACTGCTTATCTAAAATGATTACAAACAGATTTATGAAGAAAAAAGGAGCTTAAAGCTATGACGATAGAAATTGAAAAACCAAAATTTTCAGTTGAACATCTGAATTTATATTATGGTGATTTTAAAGCACTGAAAGATGTTTCAATGGATATTCCGGCAAACAAAATTACAGCATTTATCGGACCTTCAGGATGTGGTAAATCAACATTTTTAAAAACCTTAAACCGCATGAATGATCTTGTGCCAGGATGCCGTGTGGAAGGTAAAGTATGTCTGGATGACGTTGACGTTTACAGTGATATTGATGTTATTAAACTGCGTCAGCGTGTCGGCATGGTCTTTCAGCAGCCTAACCCATTTCCAATGAGTATTTATGATAATATTGCATATGGTCCACGTATTCATGGTATAAAGAAAAAATCTGTTTTGGATGAAATTGTTGAGAAAAGTCTGCGTCAGGCAGCTATCTGGGATGAAGTCAAAGACCGTTTGAAGAAAAATGCACTTGGTTTTTCCGGTGGTCAGCAGCAGCGTATCTGTATTGCAAGAGCACTTGCTGTTGAGCCTGAGGTTATCTTAATGGATGAACCTACATCTGCGCTGGATCCGATTTCAACATTAAAAATAGAAGATCTTGCCGTGGAACTTAAGAAAAATTACACGATTGTCATTGTCACACATAATATGCAGCAGGCCAGCCGTATTTCTGATAAAACAGCGTTTTTCCTGACTGGTGATGTCATTGAGTATGGTGATACAAATCAGGTGTTTAACTTCCCGAAAGAAAAGAAAACAGAAGAATATATTACAGGCCGTTTTGGTTGATGGAGGGAAAGAAAGATGGCAACAAGAATTGTATATCAGCAGGAATTATCAGAATTAGACGAACAGGTACTCTATATGGGAAAAGCCCTTGAAAAGAGTATTGATGCAACATTTGAAGCACTGCAGAATATGGATGCCGATAAAGCAAAAGATATTATGCGTGATGATGATATTATTGATACGATTGAACGTTCAATTGAAAAAACTTGTATCGAATTGATTGCCAAGCAGGCGCCGATTGCAACAGATTTGAGAAAAATCTGCTCATACATGCGTATGATTTCAGATATTGAACGTATTGCAGACCATTGCAGTGATATTTCAGAGTATATTATCATGCTTTCAAGCGAAGAAAAAATTACAATGCCTGAAGGTATGCAGGATATGGTAGAAGCGATGCGAGCTATGGCAGCAAAGGTCATTGAAAGTTTTGTCAAAGGTGATTTTGATCTGGCAGGACGTGTGATCAAAGGTGATGATGTGGTAGATGCTTATTTTGAGAAAATCAAAACAGGTATTTGTATTGCCATGAAAAACCAGCCGGAGAAAATCCCGGCTTATGTGGATTACCTGATGATTATCAAATACGTTGAGCGTATGGCAGATCATTGTACAAATCTTGCACATTGGGTACAGTTTATTATTTCCGGTCAGCTTGAATTGTAAAATTGTAAAATGCGATATGACAACAGCTTATTTGCTGGCCACGTCATTGAATTAGAGTTTCCCATTAGGCAGAAAGGATAATAGATGATCTTCTGCTTAAGAGGGAAATTTTTAAGTTTAGTCATAAAATCCAGAATGTCCGGCATGAAAATCAATGATTTTACATAAACTTTACACTAGAAAGCTTTTTAATTTACATTGTTAAAATAAAATAAAAAGTGTAAAATATGTAAAGTAAACAGGAGATAAGTTACTATGGAAATTGTAAAATCTTTATTTACATTTGCCGGGGGACTCGGAATGTTCTTATATGGTATGAACATTATGGCAGATGGTCTGCAAAAGGGTGCCGGCAATAAGATGAAACAGCTGATGGGCTTTTTGACGAATAACAGAATCATCGGTGTTCTTGTCGGCGCACTCGTGACAGCAATTATTCAAAGCAGTTCAGCGACAACAGTTATGGTCGTAGGTTTTGTTAATGCCGGTATTATTAATCTGACACAGGCTGTCGGAGTTATCATGGGTGCCAATGTTGGTACGACAGTTACAGGATGGCTCGTATCGATGAATGAGTGGGGGGCATTTTTAAAACCTGATTTCTTTGCCCCTGTACTCATTGCTATTGGTGCATTTATTCTGATGTTTGCCAAACGTTCCGGTAAAAAGACTATTGGTGAGATCCTTGTTGGTTTTGGTGTGCTTTTCGTTGGTTTGAGCTTTATGTCAGGTGCAATCGAGCCATACAGTGATTCACCGATATTTGCAACAGCTTTCAGAGTTCTTGGCGGCAATCCGTTTTTAGGCATTTTAACAGGTGCGGTTGTTACAGCAATTATTCAGAGTTCATCAGCCTCTGTAGGTATCTTACAGACACTGGCATTAAACGGAATGGTAACATGGAATTCAGCCGTATATATTACGCTTGGGCAGAATATTGGTACATGTATAACTGCATTGCTTTCAAGCGCTGGTGCCAATAAAACTGCAAAGAGAGCGGCTGTCATCCATTTGTTATTCAATATGATTGGTGCAGTTGTATTTGGTGTTGGAATGTTTATTATTTTTCACATCAATCCTGCATTTGCTTCATCATCGATTGACAGTGTGCAGATTTCAATTTTCCATACAATATTTAATATTACCAATACATTGATTTTGTTCCCATTTGCAAACAAGCTTGTGCAGTTATCCGGTCTGATTATCAGAGATGATGAGCAAGAAAAAGCGCAGCTGCCTGAAATTGTAGATGAGGAAGAAGATATCCTTCGTCATTTGGATAAGCGTATTTTGGAATCTCCATCCTTTGCTCTTGAAAATGCGGATCAGGAGATTTTGCATATGGCACGGATTACATGTCAGAATGTTGAAAATTCATTTAAAGCAGTGATGGGAAATGATGAAGACTGCGTGGCTTTGGTGCTTCAGGAGGAAAAATCCATTGACCGTCTGGCAAAGAAACTTTCCAAATATCTGGTGCAAGTCAGCAGCCTGTCTTTGACAGAACAGCAGCACATGGTAGTTAATCATTTGTTTTATACCGTCAGCGATATTGAGCGAATTGGTGATCATGCAGAGAATATTGCAGAACTGGCAAAATATAAGATTGAAAATCATATTGAGTTTTCAGACACCGCACATGAAGAACTTAAGGGGCTGATGTCTTATGTCAGCAGCAGTTTGGATTATAGCATCAAAGCACGTACAGAGATGAGCTGGGAGGCTGTTCAGAAAGCGAAAGAGTATGAAGATCTTGTCGATTACGTGGAGAGTGAACTTCGTGAGAAACATATCGAAAGACTTGCAAAGAATTTGTGCAAGCCAACTTCTGGGGTTGTCTTTTTGGACTTGCTGACGAATCTTGAACGTATATCTGACCATGCGGATAATATGTCGACTTATGTAAAAAAGGAATTAAAGCGTTAATAGCGAACCAGAGTAAGAGGTGCAGTTTATGAATCAGACTATATATTATACAGAAGATGATGAAAATATCAGAGAGCTTGTTATTTATGCTCTGAAATCCAGTGGTTTCCAGGCTGTTGGCTTTGAAAATGCAAAAGATTTTTTCAAAGGAATGCACAGTGTCCTCCCGGATTTGATTTTGCTTGATGTGATGTTGCCGGATGAGGATGGTATTGAAATTTTAAAAAAATTAAAACGTGATGCTGATTATAAAAATATTCCGGTTATTATGCTGACAGCAAAATCTGCCGAATATGATAAAGTTATCGGTTTGGATCTTGGTGCAGATGATTATGTGACAAAGCCTTTTGGCGTGATGGAGTTGGTATCCAGAATCAAAGCTGTACTTCGACGAAGCAAAGAACAGGAAAAAGAGGATGTT
Organism: uncultured Catenibacillus sp.; assembly: GCA_934339005.1. Lineage (GTDB taxonomy): Bacteria > Bacillota > Clostridia > Lachnospirales > Lachnospiraceae > CAKRHR01. Next base: position 17,003 of record CAKRHR010000016.1, on the reverse strand, counting down.
ATCGAGGTAGAAGATATCCGTTTAGACCGCAGACAGCATATTGTGACTGTGTCAGGAAAGCCAATTGAGCTGACACATAAGGAGTTTGAATTATTAGATTACTTTATGTGCAACAAGGGTATTGTTTTGACACGAGAAAAACTGTTAGATACAGTATGGAATATGGATTTTGAGGGTGAGAGCCGGACAGTTGATGTACATATCGGTCTGCTCAGACAGAAACTTGGCGAAAGCGGACAGCTTATTGTTACTGTGCGCGGGGTTGGATATAAGTTCGGAAAGAAAAGATGATGAGAAAGAAAATATTTAAAAATATGATGCTCATGACTGTGATCACTTTGCTGATAGCAGCCATTGGCATATTATTTGGAAGTTACCGGTTTTTCTCAAATCAGTTTGAGCAGCAGGTGGACAGAGAAGGAAAAATTATCAGTGATGCCCTTAATGAGATGAATGATCAGCAGCAGATGGATTTCTTAAATAGTTTTTCAACGGATGAGCCGCTTCGTATTACTTTGATTGAAAAAGACGGCACTGTATTATTTGATAATATGTACAGCAGTAATACACTTGAAAATCATCTGCAGCGTCCGGAGGTACAGAAGGCTTTACAGAATCAGATTGGTAAGGATGTGCGTTTTTCACAGACGTATGGTGGTTATACATATTATTTTGCGGTAATGCTTAAACAGGGGCAGATTCTTCGTGTTGCATTTATTACCAGTGATATTGTAAAGTTGTTTGCCAATATTATACCGATAGTATGTGTATGTCTTGTGGTGAGTCTGATTGTCGGATTTTTGCTGGCAAGAAGTATGACACAAAAGATTATAAAACCAATCAATAATATGGATTTCCAAAAACCGACAATGAATGGCACTTATGAAGAACTGAGACCGCTTGTACAGCGTGTTAAACGGCAGAATGAGGAACGGAGCAAGAATGAAAAGATGCGTCAGGAATTTTCTGCGAATGTATCTCATGAATTAAAGACACCGTTGACCTCGATCAGCGGTTATGCAGAACTTCTGGAGTCCGGTCTTGTGCAGGGTGATGATGTAATGAATTTTGCGCAAAAGATTCATAAAGAAGCTACACGCATGAGCAATCTCGTCAATGATATTATCAAAATTTCAAAGTTAGATGAGCATCGAGTTGGCATTGAAAAAGAATCTGTGGATTTACTTAAGGTTGTATTAGATGTCAAAGACCGCCTCGAACTTGTGGCACAAAAGCAAAAAGTGACAGTACGTGTCAGCGGTCAGCAGGTGTTTGTGACCGCGGTGGAACAGTTAATTGACGAGATGGTTTATAACCTTTGTGAAAATGCCATCAAGTACAATAAATCCGGCGGATTTGTCTATATTACTGTTGGTATGGAAAACGGCAGAGCACGCCTGGAAGTCAGCGATACAGGTATTGGTATTCCAAAAGACTGTCAGGACAGAGTCTTTGAGCGGTTTTTCAGAGTTGATAAGAGTCATTCCAGACAGACAGGCGGTACAGGTCTTGGACTTGCAATTGTCAAACATGTTGTGGAATATCATAATGGCAGCATTTCTTTAAGCAGTACACCAAATCAGGGAACAACAATAGTGGTTACATTATAACTTGCCTGAAAATATGAAATATGATATGATGATTTAATAGCGGCGCACAGCACTTTGCTGTGCGCCAAAGTATTGTTTAAGGAGAAAAATGAATGGGAAAATCCTTGTATATTGCAGAGAAACCAAGCGTTGCCCGTGAATTTGCAAGGGTGATGAATGTTTCAGGAAAAAACGCTGACGGTTATCTGGAATCGGCAGAGGCAGTTGTAACCTGGTGTGTCGGTCATCTGGTGACGATGAGTTACCCGGAAGTATATGACCCGGCACTTAAGCGCTGGTCGTTAAATACACTGCCCTTTTTGCCAACGGAATTTAAATATGAAGTCATCAAAGACGTTCAGAAACAATTTAACATTGTGTCCAGACTTTTAAACAGATCCGATATTGATACGATATACATATGCACCGACTCCGGACGGGAGGGTGAATATATTTACAGGCTTGTAGATCAGATGGCTGGTGTACACGACAAACAGAGAAAGCGTGTGTGGATTGATTCTCAGACAGAAGAGGAAATACGCAGAGGTGTTGCAGAAGCCAAAGACTGGAAGGAATATGATGCCTTGGCGGCATCAGCCTATCTGCGTGCCAAAGAAGATTATCTGATGGGTATTAATTTCTCAAGATTGCTGACACTAAAGTATGGGCAATCCATTTCCTCATATATGGGTACCAAATACACGGTATTGTCCGTGGGCCGTGTAATGACCTGTGTACTTGGCATGGTGGTGCGTCGGGAAAGAGAAATCAGAAACTTTGTCAAAACACCTTTTTACCGTGTCCTTGCATCGATGAATTACGATGAGGTGGCTCTTGAGGGCGAATGGCGTGCCGTGGAGGGTTCGGATTATTTTAACAGTCCAAAGCTTTACAAAGAAAATGGCTTTAAGACAAAAGAAGATGCGCAAAAGCTCATTGATGATTTAATGCAGGATACGTCTGTGACGGCTGTGGCTGAAAAGGTTGAACGCAAGAAAGAAAAGAAAAATCCACCACTTTTATATAACCTTGCCGAGCTTCAAAATGACTGCTCCAGAATGTTTAAGTTAAGTCCGGATGAAACGCTAAAAGCTGTACAGGAGCTTTATGAGAAGAAGCTGGTGACTTATCCGAGAACGGATGCCAGAGTTTTATCCTCGGCAGTTGCCAAAGAAATTGACAAAAACTTACGGGGGTTGACAAAATATGAACAGACCGGAGCTTATGCGTCGTTTATTTTGGAGAAGGGCGGTTACAAAGGTCTTGCAAAATCCAGATATGTCAATGACAAGCAGATCACGGACCATTATGCGATTATTCCGACAGGCCAGGGTCTGTCTGCCCTGCGTAGTGTGACGCCGACTCTTCAGAAGGTGTATGAAGTGATTGCACGCCGTTTTGTGGCAATTTTCTTTCCACCTGCAGAATATCAGAAGCTTTCCATTACGGCAAAAGTCGGCAAAGAAAGTTTTTTTATTAATTTTAAAGGGCTGATTAAAGAAGGCTATTTAAAAGTCATGGCATATTCATTTAGTAAAAAAAATGCCCCTCAGGGAACCGGGACAAAATTAAAAGAAACCGGTGCTGACGGTGAGGATGCTGCAGAGAATACGCAGGATGCCGGCAGTGACACAAAAGATGATCTGGCAATGATGGAAAAGCTTAAAAACCTCAAAAAGGGTGCGCAGATAGCAGTATCCGGCATGCAGATTAAAGAGGGTGAAACTTCACCGCCAAAGCGCTATAATTCAGGATCAATGATTCTTGCCATGGAAAATGCAGGTCAATTGATTGAGGATGAAGAATTACGTGCTCAGATAAAATCCAGCGGTATCGGTACAAGCGCCACCCGTGCAGAGATTTTGAAAAAACTTGTGAATATCAAGTATCTGGCACTTAATAAAAAATCCCAGATGATTACACCGACACAACTTGGGGAAAATGTTTATGATGTTGTGGATTGTTCTATCAAATCCTTGTTAAATCCTGAACTGACTGCAAGCTGGGAAAAAGGACTGACCTATGTGGCAGAGGGTAGTATCACCTCGGATGAATATATGCAGAAACTTGAGGATTTTATTAAGCGTCGTACAGAGGCAGTTTTAACAATTGCCGGTAATCAGCAGATGTATTTACGACAAAAATTTGATGTGAATGCACAATATTATACAAAAAAATAGTTAAATAAATGTCAAATTAGAAAAAAATATACAAAAATAGTGCAGATTATCTCTTGTTAATTCAAAATGATTGTGGTATGATTGATATGGCATTACACATTACAGTGTCAGGTCTGTACATTATTGAACAGTTATCATCGGAGCTTACTGATGTCAGATGAGTATATCAGTATATTTTCGTGTCTGCGCGACGAAATGCTTGAACCGGAGATATTTTGATAATGACAGGCATGTATATTTATATTTTAATTAATAAGGAGAGTGTAGACACATGAAAGAAGTAGTAATTGTAAGTGCATGCAGAACTGCCATCGGTAAATTCGGCGGTACATTAAAAGGTGTTCCTGCTGTTGATTTAGGTGCAACAGTTGTTAAGGAAGCTGTCAACAGAGCTGGTATTGCACCAGAACAGGTTGATGAAGTGATTTTTGGTAACGTATTACAGGCAGGTCTTGGACAGAACCCTGCACGTCAGGTATCTATCAAAGCAGGTCTTCCTATTGAGTGTACAGCCATGACAATCAACATCGTATGCGGTTCAGGTCTTAAAGCCGTTGCACTTGCTGCAAACCAGATTAAAGCAGGCGAAGCTGATATCGTTGTTTGTGGTGGTACAGAAAACATGAGTGCTGCACCTTATGCGGTTCCATCTGCTCGTTGGGGCGCTCGTATGAACAACGTTCAGATGATTGATATCACAGTAAATGATGGTCTGTGGGATGCATTCAATAACTACCACATGGGTATTACAGCAGAAAACGTAGCTGAAAAATACGGCCTTACAAGAGAGATGCAGGATGAATTTGCTGTTAAGAGCCAGAACAAGGCAGAAGCAGCTATCAAAGCCGGCAAATTCAAAGATGAGATCGTACCTATCACAATTCCTCAGAGAAAAGGTGATCCTATCGTATTTGATACAGATGAACATCCAACATTCGGCTCAACGATGGAAAAAGTTGCAAGACTTCGTCCTGCTTTCAAGAAAGATGGCGGTACAGTTACAGCAGCTAATGCTTCAGGTATCAACGACGGTGCTGCAGCATTCGTAGTTATGTCTAAAGAAAAAGCTGATGAATTAGGTCTTACACCTATGGCAACAATCGTTTCATATGCTACAGGTGGTGTAGATCCAAGTATCATGGGTGTTGGTCCTGTACCTGCAACAAGAAAAGCCCTTGAAAAAGCCGGCATGACAGTTGATGACTTAGACTTAATCGAAGCTAATGAAGCTTTCGCAGCTCAGTCACTTGCAGTTGCAAGAGATTTGAACTTTGATATGGATAAAGTCAATGTCAACGGTGGTGCAATTGCTCTTGGACATCCGGTAGGTGCTTCAGGTGCGAGAATCCTCGTTACATTACTTTACGAAATGGCTAAACGCGATGCCAAGACAGGTCTTGCAACACTGTGTATCGGTGGTGGCCAGGGTCAGGCATTGATCGTTAAGAGATAATTTCATTAATTAGAGCATGTATAGCTGTTTGGAGTCAGGCATGCAGATGGCTGGCTCTGGATGGTTATGAAGATTTTATAATATAAGGAGAGAATAAACATGGCTAAGACACAGCAGATTACAGCCGCTGAAGCAGCAGCGCTTGTAAAAGACGGTATGACTGTTATGGTAGGCGGATTTATGGACAATGGTACACCGGAAGGTATCATTGACGCATTAGTTGAATCTGGCGTTAAAGACCTCACAATCATCTGCAATGATGCAGGCTGGGGCAAAAGAAAAGACAAGGCAACTGGTGAATGGGTTGGCAAATCCGCCGGCGTTGGCAAACTCATTGAAAACGGTCAGGTAAAGAAAGTTATTGCTTCACACGTTGGTTTAAATCCACAGTTTGGTGCAATGTACTTTGCCGGTGAAATTGAACTTGAACTTGTACCACAGGGTACATTAGCAGAAAGAATCCGTTGCGGCGGTGCAGGTCTTGGCGGTTTCTATACACCTACAGGTGTTGGTACAGAAGTTGCTGAAGGCAAAGAAGTTAAAGAAATCGAAGGCGTTGAATATCTTCTTGAATTGCCATTACGTGCAGATGTTGCTCTTATTGGCGGACATATTTCAGATAAGACAGGTAATACACGTTACATCGGTTCTGAGAGAAACTTCAATCCTATGATGGCTACAGCAGCAGATACAGTTATCGTTGGCTGCTCAGAAATCGTAGAAGCAGGCGAAATCGGTGCAGATTATGTTGAAACACCTGGTATTTATGTTGACTATATCGTAGGAGGTGCAAACTAATGGATGATATTAAAGGCTTTATTGCAGCGCGTGTTGCAAAAGAATTACATGATGGTGACGTTGTAAACCTTGGTATCGGTCTTCCTACACTTGTACCGAACTATCTTGACCCATCAGTTTCCCTGACACTTCAGTCAGAAAATGGTTTCGTTGGCCTGATTCCTTTAGAACCAGGCAAAGAAGATCCACATATCGTTAATGCAGGTGGCGCTTTGGCAGCTATCGCAAAAGACGGTGCATTCTTCTCAAGTGCAGATTCCTTCACAATTATCCGTGGTGGACATGTAGATGCAACAGTTCTTGGTTCACTTCAGGTAGATGAAAAGGGTAACATCGCTAACTACAAGATTCCTGGTAAGATGCTTCCTGGTATGGGTGGCGCTATGGATCTTGTTGTAGGTGCTAAGAAAGTTATCGTAGCGATGGAACACACAAACAAAGGCAAACACAAAATCTTAAAAGAGTGCACACTTCCTTTAACAGCTAAAGGTCAGGTAAACCTGATTATCACAGAAATGGGTGTTATGGATATAACTCCTGAAGGTATTGTGCTTAAAGAATACAATCCTGAATTTACAATCGAACAGATTCAGGAAGCTACAGGCACAGACCTGATTATTGCATACGATCTTAAACCAATGATTTAATGAAGATTTATGAAACGGCGTTCAGATAAACAAGTATTCAAATGAGGAATACGGTGTTTGTCTGGCGCCGTTTTTTTGTGTGGAAATTCTATGGAACTATAGAAATTTCTGTGAATATAAAACTTGATTTACCGTGTTAAATTTAGTATATTAAAAGGTGAGCAACAGGGAGGAAGAAAAAATGAGTGAATTGGTGAAAGTAGCTGTCGATGCCATGGGCGGCGATAATGCACCTTTTGAGATTGTCAAGGGTGCTGTGGAAGCAGTCTGTGAGAGTGACAGAATCAAAGTTTTCCTTGTAGGTCAGGAAGCTTCTGTAAAAGCTGAACTTGAAAAATATACTTATGACAAAGCACGTATTGAGGTTGTACCTGCATCGGAGGTCATTACAAATAATGAACATCCTGCAGAAGCCATTAAGAATAAACCGGATTCGTCGATTGTTGTTGCACAGCGTATGGTAAAGGATGGGCTGGCAGATGCTTTTGTATCTGCGGGCAGTACAGGCGCAGTGCTTGTTGGCGGACAGCTGATTATTAAAAAATTAAAGGGTGTAAAGCGTGCACCCCTGGCCCCTGTGATTCCGACAAAGAAGGGTGTCAGTTTGTTGATTGACTGTGGTGCAAATATGGATCCGCGCCCTGAGCATCTTGTGAGCTTTGCACGGATGGGTGCGATTTATATGGAAGAAGTGATTGGCAAACCAAATCCTACAGTAGCACTTGTTAATGTCGGTGCAGAGGATGAGAAGGGCAATGCACTTGTCAAAGAAACAATGCCATTACTTAAAGCCTGTGAAGATATTCATTTTGTTGGCAGCATTGAAGCAAGAGATATTCCAAAGGGTGATGCGGACGTTATCGTCTGCGATGCATTTACCGGCAATGTCATTTTGAAGATGTATGAGGGTGTTGCTTCGGTGATGTTTAGTGAGATTAAGAAATCTCTGATGGCCTCATTAAAGACTAAAATTGGAGCACTTCTGATTAAACCATCTTTAAAGCAGATGGTTGTGAAGTTTGATGCTTCTGAATATGGTGGGGCACCGATGCTTGGTTTAAACGGTCTGGTCGTTAAGAGTCATGGCAGTTCAAAGGCAAAGGATATTCGCATTTGCATTTTAAAATGCATTGCATATACGCAGAATCATGTCAGTGACAAAATCAGTGCGCATCTAAATCCATAGATGTGATAGAAAAGTATTTTTAAAAATCCACAGGGCAAGAAGTAGATAACAGGTGGATTGTGAGATAGATTCATAAAATTAAGGTGGATTTTTAGTATGGAATATGAAAAAGTAAGAGCAATTATTGCAGAACAGTTACATATCCCTGTGGAGGAGATTAGTGCTGCGACTGCATTTATCGAGGATTTGGGGATGGATTCGATAGAGATTCTTCAGTTGATTTTAAAAATCGAAAAAGAATTTGATATTGAGTTAAATGACCTGCGTCCGGAGATGATGTTTACAGTGGGGGACGCTGTAAATTATATCTCTCAGATAATCAGATAAATTTATAAATATATTTTGAATCTGACACCATGAAAAAGATGCCGGAGGAGAAACAGGGAGGAAGACATGCAATTTTCTCAGAATAGTCTGAATCTTTTTCAGAAAGAAATCGGATATGAGTTTAACAACAAAAATCTGCTCAGACAGGCATTGACGCACAGTTCTTATGCCAATGAGCATCACATGAACAAATTATATAACAACGAGCGTCTTGAGTTTCTCGGCGATGCTGTACTGGAGATTGTTTCAAGTGAGTTCTTATATAAGAAGTTTCCTGAATTACATGAAGGCCAGTTAAGTAAAAAGCGTGCAAGTCTTGTATGTGAGCCGACATTGGCACTGTGCGCCAGAGAGATTCATCTTGGCGAACAGCTTTATCTTGGCAAGGGTGAAGATTCCACTGGCGGCAGAGAGCGTGATTCCATTGTATCAGATGCGATGGAGGCCGTGATTGGTGCCATTTTTTTGGATTCCGGTATGGAGAATGCCAAATCATTTATTATGCGCTTCATCTTAAATGATATTGAGCACAAGACATTGTTCCATGACAGCAAGACTAAGCTTCAGGAAATCGTTCAGGCGAAGTGGAAAGAGCCGGTAGCATTTGAAACAGTAGGTTCAGAAGGCCCTGAACACAATCTTATCTTTATTGTTCAGGCAAAACGCGGGGACAAGGTTCTTGGTGAAGGTCGCGGCAGAACAAAGCAGGCGGCAGGTCAGGATGCAGCATACAAGGCAATTTTACACTTAAAGGAAATCTTTCCGGATATTGAGATTGAATAATCAGGTAAAACACATATGTATTTAAAAAGTATAGAAGTGCAGGGATTCAAATCCTTTGCCAATAAGATGGTTTTTAAATTTAATAAAGGTATTACAGGTATTGTTGGACCTAACGGCAGCGGAAAAAGTAATGTTGCGGATGCGGTGCGATGGGTACTTGGTGAACAGAGCGCCAAGCAGCTTCGAAGCTCTAAGATGGAGGATGTTATTTTTTCCGGTACCGAAACCCGTAAACCATTAGGTTTTGCATATGTCGCAATTACGATGGACAATTCAGACCACAAGCTTCCGGTAGAGTACGATGAAGTTACAGTGGCAAGACGCGTGTATCGTTCAGGTGAAAGTGAATATCTGCTCAACGGGCATAATTGTCGTTTGAAGGATGTTCAGGAGATGTTTTTTGATACCGGTATTGGTAAAGAGGGCTATTCTATTATTGGACAGGGTCAGATTGATAAGATTCTGAGCGGTAAACCGGAGGAACGCCGTGAACTGTTTGATGAAGCGGCAGGAATTGTTAAATTTAAAAAACGTAAACAGACTGCACTAAAGAATCTGGATATTGAAAAACAGAATCTTTATCGTGTGAATGATATTCTGACAGAGCTTGAAAAGCAGGTAGGCCCCCTGAAGCGTCAGGAGGAAACAGCACGTGTATATCTGAAGCTGCGTGACGAACTTAAAGTGTGTGATGTGAATATGTTTTTGCTGGAATATGCACGTATTCGCGAGCAGTTAAAAGAATTAGAGGGTAAATCAAAGATTGTCGCCGATGATTTAGAGCAGACGACAAAGAACTATGAAAATACACGAACAGAATATGAAAAACTTGAAGGCGAACTGGAAGCGCTGGATGCACAGCTTGAACAAAAGCGCAGCCAGATGAATGAAGGTCGTCTGAATAAAGAAAAGCTGGATGGTGAGATTAAGGTTTTAAATGAACAGATTAATTCCACCAGACAGGTGATGGCAAATAATCAGGCGCGTATTCTGCAGCTCGAGGCACAGATTAAAGATAAGAATGGGAATCTGGAAGTACTGGCACAGCAAAAAGACGATATTGATGCGCAGCTTGCACAGATTGGCGATGAGCAGTCCAAAGCAGATTCTATGCTGGAAGGCAAGAATGCCCATGTGGATAAGCTTCGTCAGACCATTGATGCGCGTCAGGGGGATATTATTGAATATCTGAATGAGGCAGCGAATGTCAGGGGCAAGATTGGCCGGTATGATACGATGGTTGATCAGATTAACATTCGAAAATCTGAATTAAATCAGCGGTTGATTGTATTAAAAAGTGAAGAAAACGCCAATCAGGACTCTTTAAAATTATACGAGGAAGAATATCAGCGTAAGACAGAAGAAATCAAGACAACCCAGGGACAACAGCAGACACTTACAAAACGTAATCAGGTGCTTGCGGAGACATTGATGAATGCCAGAAAATCTCTGGACGGTGCGCAGCAGGAATATCACAAAATCAACTCCAGATATGCGGCCCTTCGAAATATCAGTGAACGCTATGAAGGTTTTGGTGGCAGCGTCAAGAAAATTATGGAGAAAAAAGCTGAAAATCCGGGTGTGATTGGAGTTGTTGCAGATATTTTTTCTGTGGATAAGCGCTATGAAACAGCGATAGAGATTGCTCTTGGTGGCAGTATTCAAAATATTGTTACAGAGGATGAACAGACTGCGAAGGCAATGATCCAGTATTTGAAGCAGAACCGGCTTGGTCGTGCGACATTTTTGCCATTGACAAGTGTTAAGGCCAGAGAACGAGGTATTGACAGCGCCGTTCTTAAAGAAAAAGGTGTGATAGGTACTGCGGCAGAGCTTGTCCACTGTGATGCGCGTTTTGAACAGCTAAAGCAATATCTGTTAGGTCGTATTGTGGTGGCTGAGCATATTGACGGGGCGTTAGCACTGGCTGCAAAGTATAAATATTCTTTAAGAATTGTCACACTTGAGGGCGAACTCTTAAATCCGGGTGGTTCAATGTCCGGTGGTGCTTACAAGAATTCAAGCAATCTGCTTGGACGACACAGAGAACTGGATGCTCTTGCAAAACAGATTGAGAAGTTAAAGGCAGATATTCAGACATTGAATAATTCTATCAGTCAGTATCAGACAGAGCGGGACCAGATAAAGAAAGATTTAAACAAACTGGCAGTGTCATTGCAGGAGTTATCTCTTGAAGAAAATACATTGCGCATGAATTTAAATCAGGTGAAAAAAGCAGCACAGAACAGTGCTCAGGTGTATGCTGAACTGACAAAAGAAGAAAAACAGTTACAGGAACAGATTGCAGAGATTCATGCAAACAAAGAAAAACTGAAGCTGAACCTGACAGAATATGACAGTCTGAAAAAGAATGCAGAGGATTTGATTGAACAGTTAAATGAAAAACTTCAGTCAGCCATCGAGGATGCCAGACAGTTTGGTACGGAAACCTCCGGTATTCGTTTAAAGGCAAATGAACTGACACAAAAACAACAGTTTGCTATAGAAAATATGCGCCGTATCAAAGGTGAGATTCGGTCATTGAATGAAGATATCGAGCAGATTAAGGTATCAGATGCCGAAAAAGCCAAAGAGGCTGAAGAAAAACTGACGGCGGTGGCATCTTACCGCGAAACAAGTGAACATGTCCAGGCACATGTGACTGAGGAGGAAGACAGCTTAAAAGTTCTTATGCAGCAGCGTGAGGGCATTTCCGTACAGCATAAGGCATTCTTTACACAGCGTGAGGAAATGGCTGAGAGAATCAGTGTGCTGGATAAGGAAAATTTCAGATTGTCTCATCAGATTGAGAACCTGAACGGCCAGAAGATGGCCCAGAGTAACTATATGTGGGAAGAATATGAACTCACATTTAACAGTGCACTGGATATGGTGGATGATACACTGGCAAATGAGGGTGCGCCGGCACTTAAAAAGCGGATTAATGAACTTAAGAGTCAGATGAAGGCACTGGGTAATGTCAATGTTAATGCCATTGAGGAATACAAGACTATCAGCGAGCGTTATGAGCTTTTAAAGACCCAGCATGACGATTTGGTGGAAGCGGAGGCAAAATTAACCGGCATTATTGAATCCCTGGACAATGCCATGCGGACACAGTTTACAGAGAAATTCAAGCTGATTCAGCAGAACTTTAACCGTGTATTCAAAGAATTATTTGGCGGTGGTAAGGGTTCTCTTGAACTGACTGAGGATGAAGATATTTTGTATGCAGGTATTCGTATTATTGCATCGCCGCCGGGTAAGAAGCTTCAGAATATGATGCAGATGTCCGGTGGAGAAAAAGCCCTGACAGCGATTGCATTGCTTTTTGCAATCCAGAGTCTGAAGCCGTCACCGTTTTGCCTGCTGGATGAGATTGAAGCGGCGTTGGATGATGCGAATGTCAAACGTTATGCTCAGTATTTGAATAATCTGACAAAAGATACACAGTTTATCATTATCACTCACAGACGAGGCACGATGAATGCTGCGGATGTGCTGTATGGTATTACGATGCAGGAAAAGGGTGTATCGACACTTGTATCTGTGAATCTGATTGACAGTAAGCTGGATGATTAAAGCAATTGTCGTGTTTTTAGAAAATTCCAGATAGACGCGTAGTTACAGAAAAGAGGTTTTATATGGCAGAGGAAAAAGAAAAGAAAGGCTTTTTCAGACGTCTTGTAGATGGTCTGACAAAGACAAGGAAAAGTATCGCCGCAGGTTTTGAGTATATTTTCAACGGCTTCACAAATATTGATGACGATTTTTATGAAGAACTTGAAGAAGTGCTTGTGATGGCAGATATCGGTGTGTATACGACACAAAAGATTATTGAGGATTTAAAGGTTCAGGTAAAGGAACAGCATATTACTGAGCCTGCCGCATGTCAGGAGGTTCTCATAGAATCTATTAAAAAACAGATGGCCGTGGAAGAAGATGCGTATGATTTTGAAAATGAAAAATGCGTTATTCTTGTCATCGGTGTCAATGGTGTCGGAAAGACAACAACTGTCGGTAAGCTTGCCGGACAGTATAAAAAGGCCGGAAAGAAGGTCATTATGGCCGCCGCAGATACATTCAGGGCAGCAGCCATTGAGCAGTTGACAGAATGGTCTAACCGTGCCGGTGTGGATATTATTGCCGGACAGGAAGGCTCAGACCCGGCAGCAGTCATTTATGATGCGATTGCAGCAAGTAAGGCCCGTCATGCAGATGTGCTGATCTGTGATACAGCAGGTCGTCTGCACAACAAAAAGAATTTGATGGCAGAGCTTGGTAAAATTAACCGTATCATTGAAAAGGAATATGCAGATGCCAGAAAAGAAACACTGATTGTGCTTGATGGTACGACAGGCCAGAATGCGCTGGCACAGGCAAAACAGTTTAAAGAGGTTGCAGATATTTCAGGTATTGTACTGACAAAACTTGACGGTACAGCCAAGGGTGGTATTGCCATTGCCATTCAGGCAGAGCTTGGTGTGCCTGTAAAATATATCGGTATCGGTGAGAAAATCGAGGATTTACAGCGATTTGATGCAGATGCATTTGTAGATGCTTTATTTACAAAAAGAGAAACAGAAGGCGATGAGGTATAATAACCTTTAGTTGTGTAGTTTGCAAAAAGGAGACATAAAACAATGATGACATTAGAGAAGTTTGAAGAAGCAGCAGAAAGACTTGAGAAAGTGATTTTAAAAACACAGTTAAATTACAGTGATTATTATTCAAAGATGACTGGCAACAAGGTTTATTTCAAACCGGAAAATATGCAGTATACAGGTGCTTATAAGATTCGTGGCGCATACTATAAAATCAGCACATTGTCTGATGAGGAAAAAGCAAAGGGCCTGATTACAGCCTCAGCGGGCAACCATGCACAGGGTGTTGCTTTTGCTGCCTCATTATTTGGTGCAAAGGCAGTTATTGTTATGCCAACAACAACACCATTAATCAAAGTCAATCGTACAAAGAGCTATGGTGCAGAAGTTGTACTTCACGGCGATGTTTATGATGATGCATGCGAGTATGCACTAAAGCTTGCCGAAGAAAATGGTTACACATTTATTCATCCATTTAACGATGAACAGGTTGCAACAGGTCAGGGTACAATTGCCCTTGAAATCATCAAAGAACTGCCAACGGTAGATTATATTCTTGTACCAATCGGTGGCGGCGGATTAGCCAGCGGTGTATCTACATTTGTTAAATTACTTAATCCAAACATTAAAGTCATCGGTGTTGAACCTGCCGGTGCAAACTGCATGCAGGAATCTTTAAAAGAGGGTAAAGTTGTGACATTACCTAGTGTCAATACAATTGCTGATGGTACAGCCGTAAAGACACCTGGTGATAAGATTTTCCCATATATTCAGAAAAATATTGATGAGATTATCACAGTGGAAGATGATGAACTCATTGAAGCATTCCTGGATATGATTGAAAACCACAAGATGGTTGTTGAAAACTCAGGTCTTTTGACGGTTGCAGCACTCAAACATCTGAATGTAAAGAATAAGAAGATTGTTTCTATCTTAAGTGGTGGTAACATGGACGTTATCACAATGGCTTCAGTTGTACAGAATGGTTTGATTCAGCGTGGCCGTGTATTTACAGTATCTGTACTGCTTCCGGATAAGCCGGGCGAACTTGTTAATGTTGCTTCTGTTATTGCCAGGATGCAGGGTAATGTCATCAAACTCGAACACAATCAGTTTGTCAGTGTTAACAGAAATGCAGCAGTTGAACTTGTCATCACAATGGAAGCTTTTGGTCATGAACATAAAGAACAGATTATCGAAGAACTTAAAAAAGGCGGTTATCGTCCGATTTTAAAACAGTCTAAGAATGTATATTGATGTATGGCTATTGCTAAATGACGTGCATCAAATATAAAATATCATTTATTAAAATACAGAAGACGGAGGTGTTAAAACATGAATGCAGAGTTGAGTATCATTAAAGATATGAACGAAAGCAAACACCTCCATCCGGAAACAGAGATGCTCTTTGTCATAGAAGGGCATATGGAGGTGATGATCAAATCACAGACATATGTGCTTGACAAAGAGCATTTTTTAGTGGTGAATGCTAATGTGATGTATGAAGTTATATCAAAATCAGGAACGATGATATGTAAGATTTGTATCAAATGGGAATTTTTGAAAGAAATCACGCAGCAGGATGATTTTATTTTTGATATGAATAGGCTATATGACGACATGTATAAAGAAAAAGAAAATACGCGTTATATTAAACAGCTTCTTCAAAATTTGGTATACGCATATATTCAACCTCAGAAAAAAACAAATTGTATTGCTGATAGTTTTGTATTGCGCTTGATGGATGCGTTGGTTGAAAACTATGGATTAGAGAGTTATGGCCAGACAAAATATGCATCAGATGATGAAAGAATAGATTATGTACTGGGATATATTCGTCAGCATTTTACAGAACCGATTAATCTTTCTGAATTAGCAGGACACCTATATATATCTTCATCTACGCTATCAAGGCTGTTTAAAAAACAGACTGGTATTTATTTTGTAGACTATGTAAATCAGATGCGTGTCAGGCATATTGCACAGCAAATGTTAGCGGAAGATAATAGTATCACAAAAATAGCTGTCGAAAGCGGGTTTTCAAATATATCCGTATTTAATAAAGCATTTAAGAAGTTTTATGGGATGTCGCCATCAGAATATAAAGTATCTATGCGTGAAAATAAAGAAGACGAAACAGCCAGACAAAATGAAATTTTAGAAGATTTACGCAAGACAATGCATAGGCAGGATCAAATATTTGAAAATGAGAATAATCATCAGCTTTCATTCAAAAATGAAGAAAATATTCGAATAGAAGCTGATGTACAGAAGACCAAGACTTATCAAAGAACCTGGAATAAGGCAATTAATATGGGATCTGTTTCGCGTATGGCAATGGCAAATCTGCAATTTCATACACTTTATTTAAGAGACCATCTTAATATCGATTACATTCGAATATGGAATGTTTTTTCAAAAAAACTTCAAATAAGTGATGGTAAACAAAAAACTCAATTTAACTATGACGATGTAGACCAAATATTTGATTTTCTTGTCACAAATCATATAAAAGTCATCCTTGATTTTGGACGGCGTCCGGACAGTGCATTAAAGGCAGAAGGCGAGATGATTTTCTGGCAGGACGATTATACGACATTTGAGTCAAAAGAAGCTTATGATTGTTTATTGGAAGATTTTATAGCACATTTAATCAAACGATATGGTCAGAATGAAATTGAACAGTGGATGTTTGAATTTACATATATAGATGATCATAAATTACCTTATTATCAGGATGAGGCATATGATTATTTTAATGTGTTTTCTGAGGCCTATAAGGTAATTAAAAGTAAATTACCAAAATCAGAAATAGGTAGTTGCGGTGGTAATATACAGCATGAATATGCTTATTTAAAAGAATTTTTGTCGCGATGCATTGAAAATGATTGCATACCGGATTTTCTTTCATATATTGTATTTCCGTATTCTTTGGATAAAGACATGATGTTTAGACGCACTAATAATTCTAATATAGAATTGGAAAGTGTTTATTTAATGCATGAATTACTTGAAAGTATGCAAATACAAGGTTGTAAAACATATATCATGGAATGGAATTCAAATGTCGTGAGTCGAAATGTGTTAAATGACAGTACATATAGAGCTGCATATATTGCATTAAAAACAGCACAAATCTGGGATAAAGTGGATATGATGTGTTTGTGGATGGGATCGGATTGGGTCAGTAGTTATTATGATTCACCTGGAATTGCTTATGGCGGCGGTGGCATTCTGACAAAGGACAGCATATGTAAGCCGGCATATTATACGCTGGAATTTCTAAAAGCATTAGGAGACGAATTGATCATTAAAAATAATTGTATGATCATGACAAAAAAAGAAAATATATATGAGATATTATGCTTTAATTATAAAGCATTTTGCAGTAATTATTTTCTGAAGGGCGAAGATGAAATTACATATGAGGATATGC
>CAKRHR010000015.1 GCA_934339005.1 uncultured Catenibacillus sp. | reverse complement strand
AGCTGAATCAGTAAGTAACATTACCATTCTATCGATACCGAATCCGATACCACCTGTTGGAGGCATACCGATTTCAAGTGCATTTAAGAAATCTTCATCTGTATGCTGAGCTTCTTCATCACCTGCTTCTGCATTCTTGTCCTGCTGTGCAAAACGTTCTCTCTGGTCAATTGGGTCATTTAATTCTGAGTATGCATTACACATTTCCCATGTATTGATGAACAGCTCGAAACGTTCTACTTTTTCAGGATCTGATGGTTTCTTCTTTGTCAAAGGAGAAATTGCAACTGGATGATCCATAATGAATGTTGGCTGAATCAGTTCTTTTTCACAATATTCTTCGAAGAACAGGTTAATGATATCACCCTTTGTATGGCGTTCTTCAAATTCAATATGATGTTCTCTTGCAAGTGCTTTTGCTTCTTCATCTGAAGCAACGGCATCAAAGTCAACACCTGAATATTTCTTGATAGCATCATTCATTGTCAGGCGGGCAAATGGTTTTCCAAAGTCAATTTCGATGCCATTATATGTGAATTTTGTGCTGCCGCAGACTTTTTCAGCAAGATAACGGAACATGCTTTCTGTCAGTTCCATCATGCCTTCATAGTCTGTGTATGCCTGATAAAGTTCCATCAATGTAAATTCAGGATTATGACGTGTGTCAACTCCTTCGTTACGATATACACGACCAATTTCGTAAACTCTTTCAAGGCCACCGACAATCAGTCGTTTGAGGTAAAGTTCAAGTGAAATACGAAGTTTAACATCTTCATCTAATGCGTTGTAGTGTGTTTCAAATGGTCTTGCTGCAGCACCACCCGCATTGCTTACCAATGTTGGTGTTTCTACTTCCATAAAATCACGGCCTGCAAGGAAGTTACGGATTTCTTTAAGAATCAGTGAACGTTTGATAAATACATTCTTTGATTCTTTATTCATAATCAAATCCACATATCTCTGACGATAACGTAAATCTGTATTTGTCATTCCATGGAATTTTTCTGGTAAAATCTGAAGGCTCTTTGATAAAAGGGTCATTTCTTCTGCATGAATAGAAATTTCACCTGTCTTTGTTCTGAAAGCATAACCTTTAACACCATAAATATCGCCAATATCAGACTTCTTAAAATCTGCATAAACATCTGCACCAATGGCATCTCTGGCAACATACACCTGAATATTACCCTTTAAATCCTGAATGTTGCAGAAAGAAGCTTTACCCATTACACGTTTGAACATCATACGTCCTGCAATGCTTACGTGAATTGGGGAAGCATCCATGATGGCTCTTCTTTCATTATAATCTTCATTGATTGCATTCTTTGCAGCATCTTCGTCCATGCCTTCTGTATTAACTGCTGGTCTGTCTGCAAGAAGCTTTGCTTCATGTGCTGTATAAATTTCTTTAACATCATCTGAATGATGTGTCTGATCGTATTTTGTCTGTACAAAAGGGTCTTTGCCCTGACTCTGTAAGTCTTTTAATTTATCACGGCGCACCTGCAATAACTGGTTAATGTCCTGTTCCTGACCGTTCTTTGGCTGTGCCACGTTCATCACTCCTTATTTTGTAATCACCTGAACTATGCAAAATCATTTTGCACTTTCAGGTTTCTATTTTTCCTGTAAAATTACTGCATTGCTCTTGTGATTTCAAGAATCTTGAAAATCAGTTCTCCGGCCTGTGTTTCAACTTCAACAGTTTCTCCAACTTTACGGCCGATTAATGCTGCACCAACTGGTGATTCATTTGAAATCTTGTAGTTTAAGCTGTCTGCTTCTGTAGAACCAACGATCTGATATTCAACTTCTTCATCAAATTCAGCATCGTAAATCTTTACACGGCAGCCAACGCTGACTGTATCAAGGTCTACATCGTCTTCATCGACAACTTCAACGTTCTTTAATAATTTTTCGAGTTCTTCGATACGCGCTTCGATATCTCTCTGCTCATCTTTAGCTGCATCATATTCAGCGTTTTCTGATAAGTCGCCCTGTTCTCTGGCTTCCTTAATTTTCTGAGCTACTTCTCTACGTTTATTAACTTTTAATTCAAAAAGTTCATCTTCAAGTGCCTTTAAACCGGCAAATGTTAAAATATTTTTCTTATTGTCTGCCATGACTAAAATTCCTTTCTATGACTTGATCTTCTACCAAAATTTTATATAAAATTCATCTCTGACTTCTTATATCTATTCTGGAATCTATTTATATGTTCTATATGCTGTCACAGGTATCTGTCAGAGGTCAGATAGCCCTGCCCCATGCATCATTTAAACCTGGTCATACGATTCTTTATTATAGCTTAAGACATCGTCGGTGTCAATCCAAATACACCACGAAATACCGCATAAATTGCCCATATATCCTGTAAATTCTGCCACATTCTGTATACTGTTACATCTTGGTCCGATCATTAAGCGATTGTTTTGTTCTATACTCTTCAAGCAGATCTTCAAGCTGTGCATAAGTTTCCACCTGATTGACAAGACCACGAAGCTTTGAGGCATTCGGATAGCCTGTCATATACCATGCCGTATGCTTTCGCATCTCGCGGATACCAAGATATTCACCTTTAAATTCAATCTGCATTCTCGCATGTCGAAGAATCATCTCAAGCACTTCTTCAACATCAGGTTTTGGTAAAATTTCGCCTGTATTCATATAATGAAGGGTTCTGCTAAATAACCACGGATTGCCCTGAATACCACGACCGATCATCACCGCATCACATCCGGTCTGCTGCATCATATGCACTGCATCCTCCGGTTCAAATATATCTCCGTTTCCAATCACCGGAATACTTAATTTTTCTTTAACCTGCCGGATAATATCCCAGTCTGCCTTACCTGCATAATACTGTGAACGGGTTCTGCCATGCACTGCAACAGCGGCAGCTCCACTTTCCTGGGCGATATAAGCAATCTCCGGCGCATTAACATGCTCCATCGTAAAACCTTTTCGAATCTTTACCGTCACCGGTTTTTGAATTGCCTTAGATACCGCACTTACAATCTCACCTACAAGTTCAGGTTCTTCCATAAGTGCACTGCCTTCACCGTTATTGACAACCTTTGGCACCGGACATCCCATATTAATATCTAAAATATCAAAAGGAATTTCTTCAATACGTTTTGCCATCTCTGACATAATCTTCGGATCACGTCCAAATAACTGCAGTGACACAGGCTTTTCCTCCGGGTTGACCTCAAGTAAAATGCCCGTATTTTTATTATTGTAATAAATGCCCTTGGCACTCACCATCTCTGTATAGACAAGTCCACAGCCCTGTTCCTTACAAAGCAGACGGAAAACCAAATCTGTCACTCCTGCCATCGGGGCTAAGACAAGGGGATTGTCAAGCGTCACATTTCCTATCTTCATATTCTGTATCCTGTTTCTTCTGAATATCTATCTGTTGCGTTTGTAAATCAGACGCAGCCCTTTTAATGTCAGCATGCTGTCATAAATATCAATCACATCTGTTTCATTAGCAATCATTCTGCCAAGGCCACCGGTAGCCACAACTTTAACATCTCTAAGACCAGATTCCTCGATCATCTTCTTAACAATATATTCAGCTTCACCAATCGTGCCATATACAATACCTGCCTGGAAACAGGCTGTGGTTTCTTTGGCAAGAATTGATTTTGGCTTTTTGATTTCAATCTCAGGAATCTTCGCAGTTCCTGAAAATAATGCATTCGTACTCAGTCGGATGCCCGGACAAATAACAACAGAATCCAATGTACCATCCTCTAATACAAGTTCAAAGGTCGTTGCTGTACCGTAATCAATGACAATCGCCGGTGTACCGTAAATTTCCTTCACTGCTGCGGCATCCACAATTAAATCCGCACCAACCTCTTTTGGATTTTCAGCACCGATTTTAATGCCGGTCTTAATGCCAGGGCCTACAACCAATGGTGTCACCTTCAAATATTTTTTGATACCATTGACAAATGAATACATAATATTTGGCACAACTGAGGCAATAATAACATCACCGACATCATCAACTTTATAACCGTTACTTAAAATAGACTCCCGGATAAATACACCATATTCATCTGAAGTTCTTGCCAGTTGTGTTGTCATTCGGAAACTGCACACAACATCTTCATCTTTAAAAAACGCACATGTAATATTTGTATTACCAATATCTACGGCCATCAACAACTTATTCTTCATCCAAATCTTCTCCTAAAAAGAATACCTTATAGTAGGCTTCCAGCGCCTCAAATAATTCATACTTCTGCTGCTGAAGCTGCTTAACCTTCAGGGCTGAACCAATCTCATCAAATAAAATATCATCTTCCTCGGCAGTAACATTTAATGTCAGATTGCCGTCTTCATCAAATACAAGTGTCAGCACACCGCCGACATCCTCTGTAAATAACACACACATTGCCTTTAATTCATCCTTGACAACCTCCGGCAATGTATCAAAGTTCTCATTTATGTAAAACTTTTTCTCATATGCACTGGCACCGCACAGCACAATATTATCATCATAAAACATCGTTTTCCTGCTTTCTCTTAACTTCTAAATTTCCAGACACCTTTCAAATCAAACATCTCACCTACATAACTGTGTCTGATAAAATTTATCCATTTTATTCTTTATACATATCCGTAAAGACCGCGCACAGACACTTCTCCGGACATAATACGCTCTGTCTTTCCGCCAATCTCAGCAATCAGACAACCTGAATCATCAATGCCCGCGGAAATACCGCAGCGTTCACCGCTTCTGTCAATAATGCGAATCTGCTTGCCCATATTCACAAGCTGTGCATTGTAGCTGTCTTTAAGTAAACTTAAATCCTCAGTCTTTAAAAATAACTGATAATAATGTTCAAATGCCGTCAGCACATCTGCAATAACCTGACTGCGCTTAACAGTCTTTCCTGCTGCCAGGTCAAGTGAAGCAGCTGTTGCCTGAATACTCTCATCAAATGTCCTCTGATGTACATTAATCCCGATGCCGACAACGATATAATTGATGCATTCCATCTGACTGCTCATCTCTGTAAGAATCCCGCATAACTTCTTACCATCATTCACGATATCATTCGGCCACTTGATTTTGGCATCAATGTCCTGATTGCGAATCGCATCCAATACTGCCATAGCTGCAATCAGTGTGAGCATCGATGCATTTGTCGGTTCAATCTGTGGACGAAGCACAAAACTCATATAAATATTCTCACCGGATGGTGATACCCATGTACGGCCAAGTCTGCCCTTGCCTTTTTCCTGACATTCTGTCACCACAAGTGTGCCCTCCGGCGCACCATTTTCCGCCCTCAGCTTTGCCTCATCATTCGTAGAGCCTACCACAGGCTTATAATGAATATTTGAAAAAAGTGCATGTTCAGGCAGTAAACTTCCAATCTCCGCCGCCGTCATTACATCCGGATAAGAGGTCACAGTATACCCCTTGCTGCTCACAGCTTCAATACCGTAACCTTCATCCTTTAACTGCTGAATCACTTTCCATACAGCAGTTCTTGACACGCCAAGCTGACTGCATAATTCCTGACCGGAAATATAGGTGTCTGCCTGACGCAATATCTTTAAAATCTTTGTTTTCATTATAATGTTGCTGCCATTACAGCTTTGATCGTATGCATACGGTTTTCAGCTTCATCAAATACGATAGACTGTGCACTTTCAAACACTTCATCTGTCACCTCAAGCTCACTGAAGCCGTATTTTTCACCCATCTCTTTGCCAATCTCTGTCTTATGGTCATGGTATGCCGGCAGACAATGCATAAATACAGCCTGTGATCCTGCATTTTCCATAACAGCTTTTGTCACCTTGTATGGTGTCAGGTCTGTGATACGCTCCTGCCATACTTCTTCAGGCTCGCCCATAGATACCCACACATCTGTATAGATAACATCTGCCCCCTTTGTACCTTCATTCACATCTTCTGTCAATGTGATTGTCGCACCTGTTTCTCTGGCAACATCATTGCAATAATCCACAAGTGACTGTTCAGGGAAGTATTTTTTATTTGTGCAGGCAACAAAATGCATGCCTAATTTGGCACAGACAATCATCAGTGAATTACCCATGTTATAACGGGCATCACCCATGTATGTAAGTTTAATGCCTTTAAGGTGTCCAAAATGTTCACGAATCGTCAGTGTATCGGCAAGCATCTGTGTCGGATGATATTCATTTGTCAGACCATTCCATACAGGTACACCTGCTTTTTCGGCAAGTTCTTCAACAATAGACTGCTCAAAGCCACGGTATTCGATACCATCAAACATTCTGCCAAGAACGCGTGCTGTATCGGCAATGCTTTCCTTCTTGCCAATCTGTGATGCCTTCGGATCAAGATAAGTTGCATGCATGCCAAGGTCATAGGCTGCCACTTCAAATGAGCAACGTGTACGTGTGCTTGTCTTTTCAAAAATCAAGGCTACGTTCTTGCCCTTTAATGTATCATGTGAAATGCCCTGCTTCTTCTTGGCCTTTAAATCTGCTGCAAGGTCAAGTAAATAAATGATTTCTTGCGGTGTAAAATCTTTAAGTGTAAGAAAACTTCTTCCTTTTAAACTGATATCTGCCATGATGCTCTCTCCTTTTTGTCACTGTTTATCCTTCGACTGTTATTAAATACAAATATTAACGCCAACAGATATTCTGCCATAAATCGATATTGTGTGACTCTTATTATAACCATAAGTTCTGTGACAGGCAATATCTATCTTCGCATATTTACTCATTATTTATCGACAAAATTCGCTGTCTTTTGGCTTCATACATAATAATTGTTGCCGCCATCGCCGCATTTAATGATTCCACTTGGCCATCCATCGGAATGCGGATGTATGTGTCTGCCATATCTGAAATCTCATCGGAAAGTCCTGCAGCTTCGTTACCGATAAGCACACCTGATGCACCGGTGTAAGACACATCAAAATGATAGCCCTTACCTTTTAAATGCGCTGCAAATAACTGCATGCCGCCCGCCTGAAGCTGCCTTAATGTCCCCTTTAAATCATCTGCATACACAAACGGCACTCTGAAAATCGAACCCATCGTAGAACGTACAACCTTGGGATTATATATATCCACTGTTTCACGATTCATAATCAGACCAGTCACGCCCGCACCCTCGGCCATACGGAGCATTGTACCAAGGTTTCCCGGGTCCTGAATTGATTCAAGAATCAGAAAAAGCGGCTGCCCTGCCGCAGTTTTTAAAATATGTTCAAGTGTATAATGCTTTTGCTTTGCCACTGCCAGAATGCCCTGAGGTGTTGCTGTGTCACTCATGGTTTTAAACACTTTATCGGTTACTGTAATTGCTTTATTTTGCCATTCAGGATGACCATTTGCAAATGCTTCAGATATATAAATCTGCTCAAGGTCCGCCTCAGGAATTTCCCGAACCATACGAATGCCCTCAACAATATAGGCATCTGCTTCATTGCGCGCCTTCGCTTTTTTAAGCATCGCCGCAATCTGTTTAATCTGAGGATTTGAACTGCTGGATATAAGCATATATATACCCCTTCTTTTATTTAATATTTAATCTTCCAAGTGATTTGTACGAACCAATCACCACAAGGATCTGTCCCTCACGAAGCGGCTTATCCGGTTCAGGTGATACATTGATTTTGTCATCCTCCTTCACCGCCACAACATTAATCTGGTAATCTTTTCTGAAGGAAAGGTCAATCAGTGATTTGCCAACCCATTCCTTCTTCACTGCAAGTTCTGCAATTGTAATCTCCGGTGATAACTCTACCAAATCAACAAAGCTTCCAGCAGTCAGATTTTTTGCCGTGCGTTCGCCCATGAAACGCTCAGGAAATACAACAGAATCTGCCCCAAGCTTTAATACAATTTTTTCATGCATATCACTGATAGCCTTGACAACAACTTTACGCACACCCATCTCTTTGACAGTAATTGTCGCCATGATGCTGGTTTCCATATCATTCGTCACCGCAATCACTGCCGCATCCAAACGTTCAAGCCCAAGTGTTTCCAAAAGCTGTGGATCTGTGCCATCACCGACAACTGCATATTCCACATCCTCGGCAATCTCCTGTACATGTTCTTTATTCTTATCAATTGCAATCACACCATAACCCTGTCTGGCAAGTGTCTTTGCTACACTCATTCCAAACTGTCCCAGCCCGATTACAAGAAAATCCTTCTTTGCCATCTTTTTTCCTCCTGTCAGCCTACCGTAATCTTTTCTTCCGGCAGTTCCCTGATATGTCTTCCTGTATCATCATGCACCGTAAATGCCAATGCCAGAGAAATCGGCCCGATACGCCCTGCAAACATCGTCAGGATAACAATGATTTTTCCGGCTGTTGTCAGTGCCGTCGTCAGTCCTCTTGACAATCCAACAGTTGCAATTGCCGATGTCAGCTCATAAGCCACATCCATAATATCCGCGGATGGCATCACTATACACAGTGAAATAATGCTGACAAATAAAATCACAAAACTCACCATAAATACAGTTGTTGCCTTCTGCACATAAGCGGCATTAATGCTGCGTCTAAATACCTCCGGCGATTTTCTGTGCTTTATATTCGCATAGATATTCAAAATAATAACCGCAACTGTTACAGTTTTGACACCTCCAGCCGTACCACATGGTGATCCGCCTATAAACATTAAAATCATACTGACAAGTTGTGCAGGATGGCTGAAATCTGCCTGAGGAATTGTCTGAAATCCTGCTGTACGCACTGTTACCGACTGAAAAAATGCACTTAAAATTTTCTCCCACAATGGCAGCTTTCCCAATGATGCATCATTATGATAATCAAAAATAAATATCAACAACGCTCCAACAAATACCAAAATGCCGGTCATCGCCAACACTAATTTAGAATGCAATGTCAAACGTCTGGCAGCATGTCTGACAGACATCTTTTCTTTAAAAATACGTTTAAAAAACGTCATCATGTCCCACCAGACAGGAAAACCAAGACCCGCTATAACAATTAAGCCAATCGTCACAAGATTGATAAAAATATCCCCACGAAAACCGCAAAGACTATCCCCGCCGGTCAGATCAATTCCTGCATTACAAAATGCGCTCACTGCGGTAAATATCGAATACCACAATCCTTTCAGCGGTCCATACATCGGAACAAATCGTATCATATATAGTAATGCACCAATGCCCTCAATCGTCAGTGAAAAACGTACAACCCGCTTTGTCACCCCGACAATTCCCCGCAGGGAGTCAATATTTAACGAATCCTGCATCAAAAGCACCTGATACAGGGATAATCGTCTGCCGAGTAATATCAGCACAAGGGTAATCATCGTTACAACCCCAAGTCCACCAACCTGAATCAGCCCAAGAATGATGACTTGTCCGAACAGACTCCAATGTCCCAGGGTATTGTATACAACAAGGCCTGTCACACAGGCCGATGTATCTGCTGTAAATAAAGCATCGACAAGCGGTGTCATTTCTCTGCTTCTTGAAGAAATCGGCAACATCAGAAGCAATGTACCGATAGTAATTAAAATCAAAAAACCAAGTGCAATCATGCGCGTTGTCGATAATCTGATCTTCTTTTTTCTCATATTTTCCACACTTTATCAAATGCCGAATACCAAAATTTATTTCTCTTATTCCCGGCATTTCTTAATTTTCATATATAGAACTTACCACAACTATCTTATAAAAAATGAATAGGAGATTCATGCCCTCATAAATCTCCCATACATTATACATTTAAATCTATTTATCTGCAATGCTAAATTAATAAATGAAATTACACCTGATGCAGACTTTCATTTTAAGGATTTGATGCTCAAGTCTGATTAAAAACTTAAATTGAAAGAATCTTAGCCACACTGAACTGGAATGGATCAATCTCTTTCTTCATTGCCAGTGCTTCCTCAATATCAAGATCCACATACTCACCATGTCTGTAAGCAATAACACGGTTTGTCTTTCCTGATACAAGTGCATCTACTGCACAAGCGCCCATAATAGAGGCATAAACACGGTCTTTTGCTGTTGGGCTGCCACCACGCTGCAAATGTCCAAGGATTGTTGCGCGTGTTTCCACACCAGTTGCCGCTTCAATGCGCTTAGCCATACTGGCTGAATGTCCAACGCCCTCTGCATTGATAATAATGTGATGCTTCTTGCCACGCTTTCTGTTCTTGATGATATTATCAATAATCGCAGATTCATCGTAATTATAAAGCTCCGGAAGCAGGATATCTTCTGCACCGTTAGCAATACCGCACCATAATGCAATGTAGCCTGCACTTCGTCCCATAACCTCTATAATACTACAGCGTTCATGGGATGTGGATGTATCACGTACTTTATCAATAGCTTCCATCGCTGTATTCACTGCTGTATCAAAACCAATTGTATACTCTGTACAGGCAATATCAAGGTCAATCGTTCCAGGAATACCAATTGTATTAATGCCAAGTGCTGCAAGTTTCCTTGCACCCTGGAAAGAACCGTCACCACCAATGACAACAATACCATCAATACCATGTTTACGGCAAATCTCAGCGCCCTTCTTCTGTCCTTCCTCCGTACAAAATTCCTTACAGCGCGCTGTATACAAAAATGTACCGCCGCGGCTTAAAATATCGGATACGCTGCCTGCATCTAAATCTATAATCTCTTCATCCAATAATCCTGCATAACCTTTTTGAATGCCTTTGACTTTAATTCCATAAGCTATAGCAGTTCTGACAACAGAACGAATCGCTGCATTCATACCCGGAGCATCTCCGCCACTTGTTAAAACACCAATTGTCTTAATCTTTTTTTCGCTCATGACCTTCCTCCAAATTCTTATTTTAATATGTTATATATTATTTTTTAAGTAGTCTGCTATTTGAGCCGGTATGCCATCTTCTGGTTCCCGGCTCAAATTATATTTCTATTTTAATATATGTCATCTACTTTTTCAAGACAGGTTGAACGACTTTGACATTTTCCTCACCAAAAGTCGACGTTAAGCGCCGGAAAATATCGTCATTTAAACGGATATTATTGATTTCAGGCAGTCTTTTTATTGCTTTTTCCTTTTTGCAATAAATCACAATACGATCGTTACCGTCATTATCCATAATGATATCAAATAAATTTTGTTCATTTTGCAGATAAGATGTTTTATCTGTAAACTGAATCCATACATCCTTCTGATTTGGATGCATTGGCGTAATTTTTTCACAGATTAATTTTGTCGGCTGGTCATCACTCATCGATACACGGCCGCGAATCAGTACTTTTGCATCCTCCTCAATCAGAAGCTTCTGTTTTTCAAAATCATTTGGAAATACGATAACTTCAACAGTACCAACCAAATCCTCAACCGTAATAAACGCCATCATTTTATTATTACGTGTCACTTTAAGCGTCTTTGCCGTAATCATACCGCCAATAGTAACAACCTGTCCATCTTTTAAAATTGTTTCTCCGGTGTCCTCCTCGGCTGTAAAATCTGTCGTTTTTGCAGTTGCATACTGTGCAAGTTCTTCTGCATATTCATTTAACGGATGACCGCTTACATACACACCAAGCACTTCCTTTTCGTAAGCAAGCACTTCTTCCTGATCATATTCGCCAACTTCCGGATACTGAACTTCAAATGCAGTTCTATCTTCCTCAGCGACAAAATCAAACAAACTCATCTGTCCTGTCATCGCCTTTTTCTTGTCTGCAGCCACCTGATCCATGATACGTGCATATACAAGCATTTGCTGCCTGCGTGTACGTCCAAGACTATCAAAGGCACCGGCTTTAATAAAGTTTTCAATGGCACGTTTATTAACGTCTTTTCCAAAAGTTCTCTGACAAAAATCTTTCATTGAAGCATATGGTCCGCCATAATTTCGTTCCTCAACAATACTGTCAATGACTGCTCGTCCCACCGATTTAATCGCAGATAAAGCATATCTGATTTTTCCGTCAGATACAGAGAAATCACGCTCACCCTCGTTAATATCAGGCGGCATAATCTCAATTCCCATCTGACGGCAGACATTAATATATTCTGCAACTTTATTAGATTTATCAATAACCGAAGTCATCAATGCCGCCATAAATTCAACAGGATAATAGCATTTTAACCAGGCTGTCTGATAGGCTACAATCGCATAGGCTGCCGCATGGGATTTGTTAAATGCATATTTTGCAAAATCGGTCATCTCATCGAAGATCTTATTCGCTACCGCCTCATCAATACCATTGGCAATACAGCCCGGCACACCAAGTTCTTTGTTTCCGTAAACAAAATATTCACGTTCTCTTGCCATGACATCCGCTTTTTTCTTGGACATGGCACGGCGCACAAGGTCACTTCGGCCAAGATCATAACCGGCAAGTTTCATAACAATCTGCATAACCTGTTCCTGATACACGATACAACCATATGTCGGTGCAAGAATTTCTTCAAGTTCAGGGCATTCATAACGAATAGAGGCTTTGTCATTTTTACCTTTAATATATCGTGGAATAAAATCCATCGGTCCCGGGCGATACAGTGAAATACCAGCAATGATATCCTCCAGACTCTCCGGCTTCAATTCCTTCATGAAGTTTTTCATACCGGCACTTTCAAGCTGAAATACACCTTCATCTTTACCACTGCCAATCATCTCAAAGACATTCGCATCGTCATAATCTATCTTTTCGATATCAATATCCTTACCTGGCTGATGATTGATCAGCTTCACCGCATTATGAATAACCGTCAGTGTACGCAGTCCCAAAAAGTCCATCTTTAAAAGGCCAAGTTCTTCAATAGTTGTCATGTTAAACTGTGTTGTAATGGTATCTTCAGCACCTCTGGAAAGTGGTACATATTCATCCACAGGTTTTGGACTGATAACAACACCCGCTGCATGTACCGATGCATGTCGCGGCAGACCCTCGAGTTTTCTTGACATATCAATCAGATATTTAATCTGACCATCATTTTCATAGTCCTGCGCAAGTTCCGGATTCATCTTTAAGGCTTTATCAATCGTAATGCCAAGCTCTGTTGGAATCTTTTTAGATACGGAATCCACAAAAGCATACGGCAGGTCAAGCACACGGCCCACATCACGGATAACCGCTCTCGCCGCCATCGTTCCGAAAGTTACAATCTGAACAACATGATCTTTGCCGTATTTTTCTGTCACATAATCAATGACCTCCGGACGTCTTTCATAGCAAAAGTCAATATCAATATCGGGCATCGTCACACGGTTTGGATTTAAGAAGCGCTCAAACAGCAACTGATAACGAATCGGGTCAAGGTTTGTAATTTCAAGACAATAAGACACGATACTGCCCGCCGCTGAACCACGTCCCGGACCTACCGGAATGTCTTTATTTTTTGCATACATAATAAAATCAGATACAATTAAGAAATAATCCACAAAGCCCATCGTCTTAATCGTATTTAATTCGTATTCCAGACGTTCTAAGAGGGATATTGCATCTGGCCGATGACCATCATCCACCATCGCACCATTTGTCGGATCAACTATCACGCCGTAACGTTTTTTCAAACCGTCAAATGCCAGTTTTTTTAAATAACTCCAGGCATCATAGCCCTCAGGCACTGGAAACTGCGGCAATTTATATTTACCAAATTCAAAATCCACATGACAGCGCATGGCAATCTTATGTGTATTTTCAAGGGCTTCTTTGGCATATGGGAAAAGCATGGCCATCTCCTCAGGGGATTTCACGTAATACTGTCCGCCCTCATAACGCATACGTTCTTCATCCGCCACCTTCTTGCCGGTCTGGATACACAGCAAAATATCATGAGCCTCTGCATCCTCTGCATAAGTATAGTGCACATCATTTGTGGCCACAAGATCAATACCAAGCTCTTTGCTCATACGCAGCAATGCCTGATTGACAGTCTTTTGCTCAGGAATACCATGATCCTGCAGTTCAAGGAAGAAATTATCTTTTCCAAAAATCTCCTGCATTTCCAATGCAGCCGTCTTGGCAGTTTCATAACGTCCCTGTACAATCGCTGACGGAATTTCGCCTGCAAGACATGCACTCAATGCAATAATACCCTCATGATATTTGCGAAGCAGCTCTTTATCCACACGTGGTTTATAGTAAAAGCCTTCCGTAAAACCCTTGGATACAATCTTGATCAGATTGGCATAACCCTGATTGTTCTCTGCCAAAAGCACAAGATGATGATATCTGTTTGCTGCCTGAGAATCTTTTTCAAAACGTGAATACGGCGCAACATAAACTTCACATCCGATGACCGGTAAAATATCATTGGCCTTCGCTGCACGGTAGAACTCGATGACACCATACATGACGCCATGGTCAGTAATCGCTACACTATCCATGCCAAGCTCTTTTGTCCGTGCGATTAATTCTTTAATTTTATTTGAACCATCCAGAAGACTGTATTCTGTATGGACATGTAAATGTGTAAAATTCATCCTGCACCACCTTTTCCCAGTTTGTATTTTTAGTATTACCTTAAATTTATTTTTTTGAATATCCTAGCGCGAGTTCTGTTTCAGGCAACTGTGACATAATAAAATACTCAAACGTCATTCTTGAAATTTCCTGTCCCAGATCATCTGTGATATCCACCTGATATACAGCAATTTTTCGTCCAATACGAATCGGCATCGCTTCACCATAAAGCACCCTGCTCTTATTCATCATTGCTGCCTTAATATACGTCGTATGGGCAGACAATGTCGTACATCCTACGCCTGTGGTTGACAGTGCCACACCTGCAACTGTATCTGCAAGGGAAAAAAGGCAACCGCCATGCACAGAACCGATTGGATTCCTGTGTTTTTCATTAATATCTATTTTCATTTTTGCATGGCCGTCTTTGGCTTCCATTAATTCGATGCCAATCTCCCTTGCAAAACCATCTGTCAAATCATATATTTCTGCAAAATTACTCATCTGTCTGGTCTCCTGAAATGTTCTTAATTAAAATCTGTATATCTATAATCAAGGTAATTGTCATTTGCCGGAATTTTTACTGCAATGACATCTTTCTTTGCATTTTTCAATAATTTAAACAGGCTGTTATATCTCGTCTGA
This sequence comes from uncultured Catenibacillus sp., assembly GCA_934339005.1. Classification (GTDB taxonomy): domain Bacteria; phylum Bacillota; class Clostridia; order Lachnospirales; family Lachnospiraceae; genus CAKRHR01. The sequence goes on along the minus strand of CAKRHR010000015.1, from coordinate 43,312 downwards.
AATATAACAGCCCTTTTGTCTGACATGTCATTAATGATTGCCTGTTAAGTATTTTTCAATATTATCGAGAGCCTCTGCTTCGTCTGAACCGTCAGCCACAACTGTGACTGTTTCACCCTCAATAATTTCCAGACTCATCATACCCATAATGCTTTTGGCATTAATCTTCTTATCCTGCATCTGAATGTAAATACTGCTATCATACTGGCATGCAACCTGTACTAACATCGCAATAGGTCTTGCTTCTAGTCCTGATGGAATTTTAATAGTAATGTCCTTTGAAATCATACTTGTTTCTCGCCTTTCTCAACAAATGTATTCAAATCTTCTCTCTCAGTTCACTTGCAATTTGACTTAATTTTCTAAGTCTGTGATTCACACCCGACTTACCCACTGGTGTGCTCAACATCTTTCCAAGTTCCTGAAGTGAAACCTCCGGGTTCTCGATTCGAAGTTCTGCGATTTCTCTCAGACCATCTGTTAATTGCCCAAATCCAATGGTATTTTTAATCAGTAAAATATCTTCGACCTGTTTTGCAGCTGCAGACACTGTTTTGTTGATATTGGCCATCTCACAATTGACCTGACGATTTACACTGTTACGAATCTCTTTCGCAATTCGTATATTCTCCAGTGCCATCAACGCCGTCGGTGCGCCCATGATATTTAACAAATCCACAATCTGAGCACCATCTTTAACATAGGTGACATAATGATTCTTTCTGAAAATCACTTTGGCATCCACATCAAAGAAATGCATTAATTGCTGAAGCAACACCGCCTTGTTCTCGTCCGGGCAGTTGATTTCAAAATGATATGCCTTCTCAGGGTCGCTCATCGAGCCGGCACTTAAAAAAGCGCCCCGCAAAAAAGCCCGTTTACAGCATATACTCTGAAGCAGCATCTGCGTGTGGTTGATATCATCTTCCAAAATCTCGCCTGAAGCACTCATGTACTTCATCGACTGTAATAATTTCTGTGACTGTGCCTCATCTGTCACAATCACGGTATATATTCTGCTGTTTTTCAGGTGAAGATTCCTCTTTACACTGACATCGCTTTCTATATTAAATGATTTTTGCAATAAAGTAAAGTACTTTCTTGCAACTGCCAGATTTTCTGTATGAATTTTTATATATAAACGACCGTTTTCCGTATAGACAATACGCCCGCATAAACCAAAAATAGCTGTAAGTTCAGCAATACAACAATGTCTTGCACTTGGTATTGCCCGTGACATTTCTTCTTTAATATCACTTGAAAATGACATAAATACTACCTCATTCTGATATTATCTCTTTTGAATATCTCTGTGTTCAACTTTAAATCCGTAATCCTTATCCTTCATGATTTTATAGAAGGCATTGGCAAGAGTTACAGAACGATGTTTGCCACCTGTACAGCCAATACCGATAACAAGCTGGTTTTTTCCTTCAGTGATGTAGTTTGGAATCAGAAAAGATACCATATCCTCTAATTTATCAAGGAAAATATGTGCTTCCTCCGCCTTCATCACATAGTCATAGACATCCTGGTCATTGCCTGTCTTTGGTTTAAGGCTATCCACATAAAATGGATTTGGCAGAAATCGCACATCAAACACAAGGTCTGCATCCGTTGGGATGCCATACTTAAAACCAAAGGACACGATCGTCACATAAAAATTCTTAAAGCCCTGATTTTCCACAAAAATCCGGCTCACTTCTGCTTTCAATTCTCTCGTCAATAACTGACTTGTATCTATAATATATGTCGCAAGCTCCTTCACAGGTTTCATCTTTTTACGTTCTTTGGCAATGCCGCTCTCGATGCGGCCGTCACCTGAAAGAGGGTGCGTTCTTCTCGTTTCTTTAAAGCGCTTCACTAATACCGTGTCGCTGCATTCCAAATATAATATTTCGTAATCAATGCCAAGCATATGCAATGAAGAAAGAGCTTCTTTGATTTTAGCAAGCCCTTCACCGCTTCGTATATCAATACCAAGGGCAATCTTTTGCATCTCACTGGCCAAATCGGTTGATGCAAGCTCTGCAAACTTACCAACAAGTGGAATTGGAAGATTATCGACACAAAAATAACCTGCATCTTCAAGCATTTTTAAAACGGAGCTTTTTCCCGCACCTGACATTCCTGTGACAATAACAAAACGCATTTTTAATCTTCCTTTCTCGCTTATTTAAATTCTCCAATCAGCCGAACCTCCGGTTCAAGCTTCACCTGGAATTTATCCCAGACAATTTTTTGTACATCCTGAATTAACTGATAAACATCTGCCGCACTTGCGCCGCCATCATTAACAACAAAACCGCTGTGTTTTTCAGATACACAGGCGCCACCAACTCTGTAGCCTTTAAGTCCTGCATCCTGAATCAGTTTTCCTGCAAAATATCCCTGCGGACGTTTAAACATACTGCCGGCACTTGGATATTCCAATGGCTGTTTTTCTTTACGCATGGCTGACAGCTCATTGATTTTTTCTTCAATCTGTGTGATATCTCCGTGTTTAAAACGAAGCTTTGCGCTGAGCACAATATAGTGATTTTTAAGAACTGTACTTGAGCGATGACCCATATCCAGTTCCTCTCTGGACAATTCCATCACCTGTCCATCCATATCTATAACCTTTGCACTGACAATGACCTGTACAATCTCACCGCCATATGCGCCTGCATTCATTGCAACAGCACCGCCAAAGGTACCCGGTATACCTGAAGCAAATTCAAAGCCTTCAAGTCCCTGTTTTGCAATCTCTCTGGCGAGCTTTGGAAGAAGTATGCCCGCGCCTGCTTCTACAATCACAGAGCCATCTGCCTGTGCCTCATACTGCACGGATTCAAACGTGTGATAAATCTGAAATACAACACCCCGGATGCCCGCATCGCTGACAAGCAGATTACTGCCGTTGCCAATAATCAAAAATGGCACCTGCTCTGACTGACACAGTGCGATTGCACGCATCAGAGATTTTTCGTCCGGCGGTGTTACTAAAACATCCGCCGGACCTCCAATCCTGAATGTTGTATGAAGACTCATCATTTCCTGATATTTAACGGCATCTTCGCCGACAATGTCTGTCAGTTTCTGACAAAAACATGTATCCATAAATGATTAACTCCTACATAATTTTATTTACTGAAGTACAAGTCTTGCTGCACCAACCATACCGGCATCATTGCCAAGTGTTGCAAGTGTAATCTTTGTATTTTCCACAGCATGGAAAGTCTGAGCCTGAAAGCTTTTCACTACTTTGTCGATCAGGAACTGGCCTGCCTTAGATACACCACCACCAATAACAAAGATTTCAGGATTTACAACAACTGCAATTGTATTAATAGCTTTACCAAGATAGTAAGCCACTTTGTCTACAACTTCAAGAGCACCTGCATCGCCTGCTTTTGCTGCATCCCAGATATCTTTAGATGTGATTTCAGGTAAATCCCTGAGAGATGTCGCTTTATCTGTTGTTTCTACAAGATGTTTTGCGATATTAACAACACCTGTTGCAGATGTCAGAGTTTCAAGGCATCCACGACGTCCGCAACCGCATGTATAGATCATATCTTCAGGGTCTGCAATTGTCATATGACCACATTCACCTGCAGCACCTGTTGTACCTGCAAGGATCTTACCATCAAGAATGATACCGCAACCAACACCTGTACCAAGTGTAATCATGACAACATTATCATAACCTTTGCCGCCGCCCATCCACTGTTCGCCAAGGGCTGCAACGTTTGCATCGTTACCCGCTTTAACAGGTACGCCAAGTAATCCGGATAATTCTGCTGCTGCATTGTAAACGCCCCAGCCAAGGTTCACACAGCGGTTGATTGTGCCGTCTGCCATAACAGGTCCTGGAACACCCATACCAGCACCGATCACATCATCCATGCTGTAACCTTTTTCTGCCATTGCTTTCTTTAAAGATTCTGCAATATCGGAAACAATGTGTGCACCGTTATCTTCTGTTCTTGTCTTAATTTCCCATTTATCAAGAATCTGACCTTCTTCTGACAAAATACCGATTTTAACAGTTGTACCTCCAATATCAATTCCAAAACAAATTTTTCCCATTGTTCATACCCTCCTGGTGTAATAATATTATTTTTAATAAGCATTGGGATATGCTTATTTGTTGTGCTTATTTTGTATACTTCTTCTGCAGTTTTTGACTGCTCATATTTTATATCATTTTTATTTAATCTTCCATGCTTTCTTCACGTTTGCGTGCAAGATTGCCTGTCACACGACGATATAATTCGTGTGCGGCATTGTAACCCATCATCTTCTGACGATGATTTACGGCTGCAGATTCAACAATGACTGCAAGGTTACGGCCCGGACGAATAGGAATAGAATGACAAACGACCTTCTGTCCAAGATATTCCGTGTACTGCTCCTCCATACCAAGGCGGTCATATTCTTTGTCACGGCTCCACTCTTCAAGTTTAATAACAAGACTGATGGACTGTGTTTCTTTGACACTTCCGACACCAAACAATGATTTGACATCTACAATACCAATGCCCCGAAGTTCAATAAAATGTCGTGTAATGTCCGGTGCTGTACCAATCAGTTCTTCATTACCGATACGTTTAATCTCAACAACGTCATCGGATACAAGACGATGTCCACGCTTGATTAATTCAAGTGCAGCTTCACTCTTACCGATACCACTCTCACCAACAATCAAAACACCTTCACCATAAACATCCACTAAAACACCGTGAATAGAAATACGCGGTGCCAGTTCTTCACATAATACGCGAATCACATCTGCCATAAATGTTGAAGTTGTCTTTGGTGTGGAAAATACAGGAACATTGTACTTTGTGCCAAGTGCAACAATCTCAGGGCTTGGCTGCTTGTCCCAGCAATATACCAGACAAGGAATACCCTTCTGGAACATCTTCTCAATAATCTCTGCTCCCTCATCATTGTACATCTTCTGAAGGTAGGCATACTCCACATTACCTATAATCTGTACACGCTTATTATCAAAATGGTCAAAAAATCCTGTCAGCTGCAAAGCCGGTCTGTTCACATCCCGCTCATAAATACGAATTTTAGATGTGTTGATTTCCGGATTCAGATTCTTAATACCTAATCGTTCAACAACTTTAGACAGTCTGACGCTGTAACTCGTTGATGGTTCCATAAAACCCCTCCCGTATTTTATTGCTTGATTGCTTGTTTTGTGATTTATATTCATCACATTATACCACAATTTCATTTTAACGTAAATCATGTTCGTCAAATTTATAACTTTCAATTTCTCTAATGAAAAAATTTATAAACTGCAGTAGCTGCGTTTTCATTCATGCCATCGGCTGCGGCAAGTTCTTCCACACTGGCAGCTTTGATTTTTTCAACGGAGCCAAAATGCCTCATTAATCCCTTCCGGCGCACCTCACCAATGCCCGGAATATCATCCAGCACAGAATGTACCTGTGTTTTGCCGCGCAGGCTTCTGTGAAATTCTATGGCAAAACGGTGGGCTTCATCCTGAATACGTGTAATCAGTTTAAAGCTCTCAGAATTCGTGTCAATCGGGATTTCTACATTATGATAATACAGTCCTCTTGTGCGGTGATGGTCATCCTTTACCATACCGCACACCGGAATATCCAGATTCAGCCGGTCTAATACATCCAATGCCACATTCACCTGTCCACGGCCGCCATCCATCATAATCAAATCCGGAAATACTGAAAAGCTGCCCATGGCTGGATTTTCTTTTTTGGCCTCCAGTTCATGACGTTCCTCAATGCCATGCATAAAGCGCCTTGTGAGCACCTCCTCCATCGAGCGGTAATCATCCTGTCCTTTAAACCATTTAATTTTAAACTTTCGGTAAGCATTGCGCTTTGGCTTGCCGTTTTCATACACAATCATTGAACCGACATTTTCAAAACCATTCATATTTGAAATATCAAAGGCTTCAATACGCGCAATTGACGGAATATCCAACAACTTGCTGATTTCACCCACCGCACCAATGGTCTTTGCTTCCTCACGCTTAATGCGTTCACTATCCTTTGTCAGCACAAGACTTGCATTTTGCGCCGCAAGCTCAACCAGACGCTCCTTCTGGCCTTTTTTCGGCACAACCAGATTCACCTTCTGACCTTTGCGTTCACTCAGCCATTGCGCTATAATCTCATGGTCCTGCACATCTTCCTGTAAAAGCAGCGTTCCAGGAATAAAAGGCACACCGGAATAGAATTGCTTAACAAATGCTGTCATTGTTTCACTCCGGCTTTCATGCTCAACCCCGGTCACATAAAAATGTTCCCGTCCAATCAGCTTGCCGCCACGGATAAAAAATACCTGCACAACCGCTTCGTCCCCGGCTCTTGCAAGGGCCAGCACATCCTTATCGTTCATTTCCGAACTTGTAATCTTCTGGCGTTCCATAATACGCTTCACACTGCCAAGTAATTCACGATATTCAATGGCTTTTTCAAATTCCATGGCATCGGATGCCGCCATCATCTTATCTGTCAGCATTTTTGCCACATCCTCATAATTGCCATTTAAAAATCCAATAACACCCTGCACATTTTCACGGTAAGCTTCTTTTGAAATATAGTTTTGACACGGCGCATCACACTGATGAATATGATGATACAGACACGGTCTGTCTTTGCCAATTTCTTTTGGCAGACTACGGTTACAATTGCGCAGCTTATATATTTTCCGCAAAAGCTCTATTGTATCCTTCACAGCCGCTGCACTTGTATATGGGCCATAGTATTTTGCCTTATCCTTTTTCATTGAGCGCGTCATCATAATTCGCGGATACGGTTCACTGACCGTCACTTTAATATACGGGTATGTTTTATCGTCCTTTAACATCGTATTGTATTTCGGACGGTGCTCTTTAATCAGATTACATTCCAGTACAAGTGCCTCAAGTTCAGAATCCGTCACAATATATTCAAAGCGTGCAATCTGACTGACCATCTGTACAATCTTTGGTGACAGATTCCTGCTGCTTTGAAAATACTGCCGCACACGATTTTTTAAAATTACAGCCTTGCCCACATAGATAATATCATCCTGCGCATTATGCATAATGTACACCCCGGGGCTTGCCGGCAATTTTTTTAATTCTTCTTCAATATCAAACATATTTATACCCTCGCTAAATATTTCCACACAGTTTGCCTGTAAAACCTGAAAACCGCCACCAGTTCATCCGCCCAAAAAGGCTTCATAAACCGACGGCGGTTCATTTTCATTTCAAATGATTATTCTGCTATAAATAATTATTATTCTCTGAAATTGTATTTGGGGCAGCTTCTGTATTTTCTGTCACAGCCTTGACTGTATCGATCGGCTTGCCATCTTCATCGCAGGCAATACCCTGAACTTCATAGAAAATCTTCATAAACTGTTTACCTGTAATTGTTTCTTCTTTAATCAGATATTCTGAAATCTTATCAAGCGCATCAATATTGGCACTCAGTAATGCTTTGGCTTTTTCGTACGCTTCCTTCAGAATACGCATAACTTCTTTATCAATCTCTGCTGCTGTCGCTTCACCGCAGTTCATCACTGCACGGCCGTCCAGATATCTGTCTTCGATAGATTCAAGGCCCATCAGACCGAATTTCTCAGACATACCATACATTGTAACCATTGAGCGTGCTAACTTCGTCGCACGTTCAATATCATTACTTGCACCTGTTGTCACAGAGTCAAATTTGATTTCTTCAGCAGCACGACCGCCAAAGAATGTTACAAGTTCTGTTTCAATTTCATCCTTAGTCATAAGGTATTTTTCTTCTTCAGGCACCTGCATCGTATAACCAAGTGCGCCCATAGTACGCGGCACAATCGTAATCTTTTGTACAGGTTCTGCATGCTTTTGAAGGGCTGCTGCAAGTGCGTGTCCGACTTCATGGTAAGATACAATCTCACGCTCTTTGGCACTTAAAACTCTGTCCTTCTTTTCTTTACCGGCAATTACAACCTCCACAGATTCAAATAAATCTGCCTGAGTCACTGCGCGTCTGCCATGCTTAACTGCATTTAATGCAGCTTCATTAATAATATTTGCCAAATCACTGCCGACAGCACCGCTTGTAGCAAGACCGATGGCATTAAAATCTACGCTTTCATCTAAAAGCACATTCTTTGCATGCACCTTCAATGTATCAATACGACCTTTAAGGTCAGGCTTCTCAACAATAATACGACGGTCAAAACGACCCGGACGAAGCAGTGCTTTATCAAGAATTTCCGGTCTGTTTGTTGCTGCAAGAATAATGATACCCTTGGAGGAATCAAAACCGTCCATCTCTGAAAGTAACTGGTTTAATGTCTGTTCACGTTCATCATTGCCACCGCCATATGCAGAATCACGGCGTTTACCAATCGCATCCAGCTCATCAATGAAAATAATACATGGTGCAGACTGCTGTGCCTGTTTAAACAAATCACGGACACGGGAAGCACCGACACCGACAAACATCTCTACAAAATCCGAACCGGATAAAGAGAAAAATGGCACATTGGCTTCACCGGCAACCGCTTTGGCAAGCAATGTCTTACCTGTACCCGGAGGGCCTACAAGCAGTGCACCCTTTGGCAGTTTCGCACCAATGGCTGTATATTTGCCCGGATAATGCAGGAAGTCCACGATTTCCTTTAAGGATTCCTTTGCTTCCTCCTGGCCGGCAACGTCTTTAAATGTTACGCCGGTTTCCTTCTGCACATACATCTTTGCCGTGCTCTTGCCGACACCCATCATGCCGCCACCTTTGGAAACCCCACGCATGATAAAGAATAATACCGCATATAAAATCACAAACGGTAATACATAATACAGAAGAATCGTCACAAGTCCTGAACTTGATTTCTGAATTTCCTGTTTGTAAGTTACACCGGCATCTTCTAATCGGTCAACCAGCGTCAAATCTGTAAACTGTCCTGTATAATAAGTAATCTTTAATGGACTCTTACTTTCTGACTTCTTGGTAATCTCTAATGTTCCATCTGTCATCGCAGTGACTGTGTCTACCTCATCGTTTTTGAGCATCGTTAAGAACTCACTGTATGTGATTTCCTTGCGCTGACTCTCCTTGACCTGATTAATCAGAATCTGGAAAATCAGGAACAGGCATACTGCACAGAACAGAATAAAAATCATCATAGATAAGTTCTTTTTCTTTTTATCTTTGTTGTCCTGTTTCATCTATTTGTATTTATCCTCCTTAAATGATAACCTTGTATATGAGTCATCCGCTGTTTTATACAAACTGGCACCCGCCAACTTACGCACAATTCTAAAAATACTTATTTTCAGATATTTTGACTCCATGTTCTAGTATATAGGAATTTTAAATTTCCGTCCAGTTAAAAATAGAATTTTTATAAATTACATGCATTTTTTAGATTTTTTTCATCTTCTTTGTTAGCATATGCAACCACAGTGATTATATGAGCAGGATTTATTAAAAAATTTATCATTTGGGTGAGATTGTACAGATTTAATTTTTCCGTAAGTCTTGAATAGATTTTTAAATCATCATATAATAATGATAAATACAACTCAATAAACAGGAGGTTTTGCTATGATATGGTTTTTACTCGCCGCCCTGCTTTTATGTGCAGACCTCGGCATTAAGTATCGCATTAACCGTCATGGTGCCAGCACAGTTTTTCCAAAAGACAAATCTGACACTGATGCATCACCAAAGTCTTCCGACAATACTCAGACTAAAAAAAGTGTTGATAAAGACAAGACGATACTTGGCGGTTATGTCACGATTACCAAATCTCACAATCCCGGCGCAATGCTTGGATTATTTAAGAAATGGCCAAAGCAGTTGCTCGCTGTATCGCTGATTTTGTTAGGTATGATCGGCGGTATGCTTGTCGCAGCTTCCGGAAAGAAAGGTAATATTCTTTTAAAAACAGGTTTAACACTTTTACTTGGCGGCGCTGCCAGCAATGTATGTGAACGTTACGCCAAAGGTTCTGTGACCGATTATGTCCGTTTCAATTTCGGCCCTGAGAAATTCCGTAAAATCGTTTTTAATATCGGTGATTTTTTAATTTTCGCCGGTGCCATACTTACGGCTGTTGGTTCATGTTTCAGGAAATAAGCTTTTTTAATTTGAAACATATATAACCAATTAAAAAATCTGTTGTATACACAAAAAAGGTCAGACATCCGATGATGTTTCCCCTTACTGGTTTTCCAGTAAAGAGGATACTCATCAAAGTGTCTGACCTTTTTAGTATTTAAATATTCATTATTATGAAATAGATTTGATTTCATCTGCCGTCTTAACAACATTGTGCTGGATTGGAACCCACTGGATTTTCTTGAACAATGCAACAACACCGATTGGAATATATGAATAAATGTACACAGGGAATGTAAATAAGTATACAATCTTTTTCCATGTTGCTGTATGAATCTTTTCCCATTCAGTAATGGTTGTAATTAAACCAAATGTAAACATCGTTACATATGTTGTACCTAAACTGAAACCAATTGTACCAAGACCTGCCATAACCATCTCATGTCTGTATTCCGGATGGAAAACTGACATGATAATACCTGCAAAGGCAAGAATAAATGTACCTAATGTCAGGAAAAGTCCGGGTGCTAATGTCATAAACATATCATACGCTGCAAAGCCATGTTCTTTATGCATTCTTGAGCAAAGCTTCTTTCCGTAATGCCAGAATACCTGATAAAAACCTTTTGACCAGCGTAAGCGCTGATTCCAGGATGTCTTAAATGTTACAGGCTGTTCATCATAAATAATCGCTGAACCACAGTAACCAATCTTTTCACCATGAGCGATGCAGTCTGTTGTAAACTCGATATCCTCTGTCAGAAGATGATGTTTCCAACCACCATTTTCTTCAAAAACTTCTTTGGCAACCAAGAAACCTGTACCTGAAACTGCGCAGCTTGTGCCAAGAATCATACGTGCATTGTTGATATACTGTGCTTCTCTTAAGAACCACAGACCATAGCCTGCAGATACCCAGCTATCACCGTAGTTTTTAGAGTTACGGTAACTTGTGATAATTCTGTAACCGGCACAAAAGACTTTGTTCATCTCTGTCACATAGTTTTCATCTAATACGTTATCTGCATCGAATACGAAATAGCCATCGTAAACATCGCCATATGTACTGGCAATTTCATTCAACAGATAATTTAATGCATAACCTTTACCGACATATTCTTTATTAAATCTTTCAAATACAATCGCACCTGCTGCTCTTGCAACATCTGCTGTATTATCTGTACAGTTATCTGCAACAACAAATACATCAATCAGTTCCTGTGGATACTTCTGATGCTTAATACTCTCAATCAGTTGTGCAATAACTGCACTTTCATTTCTCGCTGAAATCAGCACACCATATCTGTGCTTCTTTGTTTCCTCATACAGTTTTGGTTCTTTCAGTAAGCCCACAACCATGTACACTATCTGGTAAAAATACCCCAGTGTAAATAAAATGCCTACGGCAAAAGATACGCCCTTAATGACATCTACCATGAAACTCAACCTCCTACTATTTAAGTGTCATTATTATACTTCTCTGTCCTTAAAAAATTTGGAATTAAATATTAATATTTTATAAATATCATCATAAATACGCTGTTCCCCTTGCGGTGTATCTATGATATTTTTATCATCCATAATATTAACATGTTTTTCAAAAATGGGAAGTGTCATAATTAACAATATCTTTGCATTTCATATCTTTTTTTTATTATTTTTTTACATTACCACTTGCTCAGTTCAGCTTCTTGCCCTTGAAACCGCCCTTATTTTCTGCATTCTTTGACTTTTCGCCTAATAAATGCGCCTGTTTTTGTCAAAACAAACTGCTTTATCCTGCTTAAAAACTTTATTTTTTATTCAAATAACAGTTTTTCTAGTCCTCAAACACGCACCAGACCGTCCACAGGGCGCCTTCATCCTGAATTTCGTCCACAACACCCTTCATCACATTTAATTTATCTGCCTTTGGAATGTTACCAGACATCGCTACTGCTGGATTAATCGTGTAATAATACATCGTTCCCTGCAGAGTTTTTAACATATATTCACTCACCGTAATATGGTCGCCCACTTTAACAAGATCTGCACGTTCCATTCTGAAATCAATACGCTTCATTATTATATGCCTCCATATCTCTATGCAAAAAGCCCGAAGAAAGCTTTAGCTTCCTCCGAGCTCTTAAGTTCATCAGTGTTTACTGCAGGATATGAATTAAAGTCCAGCCTGTTTTGCAACTTCTGCTGCGAAATCATCTTCACGTTTTTCCATACCTTCACCTGTTTCAAAACGAACAAATGCTTTGATTTTGATAGGTGCGCCAACTTCTTTGGCAACAGAATCAACGTATTTCTGGATTGTTAAATCGCCATCTTTAACGTATACCTGATCAACAAGGCAAACTTCTTTAAGTTCCTTGTTAAGACGACCCTGAATCATACCATTGATAACTTTTTCAGGTTTCTGAGATTCCTTAGGATCATTCTGAATCTGAGCCATAAGAATTTCTTTTTCCTTTTCGACGAAGTCGCTAGGAACTTCACTTCTGTCAACGTATTTAGCGTTCAGAGCTGCAATCTGCATAGCAACGTTCTTACCACATTCCTGTACAGCATCGCCTGTTGCTTCTGTTTCAAGAGCAACGATAACGCCGATTTTTCCGCCGCCATGGATGTAACTTGTAACAACACCATTTTCAACTTCCAGTTTCTGGAATCTTCTGATGCTGAGTTTTTCACCGATACGAGCGATCATCTGTGAAAGAGCCTGTTCTACAGTGTACTGTGGATCTTCTTTCCATGTTTCAGCAAGGAATGCTTCAAGTGTATCAGCTTCTGTTTCAAGTGCCTGAGCGGCAACTTTTGCTACATATGTCTGGAATTCAGCGTTTTTAGCAACGAAGTCTGTTTCAGAGTTAACTTCTACGATAGAAGCTTTCTTTCCACAACCGCAAACGCTAGTTGCAACGATACCTTCTGCTGCAATTCTGTTTGCTTTTTTAGCCATAGCTGCAAGACCTTTTTCTCTTAAGAATTCAACAGCTTTTTCCATATCGCCAGCTGTTTCGTTCAGAGCTTTTTTACAGTCCATCATACCAGCGCCTGTCATTTCTCTAAGTTCTTTTACCATTGCTGCTGTAATTGCCATGATTTGATTCCTCCAAAATTCGAATGATTAATTATTCTGCATCTTCAGCTACTTCAGCTGTTTCTTCGCTCATAGATGTACCCTGATTTGCTTCGATAACAGCATCAGCCATTTTTGAAACGATAAGTTTAACAGCTCTGATAGCATCATCGTTACCAGGAATAACATAATCGAGTTCTTCTGGGTCACAGTTTGTATCAGCAATACCGATCAGTGGAATACCAAGGATGTGAGCTTCCTGTACGCAGATTCTTTCTTTCTTAGGGTCAACTACGAAGATTGCATCTGGAGCTTTCTTCATGTTCTTGATACCGCCAAGGTTCTTTTCAAGTTTTTCCCATTCTTTCTTAAGTTCGATAACTTCTTTCTTAGGAAGAACATCAAATGTTCCATCTTCAGACATTGTTTCGATTTCTTTAAGTCTAGCGATTCTAGTCTGGATTGTCTTGAAGTTAGTCAGCATACCGCCTAACCATCTTTCGTTTACATAGTACATACCGCAACGTTCAGCTTCTGTCTTAACAGCATCCTGAGCCTGTTTCTTTGTACCTACGAAAAGAACAGTACCACCGTCAGCAACGATATCTTTAACTGCGTTGTATGCATCGTCAACCATGCCTACAGATTTCTGTAAGTCGATGATGTAGATACCGTTTCTTTCTGTGTAGATGTACTCAGCCATCTTAGGGTTCCATCTTCTTGTCTGGTGGCCGAAATGCACACCTGCTTCGAGTAACTGTTTCATTGAAATAACACTCATGATAATACCTCCATTGGTTTTTGCTTCCGCAGATTTCACCTTCTCAGGTAACTCCATCTCTATCTGATGTAAAGCACCCGCCTGAGAATCTGTCTGCGTGTCTTATTTTTTACCGTTCGCTATTATAACACACTATGAACACATACGGCAAGCCCTAAAATACAAATTTTACAGAATTTTTGTATTTTAGGGCTTGCCGTATGTCATTTCGATGTTTTATATTACTTAATCTTTTTAAGTTCGTCAAATACAACATCATTGAGCACTTTGATATATGTGCCTTTCATGCCTGATGAACGAGATTCGATAACCCCTGCACTTTCAAACTTGCGCAGTGCATTGACAATCACGGAACGTGTAATGCCAACCCGGTCTGCAATCTTACTTGCCACAAGAATACCTTCGTTACCATCGAGTTCATCAAAAATATGTCGAATCGCTTCAAGTTCAGAGAATGATAATGTAGAAATCGCAGACCGCACAATCTGTACTTTGCGTGCCTCCTCTGCATTCTCCTCATTCACAGAACGCATCATCTCAAGTCCGACAACAGTCGTGCCATATTCACTGAGAATGATGTCGTCAATCTCAAATGTTCTGCCATAACGGTAAATAAACAGTGTTCCAAGTCTTTCCCCGGCAATGTCAATCGGTGTAATAATTGCCTGATAGGATGAAATATCCTCACTGTCAAATCCAAGTGTCATCAAATTGACATTCTCCTTGGTTGACAAAATATTCAGCAGGCGTTCATTGAGCATGGCATCAATATGACCGCCAACTGTGTTTGATATCAACTGCTCAATCATAGCAATGCCCGGCTGATTCTTAATACCAAGCACCTTTCCTTTTCTGCTGATGACTAAGATATTCGACTCAAGAATATCCCCGAGGACTTCACATATATCGTTGAAAACAACCATGTTAGAACTGTTATTATGCAGAAGTTTATTGATTTTTCGTGTCTTATCCAATAATTGTACGCTCATATGCCCCTCCTTTACACCTATGTAGTTATTTTAGCATATCAATAATAAATAAACAATAGCATCTGTGCAATTTTAGTATTAAATTTCTGAATTTTCAAAAAATATATATAATTCATATAGATTTGTCTAATTTTTATTTTTCACTTACAGGATTTTTTTACTTGAAGCTAAAGCTACTCCCTCCACCTGCAGAGCAGATGGTTTATTTTTTGTATTGTTTAGCAAAAAAAATCGGAAAACCCACGGGGATTTTCCGATTTTTTTAAGCATTCTGTTCAGTTTCTTCAACGGATGTTGTATAACCGCATTCCTGATTATGGCATACAAGTTTGTTGTTCTTCTTCAAAAGGACATCTCCGCACTTTGGACATTTCTTGTCTGTCGGACGCTGCCAACTCATGAAATCACATTCAGGATAATTCATACAACCGTAATACATACGGCCCTTTTGAGTTCTTTTAAGTACGATGTCACCACCGCATTTCGGGCAAGTCACACCAATTTTTTCAAAATAAGTCTTTGTGCTGCGGCACTCCGGAAAGCCCGGACATGCAAGAAATTTTCCATGAGGAGCATACTTAATCACCATCATGCGACCACACTGTTCACATGGTACATCCGATACTTCGTCTTCAATCTTGACATGCTCTAATTCTTTTTCAGCACGCTTCACAGCTTCATCCAAATCCGGATAGAAATTACGGATGACTGTTTTGTAGTTAATCGCACCCTCAGCCACTTTATCTAAAAGCACTTCAAGATTGGCTGTGAAATCTACATTGACAATCGTCGGGAACGCCTCAACCATAATATTGTCAACAACAGAACCTAATTCTGTAATATAAAGATTTTTATTTTCCTTTGCCACATAATGTCTGGCAATAATCGTTGTAATTGTCGGCGCATACGTACTTGGACGTCCAATACCAAGTTCTTCCAGTGCCTTAACTAAAGAAGCTTCTGTAAAGTGTGCCGGTGGCTGTGTAAAATGCTGTTTAGCATCAAAGTCAATTAACGACAATTTGCTGTCCATCGTCAACTTCTTTGACAATACATTTGTTTCTGCTTTTTCATCATCCACTTTGTAAACTGCCATAAAGCCTTCAAAACGGATCTTTGATGCAGCCACTGAGAACATACAGCCATTCGCATCAATCTTGACCGTTGTTGTATCATAAACCGCATCTGTCATACGGCTTGCTAAAAATCTGTTCCAGATTAACTGATACAATCTGAACTGATCCCTCGCAAGAGATTCTTTGACTTTAACCGGCGGCAAATGCATATATGTTGGACGAATCGCTTCATGGGCATCCTGAATCTTCTTTGAAGTATCTGCCTTCTTCGTACTCTGTACTGTATAAGCTTCACCGTACTGTTCGGCAATATATGTTCTTGCCTGTGCATCGGCTTCCTCTGAAATACGTGTGGAATCT
Source organism: uncultured Catenibacillus sp. (assembly GCA_934339005.1). Taxonomy (GTDB): domain Bacteria; phylum Bacillota; class Clostridia; order Lachnospirales; family Lachnospiraceae; genus CAKRHR01. The sequence continues at coordinate 26,939 of CAKRHR010000015.1, read as the reverse complement.
GTTCTCAGATAAGTAATCAGACCAACTGTACCCTCGCCTTTAACATCCACACCTTCATATAACTGCTGCGCAATACGCATCGTTTTCTGTGTGGAAAAATTCAACTGTTTTGATGCTTCCTGCTGCAGTGTACTTGTCGTAAACGGCAGCGGTGACTTCTTGCTGCGTTCACCATGCTTGATATCGGAAATCACAAATGATGCATCTTTAGCACGCGCCATCAGTGCTTCAACATCTGCCTTGGAATGAATCTCAATCTTCTTGCCATCCAGGCTGTGGAATTTGGCTTTTAATGGTTTCTTATCACCTTCAACGTTCAGATTCGCATCCAGACTCCAGTATTCTTCCGGAATAAATGCGTCAATCTCTTTCTCCCGTTCATGGATAATGTGTAATGCCACAGACTGAACACGACCGGCACTTAACCCACGTTTAACTTTCGCCCATAATACCGGGCTGATGCTGTAACCTACCAGACGGTCCAATGCACGTCTTGCCTGCTGTGCATCCACAAGATTCATGTCTATCTCTCGGGCATTCTTAATTGAATTTTTTACTGCTGTTTTCGTAATCTCATTGAATGTGATTCGATGAACATTCTTGCCCTCCAGCTTAAGTGCATAAGCCAGATGCCATGAAATAGCTTCTCCCTCACGGTCCGGGTCAGTTGCCAGATAAACTTTATCAGCCTTCTTGACCTCTTTGCGAAGCATCGCTAATATATCCCCTTTTCCTCGAATCGTAATGTACTTTGGTTCAAAATCATTCTCTACGTCAATCCCCATCTGACTTTTAGGAAGGTCCCTCACATGACCGTTAGAAGCAACGACGGTATAATTCTTGCCGAGAAACTTATGAATGGTTTTTGCCTTTGCCGGCGATTCTACAATCACCAGATACTTTGCCATTATACTACCTCCATTTATATGAGCCAGAGACAAAAGTCCACCCCGCTGCTTCTAAGTCCTTTTAATGAATCAGCGAATTGCGTACATATTGTCCTCTGTAAACCTGTCGAATCAAACCCATATGCTCCAGTTTATACAGGACTGTCATACATTCCGATATATCTATATGCAGCTCTGCACAAATATCTTCTATGTATTTTGGGTTTAAACACAAGCTAGAATACACCAATTCTTCTGATTTATCAAGACAAATATTATTTTTTTTCAAATTAACGTTTTCTAACGCATAGTCCTCCAGTACATCCTCAGGCTTTGTCACAAGCTTTGCACCACTGCGTATCAGATCAAGACATCCCTCACTTAATGCATCCGTACTCCGTCCTGGCACAGCCAGCACATCCTTTCCCTGCTCCAATGCCAAATCCGCCGTAATCAGTGAACCACTGCGTTTTCTTGCTTCCACCACAAGTACGCTGTCTGCAAAACCGGCAATCAGACGATTGCGCATCGGAAAATGCCACGCCAATGCTTTTTCACCGGGCGGATATTCAGAAATCACCCCGCCACGTTTTGGTAAGATTTCGTAAATATCCCTGTTTTCTTTTGGATAACAGATATCAAGTCCACTGCCAATCACCGCATATGTATCCTTACCTGCTTCAAGTGCGCCTCTGTGTGCTGCCCCGTCAATTCCAAGCGCCATACCACTAATCACTTGAATACCAGCCTCTGAAAGCACTGTTCCAAAATGTCTGGCGAGACTTCTGCCGCTGCCACTGCATGAGCGTGCCCCGACAATCGCAATCGTAGGCTTCTCCTCCACCGGCAGTCTGCCTGCATAATATAACCCCACAGGACTATCGGGCAATGGTTTTAGCCTGTCTGGATAATTATCTGCAGCTTCATAGGTAAAATGATAGCCTGATTTTATAAAATCCGTATAAGTTGCTTCCACCACCCATGGATTTCTTGTCTTGATGATGGCGTTCTTGGCCGCATCATTTAAAAATAGCACCTGTTCAAGCTTTTGTATTTCCAGTTCAAATACAGCTTTTGGTGTATCAAACATCTGGATTAATGCTTTTTGATGTTTATTGCCAAGCACTGACAATCCACACAACCAAAACCAATAAAGTACTTCCTCCATCATACCCTCACCCTTCATGCACTTCACTTTATATAAATTTTTATCTCTGATCTTCTCCTGTCCAATAACTGGTATCCAGACTTCTGTAGCAAAGTGCTCTGGCTGCATGTGCTTCCTGAATATGTGCACTGCCATCGATATCTGCAATCGTCCGGGCTGTCTTTAATAGTTTATGATATCCGCGCATACTGATGCCATCCGTCTTTACAGCAAGGTGGATGAGTCTTTGCGCCTCTGTACTCAACGTACAATACTTCTGGATATCCTTCGCCGGAATCTGGCTGTTATATGTATATGATTCATCCTTGAAGCGTTCTCTCTGGATGGCATCCGCCTGACATACCGCCTGCCGCATCATGGCTGATGTTCTTGTGTGACCTGTCTGAGTATCTTCCCTGACAACTTCACTCGCTGCATCAAAGAACAACTTTGTACTCTGCCGAACTTCTATACCAATATCAAATCTGTCCAGTATCGGACCGCTGATCTGGTGCATATATTTTCTAATCATTTTAGGTGTGCATCGGCATTTTTGCCGGTCAGGGATAGTAACCACATGGACAAGGATTCATCGCTGCAACAAGCATAAAATCCCCCGGGAAGACATAGTTGCCCTGCACTCGGTTAATTACAACCGCACGATTTTCAAGAGGCTGACGCAACGCATCTATCACCTTTCGATTAAATTCCGCAAATTCATCCAAAAATAAGACACCTTTATGGGCCAGACTAATCTCACCGGGCTTTGGCACTGTGCCACCGCCAACCATGGCATACATGGAAATCGAGTGATGCGGCTGCCTGAACGGTCTTTGCGTCACAAGTCCGTCATCTGCATTCAAAAGCCCTGCAATACTATGCAGCTTTGTAACCTCCATCTGTTCTTCATCGGTCATCTCCGGCAAAATGGATGGAATACATGAAATCGCCAGAGATTTGCCTGAGCCAGGTGCTCCTGTAAGCAATAAATGATGTCTGCCAGCCACTGCAGTTTCAATGGCTTCTTTCATAAGTTCCTGCCCGGACACCTGTACAAAATCACGGTAAGTCACATCCGTCTTCTGTGTGCGTTTCTGATAAACGGTACACACAGGTGTTTCCTCCCCTTTAAACCATGCCATCATCTGTACCAGACTGTTGCAGCCATATACCTTCATCCCCTTCACCAAAGCAGCCTCATTCGCATTCTCCACCGGCACAATACATTCATGGATGCCCCGATGATTTGCCTCACTAACAATCGGCAAAACGCCTCTGATACTTCGAACAGTACCGTCCAGGCTAAGTTCTCCAAGTATCAGTGTATCTTCGACAGCCTTTGCCGGTACAACAGACATGGATACAAGCATCGCCGCAGCAATCGACAAATCAAATGCTGTGCCCTCTTTTCTGATACCCGCAGGTGACAAATTCACAATAATTTTTCCGCTCACAGCCGGTACACCGGCATTCTTAAGTGCTGTCAGCACACGTTCCCGCGCCTCCTTAACTTCAGATGCCAGATAGCCCACCATCGTATAGGACGGAAATCCATTGCTGACATCAGCCTCTACAAGTACAATCTGTCCATCTGCGCCACATACTGTGCCGCTATAAACCTGACTAAACATACAACCCCTTTCTTCTCCAAATATTCTGACCTCTGTTGCTATTTATCTTACCAGATTTTGCTTATTTCCCACAAGACTGTATCGTTCGACGATTACCCTATTTCTTCCTGATTTTTCGACATATTTTGCACATTTCCCAAAGCTATGTTCACTGCACACCATACGCATTTATACACATTTATACATATTCACGCTCATTAATACTTGTTTCTTTTTATACTTCTTTTGCTTATCCATATATCTAATGCTCCCTCCGATAAAGGACAAAAACTCCATTCAAGCAATTTTCTCTATTTCAGGATAATCTTGTCTTTTTCAGCCATATTTTATATAATAATGCCATAGCAAAATTAGCACATGAACGTACCAAATTGCAAAGTTTGGTTTCATGGCATGGTCAAAACATTCAAAAGCCAATTTTGACTATATTACAATTACATTTTGGAGGATAATTATGAGAGCAATTATACAAAGAGTTGAACAGGCCAGCGTTTCTGTTGAAAACGAAGTCATTGGCAGTATCGGTAAGGGGTTTCTTGTATTACTTGGCGTGTCAGATTCTGACACAGAGGCAGACCTTGATTATATGATTAAAAAGATTACAAATATGCGTATTTTTAAAGATGAAAATGACAAGATGAATCTTGCTCTTAAAGACGTTGGCGGCCAGCTTTTGATTATTTCACAGTTTACACTTTTTGCAGATACTAAAAAGGGCAACCGTCCAAGCTTTATTGAAGCCGGCGCACCGGACTTTTCAAAGAAAATGTATCTTGAATTTATTCGCAGATGCCGTGCCCTTGGTTTTGAAACCCAGGAGGGCGAATTTGGCGCAGATATGAAGATTTCACTGATTAATGATGGTCCTGTCACAATTACCCTTGACAGCATCCAGCGACCAAACCGTTAAAAACGAACAGGGACAATGACTTCACTTATTCAAAGTCACTGTCCCATTTTTATTTTATTATTTGATGATGTAAGTGTCAAAAAATTACGCCTTACCTTACACATCCAGAATCTTTTTTATTTCGTCCATAAATGTGTTGACATCTTTAAATTCCCTGTATACAGATGCAAAACGTACATAGGCTACCGGATCAAGATTTTTCAATTTATCCATCACAATCTCACCGATGCGCTGTGCCGGAATCTCTCTGGCATCATACTGAAAAATCTCTGTTTCAATATCATTTAACAATGCATTAATCTGGTCGCCTGAAATCGGACGTTTGTTGCATGACCTTAAAATACCCTTCTCAATCTTGCCTCTGTCATAAGGTTCTCTGTTATTATCTTTTTTTATAACAATCAGTGGAATAGTTTCTATCTTTTCGTAAGTTGTAAATCGCTTTCCACACGCCTCACACTGACGGCGTCTGCGAATCGAACTGTTGTCATCCGCAGGACGCGAATCAATTACTTTTGTTTCCTGAACACCACAAAACGGACATTTCATAAGGGTTCCTCCTTGTCTTTTGACACCTAATATGTATAATTATGTACTTTCAACCATATACATTCTGCCAGTCTGTATATGGTTTTCCTGTCACCAAATTTTACTTATTTATCACTTTAACAGGCTGTCTTTATTTATACATTTTTCTTATATATTCTAAATTGCAATTGTACCTGCACAAATGAGCGTTTAAGATTTATTGACACTCATCTTATTATTTATCACATTATCCTTTATCCGACGGGATTTTCTTCTTCGTTTCCGGCACATTGACATCCACAAGAATCACATCATCACCTATCCTGCATATGCATTTCCATCCAATCGTATATTCATTCTCACGTCCAAACAGGCCGCAAAACTTTCCTGCTCCCGGAATAATCAACTGGCAAATACACCCCGATTCACAATCAAACTCTAAATCCGCCACATATCCCAGACGCTGTCCGTCCCGGATATTGATGACCTCCTTCTGGCGCAAATCACATATACGCATACACTCACCTGCCCGCAGCTGTTTCTTCTATTTATATGAAACATCTGCGTTTTTCAGACGCATATCAATATAAATAAATATACTTTATTATAGCAAATCCTTATAAATTCGCAACATTTTTTTATACACCAGTTATCCTAATCCTATTGACGAATCCCCAAAAAATATTTAATATGATGACAGAATCTAAACTGCAATCGTGCCAACGCGAATAAATATTTTAGATTTATCCAAAACCTTGCAAAGGAGTGTCTTTTCATGCATTTTCGACCATGTATCGATATACACAACGGCTGTGTCAAACAAATTGTTGGCGGTTCCCTAAAAGATACCGGCAATCAGGCTAAAGAAAATTTTGTTTCTGAATACGATGCAGCTTATTATGCCAGATGTTATCAGACTGACGGACTTAAGGGCGGCCATATTATTCTTTTAAACCCTGAAGGATCACAATATTATGCAGCCGATTTAGCCCAGGCCAAAGCTGCCCTTGCTGCTTATCCAAGCGGTCTTATGATTGGCGGCGGCATTAACGCAAACAACGCTGCTGCTTTTATTGACGCCGGTGCATCCCACGTTATCGTGACTTCTTATGTATTTAAGGATGGACAAATTTACTGGGAAAATCTTCAGAAAATAACAGAAGCAGTTGGCAAAGAGCATCTTGTACTGGATTTAAGCTGCAGAAAGCGCGGCGATACCTATTATGTTGTCACAGACCGCTGGCAGAAATTTACAGATGTGCCTGTCAACGCACAGACATTAGATAAACTCGCACCATTTTGTGATGAATTTCTGATTCATGCTGTGGACGTTGAAGGAAAAGCCTCCGGCATAGAAACAGAACTTGTACAGATTCTTGCCGGCTGGCATAAAAAGCCAATGACTTACGCCGGCGGTATCGGCTCTTATGAAGACCTGAAGCTGCTTGCCGACATCAGTCATGGCACATTGGATTTTACAATTGGCAGCGCCCTCGACCTTTTTGGTGGACCGATTGCCTATAAAGAAATCTGCCACTACCGTGACAGATAATTTTTCATTGTCTTTAATGCTGTTTTTTCAATTCTTGAAATCTGCGCCTGAGAAATACACAGCTCGTCCGCAGCTTCCATCTGTGTGCGCCCCTCAAAAAAGCGCATACGTATGATTTTTTGCTCTCTGGGTGAAAGTCTGGCGATCGCATCATTTAACGCCAGCTGTTCCACCCAGAGTTCTTCTCCATTCTTTTTATCACTGACCTGGTCCATAATACACAGACTGTCCTGTCCTTCGGAATACACCGGTTCATATAAGGATACCGGACTTTGAATCGCATCCAGCGCCAGAACGATATCCTCTTTTGGCAGTCCGATTTCATCTGCCAGTTCAACCATCGTCGGCTCCCGGTGATTGGCTCTGATATAAGCCTCCCTTGCATAAATGGCCTTGTACGCTGTATCTCTTAAAGAACGGCTGACTCTGATACTGTTAAAATCTCTTAAATACCGTCTGATTTCACCGATAATCATCGGACATGCATACGTTGAAAACATCACCTGCTGCGACAAATCAAAGTTATCAATCGCTTTAATGAGTCCCACACATCCCACCTGAAACAGGTCATCCACATTTTCATTACTGGAAGAAAAACGGCTAATCACGCTGAGCACCAGCCGGAGATTTCCTTTGATAAAACGTTCTCTGGCTTTTTCATCACCTGCTTTTATCTGCTTCATCAACATTTCTTTTTCTTCCCTGGAAAGTATTGGAAGTTTGGATGTATTGACACCACATATCTCAACTTTGTACCCTGCCATAGAAAATCACCGACCCGTCATTTATTTTTTACTGCTACATAAATCATGTGCAGAACTGTCGGTAAATATACTTGGCATTTTCTGGTGTCATCATCCTTCGTCTATCCTAAACGCATCATTTCTTTTTTCAGCCGTTCAATAATTTTTTTCTCCAATCGTGAAATATATGACTGCGAAATTCCCAGCAAATCCGCAACCTCCTTCTGTGTTTTTTCGTGTCCGTCCATTGTATCAATACCGTAACGCAGCTTAATAATCGTCTGCTCGCGCCGCCCAAGCCTGCCAATCGCTGTTTTTAGCAGGTCACGATCAACCTCGTCCTCCATATCCTTGGATATCTCATCTTCATTTGAGCCAAGAATATCGGACAATAACAGCTCATTGCCATCCCAGTCCACATTCAGAGGTTCATCAAAAGATACCTCCATCTTTGTTTTATTGCTGCGTCTCAGATACATCAATATCTCATTTTCGATACATCGCGAGGCATACGTGGCCAGTTTGATATTTTTATTCGGATTAAATGAATTAATCGCCTTAATCAGGCCAATAGTTCCGATGGAAATCAAATCCTCGATGCCAACGCCTGTGTTATCAAATTTACGCGCAATATACACCACCAGCCTTAAGTTGTGTTCTATCAGAAGTGTCTTGCCTTTTTTTTCATCGTTTGTTCCAATCATCGCAATGGCTTTTGCCTCATCCTCGCCCTCTAATGGCACTGGCAGGATTTTGGTGCCACCTATATAATAAATCTCACCGTTTTGCGGATAAATCACCCGCTTAAAGCCCTGAATTACCTTTTTTCTGAATTTAGCAGGTACAGATGCATGTACAACCATTTGACGAACCTCCCACACATAAACGCATTCTTTAAATTCTCCACATCTTTGGATGCAGCAAAACTTCATTTTCTCCGAATCGATGTGTATTGAACGCTACATAGACATCTTTAAAATGACATACGTTTTCCAGCGTATACACATCCATTCCGTCAATTCGAACCGCTGTCAGCATCCGATTTTCTCCGCCCACAGTCCACATTGGAATCATGCGCACTGTCTGTATATCCTGTTGTATAAAATATTTTTTAAAATATTCATAATGAATCACACTCACCGGCTGTTGGCTGACCGGTTCATACAATCCATTACCGGTATCAATAAGTGCTGTTGCCTCAATTTCCTGGCCGTGAATGATTAATATAACTTTGCAGTTTTTTGGCATTTGACTGTGAAAATGCCTCAGATATAAAATAACAAGCCCGATACCGGCAGTCATTGTTCCTGTTATGATATGAAACCATGAAATACCCCGGCTCTTATTTAATGTATGAATGAACGAAGCATCACTGTTAAGAGGTGTGTGGCAGAAAATCATTTGAATCGTCCCTGCAATCAGAGCCGAAATTAGATATAATGTAATTAAATTCAATAATCTACTTTTAATATTTTTTGTGTGAAATGCGATTTGAAGCATCAATGCTGGTAAAATTATCCCCATCACAGGCAAATAAAGCACCGTCGGCATTTTCAAGCAGACAGCAGCCACAGCACCAGATGTCCCAAGGGCTGCACCAGATAAAATGCTTCGGATTGTGGCAGACAATCCACGCAATTTTCTGACTGTTATTAAAAGCAGTGTATTCATTATAAAATTTGTGAGCCATAAAATGTCCAGATAAATTACATAGACTCTCGCCCCCTCTCATACATGCTATTATAACCGCTGTTCGCTGAATATTTTGTCAAAACAGGCCCGCAGCCCCACCCATTTGTCCTTGCAAATATGACAAGAAACGGTGTATCTCTCTTACGCAACATAATTCTTCTTTGCCGCGGTACGATTTTCTCCAAAAGGCTTACTTTATATATCATGAATTTTCCTTTCATATGATGATGTCAGTGTCAAAAGCACGCAAAAAAGGCTTTCCGGAATTGCCGGAAAGCCTTTAAATGTTTAGATTCAATATTCAACTTTTGAAATTAAATTATTTCTTCTGAAGGAAGCTTGGGATCTGGATGTTGCTCTCACGTCTTGGAGCATATGTTGGCTGAACAGGAGTTGCTGTTGTTGCGCTCTTGAATGTTGAGCCTGTAAATCCAGGTTTTTCAGCTTTTTTGTTGTATGCTGTATCCTGAGCAGCTGTAGATGCAGCCTCAAGACCTGTTGCGATAACTGTGATTCTTGCGCTGTCTGGGTTAGAATCATCATACATCGCACCAAAGATGATATTTGCAGATTCACCTGCAAGTTCTTCTACGAATAATGCAGCTTCGTTAGCTTCGATAAGACCGATATCACCTGAAATGTTGATGATGATATCTGTAGCACCTTCGATTGTTGTTTCAAGCAGTGGGCTTGTGATAGCCTGTTTAACAGCATCAATCGCTTTATCATCGCCATGGCCTTCACCGATACCGATATGAGCGATACCTTTGTCCTTCATGACTGTCTGGATATCTGCAAAGTCAAGGTTAATCAGACCAGGTACGTTAATCAGGTCAGTGATACCCTGAACGCCCTGCTGAAGAACTTCATCAGCTTTCTTTAATGCTTCTGGCATAGATGTTCTTCTGTCAACGATCTCAAGAAGTCTGTCGTTAGGGATAACGATTAATGTATCAACGCTTTCTTTTAATCTTTCGATACCGGAATTAGCGTTGTTCATACGCTGTTTAGCTTCAAATCTGAAAGGCTTTGTAACAACGCCGACTGTTAAGATACCCATATCTTTTGCAATCTTAGCTACAACAGGTGCTGCACCAGTACCTGTGCCGCCGCCCATACCGCATGTAACGAATACCATATCGGCACCTTTGATGATTTCTGTTAAGTCTTCAAGACTTTCTTCTGCAGCCTTTGCACCAACTTCAGGTTTAGCACCTGCGCCAAGGCCCTTTGTCAACTTCTCACCAATCTGTACAAGCTGTGGTGCTTTACATAACTGTAAAGCCTGTCTATCTGTATTCACGCCGATGAATTCTACACCGACAATACTTTCATCTACCATTCGGTTAACTGCATTGTTGCCGGCACCACCGACACCAATAACTAAAATCTTTGCTGCTGCGTCCATTTCATTTGTCTTTATCTCAAGCAAGGGTTTTTCCTCCTTTTATATTAATCTTTTTCTTTTTGTTGCTTACTACCTTATATAATATATTTTTTTGAAAAAATAATCAACCTTTATTTATCATTCTTTTGAAAAAAATATGGATTTTTTTGACGAATCATAATCTTCAAGATGTAATACGCCACTCATACCCTCCAAATTACTTTCCAAATCCTTATAAGCATTGATTTTGTCTTCAAGATTAGTGCCTGTGCCAAGCAGAATCTGAATCGAACCACACTTCATCATCAGTGTTCTGTCCGGTCTGTATTCTATCTGGTCAACTGATACATTGTAATTTTTTATCAGAACAGACAACTCATATAAATTGTTAAATACGGATACATCCTGCAAATCAAGATGATCCCCGATTTCCATACCTGAAATATCAATTCCTGTAATTTCCGGTACATCTTCTGATTTTGATGTCGAGCTTTCCAGCACAGTGCCTGTATTGTCAAAATACATATACAGACCACCATCGTCGATACATCCGATAATGGATTTTTCTGTCACCGTCACATTCACCGTATTCATACCACCAATGCTCACTGAAATTTTATCAATGAAAGCACTTGGATTTTTAATCTCATCTTTATTCTTCCACCAGAAAATAATCGTGTTTTTCGGATATCTGTCGTAGTTTAATAAAGCAAGAATTTCTTCATCGGAATATTTGTAATTACCGATAATCTGAACAGAGCTTAATCTGAAGCCATAGAAAAATGCAAACAGTAAAGCCCCCACAACGACAACAAATATAGAAAGCTTTGTCAGCACTCTGACCCATAACCGATGCTCACGTTTTTTCCATTTTTTCGGTTTTCGATCGGAATGTAAATAAACCTCATCAAAATCATCATATTCATCTTCAAGCAGACCTGCATTTTCAAGTTCTTCAATGATATGCTGTTCTTTTTCCACTTTACTCCGCACCGGACGGTGTTCATCAATCACCCTGCCCGTTTCAGTTTCCGGCATCCTGTCTTCAGATGCAGATTCCTTCACAGCTTCTGATGCTGTACCCTCATTTTGACTTTTTGCAGTCTCTGCCCCGGGAGCATCATTGTCCGGTTGTTTATCGGATAAGTCAACGATTTTTTCACCTATATCCTCATCGATGCGTTTATCTTCATTGTTCATCATACTATCAGTATCCTTTCCAGTGCCTCATTCCTGCACTTCTTCTACACTTGCACCAAGCATATTCAAATCTGCGCAGATATTTTCGTATCCGCGCCTGATAAATTCAGCCCCGTCAATACAGGTTTTGCCCTCTGCCGCCAATGCCGCAAGCACAAGCCCTGCACCGCCTCTTAAATCCATCGCAGTTACCCTGCCGGCATGAAGTGCTTTCACACCATGAACCTTTGCGCATTGCTGCTGCAGCCGGATATCTGCGCCCATTTTCTTTAATTCAGGCACAATTCTGAATCGATTTTCAAAAATATGTTCATAAATACAACTGTCACCATACGCAACAGACAAACAGGCAAGTATCTGTGACTGCATATCTGTCGGAAATCCCGGAAACGGTCTTGTGTGTATCTCCTCCACCGCAAAAAGCATCTGCGGACCTATCACCCGGATCCTTTTGCTCTGTACAACAATACCACAGCCCATCTGCGCCAATACCTGAAGCACCGATTTAATATCATGCTCCCAGACATTCATCACACGCACATTTCCGCAGGTAATTGCTGCTGCCGCAAGATACGTGGATGCCACAATTCTGTCTGCGGCCATCGTAAATGATATATCATGCAAATGCGAAACACCATAAATTGTCACTCTGGCAGTACCCATTCCGTGAATATCCGCACCCATTTTATTAAGCATCAGACACAACTCCACAATCTCAGGCTCTTTGGCAGCATTCATAATGACTGTTTTGCCATCTGCCTTAACCGCCGCCAAAATAATATTTTGCGTTGCACCGACACTTGGATATCTGAGATTTAATACTGTTCCTGTCAATGTCTTTGTATAGCCGTAAATGCCGTGCTCATCCTCGACTAACGATACACTCATCTGCCGCAAAGCCTCCAGATGAATATCTATCGGCCGTTTGCCAATGGCACAGCCGCCGGGATAAGGCAGTAACACTTCACCGAAGCGTCCTAAGAGTGCGCCCATCAAAAATAACGATGATCGCATCTGACATGCATCTTCTTCATGCACCGGACTGTAGGCTGCTGCTTTTGCATCAATCTCAATGTAATTGGCACCGCGTTCAATACGGCAGCCCAGATATTCCAGAATCCGAAGCATCTGCCGGATATCGGTAATATCCGGACATCCATAAATTCTGGTTACCCCGCAATGCAATAATGTCGCAGCAAGTATCGGCAATGATGCATTTTTCGAACCTTGTATGAAAATATCACCATGAAGCCCCTCACCTCCGTATACGATGAATGATGCCATAAACGGACACCTCCGCAGTTACATATATAATAATGTATGCAAAAGTTTCCGCCATTGATACCATCTGTTTACTGAATCTCAGGACTCTGCTTAAATTTAATCTGTTTGGACACTGCAAGCACAAGACCGATTTCGCATAGTAAGAACGTGATTGACGTACCGCCGTAACTGATAAACGGCAGTGGCACACCTGTGTTTGGCATGGAATTTGTTGACACAGCTATATTAATCAGCACCTGTATACCAATCTGTGCCATAACGCCGACCACAAGCAACGCGCCAAATAAATCCGGCGCATTATTTGCAATGACCATACAACGCCACAGCAGCAGCACAAACAGCAAAATAACAGCGATACCGCCAAATAAACCAAGTTCTTCACAAATAATTGAAAAAATCATATCATTGTGCGCTTCCGGAAGATAATCAAGCTTCTGGATACTCTGACCAAGTCCCTTGCCAAACAATCCGCCTGAACCAATCGCATAAAGCGCCTGTCTGGTCTGATAAGCATTCGGGTCAGTTTCCACATTTAACCAGGCAACAATACGGTCTGCTCTGTAGCTGGCCGCCATAATACCGATAACACCGAAAATACCCACCGCCACAATCATAATCAGAAATGGTTTGTATTTATTGCTGGCAACAAACACAATGACAAATGTAATGCCTACAAGGACAATCGCGGTACTTAAGTTACTTATAACAACTAATACAATAATCGGCATGGCAAGCGCCATCACCTTAATAATGCCCATAAATGTCTTTAGTTCATTGACCGACTTGCTCGCTACAAAAGCAAGCAAAAGTACAAGGACAATCTTTGCAATCTCAGATGGCTGAAACGTAAACACACGGGGAATACCAAGCCATCGTCTTGAACCATTAACCTCCACGCCGACGCCCGGAATGAGTACCATAATCTGCATAATAATAGAAACAATATATGCAATAAAGGCAAACCGTGTCCAGAAATGATAGTCAAATCGTGTGATAATGAAAATCATAAATAATCCCAAAATTGCAAAAACTGCCTGACGTTTTAAATAATAAAGGGCATCTCCGTTCTTTTGTGCAGCGGAATACCAACTCGTACTATATACCATGACCAGACCAAAGCATACAAGGAAAATAACAATAAATAACAATGTATAGTCAAAATACTTATCGGTTCTCTCGATACGTCTGTTCATTCTGTTCTGTCTGCGTTTTTCTCTTTGCGCAGCTTCTTTTGCTGTATCTGCCATGTCCAGTCCTCCTTCCTGTTTACAGATTTTTAGCTAAGTGTTCACATTATACCACATTCACACGTTTTATGTGTAAATATGGCAGGATATTGTCAAAAATTTCTTTCATCACCGGCGCTGCAATGACACCACCGTAATATGTGCCGACAGGCTCATCAATCATCACAATACCTACCACCTGTGGCTCATCTGTCGGTGCAAAGCCTACAAATGAAGCGATATATTTGCCTGAGCCTCGCGGCAGCTTCTGGCTTGTAGCTGTCTTACCGCCAATATTATAGCCCTCAATATACGCATTTTTTCCTGTGCCCTCTGCCACAACTTTTCTTAAAAGTTCTTTCATCGTTTCAGAGGTTTCGGTACTCACCGCACCGGATGTAGTCTGATACTCAAACTGTTCGATGACATTTCCCTGTTCATCTGCAGCATAAGCTGCCACATGGGGTGTCACAAGGATACCACCGTTAATCACCGCACTGACTGCACGCAAAAGCTGCAGTGGTGTAATCTGAAATGACTGACCAAAGGAAATCGTCGCCAGTTCAACGGCACCGATATTTTCCACCTGATGCATAATCGAACCGGATTCACCCGGCAAATCAACGCCTGTCTTTTCAAACAGTCCGAGTTTTTCAAAATAAACATATAAATTTTCGGCCCCCACCCGGGCACCAACATCCATAAATACAGGATTACAGGAATTCATGAAACCCTGCTCAAATGTTTCACTGCCATGACCCACTGTCTTATGACACCGAATCCGTCTGTCCTCAACAATCCGGTAGCCCGGACATGAAAACATATCATTCAATGTCACCACTTTTTCTTCTAAAGCGGCGGTAGCTGTCACAATCTTAAAAGACGAGCCCGGCTCGTATGTATCATTAATGCAACTGTTACGCCACATCTGATTCAGTAAATCCTGTGTGTTTGTTTCATCCTGAAGCGCCATCAATGACTCTGTCAATGTAAAAGGTTCATTCAAATTAAATTCAGGCACATTCACCATGGCATAAATACTGCCATCCTGAGGGTTCATTAAAATCACTGAAACACTCTTTGCCTGTTTTTGTGCGCATATCTTTTCAGCAATCTGCTGCACATACATCTGCACCTGATAATCCAGTGTCAGATACAGGTCATACCCACGCACAGGTTCTATACGATGCTCATCGGCATTTTCAACTTCCACGCCTCTGACATCGGTCTTTGTGAGCAATCTGCCCTCCGTACCGGCTAATATCGCATCGTACATCACCTCTACGCCAATAATTCCCTGATTGTCGCCCCCTGTAAAGCCAATCACTTTGCTGGCAAGGGTTTCATACGGATAAATTCTGGCATAATCTTCATCGACATTCACACCATCTAATTTGTAACTTCGGATTATATCACCAATATCTTTAGATACATTTGACTTAATGCGTTCGATTGAAGTCTTTTTTTCTACACGCGCCCTGACATAAGCTTCATCAAGGGAAAGCTCTTTTGAGAGTACCTGAATCACTTTCTCACTGTCTGTAATCTGATTGTGAATCACTGTCACCGTGCAGACAGATTGATTTCCCGCAAGTACTGTGCCATTACAGTCATAAATAACACCTCTGGCGGCTTTAATCTTGCGCTCGCGTTCCTGAACATCATCTGCGCGTTTTAAATAATAGCCTGAGCGAAATACCATCACCCAGGCAAGACGCCCTGTCAGGCCTATAAACATCAAAAGCATTACCCACATCAGAATACGACTCTTTTTTCTATGATAAAATCTCTGCCTCATAAGTCCTACCTGTCTGATAAATCAGTTTATCCTATGAGACAGAGATGTCAAATATGCCATATTCAGTTGCTACAAAAACTATTCATATTTTCTGTTATTCTCTGACGTGCTCGCGCTTTTGCGGTGTCATACCATAATCATTGATAAGTTCTTTTAACTCCTGAGAAGAAAGTTTTGTTTCTGCTGTTGATTCACTTTCAGTTGCTTCTTCAGGTGCAACACCGTCTGTTTCTGCAGATATACTATCTGAAGACTCTGTTGAATCACTCTCAGAAGCTACTGTATTATCTGATGATGTTTCTGCCGGTGTTGTCACTGCTGTCTGTCCTTCAGGGAATATCTGCATATAAGGCAGTAATTCTTTATAAATTCTACCTGTCATATTCGCAGCAAGCTTAGCGCCATTGGCCTGATCAGTTACATCCGGTTCATCTATTAACACATAAACAACGACCTTAGGATTATCTATAGGTGCTGCACTTAAGAACGAAACAAGGTTGATACTGTTAGCACGATTACCTTCTTCATCGAATTTTTCTGCTGTACCTGTTTTTCCACCGATTCTGTAACCATCAACTGCAGCTTTTGTACCTGTACCTGAAGTAACCGTCTGCTCCAAGGCAGAAAGCATTGTCTGTGTTGTCTGCTCAGATACTGTTGTGCGCACAAGTTCTTTAGATATGCTCTGAATTACGCTACCACTTTCAGACTGAATTTCCTTCACCACATGCGGTCGATAGTAACTGCCTCCATTTACAAGAGAAGCAAATGCAGAAGTTACCTGTAGCATATTTACTGTATAGTTCTGTCCAAAGGCATTAGTTACAAGGTCAATTTCTGACATGGAATCCGTATAAAGCAAACCACTTGTTTCCCCGGGCAAATCTACATTTGTCTTCTGACCGAGTCCAAACATACGCTGATATTTTCTGAAGGTTTTCGGTCCAACCGTGTCACCGATCGTCATAAATGCCGCATTACAGGATTGCGCCAGCGCTGATTTTAAATCCAGAGTACCATGAACATGTGTACATGCAATCTCAATCGTATTATTGCCATCTTCAAAACTGACATAACCATTACAAGTAAAAGTAGTGTCTTCGTTAATAAGATTTTCTTCAAGTCCCATTGCCATTGTCAATGTCTTTACCGTTGAACCTGCTTCAAAAGCATCGGATACGCAGAAGTTACGCCAAATTGCCTGACGCGCTTTAATCTTATCTTCATCACTCATCTCATCCCAACGCTCATCACTGATATACTGTTCGATATCATTAGGACTGTTCAGATTGAAATACGGATAACCGGCCATACCGAGAATTTCCCCGGTTTCCACATCCTGCACAATAACAGCAGAGTTTTTGCTGCCGTAAGCTTCATTAAATTCATGCAAATGCTTTTCAATAATCTGCTGAATATTAATATCAATTGTAGAGACAACAGTATAACCGTTAATCGGTGAAATCGTATTTTTTTCCACAACAGAATTTTCTGTCATGTAACCGTAATCACGCCCGTCTGTACCATTTAATGTATCATTATAATAAGCTTCAAGACCATATGCACCGACATTACCAGAATTGGTGAAACCAATCAAATCACAGGCCAATGTACCATATGGATACTTTCGGATATATTCTTCTTCAAACCAGACACCGCTTAAAGACACATACAAACCTTCTGTCAGATTACCTTTTTCATCTGTTTCAGCCATCTTATCCTGATAAGCCTTGACAGTATCATATGGCAAATGTTTAATCACGACATTATAACGACTGTTTGGATTATCCTTAATAAACTGACGGACTTCATCGACATTCACACCTGAACTTCCAAAATATTTATCCAGAGCTTCAAGTGTTGGTTCAACACAGTCTCCTTCCTGTTTAACCTTTGAATGATTAATCACATAGGCATCCACCACAAGATTATACACTTTTTCACTGGTTGCCAATACTGTACCGTTCCTGTCAACAATATCACCGCGCCTGAACGGAATCGTCTGCCCCGTATACTGCTGCTGTGCCAGTACACGTTTGGCATAAGTTTCACCACTTGTCAGGTTAATATAATTTAATCGAATGATCAACGCTAACATCAGTGCCACAAGCACAGAAAATACAATTACAAGCTTCATTCGATTTGTAGTTATAAACTTTCTGTTAGAAGCTACTTTCTTTTTTACATAACGCACCTGAGGCTTTTGTCCGTACACGCTGTCGCTTTGTGCATTTTGTGTCTTTCTGGCCTTTTTTGACATTCGCGCGTCATTTGCTTTTTGAGATTTTCCTCTTTTTCCAGCCAAACTATCACCGCCTTAAAAAAAGACTGTCACCGCCTTATTGGCATTGGGACAGTCTAATGAATTTGTCAATTAATTGGATTGTGGAATATCCTGATACTGTTTTACATAATCATCAGAACCACTCTTATACTTGATAATCTGGTCTTCTGACGGATATACCATTCCAAGTTTATTTGTTGCATAATCCTTTACATATTCCAAATCAATCGCATCATTGATTCGTTCCTGTGTCGCAGAATTGGCATCCATTAATGTTGTTAATTCACTGCGCAGCGAAGATATATCACTGCTTTTTTGTGTCAGCTCTGTCTGGACAGACAAATACAAAACACAGCTTAACAGAACAGCTAATACTGCACCGCATAAAAATATTGTGTATTTCCAATCTATTTTTAAGGCTTTTTCTCTATTTCGCATAGCAACTTTCTGATTCACCTGTTTCCGCTTCTCTACCTGCATCTGCTTTTGCTGCTCCAGATGCGTCTTTTTAGGATCCATCTTTGGCTGTGAAGGTCTGTGCATTGGCTTTTTAGGTACTGCTGAGTTCTTCACTGCCGCACTTTGTCTGTCTGTACTTCTGTGTCGTGTACGCTCAGGCTGCATCGGAACCACTTTACGCGCAGCCGAACCGTCTGTATAATATTCGCCGTAAGCCATATGCTGTTTTGGTCTGCCTTCGTAGTGTTTTCTCTGTTCCATTATTATAAAACTCCTTTTATTCGTCGGTTCTGATAAACACTCTCAACTTAGCACTCTTTGACCTTGAGTTTTCCAAAAGTTCCTCTTCTGACGGCAAAATCGGTTTACGCGTTCCAAGATGTCCCTTTGACTTCTTTCCGCACATACATACAGGAAATGAAGGTGGACATTCACATGGATTTTCGTTCTTCTTAAACATCGTCTTAACGATTCTGTCCTCCAGGGAATGAAATGTAATGATGCATAATCGACCATCTTCATTCAACAAATCAATCATGTCATCAATGCTCTCACGCAAAACTTCCAATTCTCTGTTCAACTCAATACGGATTGCCTGAAAAGTCCGCTTTGCAGGATGTCCACCTGTCACACGAAACTTCATCGGTATCGCCGCTTTAATAATCTCGGTCAACTGTCCGGTTGTCTCAATCGGCTGTGCCTTTCGGGCGCTGACGATATGCTTCGCAATGTTCTTTGCAAATTTATCTTCGCCGTAATCTCTGATAATTCTGTACAAATCAGATTCCGAATAATCATTGACAATATCTCTGGCCGTCATCGTCTGCCGCTGATCCATACGCATATCAAGCGCTGTATCTTCACGATAGGTAAATCCACGTTCAACCGTATCCAGCTGGTAAGAGGATACGCCCAAATCAAGTAAAATACCATCGACCTTCTCGATATTCAAATCCTTCATAATCTGTCTGATCTGACAATAGTTACTTCTGACAATCGTCACTTTATCTTTAAAAGGCTCTAATCTCTGTGTGCCGGCCTCAATGGCTGCACTGTCCTGGTCTATGCCAATCAGCCTTCCATGTTCTCCAAGTCTTTTACAGATTTCATAAGAGTGACCACCGCCGCCCAATGTACCATCCACATAGATGCCATCAGGCTTTATATTCAAATTCTCAATGCATTCATTTAATAATACTGATGTATGTTTAAATGACATATCTCTGACCTCCTGCCATTCATGCTGTCCACGCTTTAGAAGCTGATACCAAGGTCTGCCATGTGCTCAGCAATATCATCCATATCATCAACGTCAACATCATTGATTTTTTCCCAGTTTGATTTACTCCAGATTTCAATACGACTGGAAATACCTACCAGTACCGCATCTTTATCCAGACCTGCAAATTCCCTCAAAACGCTCGGTAACAGGATACGTCCCTGCTTATCTACCTCACAGTAAGCCGCGCTGGCGAGGAAAAATCGTGAAAACTGTCTTGCGTCCTTCTTCGTTAATGGAAGGTCACGCAATTTCTCAGTAAATTCATTCCATTCTGTCATAGGAAACACAAACAGACAACCATCAAGACCTTTGGTAACGACAAATACGTCCCCTAAAGTTTCCCTGAACTTTGAAGGAACGATTAATCTGCCCTTTGTATCGATTGTATGATTATATTCTCCTATAAACATAACATGTTCTCCTGTGTCTAATTTGGAAATCGCTGCCACTCAATTTCCATATTCAACCACTTACTACCACTTTTCACCACTTACATACCTATATTAAACGATATCAGGGAATTAATCAATAGTATTTTGAAAATTTCACAAATAGAAAATTTTTATAAAACCGGTAAAACAGGCATAAAATTGCCCTGAATATTATAATCTTTCAAAGTATATTTTAAAATTTGTGGTCGCATTCACCACTTTGATTGAATTTTATAGCTTTTAGAGGAAAAATCTGGATTAGAAATGGGAAAAGAAGCAAAATATACGCTGCTATTTTGCTTCTTTTATCTTTTGTCTGTATGATATGTGATTTATTAAATTGGAACTGAAATTTTTACTTTTTGAAATTTTTAAGGCTAATTTTCTTCGTTTTCAGTACTTGAAACTTCAACTTTTGAACGATTATCATCATTTTCAGTTGCTTCGCTTTTTACTGCAGATTCTGCAGATTCTGTCTGCACACCTTTTTTCTTTATTTGTATACGCTTATACACAATGATAAGGATTGCCGCTACGGCTGCCACAATTGAAAGCACCTGGGATACCGGCACACCAATCCCCGGAATAACCAACTGATCTGTTCTGAGGCCCTCAATCCATGCACGACCAATACCATAGCCTGCAACATACATCAAAAATACTTCACCTTTAAACTTCTTGTGGTCCCTGTAAAGAATCAGGATAATTAATACTGCAAGATTCCACAAGGATTCATACAAAAATGTCGGATGCACCTGAACATACTGTGTGCCATTGACCGTCACTGCTTTTTCAAGAAGCTCAGGGGTTGTATAGTAAGCATCTGAAACTTTAATCTGCATTGCAAAAAGGTTGTCTGTATAACCACCAAAGGCTTCACGGTTGACAAAGTTGCCCCAGCGTCCGATAATCTGTCCTGCAATCAAACTCGTACAGCCTGTATCAAGCATCTGCCATATTGACAATTTTCTGCGTTTTGCAAGCACCACAGTCACAATGACCGCTGCAATAATACCACCGTAAATCGCAAGACCGCCATTACGGAGATTAAAAATCTCAAGTAAATGTTCCTTATAATAATCCCACTCAAAAATCACATAATAGAGTCGTGCACCAATAATTGCAAATATAATACCAAATAATGCCAAATCCATATAATCATTGACATTTTGTTTTGTTCGCTTCGCTTCCCTGACTGCCATCAATATGCCGACAAGCATACCAATCCCAATAATCACACCATAGTAAGCAATATGAAATCCAAATATTGAAAAGCCTGTCCCAAATTCCGGAATCTCTATGCCAAGATGTGGAAAGCGAATTGTTGGCTGAACATCCATTGCGTCATCTCCTATTTTATAATTAAACCGTAAATCTGCGCGACATCCTCATGTACTATCAAAGATTTACGGTTTAACTTATTGTTTCAAATTATAACTTCCTCAGCTAATGTATCACACGTTAAATCTGAAAAGAATAACATCGCCATCTTTAACGACATAATCTTTTCCTTCCATGCCTACAAGACCTTTTTCCCTGGCAACTGTATAACTCTGGCATGCCATCAGATTTTCATAAGAAACAACCTCTGCTTTGATAAAACCACGCTCAAAGTCTGAGTGAATCTTACCTGCAGCCTGAGGTGCTTTTGTGCCTTTTTTAATTGTCCAGGCTCTTGTTTCTGTTGGTCCTGCTGTCAGATAGCTGATTAAGCCAAGCAGACTGTAGCTTGCACGAATTAATTTTTCAAGACCGGATTCTTTTAAACCAAGGTCTTCAAGAAACATCTTTTTCTCATCTTCTTCAAGTTCAGCAATTTCCTGTTCAATCTGGGCACATACAACAAAAACTTCTGAACCTTCTGCTGCTGCAAACTCGCGTACCTTCTGAACATATTCATTGGAAGCACCATCATCTGCCAGGTCATCCTCCTGAACATTAGCGGCATAAATCACAGATTTGTATGTCAGAAGATTCATAGATGCAAGTAAAGCTGTTTCATCATCATCTGCTGTTTCGTAAGTTCTGGCCGGCTGACCATCTTCAAGATGTTTTAACAGACCACTGATTAACTCTGCCTCTTTTCCTGCTTCCTTATCCATTCTTGCAGTCTTTGACACTTTGGAATAACGACGTTCCAAAACTTCCATATCTGCAAAAATAAGTTCAAGATTAATTGTTTCGATATCTCTGATAGGGTCAATGCTGCCATCTACATGTACGATATTGCTGTCTTCAAAACAACGTACCACATGAACAATCGCATCTGTTTCACGAATGTTTGCAAGGAACTGGTTACCAAGACCTTCACCTTTGGAAGCACCTTTAACAAGACCTGCAATATCCACAAATTCAATCACAGCCGGTGTAATCTTTGCTGAATCATATAATTTTGCAAGGTCATCAAGACGTTTGTCCGGCACTGCAACAATACCCACATTCGGGTCAATTGTACAGAATGGATAGTTTGCAGACTCTGCACCTGCTTTTGTTAAGGAATTAAAAAGTGTACTTTTCCCAACGTTTGGAAGTCCCACGATTCCGAGTTTCATAATAATATATCTCCTTTCGAGAATCCTTGCTTTTACTGGCTTTTCAGGCATTTCAAAAATCTAGGTGTACCAATAATTTTGTTTTGGCATCGAGATATATCATATAATATGCCAATCACACCACCTTCAGAGCTTCAGCTACAAGGTTTCATTTCTTTTAATTTTTCTTCTTCGGTTATATTTTTCCCATTTTCGGCTTTTTTCTAAAAAGAAGCCCCAAAATAGCATTAAACATTATACTATAAAGGGGCGCAAATTTCAATCATTTTGTACATAGCGGAGGATTTTTACAGCAATTATTTCCCATCTTGTTATTTAAGCTTTTATACGGCTTTGAATACCGTTATTCAAAAGCTAAAAATAGCTTCCTTACTCATACACTCCCCCATTCATGCCAAATCTGCTTCACAATAAAACTTCACAGAGAAAATTACCGATACAATCAAAATAGCCAAAGAAAGTGTAAGCAGACTGCCATAAACAATCATCGGAGAAAATGCGGAGAGGAATTTCAAATTCACATTTTCCATTTTCACGAGCTGCGGCAAAATAAACGGTGATGCCATGATGACAAGCCCTAATGCAAACTTTGTTTTTTCATAACCAAGCTTATATTGTACCGGAAGATAGATACCAATAAATACAGATATAACGAAAAACATCAGGAAAAACAACATAATATTTACTGTTCTCAGGGCAGGCATAAATACCATTTCAATGGCATATATGATACAACAGGCCATATATATCGCAATACAGAAAATGTATTTAGACAGCACCATCATTTGACGGGAAAATGGCGCGGCACATAATAACATGGATGCTTTTGGCGATTGATATTCTTTTAATAATACATACTGCAGCAAAATTAGAACACAAAAAGCAGCAGATAATATAAACCCAAATATTCCGGCATATTCAGGAACCCGCCAAAGCATGAATAGTGGGATAAGCCCAGCGGCGACAAGCATCATCAACACATATTTTTTTATAATCAGAATATCTTTCTTTATCAAATTAAATATCATCATTTCTTATCCTCTCCCATATTTGCAAGCATAATATCTTCTATCGCAGGACGTTCTATAATGACGTCCGAAAGAAAATCCTGTACTTTGGCTGCATGTTTCGTGATGCCTGTAAAACCAAATGGAGTTTCTGTGACGCTCAAAAAGAGTTTTCGCATCTCTTCCGTCAATAACTTTGTATCTCCTTTGACAATTCTGTAATTATCAAGCAAAACATCTTTTTCTTCCTGGAAAACAATTCGTCCATGATCAATCATAATGAGCATATCCGCAATTTTATCAAGATCTGATGTGATATGTGTTGAAAAAAGTACGCCTTTGCCGCCATTTTCCATATAATCAGCTAAAACCTTCAATAATTGACTTCGAATCATAGGGTCAAGTCCGCTTGTCGGTTCATCCATAATCAAAAGCTCTGCGTTATGGGAAAGAGCTAAGGCAAGTGCATATTTCATTTTCATTCCTTTGGAAAGGGTGCTTATTTTTTGTTTTGGCTCAAGTTTAAACATATCCATATAGCGTTTAAAATCCTGTTCAGACCACATTGTATATGCAGAAGAAATAATGCTTTTCATTTCTGCCAGTGAAAGTTCTTCATAAAAGCAGCCATCATCTAATACAACACCTATGCGATTTTTTATTTGCTTTGCATTTCTTTCCATATCAAGTCCGAAAATCTGAATACTGCCGGAGTTTTTTTGTGTCAGTCCCAAAATCGTGCGTAATATCGTCGTTTTTCCCGCACCATTGGCACCGATAAAACCGGTGATACAACCCTCTGGCAGTGAAAATGTGACGTCTGTCAATGCAAAAGCTTTATATGATTTGTTCAGATGTTCTACTTTCAAAATATCGCTCATATTACGCCTCCTCATAAAGAATATCCATCATGGCATCCAGTTCTTCTTTACTGATTTTCAATGATTTCGCTGTTTGTATCATATCAAGCATTTTCTGTTCTACAAGCCGACGTTTAGAATCCCTTAACAATTCAAGATTACTTGCAGATACAAAAGTGCCTATGCCGACCTGGCTTGTAATAAATCCTTCTTGTTCTAGTTCCTCATAAACACGCCGAATAGTTAAAACACTGACTTTCAAATCATTGGCAAAAGCGCGAATAGATGGCAGCGGATCGCCCTCAACTAATTCTTCTTTTAATATAGCATCTTTAATTTGGTCTTTGATTTGTTGATATAAAGGGCTTTCAGAAGTATTTGAGATTAATATCTTCAAAAGTTGTCTTCCTTTCTTTTTAGTGTGCTGTTTATATATACACATTATATACACAATACACTTAGCTGTCAATAAGAATACGGAAAATTCTTTTTTATCATTTGATATGAATGGTACAACCCACTAAAAGAATCGTAAAAAAACAGGACACAGTAGCTGACAAATAGCTACTGTGCCCCATTATTGTAAATACAGACCGAAATTTTTCTATAAGTGTAGTTCAAATCTTTTAATATCGAGAAATATATAATTTTCCCATAAAAGCAATAGAATTGCATTTATAGCTTGAATTATTTCGGTTCAAAGCCAGATTTAATTAATTTTATAAATTTTGCAGTCCTTTTTCCTGCAGTTCATGAATAACATTTGTAATTTTGTCATCAACACCCGGGTAAATAGAACCCGGACCACCGTAAGTAATGCATGGTATATATTTTCCTCCCGGAAGATATTCTTTGCATGCACGATAAACCTCCTGACGAATAGCTTCTTCTGTCGTATCCACGCGATCAATAACACCTGCATCAAAACCACCCATAAAAAGCATCTTACCAGGCAGCTTTGCCTCCAGACCTGCAATGTCTACAGATGGCAATGCCCCCTGCCAAATGTCCACACCGATTTCTTCCATATCTGCCGCGATCAATTCATTATGACTGTCTGAATGCAGCATAACGAAACTGCCATGTTCATGAATATACTGAAAAATCTTGCGATAACCTTCTTTAAAATAATCACGCCATACATCCGGTGGCAACAATAAATTGTCCTTTGAGCCCCAGTCATCATGAATTAAAAATCCGTCCGGCTTCCAGCCTTCCATTTGACGCTTAACACATTTCATTTTATGTTCAAATAATGCTTCCACCAAATCGTGCATATCCTCCGGCTCAACAAGAAAATCCACCAGTGCTTCTTCAAAGCCCAAAATATGATGTGCTTCTTCAAATACACCACATGGCAAAAAGCTCATTGCGATTTTATCATCTGCGTGTGCTGCATCTCTTTGTGCCCAGGCACTCTCCCAGTGAACATCCCATTTATCAACATCCGGCACCTTCAACTGTTCTTTCCATTCTGTAATATCATCACAGGCAAGGACTTCTTCTGATGGCATACCGCCTGGTTGTCCTTCTTCATAGCGAAATGTTACACCCCAGCAGTCCACAGATGTTGTTTCACCTTCTTTTGCAGGTGGATTACATCCGATAATTATCTCGTCAAATACCAGACGAAATGGTTCCCAGCCGTTAATAATGGTATCTATCTTCTTACCTGCCATTAATGCATATACAGCTTCTTTTTGTGTCATCATTTGTTTTCCCTCCAAAACGTATTCTCTTTACTAGTATGCCATTTTTTGTCAGAATTTTCAAGAAATGTTTTAATTTCAATCTATAACTGTGCTTTCCACCTGCTTATACTTTACAGAAGTTTTATTTTTGCCATACGAAAAAGACCGACCGGTAGACGCCTTCCGCATTTACCAATCGATCCTTATTTAACACATCCTAATCAAAAATATGTACCTTCAAAACTGCACATTAAAATATATTCTCTACATCTTTTTCATCATTTTATTAACATTTCAACTTTTTGAAACCATTTTAAACCACTTTGGTTAAGCCCTCGACCTATTAGTAACAGTCAACTCCATGCATTACTGCACTTCCATCCCTGCC
>CAKRHR010000014.1 GCA_934339005.1 uncultured Catenibacillus sp. | reverse complement strand
TTTGTGATATTTGATGTATTCATAATAATTTACTCCTTTGAGTATATTTAAACACATTTAATCACATTTGACAATACATTCAATTACTTATTTCCCCTCCTTTGCTGCTTGCATCTCAAGTCTTTGTCTGAGTATATCATTATTCAAAAAAAGTGTCAAGAAATGATTTCTTGACACTTTTTGACACGATTTATTTTTGGCAGTATTTTGCTGATTTATTTTTTATCCACCAATATCACGCCCTGTGGCGGATTCTGGTTTAAAGCACCGATAACCGGGTGTGGCACGTACATTTCTTCAAGGTAAGCCACATCTTCATTGGTCAGCTTGATATTTAAGGCGCCTGCGGCATCATCAAGGTAGTCAGATTTAGTTGCCCCGATGATTGGTGAGGCAACGCCTTTGGCCCAGTGCCATGCCAGGGCAATCTGTGACATCTTGCAGTTGTATTTTTCAGAAAGCTCATGCACTCTCTCAACAATATGCATATCCTGTGCTTCCATGCGGTCATATTTACCCATGGCAACTCTGTCGGTTTTACTACGCAGAGAATCGGTGTTCCAGGTGGCTCTTGTGAGATGACCTGCTGCTAACGGACTGTAAGGCATCAGAGAAACATTCATCTGCTTACAGATTGGAATGAGTTCACGTTCATCTTCACGATACAAAAGATTATAATGATTCTCCATTGTAGAAAATGGTGTCCAGCCGTTATCCCGGGCGGCAAGCTGCATATTGTAAAACTGATAGCCATACATGGCAGATGCACCAAGGGCACGTACTTTACCGGCTTTGACAAGTGAATCCAGTGCCTCCATAGTTTCTTCAATCGGCGTATCATAGTCAAATCGGTGAATAATATAAAGATCCAGATAATCTGTGCCAAGACGTTTTAATGTGCCGTCAATTTCGCGAATAATAGCCGGTTTTGAAAGCCGGCCTTCGTTAAAATAAACCTTTGAAGCAATGACAACTTTATTTCTGGCAATATTATTTTTGATGGCTTTGCCAAGATATTCTTCGCTTGTACCTGCAGAATAGCCATTGGCAGTATCAAAAAAATTAATACCTAAGTCCAGGGCATGCTTAATCATTTTTTCACTTTCAGCTTCATCCAGTGTCCAGTCATGCATTGTGCCGGCTTTGCCAAAACTCATGCAGCCAATACAAAGCTTTGATACTTCAATATCTGTATTTCCAAGTTTTGTATATTTCATTTATAAACCTCCTGAAAAATGACGAATTACGCTATTAGTTTGTAATTCACACAATACCAATCAACTCAAACGTTCATAAAATGGCGCATATACGTCATTTTACGAACGTAAATAGTAAAGTGTTATTTTAATTTGCAATAGTCTTCCTCTGAAACAGGTTCACACCACTCGTTCGATGTTTCATTTCCCGGAACTTCAATGGCCAGATGACTGAACCAGCTATCCGGTGCGGCACCATGCCAGTGCTTAACTTCTGCAGGAATATTGATGCAGTCGCTAGGCTTCATTTCAACAGCAGCTTTGCCTTTTTCCTGATAATAACCGCGGCCTGCTACGCAGACAAGAATCTGACCGCCACCCGCTTTTGCATGATGAATGTGCCAGTTGTTTCGGCATCCCGGTTCAAAAGTGACGTTGTAGACGCCAACCTGGCTTGTGGATACAGGGGCAAGAAAGCTTTTGCCTGAAAAATATTGTGCAAAACCATCATTCGGTGCACCGATTGGAAATACCATTTCTTTGGCATGGGCTCTCATGGCGGCATCTTCGTACGGCAAATCGCCTTCATCTACCTGCCATACTTCTTTTGCCAGATTAAATACTGCCCAGCCTTTAGGCCAGCCTGCGTAAAAAGCAACATGTGTAATAATTGCTGCGATTTCCTTCTGGGTTACGCCGTGGTCTTTGGCGTTCTGCAAATGAAATTTTAATGAGCTGTCTGTAATGCCCTGCGCCATCAGCGCAACAACTGTGATAATACTTCTTGTCTTTAAATCAATATCTTCATTATTCCAGTTTTCACCGAAAAGTACATTATCATTATAATGTGCAAAATCCGGTGCAAATTCACCAAGAGCATTGCGTCCTGCTGTCTGTACAATCTTTGCCATATGTCATTACCTCCTACAGGGACTTAACCCACTGTTCAATCTCATGTTTGCTGACATTATTTAAAAGTCTGCCTTCACGGATATCTGCCTTTGGTGCAGATGGCTGCAATTTAGATACTATGAAAATATCTTACACATTTATTATAGAGCTTTTATGTTGTTATGACTAATACTTATATGACATGCTTAATGATGCCTTAAAGGTATTTATTTCTTTGATAAATAATTGAATTGCTTTAGAGTATGGAATATTTCTCCGCCAGGCAATGACTGTGTTGGATTTGATTTCAGGGTAAAGCTTTTTTTGAATCAGCAAATCCTGACGCCAGTATTTTGCGGCACCTTCAATCGACACAGGATAACCAAGTCCGTAAATCGCCATGACGCCTGCATTGGTGCCAAGATTACTTGTAAAAGAAATATTCAACTTTTCAAAATCTTTGCCAAACCAGTTGGCAAGCTCATTTTGCACGCCATACCGTTCAGGTAAAATCACAGGCACCTTCAGTAAATCCTCTTTGGTGATATAGTCTTTTTGGGCGAGAACATCGTCCGGCTTCATACTGACAACCCACTGGTCACTGCCCTGAATACGGATATAATCAAGATTTTCTGTACTGACCGGTTCCATGAACAAGCCGATATCCACAAGACCTTTATGCATCATTTCAAGAAGCGTATCGGCTGTACCGGTATGGAGTGCAATCTGGACCATCGGGTATTTGGATTTGTATTGCCGGCTGATTTGAGCGAGGGTTTCAACGGCAGCAAATTCGCCGCAGCCAATATTGATAATGCCATCCACAACATCTTCATTGCTTGTAAATTCATCGATGATTTTATCTTCCAAATCTATAATTTCCAATGCCCGGCGCTTTAATAAAATCCCCTCATCCGTCAGGGTGATATGTTTGCCGCCTCTGTTAAAAAGAACGGTGCCAAGCTCATCTTCAAGGGCTGCTAACTGTCGGGAAAGGGTTGGCTGGGTGATATGTAACTGTTCGGCAGCTTTAGTAAAACTCTGCTCTTTGGCAACTGTTAAAAAGTAGCGTAAAACTCTCAGTTCCATCCAATGACTTCCTTTCGGAGATAATCGTTTGTGTAAAATTTAATCAGAGGTCTTATGTATTTTCCTTTTGACAAAATACATAAGTATAAGACATATGATGACAATCATGGCAGTGATGACTGCGGATAATAAAATACCTGTATACCATGGTGCGGAGTAGGTTTCATATAATTCGCGATAATGGATGTAGTCATAAATCTGATAAATACATCTGCCGATAAATGCACCAACAGTACACCATAAAAACGTACTTAAAACAGAATACAATTTTTTTATATGCGGACACCTCCGTTATCTATGGTTTACGCGTCAAAATCAACTTCAAATACGCCCTCAGGTGTTTTCATAGTTAAAACGCCAAGGTTAAAATCATCATCGTTGATTGTAATATGATATTCAAATACAACGTCTTCTTCAAATTTAGATAACAACAGATATGTGCCATTGTCCTTGCCTTCAATCTGGTCACATATATCGTCATAAACATCCTCACCGGAAATCGTTCTTGGATAGCCGGAGGCTTTGATTTTCTGTTCAATAATTTCGTATAATTCGTTCATAGATATACCTTCTTTCAAATGTGTTTTTGAAACAGGCGCACAAATATGTTTGCCTGCACCATTTTATATTTCTGTAATCAGCTTCCGGATAGTTTTCAGATAAATCCGACCGGAAAATGCAATGTGCGGCAGTTCATAAAACTGACATTTTTTTGGACAGATTGGTTTGTACAGTGGGTCTGCAACAATGATTTTTGCATTTAAAAGTGCAGCTTCCATCGCTTCTTCGCCAATCAAAGTTGTATCTTTATCACATAACAGACCATCATTACATAACAGACTGTCCTCTATCTGCAGCGGACACAGTACACGGACACTCTGTCCGTATTGAAGTTCAATTGCTTTGGCAAGGGAACCCATGATGACCGGCTCACCGATGAGGGTGATGTCTGCGGGTGCATCAATACGATTTTGCAGATACAAAACGACAGGCTGTAAAGGTTGATGATGTTGATTGTACTGATGATGCTGGTTATGTTGATTGTGCTGCAAACGTTTCCAAACTGCAGCTACCATTGCTTCTGAAAGCAGGTGCATATAGTGATTTTCAGATTTATCAAATAAATTTTGATTTTTAAAGTTTTCGCTGAGTGTGTCAGATGAATCTGTTTTTTGGATATGCTCAAATAGGTGTAAATCTACAGGTGTGCCAATCACATAAGGCGTGCCAAAACGTTCATACAATACCTTAGCAGCTTCCAAGCCAACGGAGGATACAACAAGATTGACTGCTGCTCTGCCAGCCTGAGATAATGTTTCCAGATTATCACCCATCGCCCAGGTAGATATTACCTGCCAGCCATAACTTTCAAGCAGTGCAGTCATCTTTTGCACACCCTCAATCGGTCCAAAGTCCAACGGTGTAACACCAAGCAGGTTGACAGTATGTTTATTTTGACCATCCCATGAAATATGTGCATCTGTAAAATGTCTGGCAATCTTAGCCAGCGCCATTCCTGCACCGTAAACATAATCATGCATACCGTTAGTTGGAATAAAAAATGTACATACGCCGGTATCTGCTTCGATAATCTGTGCAATCGCCTCAAAATCGGTGCCGTTCATATATGGAATCGGTGAACTGGCAAGTGCGATAAATTTTGGATGGAGTTCGTTCACAGCAGCTTCAATATCATGAATCAGACGCTCATCATTACCCATAATGGCATCCATTTCGGTCAGTCCGGAAATAAAAATCAGACTGTCCGTGTCGTACCAGCGGATTTCGTCGTGGGTGTTATAGGTGGAATTGCAGCCGGAGGGATCATGCATGACCGTCATGCCGCCAAGCTCATATAAAGCTGAACAAACGCCGGAAACATCAGCAGTGTAAGTCGGAATAATACGATAAGATTGTTTCATAGGCAGCAGTCGCACCCCCATCCTTTTTGAATAATATAATCCTGTGGTTCCTTTTCCTGCTCAAAGGCATCCGTTATCAATTCTGCCATACGTCTTATGCCGTCAAAACCATACAGACCACCGCCGGATACGATATTGACAAAATGCTTCGTGCCCGTAAACCAGGCAGCTTTCTGACCGATGGCAAGGACTGCATCGGATGAATCATTGATAAGACCTGAAGTTGTAACAGATTTTTTAAAATCCTGCAAAGTATGTCTTGGGTAAACACGCATTTTTGGTGCTATTGTTGCAGTGAGCCATACATTTGTTGCATGAGCCTTTAACCATTCAAAATCTTTGATTTCTTCAGCACTGACCGCATCCAGAAAAATCTGACAGACGTTAAATCCGTGCTCTATTAGCAATCGCGCCAGTCCAAGCGGTCTTGGATGACAGGTGTAATCAATGACAATCGGTATTTGACCGATATGCTGTAATGCGTCTGCAAGTGCTGCATGGCACTGCTGCACATTAACCTGCACTTCATCCTCAGATAATACAGGCAGACTAAGGGCACAAAGCAGTTGATTATAATGCTCGGTAATTTCCTCAAAACTAAAATTTGCAGGTAAATATAAATGTTTTTTGTCAAGGCGTTTCGCCAGTGCCTCTACACCGTATTGGGCAGGTGGATAAATCGAAAGGATAAGCTCGCTACTGCCAAGCGCCTGATAATCGTTCCAGCTTTGACATGCGGCAAATTCTTTGAGTGTATAGCCATGCCGATGAAGGATGTCATGCAGTTCACATGCAGGCTCTAATGTGAAATCACTGCCTGCCAGGGTGACAGATTTTGACCTCCCAGGCTGCTTAAGTATCGGGGCGTACATGGCTTTTCGAAGCTTCTGGTCGGGTGTAGGTCCCTGTTTTTGCATGATTGGATCCATGAAGCAGCGGATAAAGTAAACCTCTGGAAAACGGCTTGAAAGTTCTGTATAAATTCTATCCAGATCACTGCCTGCAAAATGATGCAGACAGACGGTAAATAGTAAAACAGCTTTCGGAAGCTGTGCACGTTTGTGCAAAACATCAGTGACGCCTTCAATGGTGATTTCTTCAAGATTGTCTGTCAATAAGTCTGCTTCGTCAATAATAACAAATGAAAAACGATTGGCAGCGTTCATTTCTGCAGCAGTTAATACAACACCGCGCATACAGTTTTTGGCACAGACATAAATTTGAATCGATTCAGGCAAAAGCATGCCTGTGTGGACGATATTCCATGGGCCGTGTGCCGGTGAATTAAACTCAAGGCCGGGTTGAAATAAAGGCAGACTGGCATCCCCTGCCTGAACGGACACATCAGACCAGATTCTTTGTAAACTCATATTTATAACCTCTTATATAGTGATGTAAGTATCAAAAGTCTAAATTACGATTGTGCTTGTATAAATGAGTATTTTAGACTTATTGACACTCATATCATTTTTATCAATCAGAGAAGTTTCTGGCAGTCTTCATAAATCCGACTGGCAAGGTCTTCATATTCCGTTGCCATCGGGCTGTCAGGATAACATGCCATCAGTGCCCTGCCCTGATTTTCCGCCTCTGTGACAAGAGGGCTGTGGGATAAAGTGCCAATGATTTTTGTATGAAAATCCTCTGCCAGTTCCTGTACCTTGGCATCTTCATTTGGCACATTTCTGCGGTTTAAAATCAGTCCGCCAAGGGTGGCATAACCGCGGTTTTTAAAGTTTTCAACAGCCATAGCAATGTTGGCGGCGGCGTGGATGGACATATTTTCGCCTGAGGTAATGATGTATACAGCATCTGCGTAACCGTTACGCATTGGCATCGTAAAACCGCCGCAGACAACATCGCCAAGAACGTCATATAAGATAACATCTGGCTGATAAATATCATAGGCACCGAGCTCTTTTAATTTTTCAAGGGCTGTGATAATACCACGGCCTGCACAGCCAAGACCGGGTGTCGGGCCGCCGGCTTCTACACAAAGTACACCTGCTTCGCCCTCACAGACAATTTCATCCAGACGCATCTCCTGCAGCTTTTCATTGTATGTATGCAAAACTGTCGGCAGAGGCTTGTTTTTCCGAAGCAAGACGGTTGAATCTGCTTTTGGGTCACAGCCAATCTGCATCACTTTTAAGCCCTGCTTTGCAAGTGCCATGGCAATGTTGGCGGCGGTTGTGGATTTGCCGATACCGCCTTTGCCGTAAAGTGCTATTTTTATCATGAATGGTGTCCTCCGTTTTTAGCAGAAGTAATCTCATCAGCTTCGATTTTGGTAATGACATTTGAGTAGGCTGTTTTTGCAGACACACCCTTTAAACGTCCGATTTTACCGGATAAAGTACTGATTGTATCCTGAGGTGCATCAATGGCAATGCTGATGATGCTGATGCCCTTTTGTCTGTAAGGAATTCCCATACGTCCGATGATATATTCGGAAGCTTCATGCAATAAATGATTGAGTGTTTCGATAGAGTCTTTATTTTCTATAATAATTGAAATCACAGCAACGCGTGTTTCCAAAATATCACATCCTTTTTTTCTGTGCATTTAAAATCTGTTTCATTATATATGTGTGTTAAAAATATATGAGTGTTAAAAGTGAATTTTACTCTTTTTACCCTGACATCATCAGATTAGCAGATTCTTGGAAGCAATTCGCCGCCTGGCTCTGGCAGAAGTGATAATGTGCCGATTTCTGTTGCCATAACAACCTGTCCCGGATGTTCATCTGTAATCGTGCCAATAATGGCTGCTTCGCTGCTGTAAGGACATGTATGCAGTGCGTCAACAATAGACTTAGCCTTATCTGCAGGCACAATCATAACCATACGGCCTTCACAGGCAAGGTAAAGCGGTTCAAGTCCGAGCATACCACAGACACCCCTGACTTCAGACTGTACAGGAATTGCCTGTGCATTTAAATGAATACCGACACTGCTCTGTTCTGCAATTTCATAAAGTACTGTACCAACACCGCCTCTTGTAGCATCACGAATGACATGGACATCGTGTGTGACATCTAAAACAGTCTTAACCGTATGCCATAATGGTGCGCAGTCACTTGTAATATCCGCTTCAATACCAAAATCTTCACGCTCAAGTAAAATCGTACAGCCATGACGTCCGATATCCCCGGTGACAATAATTGCATCACCGGGCTTTGCAAGTTCACCGCCGGTTTGAATGTCTGCTTCAATCTCACCAATGCCCGTGGTTGTGATAAATATGCCGTCTACCTGTCCTTTGCCGGCAACCTTTGTATCACCGGAAACGATATGAACACCGGCTTCTTTGGCTGTTTTTGCCATTGCCGCAGCAATTTCATCCAATTTTTCCATAGGAAAACCTTCTTCAATAACAAAGGCACATGTCAGATACAATGGTTTTGCCCCCATGCAGGCAAGGTCATTGACAGTGCCACAGATAGAAAGCTTGCCGATATTGCCCCCTGGAAAAAATGCAGGTGATACGATAAAACCATCGGTGGATACAGCCATTTTGCCTTTGGTTGGCTGTAATACAGCGGCATCATCTGCTGTTAAATCATCGTTTGCAAAATAATTTTTAAAAATCTGGTCAATGAGTTCGGAGGTCTGTCTGCCGCCGGCACCATGGGCCATCGTGACCGTTTTATTTTTTAATGAATATTCCATGAGAGAAATCTCCTTTGTATATAGTTAATGTTTTAGCTAATGAATGTATTTTACTTTTTACAGACTGCCGCCATACATATAATATGCAGAGCAAGCCCCTTCATTAGATACCATGCAGGCACCGACAGGATGTTCAGGGGTGCAGCCTGTGCCAAAAACTTTGCAGTCACAAGGTTTGCATTTGCCCTGAAGGACATCACCACAGCGACAGGCTGGATTTGGTTTACCTTTGATTTCTGGTATCTGGTATTTGATACGCGCATCATAATCCTGCCAGGCGGTGCGTAATTTCAGACCGGAATCTGGAATCAGACCAAGTCCGCGCCATTCAGAATCACAGGACTCCATAATCTCCTCGATGAGCGCCTGTGCTTTTGGACTGCCCTCCTCTGTGACAACTCTCGGATA
Source organism: uncultured Catenibacillus sp. (assembly GCA_934339005.1). Taxonomy (GTDB): domain Bacteria; phylum Bacillota; class Clostridia; order Lachnospirales; family Lachnospiraceae; genus CAKRHR01. The sequence goes on along the minus strand of CAKRHR010000014.1, from coordinate 49,929 downwards.
GCAATTAACAAAAAATGGTTTACCTTGTTCAAATTTTGTCAGTGCAACCGCAAGGGCGGTTAAAAGCTCACGGGCTGTAAAGCCTGCCACAACGCCGCTGATACTTTCGTTTTTTGCAAGGGTTTCACATAATTTGGTTCCGGTAATCGCGTTGACATGTCCGGGATATAAAAAGATATCTGCACTGCCCTTTAAGGCATGATAAGCCGCAGGCATTGTTTTGTTGGCCGTCAATAATGAGAAATTTGTCAAACCCTCCTGCTTTGCCTGTTTTACAGCAAGACAGGCAGACGGTGTTGTTGTTTCAAAACCGACAGCAAGAAAAACAACCTGTTCATCCGGGTGTTTGGCTGCATATTGGCGGGCATCATCCGGTGCATAGACAATACGGATTTTAGCCCCTTTGGAACGTGCACCTGCAAGGCTCATCTGTGTACCAGGCACTCTGATTAAATCGCCAAATGTGCAGATAGTGACATCTTTTTCAAGGGCAAGATAAATCGCCTCATCAATAAAAGATACAGGGGTGACGCACACTGGACATCCCGGTCCTGAAATCAGTTCGACATTTTCAGGTAATAATTTACGGATGCCAAGCCGGAAAATTTCATGGGTATGTGTACCGCAGACTTCCATAATGCGGACAGGTTTTCCACTATAGCTTTCAATGATTTCCCTGGCGCTTTTTTTGACAGGATTTTCAATGTTTGTATTATTCATAAGACAGAATATCCTCCATTAAAGCATCTGTTTCGCTTTCGTCTTCGTCTGTAATTTTTGCGATAGCAACACCTGCGTGTACCATCACATAATCACCGGGTTCAAGGTCATCGAGCAGTTGTGCACTGACCTGTCTTTTGGCACCGCCAGCATCAACGATGGCTGTACCTTCGTTTATTTTAACTACTTTTGCAGATAATCCTACACACATGATATATCCCTCCTAAGGTTAAATTTTATTACTTATTGATGTTCAAATAATGCATTCCATACAATGCCTGACCTACGCAAATCCCACCGTCATTTGGTGGAAGCAGGTGATGGCGTAATACTTTAAAGCCTGCACTTGTCAGTTTGGTTTCTGTCAGTTCAAGCAGCAGGCGGTTTTGAAATACACCACCGCTTAATGCCACGGTATTCAGGTGCTGCATCTGGCGGATCTGTATACAGCTTTGTGTTATCAGGAAAGCCAGTTGCTCGTGAAATTCATAGGCAAGTTTGTGAATATCATCGCCGTGAAGTCGTCTCTGTAAAAGCGTACCAAAAAGCTCTGAGGTCAGCATTTCTTCTGGCATTTTAGCCGGCGTATATTTTCCTATTGAATCTCCGATGTTATTCTCAGCGCCTTTAGCAGCACTTTTTGCATTGGCTGCATAAACCTCCGCACAAAACTGCAATGCTGTGGAAGCCTCTCCCTCAAAAGTGGAATGCAGTCGGATACCAAGCAGTGCGCTGACAGCATCAAACAGTCGTCCTGCGCTTGTAGAGGTCACTGTATTTATCTTTCGGTCAGCCATTGTCAGAAGCATTTTACATGCCAAAGGTGTACACAGATCAAGCTGTGATGCGATAGCTTCAGTGGCTTCATGGTTTTTCGTAACTGTATCAATCATGGCAATGGCAATGCGCCAACCCTCTTTGGAGGAGGCATCGCCACCCACCTGAAGAAAAGGTGAAATATGTGACAGACGTTTAAAACCATTTAAATCTGCCATAAGGATTTCACCGCCCCAGATTGTGCCGTCCTCGCCATATCCTGTTCCGTCAAAGGATACGCCAATGACAGGGTCAAGATAATCATTTTCTGCCATACATGAAAGAATATGTGCATAATGATGCTGCACTTGCAATACAGGTAATTGCTGTGCTTTGGCAACAACAGTGCTGTTATAGCGCGGATGCAAGTCACAGACAACGAGTTGTGGTTTTGTTTCCAGCAAAGTTTCAAAGCGTTCTATGGTTTCTGACAGAGCACGTACTGTGCGCAAATCCTCCAAATCGCCCACATAGGGTGATGGATATAAAAGCTGATTTGTGCCGATACAGAATGTATTTTTTAATTCACCACCAACGGCAAGGACACTGCCCTGCCAATCTTTGGAAATCTGATATGGTAAAGGTGCATAGCCTCTGGAACGGCGAATCATATAAGGTTCATTGTGGTAAAAGTCCATGACGGAATCATCTGCCCGAATGCGGATTTTCCGGTCATTGGATAAGATGCAGTCACAAAACTGTGCGACTTGTTCCAAAGCATCCGTATCATCACGGCAAATCGGTGCACCGGAAACATTACCGCTTGTCATTACAAGATAATCCGGTATCTGTATGTCATCTTCCGGGTAATTAAACAATAAAAGCTGTACCGGTGCATATGGCAGCATTACGCCAACATTTGGATTGCCCGGTGCAATAGCATCACAGATTGTTTTTTGCTCATTGAAAGGTTCATTTAGTTCATTGAGCGGTTCGTTTAATGAACTGAATGGAGGGCTTAATTTTTTTAGTAATATAATCGGCTTCTGATGCCCGGTCAAAATATCAGCCTGCTGTGGGGTAACATGACAAATGCGTCTGACTGCCTCGATATTTCTTGCCATAATGGCAAAGGGTTTTGCAGGACGATGCTTTAAGTCACGCAGGCGCTTAACTGCGGCTTCATTAGTTGCGTCACAGCACAGATGAAAGCCGCCAATGCCTTTAATTGCCGCTATACCGCCCTTAGCAATAACTTTCCGGGTATATGCAAGTGCGTCAAGTCCTTTTAACAATGCGCTTTTATTATCAATTTGTGTTTTTAGCAAATACAATTCCGGCCCGCAGTCATTGCAGCATACAGGTTGTGCATCATAGCGTCTGGAATCGGGATTTGTGTATTCCGAGTGACAGTCCGGGCACATTGGGAAATTCTTCATACTTGTCCGTTCTCGGTCATAAGGCAGCGCATCTAAAATCGTAAGCCTTGGTCCGCAGCATGTACAGTTGATAAACGGATGCAGATAGCGTCTGTTATCCGAGGCAAATAATTCCTGGCTGCATTCCTCACATACGGCAATGTCCGGTGAAATAAAGATATCACCTGATGTTTTGGCACTTTCGATAATGTCAAATTGTGAATAAGTATGGATGGTATCATTATTATCAAGTGTTTCAACAGCCATTTTTAAAATCACAGACCGCTTTGGGGAATGTTTTTCAACATCTGTGATAAATGCATCAACGTCTGAGGCATCACCCTGAGCAATAATCTCAACGTAAGGCCCTTTATTGCATACATAGCCCTGGATATGATGCTGCATGGCGTGACGGCTGACAGTTGGGCGAAAACCGACACCCTGAACGATACCGTAAACACGAATTTGTTTTGTTATCATGATCATTTCCTCGTTATCAGCCGGCCTGATACAGAAAACTGAGGTATATCTATCCATTCTCCAGAATAATCTGGAATCATTTTCTGCATACACGCGTCTGCAAAAATAATATCATACTGCTGCGCCTTCACCAAATTGATAAAATCGTCTTCATCCTTAAGCTGGGTATCATTGCTTTGCATGAGTGTTTTGTTTAACTTAAACCAGCTTGCCACGGTGATATTATCTGGTGTCTGATGATTGTCACCGGCAACAGTCGATGCTTCTTGCAAATGATTTCGAATTGCATTTGCCATGACCTGCTGCTGCACAATCAGAATTTTTTTGTGCGCATAATCCTTTGCAGGAATATAACGTGCAGCAATCGGGTAATCTATTTCATATGGTGTATTAAATGTTTTTTCAAGATAAATGGCAGCAGGCAGTGCGCTTGGTGAAACAACAATATTTTTAGTAACCTTGGAAGCCTGTTTTATACTTTCAAGACCATCACCCATACAATAACATAAAGCATTTACACCTTGTGTTTTTAATATTTCTTCACGCATAAGTGCCCCTGCGTTTAAATCACTGACACTTTGCGGGGTTAAACCGAGAATGCCAACATAAGGTTTATCAGACGCTGGTGTTTCATTTCTATTTTCCGAAGTTTTTTTAGCAAATGTTTTAAACAGTTCAAGCCATGCTTTTTCCTCACCTTTATCATAAAGATCCATGCCGTTTGTATCGATAGCGATAACAGGTAATTGTGTTCGTTTTTCCACCATGCGCTTCAGTCCACGGTAATCTGTGCCAATGACTGCAGGTACAGGCGTGCCAATCAGTACGATAAAGGATACATCTAAATGTTTTGCTGCATCGGCAAGCTTATCTGCCAGCTTGTCATCACGTCCAAGAATTGCGTCCATATCCCGGAGTCCGGCAGAAAATACGGCACTTTTCCGGGTAAACCATCGCGGCTCATCAAAACCACAGATATTACCTGTACAGCCCCCGGCATCACAAATTACAATCATACCGCCAAGCTCAAAAAATACAGATACAGCGCCGGACTGGTCCGGTGCAAATGGCGTTAAATATTTTCTTAGTCCTTTCATGCCATGACCTCCGTTAATCGCTTAAATAAAAGACAGACACCCGCATAGCCAAAAGGCTGTTCCTCATCATTCCATGGTATATTCGGACAGGCCGGGTGATAATATCCGGCATCTTTGCCAATGGAAACAGTGACATCTGAATTGGTATCTGCATAATAAAGCATGGTTGGTTCTGTATTTGAATAAACTTTCGTATCTGGACTTAATTTGGCCAGCAATCGGATAAATGCAAAATTATCCTCGGTGATAGTGCCATAGATTTCAGACACTTTAAAACCGTAACGCACAAGTGCCAGACTTAATTCAAATGGGTCTGCATTCACCCACTCTCCTACGGCAAATACCGTATCAGGATGCAGCGTCTTAAAGCGTTCAACTGCTTCTGAGGCTGCCCTGTAATCATTGTTGTCATCAAATGTGACGCCAAGTGCCTGTGCAAGGGCATGATATTGATTTTGAATTTTATCAAGCTGATACATGCGCCGAAGTTCAATAGATGGAATATTTAATTTATCGTGAAAATCCTGTGCCGCAAATCGTGCTTCCGGATGCAGGACAAGGTTAAAATTCGCTTCTGCCATAGACAGATAATCCTCAAAATCTTTACTGCGTGATATTTCGTGAATGGTTTTGACTCCGGCACTTTGCAGATAAGTATAAAGCTCGCAGTTGTCAATGACCGGCGAAAAATAACCTAAAAGATTCACGACATTGCCCTTTTTCTTACGCGGCTGAAGCAGTGAATAAATGGACTGGCGGACATGTACCATCGGTGGCTTTCTTCCCTCCCGTGTCAGTGCATACATATAACATGGTCTGACAGGTAATTCCACAAGTTCTTCGCTTTTTCGACAGACACGTTCCATATCTGTACCAAGCAGTGCGTCCACACATGTAATACATATCATGACTACAGAAGGCTTTTTGGATAATGTATCGCAGATTTCTTTGACGGCTTCAGGAATCTTTTTTAAATGCCGTCCGGTGACAATATCTGTTTCATCCATGGTCAGGTAAAAAAATCGTTCATGGTACGGGCGCATGGCACTTAAAATAGATGTATTTCTGCCACAGCACCCCGGAGATACAATCAGCATGATTGAACCCGGAATGGCAAGACCTGCACGCTTGACGCCAAATCCTTCAGCCCCAGGTGAGTTAAATGCCAGTGTTGCCGGAGAACTGTAGATTAAGTGCGCACTTAAGTTAAATGGCGCAGGAATATTATCTTTGCCAAGATTATTCAATTCTTTAATTGTTGTATAATAAGCGGTGTAGTTTGTATGATTGTTCATCATGAATCCTCGCTGTATATTTTTGATTAATAAATATATATTATGATATGAGTGTCAAAAGTAAATTTTGCCACTCATTGATGTATACGAATTGCTACATTGCTACGCAATTCACGCAATTCTCGACCACCTCAAACTCCCATAAAATGTCGTGTACACGCCATTTTATTACGTTTTCGGTGTTCGGCGTGTCAATAAGTCTAAAGTGCTCATTTGTGCAAGCACAATCGCAATTTAGACTTTTGACACTTACATCATATTATTATTATAAGTTGTCATTTTCCGCTTTAAGCAAAAGCTTTGCCAGTTCAAAAAATCGTTTGCTGACATCCGCTTCAGGATTGCCTTCAATGACAGTTTTACCCTCGTCTTCGCAGGCAATAATATCATCACTTCTTGGAATCTCACCGACAATCGGTACATGGATTTGTTCTGAAAATGCCTGAACCTTTTCATATTCATTTTCAACATTTCGGTGATTTAAGACGATGCCAAAGACTCTGGCGTAGCTGCGGTCCTCAAAATTGCGCACAGCACTGGCAATGTTGTTAGCTGCGTACAGTGCCATTTTTTCACCGGAGGTTACGATTAAAACCTTGCTTGCATAGCCTTCACGAATCGGTGCTGCAAAACCGCCGCAGACAACGTCACCAAGGACATCATAAAGGACAACATCCGGTTTGTACTGCTCAAATAATTCCAAATCTTCAAGCAACTGAAATGTGGCGATGATACCGCGGCCTGCACAGCCAAGTCCCGGTGTTGGACCGCCGGTTTCGATACACAGTACGCCGCCAAAACCTTCTTTGGCAATATCTGAAAGTTGTTCGGGGTCAGCATCCTCCTCACGCATATAATTCATCACCGGGCGCAGAGGATGCCCGCCGAGCAGATTAATGGTGGAATCGGCTTTTGGGTCACAGCCAATCTGGATGACACGTTTTCCCATCATCGCAAATGCAGCAGCCAGATTGGAGGTGACGGTGGATTTGCCGATGCCGCCTTTGCCGTAAATTGCTATTTTTAACATAAGAACCTCCCAAAATCAAACTATAAAAAAAGGACATTTACACACTCTGGTGGAAATGTCCTTGATGGTATAGTTAAAGTGTCAGGCTTTATCACATATATTCTTTAATAAATATAATAAACAAAAAGCCTGCATATTAAAACTGTATATAATATTAAAACCGTATACAACGTTTCTCAATTAACTATTCCTGCTCGGATATACCTTGCCATCAGAGTTATATCAATGATACCTGATGTAAAATCAAGTATAATCACAGATAAAAAACTTCTAAATTGATTCATAGTGCATATATCATTTGGATAGAAAAAATTCATTCCGTTTGAATATATGCGTATATACAAAGTATATACGTTCTTATTGAGAAAAGCAACGATTTTATCAAATTTTATTCAAACATACCCTTTAATGCCGGGTAATATTTTTTAAATGTCTGGTAGCGCTGTTCGTATTTTTCTACGAGGTCAGCTTCCGGTTCAACAGTGTCAATGACTTTGACAAGCTTATCTGTGGCTTCTTCAACAGAATTGTAAACGCCACAGCCAACGGCTGCAAGGATTGCTGCGCCATAGCCCGGACCTTCTTCGCTTTCAATGATTTCAAGCTTTAAGTTCATGACATTTGCGATAATCTTTTTCCAGAGCGGGCTCTTGGCACCTCCACCGCAAATCTTTGAACTGTCAATCTTGATGCCAAGTTTTCTGGCAACTTCTAATGAATCTCTGAGGCCGAAAGCTACGCCTTCCATGACAGCCTGTGTCATATCTTTGCGGGTTGTATCCATACTCATGCCGATAAATGCGCCTCTGGCATCGGCATCATTGTGTGGGGAACGCTCTCCCATCAGATATGGCAGGAAAAATACATGATTTTCACCAAGTACATCAATACCCTGCTGCTCATCAGAATAAGCGGTTGTCTTAAGAATATCATCCATCCACCATTTGTTGCAGGAAGCAGCACTGAGCATACAGCCCATCAGATGATAATAGCCGTCTGCATGTGCAAATGAATGAAGTGCGTTGTTATCATCCACTTTAAAGGATTTACTTGAAATAAAAATCGTACCGGATGTACCGATAGACAGATTACATCTGCCCTCGCCGACAGTGCCTGTACCAATGGCTGCGGCTGCATTATCACCTGCACCGGCAATAACTTTGACATTCTGGGATAAACCAAGTTCGGCAGCAATTTCAGGTTTTAATGTGCCAACCACATCATAACTTTCATAAAGTTTTGGCAACTGCGCTTCTGTCACACCGCAGATATCCATCATTTCTTTAGACCAACATTTATGCTCAACGTCCATTAAAAGCATACCTGAAGCATCAGAATAATCTGTACAGAAAGCACCGGATAACTTGTAAGCCAGATAATCCTTTGGCAGCATAATCTTGGCAATGCGTGCAAAGTTTTCCGGCTCATTGGCTTTCATCCATAAAATCTTTGGTGCTGTAAAGCCTGCAAAAGCGATGTTGGCTGTATAGGCAGAAAGCTTATCTTTGCCGATCACTGTATTTAAATACTCTGTTTCCTTGCCTGTACGACCGTCATTCCATAAAATTGCCGGACGAATGACATTGTCATCTTTATCCAGAGTAACAAGACCGTGCATCTGACCACCAAAGCTGATACCGGCAACCTCGGATTTGTCACAGTCTGCGGTCAGTTCTTTGATGCCTTCAAGACTGGCGTTAAACCAGTCTGAAGGATTTTGTTCTGACCAACCCGGATGTGGGAAAAACAGAGGATATTCTTTTGAAACAATGTTATGTATTTTTCCGGCTTCATCCATGAGCAGTAATTTGACTGCGGATGTGCCGACATCTACACCGATAAATAACATGTGCGAACCTCCAATTATCTCCAAGGGTTTTCTGTTGGGTAACGTACACCCTTTGGCTGATTGTAGCCGATTTCGCTGACATCAACACCAATGTATTTAAAGACTTCAAATAATTCTTTACCAAAGTGGCCAAATGCAACAGCGCCGTGATGAGGATAATTGCCTTCGATCAGAACATGGCGGTAGAATCTGCCCATTTCAGGAATTGCAAAAATACCGATAGAACCAAATGAGCGTGTCTTTACAGGAAGCACTTCACCCTGTGCGATGTAAGCACGGAGTTTATTGTCGGATGTGCTCTGCAGACGATAGAATGTAATGTCACCAGGTACGATATCGCCTTCAAGGGTACCCTGTGTAACTTCTTCCGGCAGTGAACGTGCCATAATCATCTGGTATTTCATTTCACAGAAGGATAATTTCTTAGTTGTTGTATTACCACAGTGGAAGCCCATAAATACATCATCAGATGTGTATGGGAATTTGCCTTCGATATCTGTGTGATATAAATCATAAGGTACTGTGTTGTTAATATCCAGAAGTGTCACAGCATCCTGGCTGACAACTGTACCGATAAATTCGCTTAATGCGCCGTAAATATCAACTTCGCAGGATACAGGGATGCCCTGTCCTGTCAGACGGCTGTTGACATAGCAAGGTACGAAGCCAAACTGTGTCTGGAATGCAGGCCAGCATTTTCCGGCAATGGCAACGTATTTTCTGTAACCCTTGTGGTCACGGATCCAGTCTTTTAATGTGATTTCGTACTGTGCAAGTTTGGCAAGAATCTCAGGTTTTTTGTTGCCTGCACCAAGTTCCTCTTCCATTTCTTTAACAACGGCAGGAATGCGTTCGTCACCGTCATGTTTGTGGAATGCTTCGAAAAGGTCAAGTTCGGAGTTTTCTTCAATCTCAACACCAAGGTTGTATAACTGCTGGATTGGAGCATTACATGCAAGGAAGTTTAATGGACGAGGTCCAAAGCTGATAATCTTTAAGCTGTTTAATGCGATGACAGCTCTTGCGATTGGACGGAAGGCTGCAATCATATCTGCACATTCTTCGGCTGTGCCAACTGGTTTTTCAGGAATGTATGCTTTCACACCGCGAAGTTTTAAGTTGTAGCTTGCATTTAACATACCGCAGTAAGCATCGCCACGACCCTGTACAAGGTTATTCATGGATTCTTCTGCTGCTGCAATAAACATCTTAGGGCCATCAAAGTGTTTTGCTAAAAGTGTTTCGGCAATTTCAGGACCGAAGTTGCCAAGGTAAACAACAAGTGCGTTACATCCGGCATGCTTTAAATCTTCAAGGGCCTGTACCATGTGAATTTCGCTTTCAACGATACACACTGGACATTCATAAATCTCATCACTGCCGTATTTGGCTGTGTAGGCTTCCATCAGAGCCTTTCTTCTGTTGACAGATAAACTTTCAGGGAAACAGTCACGGCTGACTGCAACCACACCAATTTTAAGTTCTGGCATGTTGTTCATAAAAAATGACCTCCTCATAAAAATATACATTAAATTAAAAAGATTTTTAATATGTTGTCTAATGCCATTTTATCAACTTTTAAATGAAATATCTACCTATAAAGTAGCCAATTCATGTCAATTTTTTGCCTTTTTTCGATAATCGCTTGGCAGGATTCCGTATTTGGCAAAAAAGGCTCTCGCAAAAGCCTTGCTGTTTGGAAATCCGTGTTCAAGTGCAATGGCGTTGATGCTTTGACGGCTGTTTTTTAATTCGTCCAGTGCAAACTCAATCCGTACACTCTGAAGATAATTTTTAAAGTTCACCCCGGCATATTTTTTAAACATCCGGGACAGATATGTCGGCGAATAACCAAAGGTTTTTGCAACGTCTGTAAGCTGCATATCACTGCTGTGATGCGTTTTCATATAAGAAGTAATCTCGGATAATTTATTCAGTTTTTTACTGCTTTTATAAAATTCCTGACTGACCTCTGTCATGCGGTATTCCGTGACAAGAAGGTACATAAGATGGAAAAAGCAGGCCGTGGCGCTGAAATGATAGCCATAGGCTTTTTCTGTATAAATATCATAGATTTCACGAATCAATTCCATGACGCGTTCATCCTGCTGCCCCGGTTCATGCGAAAACCAGATAAACTGTTCTCCTGTAAAATAGTTTTCAAATGTCTGTAATGGAATCTGCAGCACAATGGTTTTGTTCGGGTCTGGTGCAAGCACACCGTGAATCTCGTTTGAATTGACAATGACAAATTGACCGGGATTAAGCGTCCATCGTCTGTCACTCATCTGAAATGTCAGTTGTCCCTCGCAGACAGCAAAAATTTCAATGGATTGATGCCAGTGATTTTCACGGTGATAATTGCCTTCATAGCCTTCAAATAGAAACACTTTAAAATGAAGACCCTCATTTGGAAGAACAAGCTCATGGTTGATTTTCATAGATTTCAGATTTTCAGCCATTCGTAAAATGCCTCCGCAGCAATTTCCCCTCGACGGGCTTTTTCAAGATTTAATTTTGCTTCCTTATACCACTGCTCAAAATCATCACGGGTCATATTGGCGGCGCGTTTTCTAGGCTTTGTCATGCGGGCATAATGCGCTTTGTAGGCGCGGGTGTAAGCCTGAAGCAGTTCATCGCTTTTGACACTTTTAGCAAAGGTCTGAGCATAACCGACCTGAGCACAGGTTTTGCCATCCGGGGTAAATACACGCTGACAATAATCGACATTGCCCTTTGGTGCAACAAATAACCGGCCGCAGTTTTTACAATGTTTAAGGATTCTGTGACGGCGAAGCAGCTCAGCTAACTCAATATACAGACAATCCTCAAAATCCTTTGTCATATAATCAAGTGTCATCGCCTGTGCATCATCTAATGACACATGCATGCTGGCGATGCAGTGATAATGATTAAAATAATTCTGACAAAGCATATCTGTCGCATCGAAATCCGTATCACCGCTGGAAATATGCTTTAACAATTCACGGTAAATGGACTGAAGCTTTTCAAGTTTTTCTGTCATCTCAGAGGCTTTCGTATCTGTCAGCAGAAAATATGGATGTGTGCTGACTTCGGTCTTTGCATCGTTATCATTGTAATACAGAAAATCTAAAAGATGCTCACCCACAGGGACTCTGTATTGACCGCCATAGCTGATTGTTTCGTCATTTAAATGAATCAAAATGTGTAAATAAACCGAATTTGACATGATGTTCACCTGCTTTTATAAAATTATCGTTACAAATTTAATTGATAATGTTACTATATACAATTTTTCCGGATTCGTCAATATAATTTAGCTTTTGACACTGGCATCATAAGATGGTATTATATAGCTAATTATACATAAAGGAGGACGAGCTGATGACAACTGCTCAAATCGAGTATTTTTTGGCAGTGGCAACTTGTTTGAATTTTACAGAAGCTTCGAAAAAGTTGTTTGTTGCTCAATCATCACTCAGTCGAAATATTGCCAGTCTTGAAGAAGAACTTGGTTTAAAATTATTTATCAGAACAAAGAAATTCGTTCGTCTGACACCTGCGGGTGCGGTGTTATATGAAGAATTTACAAAGATTAATGACCAATTAGCTGTGGCGCTTTCAAAGGCGCGTCAGGCTGAGGAGGGCAAAGACTTAAAGCTGCAGATTGGGATTATTGAGGCGCAGGAGGCCGAGCATTTTCTGCCATCAGCAATTGCACAACTGACAATGCTCTACCCGACCATCACGATTGATCTTGTGCGTGGTAATTTCAAAGCACTTCGAAATTCACTTAAGAGCAGAGAGATTGACATTGCGATTACACTGGATTTTGATTTGAATTCTTATAAAGACCAGGATATTTTATATGAAAGTCTGTATACAGCTTCCGGTGACTGTGTGATTTCAAGTCATCATCCACTGGCAAAAAAAGCAGATTTTAAGATGTCAGATTTAAAGGATGAAACAGCGATTGCAATTGACCCGGATATCTCTTTTGGCGGCTATAATAATCTTCTTGAGTTTTGTAAACGTCATGGATTTTCCCCGAAAAAGATTCGTACTGCTTCAACAATTGAAGATATTGTTTTGATGGTGGAATCCGGACTTGGTTATACAGTGCTTGATGAGAATTGTAAATCAAGACATAACAGTTCATTGATGTGTATCAATACTAACGATAAAGAGAAACTTGCTGCGCTGGCCATATGGCGTAAAGATAATTATAATCCGGCAATTTCATTATTTATCCGAACACTTTCAACGAACAGCCATTTGATGGTATAAAAAATTCTGTTTGATGGTATAAATTTTCTGTGAATTAGAATAACCCCGTTTGATATATTGGTTGACTTATCTTTAAAAGATATCCAACTTTTGATATATCACACGGGGTTTGTTTGCTGCTTGTTAATTATTTTTGAACTTTATTCAGAACTTTGGACTTTGGTTTTGTGTCTGCTTCATGTATAAGATGAAGGCGGCAATGCCTGTGATAAGCTCGCCAATCCAAAAGGCGTGCCATGTATACTCTACTCCTGCAAAAGTTGCAAGCAGCCACGCCGCAGGAATTGGAATAATAATGTAGCGGAGCAAGGATACAAGTAATGATGCACCGCCCTTGCCAAGACCTTCTAAGGCACCGCATGCTGTCACAGACACCGCTGAAGCTAAAAAGCCCATACTGATAATGCGAATTGCAGACTTACCAATCGCAATGGTTTCAGGCTTTGAAGAAAATAATCCTGTCAACTGGCCTGCAAATATCACACAGATGATAGTACCAACGACCATGATGCCTGCAATCAGACTGAGTGCGGTATAAAAAATCCGTTTGACGCGTCTGTGCTCTCCTGCCCCGTAATTATATCCGATAATCGGTCGAATACCCTGAACAATGCCGTTGGCTGTCAGATAAATAAACGTCTGTAACTTAAAATAAATACCAAGCACAAGGACATACAAATCGGAATAAACAGCTAAGATGCCGTTAAGTGCAGTAATCATAAATGATGGCAGCGCCATGTTTAAGGCTGCCGGAATGCCGACACGATACATCCGTCCACAAAGGCTTTTATTAAACATGCCGGAATGAAATTCAATGCGCAGTGGCAAAGGCTTTTTAAAGTAAAATGCAAGGTATACAATCAAAGGAACAACCTGGCCGATACCGGTGGCCAGAGCTGCACCTGTAATCCCCATTTCAGGAAACGGACCAATACCAAAAATCATTAATGGGTCCAGAATAATATTGACGATACATCCACATAACATACTGATCATGGAAATGCTCATCTGGCCTTCTGCCTGGAAAATCTTTTCAAAAGTAATGGCGATGATGTTTGGAATGGTGAAGGCAAATACAATATAAGCGTATTTCAAGCTGTAGGCTAATACCTGTGCGTTTTCTGTAAATAAGCCGATAAAAAATGGTGTAAAGCACATCGTTAATATCGTAAATAAAATACCGTGCACAAGACTTAGTACAATACCGGAAGATACGATATCATTGGCTTTTCGGTGATTTTTGGCACCAAGAAAATAGGAGGCTGCCGAATTAATACCGATACCAAATCCCACAGCTACCGAATTGACCAGAATCTGTATCGGATAAACAAGGGATAATGCTGTCATCGCCTCATCGCTGATACGCGCAACAAAATAACTGTCGACGATGTTATAAAGCGAATTCACTAGCATGGATAATACCATAGGCAATGACATAGATAATACAAGCGGAAGTATTTTTTTTGTTTTCATATAGGTTTGTTCCATTGTGTTCTTCTCCTTATGTTCATATTAAAGGTTAATGTTATTTAATAATAAATCACTCAATTTAAGTAATTTTGAGCAAAAAAAATACATCACCGACAGGTGATGTGACGAAAAATAAGTATTTGCAACAATGATTGTTGTGTTATTGTTGTAAAATAAACTTAGAAAAATTCACATTAGTTTTGGAATTTCATTATAAGCGAAAGTGGAATATGTGTCAATATATGAAAACAAAATTATAAAGTTTTGTTCATTCAAAAATAAGCCTGCATTCTTCTTGTATCAGAATGCAGGCTTATTAAATGGTTTGATTTGATTATCTCATTGGCATATAACCATGATAGTTCTTTAAGTTGTTGCTCATTGTGAAATCAGATACACATGCACAAATGATATTGTGATATGGTTTCAGGTATGGGAACTGATCCTGCTGAGCCCATGCTGGCTTAGGAATGCTCTTTGTATCCTCAACAGCAACTTTATACCATTCGGACTGATTGCCAACCCAGATTTCAATAACATAATCCATAACACAGCCGTTAATGTCTTTTTTAACTTTACTTGCAAGGATACGTGTTACTTCTGGTGCTTTTTCAAATACAGGAATAACTTCTTCAAACAACCATTTTTCGCCTTCAGCTTTATCTACGCCTTCTGGGAAACCGATTGCCATGTTCCAACGATAGTTAGGACCATCTTCGATTGTTCTGCCTTTACCTTTGATGTCCATTTCCCACCACATAGGAAGGAATGCAAAAATAAATGGATTAGCACCTTCAACAGCAGTCTGTCGTGCTTCGTTACCTATATCGCCACCGTCTTCGCTAGGTGCAGCAGGACCGCCGCCTGCAAGTGCAGCCTCAGGAAGATTACCCTGCCATACAAGAACATCCATAGGGAATGTTTCTGCAATAGCTTTAATACCAAGACGAGGGTCAAGGTCGCTTACAAGCCAGTGGTGTTCAGTCAACTGCATCTTAGCATAACCGAAACGTTCACCTTCTGGTGGACACTGATAAGATGGATAGAATGCATATTTTGTTACATATGGCTCAAACTGGGAAATACTGTCCGGAATATGTGTTTTGTACAGCCATCTCTCAAGGTTTGGTCTGAAATCCTCTTTAGCAACATTGACATAAATGAGGCTTCGCATAGGTTCAAATTTAAAATCTGCCATAATAAATACTCCTCCGTTCGATATAAATTATCATATATCCATATTATACTTGACCTGAATAAATTTGTCCAATGTGAATTATGAATATATGATATAAAATATACAATTCTTTTTTGTGCATTATCACATATCTGAGAAATGTACATAAATACAGTGTTTATGCAAACCGATGTTTGTGCGGTTATATTTGAATAACAAAATTCATATTATAAAAAACGCATTAAATAATAATTTTTATTATATAGGTGCAGATTATTAATGCAAAAAATGGAATACTGATAAAAACATAAAAATTATGCTTGCATTTTTTCTGAAAGTGATGTATAGTATACAAGTCGATGACATTGAGGCCTGTTGGTCAAGCGGTTAAGACGCCGCCCTCTCACGGCGGAAACAGGGGTTCGATTCCCCTACAGGCTGTTTTTAAAACCCCTAGAATACTTCAATTATAAGTGTTCTAGGGGTTTTCTGGTTTTACTTACTGTTCTATTATATATCCATCTTTCGCATTGCCAATTAAATTAAATCGGTATTCTTTGCCAAATTCGAGGTTAATCTGGACATCACAGGCGGCTTCGTAAGTGTTACCGTTGGCGTCTGTTACAGTGATGGTAAGCGTGGCTTTCGTATCCGGTGTTATTTTGCCTGAGAAATCTTCCGGAAGAAGCTGATATGTCACGTTTTCGCCGGTGACAAGTTTTGTATTATCTGCGTTGGACATGCCCTGACCCATGGCATCACCGGTTTCAGGAACATCAAGATCGATTCCGATACTAAAGATTTCATCTTCAGCAAAATTAATGACGGTGATATTCAGCGGCTGATTGGAGGTATCAGATGATGCTGAGCTTTCAGCGTCTGTTTGTGCGTCAGCATCACTTGTATTGTAATCTAATGCATATTGGTTTAGTTCGGTTTTGCGCACCAGTTTTTCCAATGCTTCGATATTTTTGCCCACTTCTTTAATATCTGCTCCTGCGTAAGTGCTGGCATCTTCGGCAGTAATTGTCAGTTCCTGTGGCTCATCATTTAATGTATATTCGTAAGTAATTTTCCCGAGATTTTCAATTTCGGCAAGTAAAATATAGGCGTAGCTGCCTAAACGTTTTTCAAAAGCTTCTTTTCTTGCTGATGAAAAATTATTGGCAAGTTTTATTGTCCAGCCATAAGGTTCTTTATCTGTCTGCAGTTCGCTTTGAAAATTGCCTGTATATTTGCCCATATTAAGTATGGATACTAATTTGCCGTTTTGTGGCATATCACCAACATATGGATTGTAGTTTTGATATAACATGGCGGTGAGTGGTGAAATCTTTTCACCGTTGGCCCAGATAATCTGATCGCCGATTTTGATTTGCCGGATATCCTGCGAGGCATTAAATGTTTCGTTAAAGGTGCTCTTATAAAATAAACTTTTTTCAACGCTTCGGATGTTGATTTCAACGATGCCCTCCGATTCCGTAAATGACACCTTCTGTATGCCAGATTCAGTAGTGCTTTGTCCGATGATATGCATTTCCTGCCCGGACACATTAAGACTGTAATTTAAATATTCTGCGTTGATATTATTGCCAATAACAAAATATTTCGCAACAACAAACAGGCAGGCAACAATAAAAATAATTGTACTCACAGACAGAATAAGTTTACGATTGTGCTTTTTTGTCTTTTTTAAAAAATCAATTTCTTTCGTGTCGGATGAATTTTGCATATGCTGAGTGTCCTGTACGGGCGATTTGAGTGCCATCCATTTTTGATGACAGCGCACACAGCTATTTAAATGATTTTTAACGAGTGTGTTTGTCACCGGATTTGTCAGTTCATCAACATATAATGGCAGGATATCTTCAACAACAGCGCAAGGAAGGTCGATAGAAGCTGTTTTCTTTTTTTCGTTTTCATTTTCACACATCAGTCATTTCCCCTTTCAGCAGTTTTGTCGTGCAATTTTGCTTTGCCTCTGTAAAATGTTACTCTTGCCCAGTTCTCTGATTTTTCCATGATTTCTCCGATTTCCTTAAATGATAATCCGCCAAAGACTCTTAAGTACATTACTTCTTTATAAGGCTCGGGCACAGAGTGAAGCTGTTTAAGCAGAAACATTTGTCCATCCTTGGACATATATTCATCTTCTGCTGAAGCCTGACTTTGAGTGACATCCTCCAAATTATCATTTATATGGTTTTTTCGGAGATAGACGGCTAATTGATTTTTGGCAATCGCACACAGCCAGGTGGATACCTTGCAGGAATAATCAAATTTATCGCTGCAGCGAATAGCCTGATAAAAAGTTTCCTGAGTCACTTCTTCGGCGATATTTTCATCTCTGATTTTTGCAAACAGGTATCGATAGACGACAGAGGCATATTGTCGGTAAATTTCCTCTATAGACTGCATGGCTATCTCCTTTCTATCTGCGTGATTGCAGATGTATTTTGGCAGAACTAAAAGTTAAACGTTTGGTTGTATCGCTCGAATAATGTTTTAACTTTTTGGTTCTTTCATCATATTAATGATGATTTGAGATGTTTCGTTACATAAAAATAAATTTTTCTGTGAGAAAATTTTTGGAATTTTTTCGTTGTGTTTAAAATTGAATGAAATATAATTTTTGTAACAGAATCTGAAATCAATAAATTATCGCGGAGCTATTTCCTACCTAAATATCTTCTGACACTGTTTTTATAATTTATATAATCCTGTCCGAAAACTTTAACGAGAAAAATTTCCTCGACAAAGACAATCTGCAAATGAAAGCTGACGATGGCACATAAAGAAATAATGAGCAGCACCGGGTTAAAAAACATGCATAAAATACCGATATATACAAGGTTAAATCCGAGAAATGCCGGGTTACGGCTGATTTTAAAGATACCGTCGGTGACAAGCTCGGTACGCTCATTTTCTGAAACACCTGCTCTCCAGCTATCACGCATCGTAAGTACTGCAACAACAAAGAAGCCATCGCCAAAAGCTGCGATGATGATGCCGGCAATTCTAAATCCTGCTGGCAGATTGCCGGTGTTTAATAAAATACTGATGAGCTCAGTAATAGGTACGGCGATAGATGCGATTTTCATGACAATTTCGATAATTTTGACATAGCCGGTTTTACCTTTACCGATATGGTCTGTCTGAATGCCTTTTTTCTTTTGCATGAGCATTTTAATAAAATAGCATGCGTAAAATATAAATAAAAGGCAGATGGCAATGCTTTGAAATACCATATTAAGTTTTCCTCCTTTTGGAATTCGGAATATATTGTTTTAGAGTTATTTTTATCCTGACATCATATATTATTTCAGTGACGGCTTAAACTGGCCATACAGATCCGATATCCAGATTGTTTTTTCGCAGCCACGCATCAGTGACTGTTACACGTTTTTTCTCACAATTTTCATTTTGTAAAGTGACGGATACGACAAAATCACCAGGTGCAACCTGATGTTCCTCACAGCCGTAATCGCCGTCAAAAATATGTATAATTGTCCACATATAAATACCTCCCATAAAATAATTGCTCAATGTTAGATTATATGGTAATCATCAGAATCAACAAAGAAAAATACGATTTCTGATTGTGGGATAAAGATGTTGATTTTAAGCCTGTTAATATAAAGTGACATATAACCAACGGATTAACAAACCAACGATAAATAATAAATGTAATATCAAGGAATAATTTAAGCAAAATAATGTTTCAGCGCATATTCAAAGTGCTCATTAAATTTTTCTACAGCCTGTTTTGCTAGTGTTGTGTCAGGCTGTATTATGTCAAAGGCATGCATATCTGTATCATATATATCTACATGTGCTTCTACCCCGCACTTTTTCAAATTTTCGATATAAGTTAAAGTTTCACAGTAAAATGGTTCTTTGTTGCCGACAAATGTATAAGCCGGTGGCAAATTGGTATAATCCGTCTGTCTGGCAGGTGCGGCATAAGGTGAAACATTCTTTTTGGCATTTTTTCGAAGATACATATACCATCCAAAGTGATTTTTTCGTGTATTCCATATGCGTCCGTGGTTGTTGCGCGAGGATTCTGTATCAAAATTATCCATCATCGGATACAAAGGCATCTGATAAGCAATACCAACTGTGCCTTTATCTCTTGCAAGCATACATAACGCAGCACACAATCCACCACCGGCGCTCTCACCGCCAACCATAATCTGATGTGGGTTAATATGGAGTTCGGATGCATGTCTTTTAATATATAAAAGTGCGGCGTAGCAATCCTTGATGGCCGCAGGATAAGGTGCCCTAAATGCCAGACGATAGCCGACCGATACGACAGTGACTCCACATTTTTTTACTAGGTCTACGGCTCTGGACATATGAATCATTTCTTTCATTCCGGTAATATATCCGCCACCATGAATCCACAGGACACATGCAGGTGCTGTACCGGTATTATGCTGTATGGTACTGGCATCATACTGTGCGATACCGGCGTCATACTGTATGCTTCTGGTGTCATGCTGTGCAGTATTTGTGCCATGTTGTGCCGAGTCGCTTTGCCGCGTGTACTTTGGACGTAGAATAAGCGCCGGAATATTTCGCTGTTTAGTTATGATTTTGATTTTTTCAACATGAATATTTTTATCGGGTTTTAAAGAAAACATCGAAAATGCCTCCTTGAATATATGAAATTACTAAATAGGTAGCTTTTGCATTAGGTATTCATATTATATCACAAAACCATTCGGGGAGGTTTATAGATTAAAAATCTTGTTCTTAATTTAAAAAATAGAAACCTTTAGTAAATAGTATGCATATTTATACATTTATAAATATAAAGCTTTGAAAAAAACCAGAATGTATGATAATATATAAAAATAAGATTAAAATTATAAAATTTATATAAACTTACAGATAAAGGAGTAACTTTTAGACATGTCATTTTTTGAAAAACGACCTCGCAAATTCGGTGACAGAAAGGATGGACATCGTGTCAAGGATGCACCGGGCTTAAATGTTGTGCTGACATGTCTGTTTCCGAAAAGAACAGACAGTGAAGTTTATTTGCATGAGGATATTGATATTACAGAATTACTTAAATATATGGAGGCTAAGAATGGACCAGATGCACCGTATAAGACCACACTCTTCCACTGTTTTGTGGCAATGCTTGCGCGTGCGGTCAATGAGCGTCCGAAACTGAATCGTTTTATTCAGGGGGCACGTATTTATGAGCGTGACGAAATAACAATCAGTTTTATTGCCAAACGCCGCTTCACCGACCACAGTGAGGAATCTTTAATGACGTATAAGGCAAAGGCTGCTGATAAACTTGATGATATCAGTAAATATATTGTTGGTGAAGTACATGAGATGCGTGCGCAGACCCATGCTGTCGGCATTGATGATATTTTGGATAAATTTGCAAAATTGCCAAGACTTGTATTAATGTTTGCTATTCGCTTTATCCGATGGTTGGATTTCTGGGGTAAGGTACCATCTGTTCTGACACATGGTGATACAAATTATACAACGATACTGTTATCCAATCTTGGCAGTATTAAAGCACCTGCTGTATATCATCACTTAAATAATTACGGTACAAATTCAATTATGATTACAATTGGTACAATTCATAAAGCACCTGCAGTGATGCCGGATGGTTCAATTGAGGTACGTGATTTTGTGGATATCGGTGCCACACTGGATGAACGAATTGCAGACGGATTTTATTTTGCAAAATCCTTAAAATTAGTGAATTATATATGTGCACATCCGGAATTATTAGATCAGCCGCTTGAGGAGGAAAGTAACTATGACTACAGATAATCAGGTGTTAAAGACGGCACCAAATGTGAAATATCAGGAACGTTCATTAACATTTGATGTTCCGGAAGGGGTAAAGACACCATGGTTTAAAACAGCAGGTGATATACCTGTGACATTACAGTATTTTGATGGTTCAATGGTGGATGCCATTGAGGCAACTGCCCTTGCCCTGCCTAATATCATTGCTTATAATTTTTATGGTAATAAAGTATCTTATAAAGATTTTGTGGCGCAGATTCATGAGGCTGCCAAAGCGTTAAAGTCTTATGGTGTCAATGTGGGTGACCGTGTTACAATTTGTATGCCTAATACACCGCAGGCAATTATTTTATTTTATGCTATTAACCGTATTGGTGCAGTTGCAAATATGATTCACCCATTATCCGGTGAGGAAGAAATCGTTGGATATATTAATAATTCCAAGAGTGTGTTATGCCTGACACTGCTTCAGTTTTATCCTAAATTTGCACATATTATGGACAGATTAAATATTGACCGTCTGCTTATCTGTGATATTACTGATGGCCTTCGCGGTATTAAAAAGATGCTTTTTCCATTGACTAGAAAAGGTGTGGATAAGCTGCCAAAGGATGCTCCTGTAATCACATGGAAAGAATTTATCTGCGCAGGCAGACGTTTTGTTGGCAATTATATACATAAGGGTGACAGCTACGATACCGCTGCGATTTTATACTCCGGTGGAACAACAGGTACGACAAAGGGAATTTTACTTTCTAACTTAAACTTTAATGCGCTGGCATTACAGACAGGAACGTCTGGCAACTGCCTGCAGCCTGGGCATCTGATGCTTTCAATCATGCCGATTTTCCATGGTTTTGGTCTTGGTGTATGTATTCATACCATATTATACTGGGGTGCTACTGCGATTTTGATTCCACAGTTTGATGCCAAAAGTTATTGCAAGTTATTAGGACAGTATAAACCTAATTATATTGCTGGTGTGCCGACATTGTTTGAAGCACTGCTTCGTATGGAGGATGCGCAGAATCTTGATATGAGCCAGCTTGAAGGTATTTTCTCAGGCGGTGACAGTTTGAGTATTGAACTCAAAAATAAAGTGGATGCATTCTTAAAAGCACACGGATCCAAAGAACAGATTCGTGAAGGATATGGAACGACAGAATGTGTTACTGCAAGCTGTCTGACACCACGCTACTTCTTTAAGGAAGGCAGTATTGGTATTCCGTTCCCTGATACATATTATAAGATTGTGACGCCTTATACACATGATGAGGCTGCATACGGTACAATTGGCGAGATTTGTATTTCCGGGCCTTCTGTGATGCAGGGCTATATGGATAATCCAAAGGAAAATGCACAGACGCTTCAGGAACATGAAGATGGACGTACATGGCTGCATACAGGCGATTTGGGTATCATGGATGAAGAAGGCTTTATATACTTTAAACAGCGTTTGAAACGTATGATTATTACAAGTGGTTATAATGTTTATCCGTCACAGGTGGAAAATATTATTGATTCTCATCCGGATGTGCTGATTTCAACAGTTATCGGTGTAAAAGATGATTATAGAATGCAGCGCGTCAAAGCCTTTGTTGTGCCTCGTCCGGGTGTTGAACCAAGTGAAGAATTAAAGGCTTCAATTCTTGAACATTGCCGCCAGAACATGGCAAAATATGCAATTCCAAAGGATATGGAATTTAGAAAAGAATTGCCGCATACACTTGTCGGCAAGGTTGCTTATACAGTGCTTGAACGTGAAGAAGCTGAAAAAGCCGGATGATATTCTATCCGGATGATATTTTATAATGTAAAAGGAAGATTTTTATGGAATTAACACATATTAATGCTCAGGGGCGTGCAAAAATGGTGGATGTGTCTGCAAAGGCGGATACGCATCGTATCGGGGTTGCCACAGCCACCATTCATATGCTGCCTGAAACATTTGAAAAAATCACAAATAAACAGATTGCCAAGGGCGATGTGCTTGCTGTTGCCCAGGTTGCCGGAATTATGGCAGCAAAACATACACCGGATGTCATTCCGATGTGTCATCCACTGATGATTACCGGTGCGGATATTGAATTTGAATTGCAGCAGGACTCATCTTCTATCCGCATTGTTGCGTCAGTAAAGACAACCGGAAAGACAGGCATTGAGATGGAGGCGTTAAACGCAGCCACTGCCGCTGCACTGACGATTTATGATATGTGCAAGGCTATTGACCGTGGCATGTCTATCACAGATGTTTACCTGCTTGAAAAAGATGGGGGAAAATCCGGGCATTATGTAAGAAACTGTGATTCAAAATGAAAAATTATTTCATTAAAAACAGCAATCTCTGATGGAAATCCAGTTCACAATCTGCAAATATAGCTTCTACAGCAGCGTCAAATTCTTTGAGATTTGACGCTTTTTTGATGTGCTTGCCATAGTTGCCGGTATCTTTAAACAGGTAAATCATATAGCACCACAGTTCTTTCATCTTATATAGGACAGATTTATCGCCAAATAAAACATCTTTATATCCCTGATAAATTTCATCGTGATAAGCTCGGTAAGTCTTTTTCTCAGGTGCGGTACCTGTTTGCAGCATAGAAATTAAGCCTGCATTCAGTAAAACTCCTCTGCCAAACATATAACAACTGCCCTTTTGCCAATGAGCTTTCACCTTGTCAAAATCATCAATTGTCCATATATCACCATTGTAGCATAACGGTGCTTGTGCATGTCCAACAGCATAATCAAAGGCTTCCATGCGCGGTGTGCCTTTGTAGAAATCCTGCTGGGTACGTGGATGGATAATCAGTTCTTCCAGTGGATATTGATTGTAAATATGCAGCAAATGATTAAACTCCTCCGCATCATATCTGCCAATACGTGTTTTGACCGAAATTTTTACATCAATGGCATTAAAAATCCGGTCTAAAAATTCATCCACCTGGTCCGGAAAAGCCAGAAATCCTGAACCGCGGTTTTTAGATGCCACAGTTTTGGATGGACAGCCAAGATTGATATTTAATTCTGTATAACCGTAGTCTTCAATTAAGTGTCTGGCAGTCCAGATAAAATCATCGGCTTTATTTGTCAAAATCTGTGGTACAACTGTATAACCCTGATTGTGTTCAGGGAGCACATCATTTAACTCCCTTGCGTTAAATATTTTTCGTGAATTTGGCTTTGGTTCAATAAATGGTATGTAGTATTTATCCACGCCCGGAAAATAATGATGATGCGCATTGCGCCAGATATATCCTGTAATTCCCTCCAGAGGGGCAACGTAAAACTTCATAATTCCTGTATAAACCTTTCTGAATGTGTTTAATAAAACGAATTAAAGTATATCATTTCTGGTTGATAAAGAAAAGAGAAATTTAGTAAAAACAAAAAAAGGGATGCAGCCATCGGCCGCATCCCTGAAAAAACTATATTAAAATATAATTACTGTCTTTTTGAAGGAGGTAAAATTTCTGGCAGATTGTAAGATTTAATTCTTTCAGCACTTGCTTTGAATTTGTCGCTCTTACGGTTTGCAATTGCTTTACCTTCGTTTTCTTTGATGTCATCTGCATGTTCAAATTTACCCTGCATTAAGTCGTGTGCATGACCTTCTGCTTCTGGAGGGAATACGAACTGAATCTGACCATCAACGACTTCAATCTTACCTTCGATACCACATGTCATACAGATAGCCTGTACATCACTTGGCTGTTCTGGGAAGTAGAAGTTCTTGCCATGGCAGTGAGGGCAGATACCTTTATCACCTTTCCATAAAGCTTTTTTATGTACTCTTTCGTAATCTGGATCATCTTTAACTTTTGCGAATTCTTCACATGCTGCAACGAGGTTACGACCAACCTGACGGCATTTTTCAACTTTTTCATCTTCCATGATGATGTTTTTAGACCATGCGAATTTTTCGTTGTTGATGATTGTCCAACCACCTGAAAGTGCAAGGATGGAGTTATCATATTCGATTGCTGTAGCCCAGTCAGAACCACCGATACCGATGAAGGATACGCATCTTGTCTGAAGAAGTCTAGGGTCAACATCTTTTGCGTTAGGATTGTTCTGTGCGATCATGTGTGCTACTGTGTTCATACCACGGTCAAGACGAGGTCCAAAACGGTCCATGATTGTATGGGCAAGACCACTTGCACCACATTCAAAGATAGGGTCTACGAATAATACACCGTCTGCATCAAGAACTTTATCTCTGAAATCATCAAATTCATCTTTCTTTGTACAGATATTACCTTTGCCCATAACAAGGCCGCGTGAACAGGCTACACAACCTGAGCAGTGCTGAATATCCCAGTCAAGTAAGTGAATGAAAGAAACTTCTGCACCAGCTTCCTGAGCTGCGATTAAGGCTTCTTTACACATAGCATCGTTGCTGCCGTTTTTAGTTCCTAAAGAGATACCAAGAATTTTTACCATTATTTGTTATCCTCCTGTAAAAATGTTTTATGTGTTTGTTGCATACGTTCACAACATATATGTTTATTATAATTGAACATAAGTGTTTTGTCCAATATTGAAAATACATTACAAAGTGCACAAAGCGATAATGAAAAATGAGGTGGTTTTCCGTAAATCATTGACTTTATCGCCTTTAGTGCATTTTCATAAAATCTTCATTAGTACATGATGTCAATTATTTATGCAGAAAATGGATTAGACTCCTTTAATCTGACATTGCGACCACCTTTTGATAGCAGTGAATCGTCGAAGGAATAAACCACACCATTCGGACACGCAATTTTGACATCTACAGTATCATCTTCTGCTTTGACCTCAACGCTGATCAGTCCGTGTACACTCTTGTAGGTACACTTAAACCATTTCATGGATTCCGGCAGATAAGGCTTTACAAGAATACGTGAAGCACCTGGTTCAACAATCTGAATACCTGCGATGCCGTTGTAGTACCATTCAACAATATGCCCCATCATATCATGCATATGACTTCGAGGGTTATCTTCCCAGTATTCACCAAGGCTTGTTTCACCTGCAAGCACAAATGCATAGTAGCTTGGATGTTCAGGTTTTAAGATGAATTTGCAGAGCATATCGTTCATATCCAACATACGCATTGTCTGAATGATATATGGCTGACCGACTTCGCCGGATTTTAATGTCTGGTCTTTTTCCATCACATAGCGGAAAGCTTTTTCAACATCTGATCGATATTCATCCGGCACAAGACCCCAGTACAGCGGTAAGGCTTCGCATGCCTGTGTCATGACAACCTCATTTGGATGGCTGAAGCTTCTGTAACACCAGAAATTCTCTGTCGGATGTTTGATTAACAGTTTTTTATTGTAATTATCTTTGATTTTATTTGCAAAGTTTAAAAGGGCTGCCTTATCTTCTGCTTCACCGAGTTTGTCAGCAAACATGGCAAGAATTGTAGCATCGGCATATAAAAATGCGGTTTCAACATTTTCACGGCAGACATCACCTGTCGGATTGCCCCAGTCGCCGATACCGTGATTAATAAAGCCATCTTCATTCAGCTTTGTTTTCAGATAATTTAAATAGCGCATGCCTGCATGATAGTTGTCAACGATAATCTTTTCATCACCATAAAACATATAATGCCAGTATGTACCGAGAATACATGTACTGCCCCATGGAATAATATCATAAAAGCTGCCCATGCCAGGTACCGGTAATGCATTTGGAATATAGCAAGGTGCCTGTGATGGCATCAGACCATCACCCACATGAAATGGTTTGCCATCCATATCAAGGAAAGTATCTTCCTTCGTATGCTGCTCGGCGCGCATATCCTTTAAGAATTTCTGCCATAATACATAGCCGTTTTTCATATACATGATAGATGGTGCCATCAGATGATTTGGCTCCTGCCAAGCAAAACGTTCTATGGTCGGGCAGTCTGTATGAACACTCACCATATTAGCTTCCACAGAAGCCTGGACAAGGTGATAAATGTCTTCAAATCGTTTATCATCACATTCAAATGTACCGGCATTTTCCCATGCACTTGTGATACAGTCAGCCTTGATACTGCCAATGACTGCCCCTGTATAACCTTCCGGTGTGTGGGCTTCATCGGCGGCGCCGACAACAGCAATATAACGGCTGGCCATATAAGTAAACTTCATTCGGAAAGTTTCCCATGTATCATCCTCACCAATAATATATGTACAACAGTTATCAATCAAAACCCAGTTCTTTGCCATCTGGTCAACGTCACCTTTGGCATCCAGCTTTTCTGCAGGATAAAACTTAAGTACATCTCCGCGTTTACCCTTCACACGCCATTCTAAAATAGCGGATATATTTTGTGAAAAATCATAAATTGCCCGGTCATGGACAGTGTGCAGATATTTGCCTTCATAGGTTTTAATAACTTTAATGGCTGGCTGGAACTGATTTGTCAGTGTGCCCTTTGGAATGTCGTTTTTAGTTGCAATAAGGGCATTTGTCCAGTCACTGTCATTAAATGCTTTGGTATTCCAGCCCTTTTGTGCCAGACGACCATCTACAGTTTCAGAACCGTAAACGTTGGACATGGTAATCATATGAGCATGGACTTTCCAGGAGTCATCGGTTGAAATCAGTTCAATACTGCCATCCTGATAATGAATTTCAATTTCGGCTTTTAAAACAAGACTTTCACCAAATGGTTTGTAAGGGTTTGGATTTGGCGGCATAAATGGTGGAAAATGGAAGGAATAATGACCATCATTTAATTCCATATGATACCAGCCATTACCAACTTCTGCTGCAATGGCATTACTGCCATGCACCAGATAAGAAGTGACATCAAATGTTACGTATTCAACGTATTTATGATAATTTGTCCAGCCAGGGTCAAGTTCATGTGTTTGGACTTTCTGGCCGTTAATATAAAATACAAACTGACCAAGTCCACATACACGGGCTGTTGCACATCTGACAGCTTTTAAAATGCCAACATTCTTACGGGCATAAAATGGATGTGGTGTGCCGTTTGTAATCCACTGCGTCTTTTGATTCATCTATCTAACCTCCAGTTTGTGCTATAAAATGTTAGGAGCAAAATACTTTTTGACCCTAATATCTTAATATGCGTTCATATAGACTATGAACGCATATTATATCATTTCTATTATTTATTGAATAAAATTCAGGCTATTTCTTTGTCTGCGGCCACGGCTTTTGCAAGCTTTTCTTTATACATTTTCTTAATGACAAATTTGTAACTGTTTGATGTGTATACAAGGAAAACAAGCACGCAGGCACCGTTTAATACAGTCTGTACAGAGCTGCTGAAGCCAAGTTTGACAAATGCAGATGAAATCATTGCGGAAATAAAAGCACCAAGAATAATACCTATGGTATTATTTGAGAATTTGGCAAGTGCACCGCCGACAAACAATGGAAGGAATGCGCCCATAAAGTACTGTGAACTGGATAATCCGGATTCAGGTGATACTGTACCGTATTTTGAAAGATAAATAGATGCGGCAACACCAAGTAAAGCACCTGCGGCAATCCAGCAGCCAACAGCATTTCTTTTTTCATTGATACCGATATCCACAGCAATCTTCTGTCCTGTCATTAAGGCTTTTCGATTGTAGCCAAAACGCGTGTAGTCAAAGATAAATGTGCTGACAATCGCAACGATTAAAAGCAGTACCCAGAGCCATTTTGCCTGGGCAAAAATAAGCACTTTGACTTTACCGATCATCTTGATACCCTGACCTTTGTTGACAAGCAGGCCGACGGCTTCATAAATCAGGGCCATACCCATGGTAGATACCATTGGCGGAAGCTGTAATGTGACATACACAAGACCGTTGATTGCGCCAAGAATCATGCCGACAACAACAATAACAAGAATCAGTCCAATGGCCGGAAGTTCAAAGCTTTTGGCGATGTTACCGCCGATGATGGCTGCCAGTGAAATGGTTGCACCAACGGAAAAATCGAAACGTCCGCTGTGCAGGTTGTAAGACATTGCCAGCGAAATCATACTTGTGTAAATCGCTGTGTAAATAATTGTTTGCAAATCGTTTCCGGTACCAAAGCTTGGGTCACCGAATAAGACACATAAAAGCTTGATAATTCCGAAAACAACTGCAACGATACAAAACGATATGATAATATTTTTAATATATTTAGTTGCTTTATTCATATATATGACCTCTTTTCAAACCACCGGAGGAGGAGAAATTCCTCCGGTGGCTGGATTTCATGATTGTTTCAGCAATAGTTTGCAGTTAAAACAAAAGTGAATTACTGTACACAGGCATCAACTGTTTTGCTGCCGTAGAAGTCTGCAAGCTGATCGAATGTAGCATCTGCATTTAAATCAACGAGCATGTTTGCAATATCATCGGCTGTGACATAGAATTCATGATTTGTGACATGTTTGTCGTAAATCTTGTCATATGTTTCTCCGTCTTTGATGATCCAACGTGGTACTGTAAAGTTTGCTGCTGTGCCATCTGCATTTCTGACTGCTTCTGAATGACCTGCAACTGCATTAAGAATCATAGGCAGTGCTGAGCAGAACATAACTTCTTCACAGTCATATACAAGACAGGAAACAATACCTGCATCTGCAAGGTCTTTGTATGTATCATCAACTACACCGATAGTTGCAATCTTTACAGAACCATCAAGTTTGCCAACATTTGCAAGTGGCTGGAACCATACAGCTGCTGTAAATGAGCATCCGATACCGTCAAAATCCATATCACAAACTTCTGACTGAGCTGCTGTGAAGGCATCTGTACCAGGCCATCCGGCAACTTTTTTAACGATTTCAACATCGCCTGCTTCTTCTGCTGCTGCATAGAAGCCATCACGTCTTTGGATGAACATATCTACACCAAATTCATCACCGCCGGATACATAAACAAGTTTTTTACATCCCTGGTCGATAAGTGTCTGAGCCATTGCATGACCTGCTTCATAATCTGACTGACCATTGTCGTAGCTGCCAAGGTAAAGGTCATTATCTTTGAATTTATCGTAGATGGCTGCTTTATCTGCACCGCCCCAGTAATACATACCAAGGTCTACACATTTCTGAACAACTTCGCCTTCAGAGATGTTGTACATGCCAATCACTGCTTTACAGCCTGCTGCTGCGCAGTTTTCAACAAATTTCATTTCTGATTCTGCAGAATCAATACTTTCTGAATACATAAATTCAATATTGTATGCTTCAGACATTGTGTTGTAGAAATCCTGAACTGCCAAAAACTGTGCATCTGTCACATCATAGATTTCAAGACCGATTTTAACTGTTTCTGAAGGATAGCTCTTATCCATAGCATAACCGCTTGAAGCTGCTGCATCACCATTATCTGCTGCGTCTGCAGTGGATTCTGTTGTTGTGCTTCCTGCATTGTCATTTGTTGCTGTGTTTCCTGTTGAGTCATTTGAACCACCGCAAGCTGCCATGGAGAATACCATCGCTGCTGCAAGGCCCGCTGCTAAAAATCTTTTTTTCATGTTTTTTCCTCCTTGAATATAAGAGATCATATATGTTATCTAGGCAGAAGCTTCGTTCTGTAACTAAAGCTTGCCACCAGAACAACCACAACGAATACAATACCACGAACAAACTGGATAATACCCGGGGATAAGCCCATGATGGAAAGTCCGCTGTTCAAAATAGTAATTGTAGCTGCACCGACCAAACCGGCGCTGATTTTGGAACGGGGTCCGCCGGATACCGGCATACCGCCAAGAACAAGGGCAATGATAACATCGTTACCTGTAGTGCCCGCTGTAGTTGAACCGACAGTACGGACACGGATTAAAAGTAAAAAGGCTGCAAGACCGATACCGATGGCACTGATAATGAAACCAAGTGTCTTAGTCTTTGGAATATTGATACCGGACTGTTTAGCCGCGGTTGGATTACCGCCGATCATTTTTGAATGTACACCAAGGCCTGTGAAATTAAATAAAATCAGGCAAAGAACAAAATAAGCAACAAGGACAATCAAGTTGATGGCTGTCATCTGTCCAAATGAAAATGTTGGAATCTCTTTAACAGCGTTGCTT
The DNA here is from genome assembly GCA_934339005.1 of uncultured Catenibacillus sp. Classification (GTDB taxonomy): domain Bacteria; phylum Bacillota; class Clostridia; order Lachnospirales; family Lachnospiraceae; genus CAKRHR01. Next base: position 18,537 of record CAKRHR010000014.1, on the reverse strand, counting down.
AAATAAATTGTTGTTTCATCTCCCATGATGACCAATACAACGGCTGAAATCACCGAGGCAAGTACAATGGTAAAGATAAAGAACGGTACTTCAACATAAGAAGCAAAAACACCTTTGGCAAGACCCATCAGTAAAGGTACTGCCATACAAATCACAAAAGCAAGAAGCAAACTGCCCGTGGCGATGGCTGCCATGCCGCCAAGGACTGAACCAAGCAATACGCCGCTGCCAAGGGACATATCAAAACAGTTTAATGAGAATACGAAAACTGCACCGATGGCAACAAGTGCTGTGATGATGACCTGATTACTTAAACTCTGAATATTGGCAACTGTTAAAAGTCTGCCTTTTGTTAAAATCTGAAAAATAATGGTAATGAGCACCAGTCCGATGTAAGGTGCCAGGTTTGCAAAAATCGCACCATAATTTTTTTTGACAGGTTTGCTCTTTACCTGTGTAGTTGTATTTTCCATGGTTAATCCTCCTAAATCATGACTTCGATGATTGAATTTTCATTCATATCTTTGCCGCGGGTAAATTCTCCGGCAAACTGACCATCCTTTAAAATGAGGATTCTGTCACTCATACCGATTAATTCAGGTAATTCTTCAGAAATCATAATGATTGTCTTGCCTTCCTGCTTAATCTTTGTCATTAACTGATACATCGCAGCTTTGACACCGATATCAACACCACGGGTTGGGCAGTCAAGAATCAGAACGTTACAATCACGGCCGACCCATTTGCCAAAAACAACCTTTTGTTTATTACCACCGGATAAGTACTGGACATTCTGGCTTGTGGAGGCGCATTTAATGCTTAAAGCCTCGACCTGCTTGTCCACATAGGCTCTGCGGGCCTTTGGTGTGATAATACCTGCTCTATTTGCCACCTTATCAACACCTGCGGAAATAATATTGTCGCTGATGCTGGCAGTCAGTAACAATGCCTCCTGGTCACGGTTTTTAGAAACATAACCAAAGCCGTAAGACATGGCCTGTCTGGCATTTGTAATTTTTTCATTTTTTGGTAAATAAGTTATATCGCCGCGTAAAATCTTTTCCTCACCGAAAAGAATACGTCCAAGCTCATGCATACCACAGTGGGATAAGCCACCGATACCAAGAATCTCGCCTTTATGGACATCCATGGAAAAATTCATCAGCATGCCTGTTCCGGATGTCACATTGTCCACATGGATAATCACTTCATCAGACATTGAACATTCCTGGTCAGGTCTGTAGTAATCACCCTTCATCTCACGACCGACCATGTATCGTTTGATGGCATCTTCATTCATCTCATCTTTATTTAAGGTTGTAATCAGATTGCCATCACGAAGTACAGTCAATGTATCGCATGTATCAATCAGTTCCTGAATATCATGAGAAATGAAAACAACGGCTTTGTTGTCCTCTTTCATCTTTTTCATGATATTATAAATAATCTCACGCCCCTCCTGGGATAATGCAGTGGTTGTTTCATCCACAACAAGCATCTCAGGTTTATTCCAGACGACTTTGGCAATCTCGACAAGTTTTCGATCCTGCATGTTCAGTCGTTCAATCGGCATGGATGGATCGACACCTGTATAGCCGATATCATCCAGCGCCTTTTGGGCGGCTGCGTTCATCTTCTTCTTATTGACAACCGGGCCGGTTGAAAACTGTTTTTCTTCGCCCATGAAAATATTTTCTGCAATACTGCGACCTTCCACAGTACCCATTTCCTGAACAATCATGCCGATACCGGCTTCTGTACCTTCAATCATTGTTGCCGGTTTGTGAGGTTTGCCCTTGAAGAACATCTCTCCGCTGGTTGCCGGCTGCATCCCTGCTGCGATTGAAGTAATGGTGGATTTACCGGAGCCGTTTTCTCCGATTAACCCTGTAATCTGACCGCGGTAAACTTTAAAATCAACACCGTTTAAAGCAATGGTCGGGCCAAAATGTTTTGACAGGTTTTTTGCTTCAAAGAGCAATTCTCTTTCTTGTGCCATAACTTCACCTCATATCATTTACTGCAATGACTTACTGCATTTAATGAAATTATTTTATCATTTTGCTATCTAAAAAGCTTATCTTTTCTTTAGGCATATTGATTAATAACTGGGTAAAAGTTTAAAAGATATTTGTGCGTTTTGGAACAGCATATAAAAATAATGGATAAATATTTAAAATAAATATTAAAATTTAAGATGTTTAAGTAATTTGTATTTTATCCTGCACAATAAAATGCTATAATTAAAGACAGAAAGTTTTATTTTGTTCAAAACAGATGACAAATGTATTATATTATTAGATGATGGAGGTCATATATGTCTGAAAATTTCACTTTTGAATCTCAGAAATTTTTTAAAGAGCGCACACTGACCCATTTTTCAAACGAAATACGTGTCGGTACTTCCATGCTTGTACTGTTTATTGTCAATGGCAGTGCAACGCTGCAGGTTTATGAGCATGTGTATGAATTAAATCAGTATGATATTGCAGTAATCGCTCCGGAGGAAATCTATGCATTGACCCGATATTCAGGAAATCTATGTATATTGACATTTGAAATCCGGACAAATTATCTGGCACAGTTTTGCCCTGAGATAAAGGAAATGCGATTGCGAAAACATATTATCCCAGAAAAACTTGAGGAAACATTGCACACACAAATCTGTACAAGTATTTCAGAGATTATTTATCCATCTTTAAAGAAGGATGACCATGCACCTTTAAAAATAAATATTGCTTATGCTACACTTCTTTCTGTAATCGTTTGTGAATGTATGGAGATGCAGAGGAAAGATGTGGGAACTGAAACATATGTTCAGCAGCGTATTCTTAGAATTTTTGAATATATTAATGTGCATTATCACGAAAAAATAACACTTGGTACACTGGCAGATTATCTGGGTATTCATCCACAATATTTATCGACATTTTTCAAAAAATACTTACATATGAATTTTGTGGATTATCTAAATATGGTACGCTGCGGCAAGGCGATTTCGATGCTTTCAAATCCGAAACTGTCTATCACCGATGTATCTTTAAACTGCGGGTTTGCAAGTTATAAAACATTTGTGGCAGTATTTAAAAAGATTAATGATATGACACCATCACAATTTCGAAAGAATATTGCGGCTGATGAGCTTTTGAAAGAGCATACATCAACTGTTTCTAATGTATATGATTACTTTACAAAATTTTATTATCAGAAACATGAAGAGCATGCAGAGACAAAACATATGGACAGACATATGAATTTATACTTTGATACAGTAAATCTTTCAGATGAGTTTAAGACGAATAACAGAAATCAGATTTTTTCGGTGGGCCGTGCTTCTGCTCTTTTGCGTCAGGATTTGCGGGATCAGATTATGGAAGCCAAAAAGGAACTTAAGTTTAATGCATTACGTATCCGTGATATTTTTTCAGATGATTTGTATGTCTATAATGAAGATGAAGATAAAAATCCAATCTATAACTGGCAGTCATTGGATCATATTTTTGATTTTCTTTTGTCACTTGGCATTCATCCATATCCGGTTATCGGTTATATGCCAAAACGTATGGCTGCAAAAAAACAGTATGCCGGATGGTATTATCAGCCCAATGTCAGTTTTCCGAAATCATTAAAGAAATGGTCCCGTTTTGTGGAAGCTTTTGCAAGGCATATGATTGCCCGTTATGGTGTGCATGAGGTCAGAAGCTGGTACTTTGATTTCTGGACAGCGCCGAATCTTAAAGTGCCAAATGGTTACTGGCAGGAAGATATGGAATCTTTCTTACTGCTTTACCGCGTGACTTATATTTCGTTAAAAAATGCTGATGAACAGCTTCGCATCGGTACACCGGATTTTTCCCTGCCAAGTGGTGCAAACTGGTATGAATATTTCTTTGAATATTGTATAAAATACGATATTTCACCGGATTATGTCTGTGTCCATCTTTATAACAGTGATGACAGCTTTGATTTTGGTAAAAGTGTGTTTGCGGCATCTTTAAATAAAGATTTAGTGCTGCTAAAATACGAAAAAGATGCGATTTTATATAATCTTAAAAAAATGAAAATCTTATTGGAAAAACATCATCGACAGGATTTGCCGATACTGATTTCAGACTGGAACAATACCTATTTTTCAAGGGATTTGACCCGTGATACGTGTTTTAATGCGGCGTATGTGTGCTATATTACGCTGCAGCTTATGGATTATGTAAAGATTGCAAGCTACCGCTCCTTAAGTGATATTCATGAGGATTTTTATCCTTCAGAACAATTATTTATGGGCGGTCCTGGTATTATGGATATGAATGGTTTGAAAAAATCGGTTTATTATGCATTTTTATTATTGGATAAGCTTGGTGATGAGGTGATTGAGAAAGGTCATACATATATTATGACACGTTCAGAAAAAGGTTATCAGGTGTTATTGTTTAATTTTGTGACTTATGAATCGTTATTTAATGTCAATGATACATCAGTCTTTTCCTACGAACAGCGCTATGATGCTTACAGTAACGCAGATACGTTGATTGTCCATCTGTTCTTAAAGCTTGCATCCGGGGATTACAGACTTCAAAAAACAGAGGTGAATCGTGACAGCGGATCAGTCTATGATTTCTGGCAGCGCATGGGTTCACCACAGACAACAGATACACAGATGCTTCGCTATATGAATAATAAAAGCATGCCTGCACTGGCTGTCAGCCATGTAACCGTGGAGGACTCCCTGATATTTGATATTGAAATTCCACCACATGGAGTGACATTATTGGAATTTGAACAAATTTTTTAATATAATTTTACCAGTAAATAGAAATCCGCCACCATTATGGATGACGGATTTCTGATTTTCTTATATTCAAAATTTAGAAGAATGCGCTGCTCGGTTATTTGTTAATATGATCTATAGTCATATTTTTGAAAAACTCTGTAAATGATTCATAAGAAGTATTCGAATTATACTCAACGATAAAGTCAGCTAAGTCAGTTGCTGTTACAAACCATTCGCCTTCTGAGTGAGTATCATAAATTGTGTTATAGGACTCAGGGGAGTTAACAATCCATCGAGGTGCTTCGTAGTTTGCTGCACTTCCGTCAGCATTTCTTAAAATATCACCATGACCTGTTACTGCGTTTAGAATCATCGGAATTGCTGAACCCCAGAAAGATTCCTCACAATCATAAAGTACGCAAGAAACGATACCTGCATCAGCGAGATCTTTGTAAGTATCATCAATTGTGCCAATTGCAGCAATTTTAACAGAACCATCTAATTTACCGACATTAGCCAGTGGCTGGAACCATGGCGCAGCTGTAAATGAACTTGCAAGACCATCAAAATCCATATCACATGCTTTTGTCTGAGCTGCGGTAAATGCATCTGTTCCAGGCCATCCAGGAACTTCATAAACAACTTCAGCTCCGAATTCTTCTGCAGCATCATAAAAACCCTGTGCACGATTAATAAACATTTGAACACCAAAATCCTTACCGCCTGAAACATAAATGAGTTTTTTGCATCCCTGGTCGATCATTTCTTTTGCCATAGAATAGCCGGCATTATAGTCACCTTCTCCGTTATCATAGGCGCCAAGATAGTATTCCATATCCTTACATTCATCATAGATTGCATCTTCATCGGCTTGTCCCCAGTAGTACATTCCTTTTTGCGCACACAGTTTTACAGATTCACTTTGAGATATATTATAGTAAGCAATCATAGCACTGCATCCAGCCGCTGACGCATTTTCAATAAATTTCATTTCATCTTCTGCAGAAGCAATACTTTCTGAATATACAAAATCAATATTATAATAATTTTTTAAATAATTATAATATGTTTGAATGTTAATAAACTGCTGATCTGTAACATCATAAGTTTCAACTGCAATTTTTACAGTTTCCTTAGGCCATGTACCATCCAGGATAAAACCGCCTGTTTGAATATCAGTTGAATCGACAACATCAGATTGCTCAACTGAGTTGTTTTCAGAACCTTCTGTTACATCTGAAGTATCAGAAAGATTTGAAGGTGTGTTGCCCCTACTTTGACAGGCTGTCATTGAAAATATCATTGCAGCACACATTGAAATTGTTAATAATCTTTTAGTCATAATTCATATCTCCCTTGGTTCTTTATATTTTCACAATACAGTAATTTATATTGTGAATGATATTTTGTTTTATACTCATCCGAAATGATAGGCAAGTTTTGCAAAAAAATCTTCGAGTATCATGCGACTGTTAATGCTTGTATAAATTCGAATTAATTTATGGTTTTCACTTTTTGCTGTTAATTTTTTAAAATCATATGTGCAGTTATCTCTAATTTGTGGTGCAGGTACAACTTGATATTCTCCCACATTTGCACAAAGGATAATACCTAGGCCACAGGAATCCCCGAAAGACCAGCTTTCGCCATTTGGAAACGATAGTTGTTGTTCATGTACTGTCAAATCACGTGATGAAGGAACGATTTGTATCATTTGAGATTGAATTTCAAGTAAATGATTAAACAAGTACTGCCCTAGTTGACCATACGGACGAACTTTTTGATTTAGCTCATAAATACTTGCTTGCATCTGTGAGTATGTTTCTTCAGGTACTTGCCAGACAGGCATGATACTATTCATTACAATATTCGCAGCTACAGGATCATTATGGTAATTAAATTCAAATCCACCTACAGGATAATGACAGCCACCAATGCTGATACATACTGCCTGATTACCAATGTTTGGATTTATTAAAATTGCAGAAGCAATTGTTGATAATGCACCTTGAGCAATAATAAATAGTGGCCGTTCGTCTTTTCGCAGACATTCCTTAATAATAAACAAAGCACCTTCAGAATATATATTTTCATAATTATCTAATATTTCAGGGTAATTAATGCAATTGCTAGATGTTAATGCTTTTATATTTCCTTTAAATACAGGAATATGATCAATGGACATTAGTGTTAATATCTTTTCAATTTCTTTTTTGCTTTTTAGCATTGTATTTCTTTCGGAAATTCCCCCAAAATGCTCAGCAATTATACCGACAACATCGACTTTATCTGACATTAATGCATGTGCTATTGCATACTGGTCATCAATTTCACATGCCGCATCAGTATCAATAATGACACGGACCTTTTTTGCTGTATCAAGTTTAATTAAGGATTCTCTCATAATGTTCACCTCGCCTCTGCTTATTAATTGTAGCATTACAGGAATTTATGTAACAGCGGTAAAGTTAAACATAAAACCGACTTTTTTTAAACTAATTATTGACATTCTTTCATTGGGTTTTATAATGAACATATTGAGGGAGGTTTATGAATGAGTAGAATTGAATATGTTGATTTAGGAAGTGTTGCAAAAGTGGCAGTACAAAATTACAATACATATCAAAAAAGAACAGATTTTAATGAAATATTAAAGTATCTATTAACTACGAAGCAATATCAAACGCATCCACTGCCATTTAGATGTACGAGTCGTTATCTTACACCGGAAGAATTTAAAGCGCATGCCTATAGTTTGTCTGTAAATATAACTGCAATATTAGATTATCAACAAAATGACTTTATTTCAGAAAATAATATCTTAATTGAGAATAAAGATATTTTCGGAATGATCCATCTTCCGTATATTCTTTCGGATATGCATACACATGATTATTTTGAAATGAATTATGTGTATACAGGGTCATGTACACAAATTTTTGAAAATGAAGTTCACACATTTCATGAGGGCGATTTTATCATTATTGCACCAGACTCACCTCATGTTGTTCATGTTAACGATGAAAGCTTAATTTTATGTTTAAATATACGCAAAAGTACATTTGATAAGACCTTTTGGCAGTTACTTTATGATAACAATATGTTATCTGATTTCTTTACACATGCATTATATGATTCAAAACAGACAAATTATATGTCTTTTCATATTTCTAATAAAGATTTTTATCAAACTCTATTTCAGAAGATTTTTGATGAATCTCATATGAATGATGATTATGCTAATACGATGGCCAGCAGTTATATGAACATATTCTTTGTACATTTATTAAGAGAATTTGGTAATACAATTCATCTTTTCAATGAAAGTAAAAGCAATGCTCATAGGGACTTTCCTTTAATGATGAAATATATTCGTTACAATTATGCAACGGTCAACCTAACTATATTATCACACGTGTTTCATTATAGTGAAGTTTATATATCAAAATTATTTAAGAAACATCTTGATCAAAGCTTCTCTGAAGTTCTTATGAAGCTGAGAATGGAGCATGCCAGGCATATGCTTGAAAATACATCATATTCGATTCAGGATATTGCAGAAAAAGTTGGATATGATTCAACGGATTATTTTACTCGTTTATTTAAAAAGACATATCATATATTACCCTCTCAATATCGTAAGAATCAAAAAAATGCATGTAAAAAATGATATTTCATTTTTTACATGCATTTTTAGTTAATGTCATTATGAATCACATTTATCGAACCAGAACGGATTTCTCTGATAAATACAGGAACAAGTTCAGGGTCAAACTGATGTCCGGCTTCTTCTTGGAGAATTTGTATGACTTTTTCAAGCGCCATAGAATCTTTGTAACTTCTTTTTGAGATCATAGCATCGAATGAATCAGCTATACAAAGAATACGAGCAGCTAAAGGTATGTCATGTCCGGAAATACGTCTTGGATATCCTCTTCCGTCAAATCGTTCATGATGGCCAAGTACTGCAGGTACAACATAATCAAGTGATGGTAAATGACGTATGATTGCAACAGCGGATTCAGGGTGTTGTTTGATCACATCATATTCTTCATTTGTTAGTTTTCCCGGTTTATTTAGAATTGTTTCAGGAATACCGATTTTACCAATATCATGAAGCAGCCCGGATTGTCTGACAATTTCTGTAAATTCTTCATTCATGCCTATGGCACGGCTTAATGCTGCAGCATAATAAGCAACATTGTTTGAATGTCGGAATGTATAATGATCTTTTGTATCAATCGCTGCGGTTAATGCGTAAATGGTAGATTCATAATTACTATATGTATCTTTGCAGTCCTGAATACAGTCATCTTTTGTTCCGTGTTCGGCAACGTCAAAGACTTTTATGCCGTTTTTGCCGTTATGTTTGATGAAATAAACAGACATATCTGCATTTTCCATTAATTCTTTAACATCACTGCAGCCAAAAGGGAATGCGCTGATGCCAGCACTGACTGTAATGGCTTTTAAAGTATAATCATCAGATGAAGATTTATTCATTTGACGAATCTGTTCACAAATATTTTCAGTCAGACGTTTGGCAGAAAGTACATCAAAATGCGGCAAAATGATTGCAAATTCCTTGCCGCTGTAACGTGCAGCATAACCTTGTGTACCAATGCTTGCCCGAATGATCGATGCAGCTTTTTGTAAAGCAATATCACCCTCTTTTGTACCATACAACTGATTATAAAGTTTGAAATCATCAAAATTTAATAATACAAGTGCAAGGGAAGAATCTTTACATTTTTCGTACGCTTTTTGAATGACTTCATAAAATGATTTACGATTTAAAAGTCCGGTAAGGTCGTCGGTTCTTGCTTCGTGTACTGCTGTTTCATAGAGCTTTGAATTAATTACTGCAATTGATGCTACAGAACTGATGGACGATAAAAAGCTCATCTCTGTATAGCCAATCTCTTTTTTCTTTGGATTGTTAGAAAGCATGATAACACCAATCAGGTGATTCTTATCTCTTAATCCGATACAACACTGGATATTTAATTTACGAAGCTGATGTTTTTCTTCTTCCCACATGGAATGATATTCAACAGTATGTCGAAATTCCTTAATATGGAGGCAGTCATCGTTTTTTAACAGCCACCGGATAATCGGGTGATCCTTTCTTAGCAGGATGGATATATCCTCCAGAGGATTATCGCTGTATACGATTTTATAAGTATCTTCTTTATTTGAAGCAATTGCGATATAAACATTTTGAATATCTGTTGCTGACTTAATGACTTTGACGATTTCACTGTAAATGGCTTTTAAATTTAAACTTTTTGAAACGTTAGCACTGAATTTTTTCAGATATTCATTTTGAATGGTTTCTTCCTTAACAAAAACACTGTTCATAACGTATTTAATTAAAAATGTAACGCAGATAATCAGTAGAAAAAATAACACTGCATACATCATATTATAGTAGTTAGACAGCGTTGGAAATGCAATCCCCAAAAAGTGATTAATCTGAGGTGTTAAAAAGTAAAAAATTAAAACCATTAATACAAGGGATGCACCATAACAAATACCTTCAGAAGCCAGTAATTTCATTTTGAATAACCGGCAACGGATCAGTGCATAAAAAACAAGGAGTGCATTGATCAGCGATGAAAGTATGTCTACAGGAAATCCTTTTAAAAAAGGTAATGAAATAGCAATATTTCCTATAAACATGACAATAATACCAATAATAATCGGATGAACACGTCTGGCAAAACGCTTATCCTTAATACAATTTCTTGTAAGAATGATTAACATAACAATCACAGATACTCCTGCAACCGTAAAAACAATCCCTGCAGTCCATGTCATATGATAGACAAATCGCACACCACTTTCTGTCTGAACAGGCTGAGGCGCGGCGAGCAGTATTCCTGAAGGCATATTAATGATACAGCAGGCAATTGTTGCAAAAAGCAAAATCCGATTCATGAGGATGTGTTTTTCACCTGAAAGTGCACATATAAATCTCGGATATGCATATGCCATAAACAATATGCCGCATAAGGATACGTGGTACCATATTTCATAAGATGGCCAGAGCATCGCACGCATACAGAGCGAACCACCGGTCCATGCAATAGATGCTGCAAGAATAAGCAAAAATGAATTAATGACTTTATTCTTTTTAGCGGAAACAAATATTAAAAACAAAAAAGCATAACATATCAATGAAATCACAGATATGAAAACATAACTCTCCATCAATGTACCCGCCTTTCATCTGTTTTTCCATGAAATGCAAGCAAATCTGCAATATCATAGTATGATGCATTCATACAGCGAATCTTGTGACCTTTATTTTTTTCAAAGGCTTCAAATGTCCCACATTTAAGAATAGTAATCTGTAGCGGATCGATACTCAGAATTTTCTTCAGATCCCTGTAATCCTGGTCAATGTATTTAAAATATGTTCCAAGATGTTCACGCAGAATTTCTATCGTAAGTGCCCGGTTTGGATATGCACTTTTGGAAATCTCTATATATAAATGCATAAAAGGACGCTTATGTTCATCAAATTCTTTTTTGGCAGTCCAGTATTCTACAGGTAAACCGGATAATTCGATGACGCTTTCAATACTATTTTGAGAAATTCGCGTGAAGCCTCCAATATCAATAATAGAAGGAACACGGTCAATATATTCAAATCTTGGAATTTTCGTACCATCCTCTTTGTTTTCAAGACCAATGCAGCGATACATATCACCTACACGATATCTGGCAAATGCGCCACCTTTAAATACCGTAATGACGAGTTCATAAGTCATGCCGGCAATGACTTCATCCATCAGATAGGTCCGCGGTTGATATGATGGATCCTCCATGTTTTTATACATATCTTCTTCCAGGATAAATTCATAAAAACATGTGCCTGGGAAAAAATACATGCCTTTTCTGGTCCAGGATTCTGTGCCCATTAGTGAAGGTTCTGTTCCGGCAAATAATTCCATTGGGCGCACACCCCACAAATCTTCAAGGGCATCCTTATAACTATTATTGTCTGTTCCTGCAACCATAAAGCCTTTTAGTTTAAATAAATCTTTAGGTTTGATTTCACGATTTTCCTGTTTGCATTTTGCTTTAGCACGTAAAATCCTAAAAAGCATATCCGGTCTGCACTGAAGCAGTGAAGATAGATTTCCGGAACTGCCCATTTTGCCAAGACTCAGACTGACAGCATAGGCAACACTGCCAAGACCGAAAAAGATTTCAATATTCTTTTTCATGCCCAGTTTGAATCCGGCTTTATTTCGTTCACTAAAAGACATATTCATCGCTTCGTCCAGAGGCGGAAGAAACTGAATATCTGTGGCTTCGCGAAGTACGTGAGGTACGAGTCCTGTCAGGTAAGGCAAAGGTGCAAGTCCATATAATATTTTATCTGTATTTTCAGCCGAAAATTCTCCTTTTTCAGTGCTTGTGCATAAGATAAGGCAGGAAATAACATTATCCCTGAAAGTATCCAGCATACTGCGGGTATATGGTGCCAGTTTGACGGGATGTCGTCCTCCCTCCCATGTTGTCTGAATCCAGATAACAGGATTACCAGGAAGCATACTCTCCTGCTTCATAAGCAAAATATCGGCATAATCATCGTAAGTTGTCAATGGTACAATCTGACGGAATTCGTCAATAGATGCAGGCATTTTACCTTTCAAAAATGTCTGGCCAAGAGGGCTTTTACACCATAAATGTATCTGCTCCTCCATTAAGCGTTTTTGGATAGACATATATTGTTCAATATTCAATTCAAGGAAACCGCAGTATTCCTGCCAGATTTCATCATATTGTTGTTTTTTGAGCATATCCTTAAAATCTGTCATATCTCTTTCACTTTCATTTATATAGTATTATGATGACCTTTCGTCATTGTATGAACACATTTTTTAATACTGCTAATTGTTGGAATTAAAAATGGTGTATTCATTTGATATTCGCTGTAATTTTTAAATGTTTTAAAAAATATAAAACGTTCCTGAAGGATAATGTATAAAATATCCATCAGAATATAAAGCAGAAATGTAATGGCAGCTTCAGCCGTTAAGACCATAAGCCATAATGAAAAATACAGACCGGTAAACCAGAGTACTGCCGGATGCCTGCACAATGCATAAACACCGTCAGTATAAGCATTTCGTAATGTATTTTCATGTATATAAGTTGTATCAAAAGGTATTGCAAAAAATAAAGTATATATAAGCAGCATTAAAAATAATACAGAAAAAAAAGCTGAAACAAAAAAACGGACATGTATATGCATTGAGATCCATGCCGGAATCAGAATACATAAGCTGCCTGTAATGATAAAGAGATTTCCTAAAAGGAAAAACATCTGAAGCCACTTCTTATGCCATAAAACAGTATTAAAATCATACAGATAGCAAAGTCCAAAACCTGTAATTCCCAAACATAATCCCATCCGAGTGCTGCCTTTCATTGAAATATTACAAAATTATAACAAATTATGTAACAAACTATTTACATTATACATTGAGCCGTGAAAAAGCACAAGGCATTTTTTATTATTTGTTCACAAAATTTTCAAAAATTAAGAAGATTATGATTTAATCACAATAATATATAAAAACAGCCGATAAATTTATCGGCTGTCTGCATATCTTTGTAGAAATTGTTTGGTTCTCTCCTGCTGTGGGTTTTCAATAACCTGATGGGCTTCACCCTGCTCGACGATAACGCCGCCATCCATGAAGATAATCTGGTCTGCCACATCTCTGGCAAAGGCCATTTCATGTGTAACAATGACCATGGTCGTCTTTTTGTCTGCCAGTCCGCGGATAACTTTTAATACTTCACCGGTAAGCTCAGGGTCAAGTGCAGAAGTTGGTTCATCAAAACATAGAATATCCGGTTTTAATGCCAGTGCTCTTGCAATCGCAACACGCTGTTGCTGTCCGCCGGATAACTGGTGCGGATAATGTTCTGCCCTGTCTGCAAGCCCCATCTGTTCAAGTAGAGAAAGGGCTTCTTTGTTGATTTGGGTTAAGATTTCTTTCTTATGTTCTTTATAGTCCGAACGTTCTTTGGCAAGTAACTGACTTGCAAGCATGACATTCTGAAGTGCCGTATACTGTGGAAAAAGATTAAAGGACTGAAAGACCATACCAAAATGCAGGCGCTTCTTTCGGATGTCTTTTTCAAGCTGTGTGGATGCGTCACCCGCATCAAAAATCATGTCGTCATGCACAAAAATCTGTCCGTTGTCCGGTTTTTCAAGGAAGTTTAAGCAGCGTAAAAGTGTCGTTTTTCCTGAACCTGAAGAACCGATGATGGCGAGTGTCTGACCCTGTTCAAGGGCAAAATTAATATCTTTAAGTACATTTGTACTGCCAAAATGCTTTTCTATGTGTTTTACTTCTAATATTGCCATGTTCTTGTTCCTCCTCCTTCCAGAAATTCAGTTTCTTTTCCAATGCATTTAACAGTAATGTTAAAATACCGCTGAAAATCAGATAATAGATGGCTGTAAAGAACAATGGCCAGATAACACCTGAAATACCCTGTGAGCCCTTTAAGAATGCCTGGCCTGCCCAGATGATTTCCTGCAGTGCAATAATTCTTGCAAGGGAAGTATCTTTGACAAGTGTAATGATTTCATTAGAAATCGGTGGCACAATACGCTTCACCATCTGAAGCAATGTGACTCTGAAGAAAATCTGGCTCTTTGTCATGCCAAGCACCAGACTAGCCTCCTGCTGTCCCCTTGGGACGCTCTGGATACCGCCTCTGTAAATTTCTGAAAAATAACATGCATAGTTAAAAATAAATGCAACGGCCGCCGCTGTAAATCGACCGCTCTCGCCGCCGCCCCAAATTGGTGATTTAAGCACCAGACCTGGAAAATAATAGATAATTAAAAGCTGAATCATCAAAGGTGTACCTCTGACAATCCAAACGATGATTTTGACGAGATAACGCAGCGGTTTAAATTTTGTCATTGAGCCAAAGGAAATAATCAGGCCTAGAGGCAATGCACCGATTAATGTTATAAAAAATAATTTTAATGTCTGGATAAAGCCTTCATTTAATGCACTGACAACAATTGGCATCTGTTCTGTGATTGTAGACATATTGTTTACCTGCTTACTTTTGTTTTAGTTAAATGACTGTTGAAGTCACATATAACCCATGCTCATAAATGAAAGCATGGGTTAATGTTTTTTTGATATTTTATATTTGAAACATCAGATGATTTGATTACTGTTTGATTAAGGATGCCTGAACACCGTATGTTTCAGCACATTTTTCCATGGAACCGTCAGCGTAGCTTGTTTTGAAAAATTCGTTTAATGCTTCAGCAAGGTCAGAACCTTTACGGAAACCAACACCGTATTTTTCACTGTTTAAACCAACTGTATATGTAAGGTTTTCATAGCTTGTGCCTTCACCGATCATAGCACCAGCCATTAAAGCATCGATAACTGCGGCATCAGATGTACCGGCGGCAACTTCCATTAAAGCGTCTGCCTGTGAAGAAACTTCTGTGTAGTTGTAACCAAGAGCATCCACTTCATTCTTACCTGCGGAACCAACTTCAACGGCAAAGCTTAAATCTGCGATGCTTTCAACTGTCTGATACTGGTCTGCCACATCTTTATTGACAACAACAACCTGTGCATTATCACAGTAAACGTTTGAGCATTCCATGGAGGAGGTGACTTCATCAGTTAATGTCATACCATTCCATACACAGTCGATAGTTTTACCGTCAAGTTCGAGCACTTTGTTATCCCATGTAATTTCTACAAATTCAACATTGACACCAAGGCTTTCAGCGAAGGCTTTAGCCATATCTGCGTCAAAACCAATCCAGTTGCCGTCAGCATCTTTGTAATCCATTGGTTCAAAGTCTGTGATACCAACAACAAGAGTACCTTTATCTTTGACATATGCCATGTCAGAATCGGCACTTGAGCTGTCATCTTCTGCACCTGCATCGGCAGTTGTGTCTGCTGTTGCTGTAGTATCGACTGTATTTGCAGTATCCTTTGTATCTGCTGCAGTATCCTTCTGGCAGGCTGCCATTGAAACACACATTGTTAATGCTAATCCTAATGCTAATCCTCTCTTTATCATTTTAAATATCTCCCTTCAAGTCCTTATTATTTTGTTTATTAATGTTTATATGAAGCCTGTGCGGAATTTGTAATTTATAAAAACCGTGAATCCGCTTTGCTTGCTAACACAGTAGCATTTTAGCACAATGAAGTGATAATGTAAAGCAAAATTGTGAAATTTTGCAATTGTATTTGAAAATAAACATAAACAACAAAGGGCGACTCCGTAAGAGTCGCCCCCGTATATAGAATGGTAGGAATAAATATTTAAATACTACAATTAAAAATTGAATGTTAAAATGCAATTAAAAGATTACATCAGGCTTTGGTATAATGCCATGATGTCTTCAAGAGAAGCATCCTTTGGATTACCAGGTGCGCATGCATCAGCGACTGCACTTTCGGCTAAGAACTGAACGTCTTCATCTTTAACGATAGCTTTTAAGTCTTTTGGAATACCAACATCGCTTGAAAGTTTGGCAACTGCATCAACAGCAGCTTTTCTGTATTCTTCCTGAGTCATGTCGTCAACACCTTCAACACCCATAGCTCTTGCGATTTCACGATATTTTTCACCTGTAGCATCTGCATTGTAAGCCATAACTGTTGGCAGTAAGATGGCATTTGCAACACCATGTGGTGTATCGTAAACTGCACCAAGTGCATGTGCCATAGAGTGAACGATACCAAGACCTACGTTAGAGAAGCCCATACCAGCGATGTACTGGCCAAGTGCCATGCCCTCTCTGCCTTCCGGTGTGTTATCTACAGCACCACGCAGAGATTTGGAAATGATTTCGATGGCTTTTAAGTGGAACATATCTGTCATTTCCCATGCGCCTTTTGTAATGTAACCTTCAATGGCATGTGTCAGAGCGTCCATACCTGTGGCAGCAGTCAAGCCCTTTGGCATAGATGACATCATTTCAGGATCAACGATAGCAACAACTGGGATATCATGTGTATCTACGCAAACAAATTTACGTTTCTTTTCAACGTCTGTGATAACATAGTTGATTGTAACTTCTGCTGCTGTACCGGCAGTTGTAGGTACTGCGATGATAGGTACACAAGGTTTTTTAGTAGGTGCAACGCCTTCAAGACTTCTGACATCTTCAAATTCAGGATTGTTGATAATGATACCAACAGCTTTTGCTGTATCCATTGAAGAACCGCCACCGATAGCTACGATGTAATCAGCGCCTGCAGCTTTAAATGCTGCAACACCTGTCTGAACATTTTCGATTGTTGGATTTGGTTTGATGTTTGAATACAGTTCATATGCATAGCCAGCGTTATCAAGAACGTCTGTGACCTTCTTTGTTACACCAAATTTTACGAGGTCAGGATCAGAACATACAAAAGCTTTTTTAAAACCCCTTCTTTCAACTTCTGTAGCAAGTTCTGCGATTGCGCCTTTGCCATGATAAGATGTTTCGTTCAATACAATTCTCTGTGCCATAATAAATATCTCTCCTTTTTATTTTTATTGACAGACTCCAAAGTTTATATTTTGTGTGACAAAAGATGTACTTTATGTAACAAAATATATTAAATGCCATTTAGACAAGCATTAATAACACAATGGGTCGTCAGATTTATAATTTAAGATTTCTTCATTCAGTGTAACGCCAAAAGCATCACCGATAGCTCTTAAGTTGTCATCTGTAATCACCTGGGCAGGTTTTTTGCCGCCGTTTGCTGCAAGTGCGATACCTGCAATCTGAGCTGCTTTTTCAATTGTATGCATTAAACCAAATGCAATATCAAAATCAGGGCCGGATACGAACAGACCATGGAAAGACCAGATTGCTGCTTCGTATTTTTCCATCTCAGCACATGTTGCTTTGGCAATATCTGAGCCGCCAGGAATCATCCAAGGAACGACACCAACACCACCTGGGAATACAACGCAGCACTCTGTTGCACTCTTCCAGAGCATACGTGTAAAGATTTCTGCGCTTAATGGAAGCACATATGTCAAAGCGATGATATAAGGTGGGTGTGCATGGTAAATGACACGGTTTTCGCCGTTTGTCTTTCTCTTGCGGATAGAATGATTCATAAAGTGTGTAGGGAATTCGCTTGTAGGACGTCCGCCTGCTTCAAGACCCCATACGATACGGTAGCTGTCACCTGCTTCGTTGATTTCAACAATACAGATAGTGTTCTGTGGCTCACGTTTAACGTTCTGGAAGAACTTGCCGCTGCCTGTAGCGATGAAATATTCACCTTTTAAGTTATCTGCCTGAACACCCATTGGTACCCATTCGCCTGGAACAGCTTTGAAATATGGACGACATTCTTCAACTTCTTCCGGTTTCATACGGTATGTAAGATTACCGCCGTTACGTTCATGCCAGCCCTGGGAAGCACCATAATCACATGTGTGAATAAATTCTTCCATAATTTTAACACCAAAAATATTATTCATTTTAAGAATCTCCCTTCATATGCATACAATTTAGATTATCGTTTGCTTAATACTTCATCTTCGTATTTTGTGATTTCTTCAAACCATGTACCATCTGCGGGTGCGCCACATTCTTCACAGTACATATTCCAGATATCACCAAATGGTAATGTCTTTAATTCTTCCTGTCTTACCATTAATTCTGTCAGGCGGTTTTCATCCTGAAGCTTCTTTAATGCTTCATGTGGTGTCAGCAATGCATTTAATAATGC
>CAKRHR010000013.1 GCA_934339005.1 uncultured Catenibacillus sp. | reverse complement strand
GTGGGATATTAGCTCAGTCGGTAGAGCACTTGACTTTTAATCAAGTTGTCCGGGGTTCGAATCCCCGATGTCTCACTCAAAGGAAGTACTGATTCAGTACTTCCTTTTTTAATATCTAAAATATTAATGTAAAAAATGACTTTCAGCTTTCTGAATATTTAGAAAATTGAATATTTGGAAGTTTATATTTTTTACCGGCTATAAAGTAAGACACAATATTGATTCAAAGGAAAAAGGTATTTGTTTCTGATTCATTTTAGATTCATTTTAATTTCTCAATTAGCATTTAAAATCAATAATAAAAATCCTGAAAATCATACAGGCTTTAATTAAAGAATCTGTATGATTTTCAGGATTTTTTCTTTTTTGTCATCAGAACAATTCTGTAATTCCCTGAGAATGGCATTGTCCAATGCTGACGTTGTTTCATTATATTCGTTGGAAAGAATATAGTCAACGGTAGTGTTCATTGCATTGCAGACATGGACAAGGGTTGTCAGAGATATTTTCACGCGATTATTTTCTATATTACTGATATGACTTGTATTCACATTAGCAGCGTGTGCCAGATATTCCTGTGTCAACTTCTTCGATATGCGTACATCCCGAATACGTTTTCCGATATTTTCAAAATTCAAATCTTCCATATATAAAAACCTTTCTATAATAAGACGCATTTGATATTGCGAATTATGCTTATCACTAATTGTAATATTGTTTGAATTATGCTACTATTACCTGTGGGTATATAAATATTAGCTATGGAATATAAATAAAGAATTTTACTAAATACAAAACTGCAGGAAATGTATGGTATATTTTGAATAAATAAATTGAATTGTATAGTAAATTATATACATATAATTCATTACATAGACAAAATATGTCATTGTGGCTGGGTATAATAGACATAACAATCGGAGGTGTCTATGAACGAAAGTAGTGAATATAGTAAAAGTGACAAAGTATCAAGAATTTTAGAGATGTATACTAAACTTGTGAGTGGGTCCGTCATCAGTAAGATTGAAGAAGCACAGAATTATGGTGTGACTGAGCGAAGTATTCAGCGTGATATTGATGACATCAGAAGTTATTTTCAGGACTGCATAGCAAGAGGCGGAAGTTCAAATGATATTGTATATGACCGTGAACATAAAGGCTATCACATTGAGAAAAGAGAAGGCAGTCATTTGGCCAACAGTCAGATGCTGGCCGTCTGTAAAATTCTTTTGGAAAGCCGGGCATTCAGAAAAGAAGATATGAACGAAATTCTGGATAAATTGTTGGCAAATTGTGTATCATCCACAGACAAAAAGGTGATTAAAGAATTAATTTCAAATGAGCGTTTTAATTACAAAGCGCCGCGCCACGGACAGCCAATTATCGAAACGCTGTGGGAAATCGGACAGGCTATCCAGAGCATGCATTATATTGAGATAGAATATGTCAGACCAAAGGACAAAACAACGGTGAAACGAAAACTAAAGCCTGCCGCAATTATGTTTTCAGAATATTATTTTTATCTGGCAGCCTTTATCGAAAACAGAGAAATCAAAGAAAGCATCGACGATGAATTTCCAACGATTTATCGCATCGACCGCATTCACAAATATAAAATATTACCGGAAACCTTCCATATAGCATATAGCGACCGATTTCAGGAAGGCGAATTCAGAAAACACATACCATTCATGTACAGCGGCAAATTAAGACGCGTCAGATTCAAATACTTCGGTTACGATGTCGACGCCGTTCTGGACCGCCTGCCAACCGCCCAAATTGACGAAAAAGCCTCCAAAGACGGCGAAGTCGTCTTCATCGCAGATGTCTATGGCAATGGCATTGATATGTGGCTGAGAAGCCAGGGGGAATTGGTGGAAGTGATGGAGTGAGGAGAAAGATGAGTAATATTAGGTTATGGACAGCACAAATGCTTGAAAATCATCCAGTTAAAGTTGAAAAGGATAGATATAAGATTCAATATCTTAATATACTTGAGTATTTTGTAAGAAAATATGCTTCAGATGATATCTGGGCAAAAAAGACATTTGACTTATATGTGGACAATATATTGGTAGATAAGAAAAAATATCAATATAGTCCTAATGATTTTCGAAAGCAGGCGAAAGCCATTAGAGCTACGAAATTTAAGCCGTTTAGGATGTTTACGTATCGATATTGCATGTTGATGGATTGTATATTTTTGTGCGCATATACAGATAAACGTAAAGGTGAAAAAATTTTCAATGAATTATCTAATATGTATTATGGAAAATACGAAAAAAAATTAAAAAAAGTATTTCAGTTCTTATATAATATTTCACTTCCTTTGAATGATATAAGAAATGGTTCAAAAGAGATTGATTATATAAGGGAATGTTGGATAGAAAACAGAAGATTTTGCAGTAAAAAACCTATTAAAATTATGATTACTGCTAATATGAGTGCTGGAAAATCGACACTTCTAAATGCATTTGTAGGTAAAAAGGTGAATAGAACACAAAATGAAGCATGCACAGCTAAGATTCATTATATTATCAATAAAGCTTATGAAGATGGATTGACGTATAAGGTAGATTCAGGAATTTCTTTAAATGCACAATGTAAAGAATTAATGGAGGATGATATAAATAGTGAAAAATCAGCAATAGTTGTAAGTACATTTTTCAGAACATTTTTGAGTGAGATAGAGAGAATATATTTTATTGATACGCCGGGGGTTAATTCATCGCAGAATGCTGTACATCGGGAAATTGCCGAAAAAGCAATTGTAAATGAGCGTGTAGATTTGTTGATATATGTATTAAATGGAGAAAATATAGGTACAGAAGACGATCGAAAGCATTTACGTTTTATAAGGCAAAATTATCATGGAAAAATATTATTTGTTATAAACAAATTAGATAAGTTTAGAAGCAATGAGGATTCGGTGATAGAAACATTAAATTCTGCAGTAGAGGATTTAAAAAGCCTAGAATTTGAAAATCCAAATGTTGTACCCGTTTCAGCATATGCTGCATATCTTGCCCAAATTAATCTATTGGAGGAAGCTCTTAATGAAGATGAGCAGGATGAAATAGGTCGATTAAAAAGAAAATTTAGAAAGACAGAATTTCAGCTTGATACATATTATCCGGAAAATGTTCAACAGGAAATTCAAGTTGGAAATGACAACGATGCATATAAGATATTGTTGCATTCTGGAATACTTCATTTAGAAAAAATGATATATGAGTTAGGAGGAAAAACAAGAGATGAGAGAAATTTATATTAAATACAATCCATATAAACTTGTAACTGAAATAAAAATTGACGGAGAACCTTTAAAGAAAAATAGTAAATTGAATCATGAAGATTGCAGGCTTCAAGAATGGATTGAAAAGTTGCCAGATTTACTTTGGGAAGAATGTAATACGAAAAATTTTAAAATAGTCTTTCATGGCACGATTCCAGATTATGAAGATATGGTTGCAATGATTGAAGAGGCAGAGAAAAAGGGGATACATATTGAAATAGAACATATTCCTGCAAAAGAAGTCAAGGATAAAGAAGAAGCTATACAGGAAGTGTTTGATGAAATTCAAAATGGACCATTTGAAGAATTAAGACAACCAGATATGATTAAAGCATTTAATATGGCAAAAAGCAGTGATTTTGAAGTTAATGTTGTAGCAACGATGAGTGCGGGAAAATCAACATTGATCAATGCATTGTTACAAAAAAAATTAATGCCTGCAAAACAAGAAGCTTGTACAGCAACAATCACTGAGATAAAAGATAACGATGAAGATCATTTTATGGCAAAAGTATATGATAAAGAAGGTCGTTTGATACAGGTATATCCTGAATTAACATACAAAATTATGAATCAGCTTAATACTAATCCAGAAGTATCGAGAATTCATGTAGAGGGTAATATTCCGTTTGTCACAGCCGATGATGTTTCTCTTGTTCTTGTTGATACTCCGGGACCAAATAACTCAAGAGATCCTGAACATAAAGCTGCAACATATCGAATGCTTTCTGAATCATCAAAAACAGTTGTTTTATACATAATGAACGCGACACAATTAGCAGTAAATGATGATTTTAATTTGTTAAATTATGTTGCTGATAGTATGAAAGTTGGCGGTAAGCAGTCTAGAGATAGATTTATTTTCGTTGTGAATAAATTGGACGAATTCAAAAAAGGTGAAGATAGTGTAGAGAGTGCTATTACAAAAGTACGTGATTATTTGCGGGATAACGGAATAGAAAATCCTAATATTTATCCGGCATCAGCGCTAACAGCATTGAATATCAGAACCATATTGGCTGAATATGATTCCCTTTCAACTGATGAGGATGATGATGAAGATGTGGATGAAGCTAAAGTAAAAGCAAGAAAATTTATCCCGCGTAAAGATAAGAGTGATGAAATGTTTTTCGAAAAATATGCACCGTTGACTCAGTCTGCACAAGAACAAGTAAAAAATATGTTAGATGAAGCTATAGCAAGCGGAGATAAAAAACAACAGGCATTGATTCATTCGGGTATTATTTCGATTGAAGATGCAATTAAAATGTATGTTCAGAAATATGCGAAGACAGCAAAAATAAAGAACATAGTGGATACTTTTATTAAAAAATTAGAGAGTGCACATTCATTTGAAACTACAAAACAGGAAATTGCTTCTAATGAGGATAAACAAAAAGAAATATTGGCACAAATTGATGTGATTAAGAAAAAATTAGCCAGTGGTGAAGATGCAAAGAAGTTTAAAAATCAGATTGAGAAAATTAATTATGATAAAGAAATTAGTGAATTAGCGAAAAGTGTAATTGTGAGAGCACAGGAAAAAATAACGCAGCAATTAACTTCGACTGATGGGAAACTATCAAAGAGAGATGCAGAAAGTATTTGCAAGGTATTTGCAAAATTTGCGGAAGGATTGCAAGCAGAGGTTCAGGTTAAGCTTGAAAATTTGATTTCTAATCATATTCAAAAAAATGCGGAAGAATTGTTAGAGGAATATAAAAAGAAGATTTCAGAGTTAACACAGGATATTAATGGAGAAAGTATAAAATTAAATCCATTTGAAATGATGCAGGGGGATATTATTTCTGATACAAGTGCGCTGATTAGTGAAATGACAAAATCTGAAAGGGTAAAAGTAGGAGAAGAGTGGGTAAAAAACACAGATAGAAAATGGTATAAACCATGGACTTGGTTTCAGGAGAAAGGGTATTATAGAGATATATACGAAGATAAAGAGTATGTAGATGGTACAAAATTGGCACAAAGATTTTTTGCGCCTGTTCAGGAACTGTTGTATGAAAACAGCGGAAGTGCTGTAAAATATGCTAAAGAGCAAGCTAGAGTAATCAAGAGAATTTTTTCAAAGAAGTTTGACGAACTGGATGCTGTATTAGCTAGTAAATTAAAAGAATTAGAAGTATGTGCGGAGAATAATGCTAATATCGAAGATAGAATAAAAAAATCTCAAGAGAGATTAGCATGGCTTGAAAAAATTCAAGAGAAAGTAAATTCTATTCTTGAAATTTAAAAGGAGATTAGGTGGATGGCATTAACACGAGATTTTAGAGAGGCAGTTGCACAAAAAAAATTGCTGAGAGTCCGGATTATGCTAAAAGACAGTCTGTTGGTAGATACTTCTTTTAAACAATTTAATGAAATGGCACAATTCGCGGAATCAAGCATGAAGAATTTATGGATAAGTGATGAAGATGATAAAGAAGAGTTTTCACAATCAGCAGATGCGTTAAATAATATTTTGGCTGGATTAGTTAATAAATTTAGCAAAAGAAGAATTTTGCATTTGAAAAAAATGATTAATAAACTTTATCCACAAAAAACAAAGCAAGTGACTTATGATAATACATATAGAAGGAAGGAAGAGATTATTCCTCCAACCCAGGCAGTGAGATTATTAAAATCCATTATGCAGGAAGAAAAGAAAATCAATGAGGTATGTGAAAAAATAAATTCTAAAAACAAAATGGATAAACAAGATATTGTTAAAATTAAATTGGCTGCAAAGAATATAATAGAGTATTGCGATAAAATTAGGAGAAAGTAGGTGTGATTAATGGCAATTACAAATGAATTTAAAGAAGCAGTGGATTCTGGAAAGAAAATCCGTGTAAGAATTATGTTAAAGGATAATATGCTTGTTGATCCAACAATGAAGCAGTTCGATGAAATGATGTATTATGCATTAAGTAAAATGCCGGATTTATATGATGAACATGATGAGGAGGTGTTGAAGCAGGATTCTTCAGAATGGAATGAAGCATATTTAAATCATCAAATGGTAACAGTTGTAAATAATTTTTCAAAAGAAAGAATAGATTTGTTAAAAAATATAGTTAAATATATTTATAGAGATAAAGCAGAACATATAAGACAGGAAGAATATACGACAAATTCAGCCATAACAAGGAAACAGGTAGGAATAGGTGTGACAGCAGCAGGAACGGTTGCGATCGTTGCAGGAATATGTGCTCATCAGGGAATAGTTATAGCAGGAGGAATTGGTGTAGCTGCAGTTGGAATTGGACTTATCCTTACAGACAAGGGGCGATAAAATATGGGCGAAATCGAGATGTATAAAGATGAAGTTGCTACAACACAGGGGGTTGTTAGTAAGCTAAAATATGAAAATATTACATCTGGGTATCAAACAGCGTTGCAAGTAGTTGACGATATTGTATTAAAAAATTATATTGGAAATTTATCATCAATGCCTGTTATACCGTTAACGGATGACGTTTTGAAAAAGAATATTCGTGATAATGTTCGGTTGTTCAAAATAACAGAAATGGTTTATGAGCAGGAAGAATTTGCAACATATAAATTTGCAAGTGTTTTTAATTCGTTAGCAACAACAGAAAGTGCTGTGTTTGTTATTATTGATAGTGATGGAACAAAGACAGATTTTTACATGGGAATACGTTCAATAGATCCTGATAGAACTGCCAGTTCATTAAAAGATACGATTGAAAATGCTATGAAAGGACAATTTCCTGGCTTAAAAATAAAGGATGATTATACGGTTGAAAACGTTCAGGAAATGCTTTCAAAAATTAAATATAACAGTGTTTCAGCGGTATCTTGTGTAGCTAATAGCAGAGCAAATAACATTGATAAAAATCAAAATTTTGTGCAGGGATTGGAAAAATTAGTTCTTTCCATGCAAGGAGAAAAGTATACAGGTATTATTATTGCAAATGGAACTACATCAGCGCAGTTAAAAGAACTTCGTAGAGGTTATGAAAATGTATACACACAGATGTCTACATTTGCAAATACACAGGTGAATTATACAAGTAATAAATCAATCAATTTTTCACTTGCAGAAATTCAAAGTATAAATAAATCTGTCAATAAGACTACAACAACTACAAAAACTAAGGGAAGGACGACCACTTCCAGTTCAAGTTATGCAAAGAGTATTTCGAGGGAGAGTGTGGCAGGAAAAACAATAAAGGGAATTGCAAGTGCTGCTACAATATTAGGGGCGGCTCTTACACCTGTAACAGGTGGAATAGGTCTTGTAGTTGGAGGTATTGTTTCAGGTGCGACAGGAATGATAGGGTCAGCTGTATCAAAAAATGTAAGTGATTCTGGAACTGCTGGAAAATCTGTTTCAAAAAATATTACCGAGGCTATAGGTAGAAGTAAAGGATTTACCCAAGGTGAAAGTTATGGAAATACGAGAACGGAAGGCTATTCAAATGGAATGACAGAAGGTATAACACTTACTTTACACGATAAGACTGTAGAAGGGATTTTGCAGAGAATTGATAAGCAACTAAAGAGGATTGATGAATTTGAAAGTCTTGGTATGTATGAGTGTGCGGCATATTTTTTATCTGAAGATCAGTATGCGGCAGAAGTTGCAGCTTCTACATATAAAGCTCTTATGAGAGGTGAAAATTCAGGCGTAGAAATAGCAGCAATAAATTCTTGGGGAAATTCAGAAAAGAAAACTATAGAATTAATTAGTCAATATATAATTAATTTTATGCATCCAGTATTTAAATACGAAGGATTTACAGAAAATATAGAAGTTACACCGTGTTCGTTAGTAAGTGGAAGTGAGCTTGCGATTCATATGGGATTGCCAAGAAGGTCAGTATGTGGTCTCCCTGTAATCGAGCATGCAGATTTCGGAAAAGAAGTTGTTACGTATGACTCAGAAAATAAAGGGGCATCAATAAGACTGGGGAAAGTGTTTAATATGGGAAGCGAATGTGCAAATGATGTGAGGTTAAACATAAGAAGTTTGTCAATGCATACATTTATAACTGGATCGACTGGTTCTGGAAAAAGTAATACAGTTTATGAATTGATTAGACAACTTGATAATGCAGGTGTGAATTACATGGTTATTGAACCTGCAAAAGGTGAGTATAAAAATATTTTTGGATTGTCATCTGGTGTAAATGTATACGGTACAAATCCAGCACATACGGAATTATTAAGGATTAATCCTTTTAAATTTCCCGATGGTGTTCATGTGCTAGAACATGCAGATAGAATTGTAGAAATTTTTAATGTATGTTGGCCAATGTATGCTGCAATGCCTGCGGTATTAAAGGATGCAGTTTTACAAGCTTATAAGAAAAGTGGATGGGATTTAGCAGAATCTACGAATAAATATTCTGAAGTATTGTTTCCGACCTTCCAGGACTTGCTAGATGACCTTGTAGATGTTATTAATAAATCGGCTTATTCTGAGGAAGTAAAGAGTAATTATACGGGTTCACTTGTAACGAGGGTTAAATCTCTTACGAATGGTTTGAATGGATTAATTTTTTCTGCACACGAAATTGGTGATGAAATTCTTTTTAATAGAAAGGTAATTATTGATTTAAGTAGAATTGGTTCTTTAGAAACTAAATCATTAATTATGGGGATTCTCATAATGAGATTGAGTGAGTACAGAATGACAAGTTGTGCAGAAATGAATGCACCATTAAAACATATTACAGTTTTAGAGGAAGCGCATAATATTCTAAAAAGAACATCAACAGAACAGAATTTAGAAGAAAGTAATGTGGCAGGAAAATCAGTAGAAATGATTTCAAATGCGATAGCAGAAATGCGTACATATGGTGAAGGGTTTATTATTGCAGATCAGTCACCAAGTGCAGTGGATATCTCAGCAATCAGAAATACAAATACAAAAATAATTATGAGATTGCCGGATGAACAGGATCGCAGACTGGTTGGAAAAGCGGCAGGGTTAAAGGATAAGCAGCTTGATGAAATAGCAAAACTTCCTAAAGGTGTTGCAGTTGTATATCAAAACGATTGGATAGAGGCAGTCCTTTGCAAAGTTAAAAAGTTTGAAGGTGAAGCTCGTAGATATGTTAAAATAGATTTGAAAAAGACATTTCCAGAGAGAAAACAAAAGCAAATACTTGTAAAAAACTTATTGAATAAATGTTCAGGAGAAAAACTTGATGTAAATGTTCAGGAATTAACTGAAATTTTGACAAAATTAGATATTCCGACAAAAACGAAGATAAAAATATTAAAAGTATTTCATAAAAATGGAAGTTGTCCAATGGAAATGATAGGATCAATATTTTATGATTTAGTTAGTTCACCTGAACTTGAAAGAGAACTTGAAAATGCGGAGTCTATAGAAGAATGGAAAAATAGTTTCATATATATGGACGATGAAATTTTTGCAGATTTGGACAATAATGATCAAAACACAATTATTGAATGTATTCTTAAGAATCAAATTGAACATCACAACGAATCCAATGAATACTTGGAAATATGGAAAAGATTTGTTGATGGAGAGGTGATGTGATGAATATATTTAATTTAGGTGAAAGTAAAGAAATTATAAAGGAACAAAAGGATATAAATTGTAAAATAAAAGCATTCGAAAATAGTAAGGTGGAAGTTGAGCATCCGAAACATATAACTACAATTAACGAAGGACTTTGTGATAAAAAATATCCAGAAACAAATGTGGAATATAAGAAACATGTATTTGTGCTTGATGGTGAACGTGTGGAGGGGGTATTTCCTCAATTTGAGAGCAAATATGAAACAATATTGCCAAAAGAATTAAGAACTGCATCGGATACTGAGCAATTTAAATATTGTACAAGTCAGTTGACAAAAAGAATTGATGCAGATGAAGAATTTGCAAAAAAATTTACAGCACGTCAAGTGGAACAAATAAAAAATGGAGAACCGAGGATATCTGGTTTAACATGGCATCACAATGAATTGCCTGGTAAAATGCAATTAGTTGATGCATCAGAACATGCAATTTGCAGACATACAGGTGGTCGTAGTATATGGGGCGGTGGATCAGATCACAGATAGGAGTAAAATGAGTATTATGTGGAAATATAAAATTGATATAAAGGATATGACAGTATTTGATGAAATAGAAGAAATGAGAAATATTGTATTCCCTGAGGATTTAAAAAAATTTGTTATAAAGACTAATGCAGCTACACCATCGGATTATAAATTTATGCTTGGTAATAGTGAAAGAGTATTTGGCGCAGTGTTGTCATTTAATCGTGATGATAGAGATGTAGATTTAGTATTTACTGCGTTGAATGTGATTAGTGATAATAATTTACTTCCGTTTGCAATTGATTCATTTGGCAATTATATGTGTTATTCAATACAGAATAAAACAATTGTTTTTTGGAATCATGAAAATGGTAGTATAGAATATGTAGCGGCAAGTTTAGACAAATTTATTGGATTACTTTATTGAAATTTTCTGCGGAAGTATTTAATTAAGATTTTATTGATGGAATAAGGTGAATGAATGCAAAAATTTATAGGTAGAAGAAAATATGTTAATGCTTGTGATATGAAAGATGAGTATATAAATCTGGCAAAAAATGATGAAAAATCAGCTTCAATATTGCAAGAACATTATTTATATAATGAAGCTGTATATATGTATATACAGGCTATGGAAAAGAAAATAAAAGGATATATATGTGGAAAAGTAGATGCTTCTAATCCTTATTTTTCACAGAAATTACGAGAGGTGGGACATTCTTTAGATTTAAGTATTGATTTCTTGATTGAGATACTGGCAGGCAATGATGAAATGTTAAAAATTCAATTATCGAAACAGCTCAAAGAGTATGTGTTTGAAAATATTTTATTTTCAAAACTACATAATGATAGTCGCTATCCGAAATATAATATTCATGAAAAGAAATATTTTATATTGGATATTACAGAACAGGATTGTGTAAGAATAAGAAACATTAATGATAAGTTGGATCGATTCATATGTGATTTTGATAGACTATAAGCCTTATAAAAAAGATAAAATATTAATATTAGGATGCGATATGGATTTTCTGTGTGTACGTTCTGTAAGGAAAATCCATATCAATAAGTAATTTTCTGGTGTTACTTCCTTTTTCTATATTATCTTAACAGAGTATACTTCATTAAAATGCAAAAATATGAAAAAATTAATTTGTAAAATTCTTCATTTTTTCTTCAAATTCTTCAACAGACATATCGACCCGCCTAGCGGCTTCGTTAATATCTAAGATGCCATCTTTAACCAATTCGGCGAGAGATTCAAATTTGCCTTCGAGGCGGCCTTGGGTAAGACCAAGAGTTTTACCTTCAAGGCGACCTTGGGTAAGTCCAAGATTTTCGCCTTCAGCTTTGGCATCTGCCAACATTTCTTCAATAGCTTTACACATATCTATGGTTTCCTCCTTCTCTGAAATATTTATGGATGTATGGGTGGAGGCGCTGATGACCAGAGCGGCGTTGCGTTCGATGGTCATACGTGGGTTGTTTTGGATAAATGCAGCCAGTTTTTGTTTATCGTTCGCATATTTGATATAGCCCATAACTTCTCTGAGATTAGTTGAAAATTTTTGTAAATCGTCATCTGAAATGCAGTGAGGTTCCAGTAAATGTATATGGTAATCTGGAACAAAGCTGAGTAGCTGTTGATTTTTAACAGCCATCATTTCGTGTAATGAACGTGGTCCATCCCACGGTGTCAGTCCAAAGTAAATGACAAGTGTAATCACTGGGGCGATCGTATCATCCTTCAAAAATCCAGAGAGATATTCACCACTAGTATGTACAGAAGATAATTCATTATGCTTTCGGTGGTGTGCGGCAATGTCATCTACCTGTTGACCGTATTGAAGTGCATCATAGATTGCATTGCGAACGGGCATAGCATAGTGGACTTCGGATTGATTCTCAATACCGAGAAGAATATATGACGCCTCATCGTCATTCATGACAACCGTTGACTTAAAAATATCCCGGTATTTTTGGACAGCACTTTTTGAAAGTTTTCGAGAACTAATCTTGTCTTCTGGATGAAAGGGTATGGCGATTTCTGTGCTCTCTTTGGTATGTAAGTTTTCTGGTTTAATAATCTGTTTGCCATCGTAGAGCAGATAGTTAAAGGCGTCTGCAAATACGGTGTTTTCTCTGATGTAGGCTTTTGTTACAGTGTCTGTGAATCCCATTTTTAACCTCCTAAATTCACTTCGGTAATGCATGATGTCGAAATTAAATTTCTGAACAGATTCATTATTCAAGTTAAGTAAAATAGTGGAACACAGCGATTTAAATCAACAGAATATTTGAATCATTAGAATATTTAAATAAAAAAATAGTGAACCATATCATATTTGAATAAGCAGAATATTGAATCATCAGAATATCAGAATAAATTCGACAATCATTTCATAACAATGACCTATCATGTTTCTATCATATCACAGAGCAGGTGACATTCTCAATCATTATCCTTCGACAGAATATTACGAGTTTCTGGCATATTCGACAAAAGTATAGATGTAAATAAGAACATGCCAGTGAACCGCAGAAATTATTTTGATTTTAACATCATTATGATATAAGACACAAAATGTTTGTTTCATATTTTTTAAAGATATTTATTTTTTGGTATACATTGAAAACTAAATATAGTTGATGTATAATAATCTATAACTAAAAAATATATAGTTGCAGATAAAAAGGTGAGCGTATGGCAATTGTAAATGTAGTTCAATATAATGGTGGAAATGAAGCATTTGCTTGGAAATATCCTATTTCAGAATTGGCAACATGGACACAGTTGATTGTAAATGAATCACAAGAGGCAGTGTTGGTTAAGACTGGCATGATTACAGATATTTTTACAGCAGGTCGTTATGTGCTGGATACAAATAATATTCCTATTTTAAATAAAATTATTAATATTCCGTTTGGTGGCAAGACACCTTTTACAGCAGAAGTATGGTATATTAATAAATCTTATATTCTGGATATTAAATGGGGAACTCCAACGCCGATACAGATACAAGACCCTAAGTACGGTCTGTTTATACCGGTTCGTGCGAATGGGATGTTTGGCTTGAGGATTATAGATTCGAGAAAATTTTTGACCAAATTAGTTGGAACAATGTATCAGTTTGACAGAGAGAATATGAAAGCCTATTTTAAAGGATTGTACATATCAAAAGTCAAAGACTGTATATCGTCTTATTTCGTGCATAAAAAAGTCAGTGCTTTAGAAATTAATGCCTATCTGGATGAAATATCTTCATATATTAAACAGTGTGTTATCAATGATTTATATGAGTATGGTATAGAATTAGTCAATTTTTATATCAATGATATTAGTGTTCCAAAGGATGATTCCGGTGTATTAAAGCTAAAAGAAGCATTGGCAAAAAGAGCGGAGATGAATATTATTGGTTATGATTATCGACAGGAACGTTCCTTTGATACATTGGAAAGTGCGGCAAAAAATCAGGGTTCAGCTTCTTCTGCATTTATGGGGGCAGGTATAGGACTTTCGATGGGAAATACCATGGGAGGAATGTTCGCTGCAACTTCGAAGGAAATGTCTATTGAAAGAGAACAGGAATGTCCAAAATGTCACCAACGATTTCCTGTTTCGCAACGTTTTTGTGGAAAATGTGGTTATGATTCGGAAAGTTCAATAGAAAAAGAAGATACATTATTTGAGAAAAAAACAAAGAAAATTGTTTGTGCGGCATGTAAAACCGAAATCAGTAGTAATGCAAAATTCTGTATGGAATGTGGGAAAAAATATATGCCTTGTCCGCAATGTGGCTGTGACTTGGAAGAAAATGCAGTGAGTTGTCCTGAATGTGGATATAAATTTGAAAAATTATGCGGATATTGTGGTGCTTTGGCAGCAGACGATGCAAAATTTTGTATTAAATGCGGCAGAAAATTAGATTAAGAAGGAAGAGATGAGAAAATATGCTTGAAAGAATAGGACTGGATAAGGTATTTGGTTGGATTAAATTTATTGTTGGAATCATTTTATTTTTACTGATAGCACCTGCAACATTAGGAATTGTATTTGATAATGAGAGAGATGGTGCAGTAACCATTGTTATTGCTGTCGGATTAACCTGGTTAGGATTTTGGATGATTTATTCAGGATGGCAAAAAACAAGAACAGCAAAAAGATATGAAAGATATATTCCATATGTCAAAGATAATTGTGTTGTAGATATGGATGTGTTGGCTGCTGCATTAAATATGAATAGAAGCAGAATAGTATCTGATTTTAAGCGAATGATGCAAAAGGGTTGCTTTGAAAAGGCATCATTTGACATGTATGACCGATTGCTTACTATAGGTGGAGGAAATAGTCCAGTTCCTACAGTGAATAATTCTTCTGGTAATATAAATGCAGCGAAAACAGAAGAAGTTTATACAACAGTTATTTGTCCGAATTGTGGTGGTGTAAACAAAATTGTAGTTCATGGTGTAGGAGAATGCGAGTATTGTGGTTCACCTATTCAAGCTGATAATTAAACATAGGGTAAAATGGTGATAGATGATGGATAAAATAGTTAAATATGTGAGTTTGGGAGTTGCGTGCCTTTTTTGTATCATTGGAATAATAATAGATGGACAGCAACCGGTACGGTATGCGAATGATAATGTTTCTGAAACACAAAAACAAAATACCAGTGTAGGAAATACAAATAGCAGTAATAAAGAAGATAGTGTAAGTACTGGAAATTTCTCGGGAGATAAGCAGTCTGTTGAAACAATAAATCAAACAGAAGCAAAGCAAAAAGAAATTAAAGATGTTGATTTGGCAGATTATCTGGATGATTTTAGTGAATTTGTGAAAATATACCCAGATTATGTTATGGAAATGCGAGAAGACTGCTATTTTGATATTACCGGTAATTTAACAGTACAGTGCGATAGTTTTGATGAGCCTCAATATATTGATATTGCAGGCGATAAGGATGACGACATACCAATGCTTTATTCATTAAAAGTAGGAACGAAAGAAAATACAATAGAAAAAAACATGCCAAGTGATTATAAATTGGCGATGCATGATGAATATGGTGGTGTCTACTATAACGATAAAGATGGTTCACAAATTATTACATTTATTGATACAGCGTCAAATAAAGTAGAACGGATTGTTTATTTGACGGAAGAAGGATATCAGAACTATTGGCTGCCAAACATTCAGCAAAGTGATAATTCCTGGGAATACATTTTGCCAGATAGTGATAAATATGTATATTCATCATCTGAATTATCAGGGTTATCTTCAGATGATGTTCAAATGGCAATTAATGAAATTTATGCAAGACATGGCCGTAAATTTGATACACCTTATATTCAGGAGTATTTTAATAGTAAAAGTTGGTATATTGGAACAGTTAATCCTTCAGATTTTTCAGAGTCTGTACTGTCAGACATCGAGAAAGCGAATATTAAGACTTTGACGGATTTACGTGCTCACATGGCAAATTAAGTAAAATATATTGACTGAGTTACATTACCTTGATATTACAAATGAAGGGGTATGATAACTCAGTCAATTTTTATTGCTGATAAAATACTATTTTAAAAATTGGTGCATTTTTCTTCAAATTCTTCAACGGACATATTAACGCGTTTGGCAGCTTCATTGATATCTAAAATGCCATCTCTAACCAGTTCGGCGAGGGATTCCAATTTACCCTCGAAGCGACCTTGGGAAAGCCCTTGGGAAAGGCCTTGGGTAAGTCCAAGATTTTCGCCTTCAGCTTTGGCATCTGCCAACATTTCTTCAATAGCTTTGCACATATCTACGGTTTCCTCCTTCTCTGAAATATTTATGGATGTATGGGTGGAGGCGCTGATGACCAGAGCGGCGTTGCGTTCGATGGTCATACGTGGGTTGTTTTGGATAAATGCAGCCAGTTTTTGTTTATCGTTCGCATATTTGATATAGCCCATAACTTCTCTGAGATTAGTTGAAAATTTTTGTAAATCGTCATCTGAAATGCAGTGAGGTTCCAGTAAATGTATATGGTAATCTGGAACAAAGCTGAGTAGCTGTTGATTTTTAACAGCCATCATTTCGTGTAATGAACGTGGTCCATCCCACGGTGTCAGTCCAAAGTAAATGACAAGTGTAATCACTGGGGCGATCGTATCATCCTTCAAAAATCCAGAGAGATATTCACCACTAGTATGTACAGAAGATAATTCATTATGCTTTCGGTGGTGTGCGGCAATGTCATCTACCTGTTGACCGTATTGAAGTGCATCATAAATGGCATTGCGAACGGGCATGGCATAGTGGACTTCGGATTGATTTTCAATACCAAGAAGAATATATGATGCTTCCTCGTCATTCATGACAACCGTTGACTTGAAAATATCACGGTATTTTTGAGCGGCACTTTTTGAAAGTTTCCGAGAACTAATCTTGTCTTCTGGATGAAAGGGTATGGCAATTTCTGTGATATCTTTGGTATGTAAGTTTTCTGGTTTAATAATTTGTTTGCCATCGTAGAGCAGATAGTTGAAAGCGTCTGCGAATACGGTGTTTTCTCTGATGTAGGCTTTTGTTACAGTATCTGTGAATCCCATTTTTACCTCCTAAATTCACTTTGGTAATTGATAATGTCGAAATCAAAATTTCTGAACAGATTCATTATTCAAGTTAAATAAAATAGTGGAACACAGCGATTTAAATAAACAGAATATTCGAACCATTAGAATATTTAAATAAACAGAATATTCGAATCATTAGAATATTTAAATAAACAGAATATTTGAATCATTAGAATATTTAAATAAACAAAATTGTGAACCATACCATATTTAAATACGCAGAACATTGAATCATCAGAATATCAGAATAAATTCGACAATCATTTCATAACAACGACCTATCATGTTTCTATCATATCACAGAGCAAGTGACATTCTCAATCATTATCCTTCGACAGGATATTACAAGTTTTTGGCATAATCGACAGTATACAACATAGATACTGGATAAGAATATGGACAAGAGTAAAAATACAGAAATAAAAATAAAAGTCTGTTTTGCAACAGGCTTATTTTCCACACGCCGTGACGGCTGATGGTAAGTTTGTACTAGTAGTGGCTACTTAATCACAACTTAGTAAAATTAAATTGAGTTAATCATAAGTTTCTATATTCACAATTGTAAGAAAGGGATAATTCTATGGATAAATCTGTAAAAAATGAACTGGAAAAAAATATTAAAATGATTAATAAATGTTTTGATTTTGTGGTTAATGAAAAACTTCCGACAGAAACATTAATCCATCAGGAGTTTGCTAGCATTAAAATATTGCTTGATTATTGCGAAGAGTTAGCAATTAAGGGAAAAGACGCCATTGAAGTAATGTGATAACAAAGGTTTATATTGTAAATATAATTATATAATTGTTAAATATAAATCCCCATATTTCCGACAGTGAAAACTGTAAGAAGTATGGGGATTTGTTATTAATATTCGTATAGAAATTTACAGTGATTTATAATTTAAGCATTTTCCAGCGCCTGCGCAAGGTCTGCAATAATATCATCGACATTTTCAATACCAATTGAAAGTCGGATCATGCCAGGAGATACACCCGCTTCTGCTAATTGTTCATCGTTCATCTGGCGGTGTGTGTGGCTGGCAGGATGAAGTACCATTGTAATTGAAGCTGCGACATGTGTGGCAATGACTGCAAGTTTTAAGCTGTCCATAAAACGAACAGCGGCATCGCGGCCACCGGTTAATTCAAAGGAAATAACGCCACAAGTATGTCCATCTTTCATGTATTTTTGTGCCAGTGCATAATATTTATCATCTGGCAGACCAGCATAGTTGACATGAGAAACTTTTTCATGTGCGTTTAAAAATTCTGCAATTTTCTGAGCGTTGTAGCAATGACGTTCAACACGCAGCGGTAATGTCTGGAGTCCAAGGTTTAAAAGAAAACAGTTTGTTGGTGATGGAATCGAGCCAAGGTCTCGCATTAACTGTGAAGTCGCTTTAGTGATATAAGCTTTTTTGCCGAACTGTTTTGTGTAAATGACACCATGGTAAGATTCATCTGGTTCTGTCAGTCCGTGGTATTTATGACCGTAAGCATCCCAGTCAAAATTACCGCTGTCCACAATAGCGCCGCCAACCTGAACAGCATTGCCATCCATATATTTTGTTGTGGAATGTGTGACGATATCAGCGCCCCATTCAAAAGGTCTGCAGTTGACAGGTGTGGCAAAAGTATTATCCACAATGAATGGTACGCCGTGTTCGTGTGCAACATGCGCAAATTTTTCAATATCCAGAACAACCAGTGCAGGATTTGCAATAGTTTCTGCAAAAAGGACTTTTGTATTTGGTTTAAATGCAGCAGCGATTTCTTCGGCGCTGGCATCTGTATCCACAAATGTGCAGTCAATGCCAAGTTTTTTAAATGTTACTGCAAGAAGATTGAATGTGCCGCCGTAAATCGTAGAAGCTGCAACAACGTGGTCACCTGCTTCACAAATATTAAATACAGCGTAGAAGTTAGCTGCCTGTCCGGAAGATGTCAGGATAGCTGCAACGCCGCCTTCAAGGTCAGCAATTTTGGCTGCAACGGCATCATTTGTCGGATTTTGCAGGCGCGTATAGAAATAGCCTTCGGCCTTTAAATCGAATAATTGACCCATCTCATCAGTTGTATCATATTTAAATGTTGTACTCTGATAAATTGGCAAGGCACAAGGTTCCCCTTTTTTTGGTGTATAACCGGAATGAATACATTGTGTTTCTATGTTGTAATTGTTCATAGGTTAAAAATCTCCTTTTCGTATCAGATAAATATATATTTGATTATAAGCCTTAAAATAAAAAATAACAACTATAATTCCCTGTATTCTTTAGGCGATTTTCCAACATATTTCTTAAAAATATTACAAAAATAGCTTTGAGAAGAATAACCAAGGTAATTGCTGATTAGCAAAAGACTTTTATCGGTATGGGTCAGCAAATGTTTTGCTTCGGAAATTTTTATCAGTGTAATGTACTCATTTAAAGAAACACCGCTTTCTTTTTTAAATCGTGTTGAAAGATGACTGCGGCTCAAATACAGATTTTTGGCAATATCCTCAGTTTTAATATTTTCCGAAATATGATGTCGGATATAACTACTGACCTGCCTTACAAGCTCGGTCTGATGATTGCCAAATCGAGATTGTTCCACAAGGGTTGTATATTCTTTAATGGCATGAAATGCAATATTTGAAATCTGTTCAATAGTCTGCAAATGTTCTATTTTTTGAATATAAGCATCGCTGAGCTGCATGGCATCTGCCAGATCCATACCACCACGAATAGCTGAACGGGCATATAGCGATACGGCGATAATGATATTATTTTTATATTGTCGAATTAAGTCGGAGGATAATTTACCCGGATGAATTGCAGGAGGAGTTTTGAGCCATTCATTTAATGTGGAAGTATCTCCGCGTCTGACAATATCCAAAAGTGTCTGTTCGACGTAATACGTTTTTTGAATATCCTGAAAAGTAACATCGTCAGAATGTGTCATTTTAGTTTCAAGGGGCGTTTGCGAATGCATAAAAATATCTTCCTGCACAGAATCGGTCACTTCAATATCGGTCAGTTCAAGCTGTGTGCCATTGATGACATAATTCATGGCGCACAGAATTTGTAAAATGCTTTCAAGTGGAATATGATTAATTGACGAAAGTGCACGAATAAAGTCATCTGTGTCTTCAGGGGCAACTTCTAAAATAAATGCCAGTTTTTTATATTCCTGCAGTGTCATATCTGTAAGGCGCGTCGGACCGATAATAATCGTGTTGTCCTGCCCGTTGATAATGCCATAGTAATCGAAATCAGGTGTGACAAAATAGCCAACTTCCGTGCGAATTTGCATGACCTGCGTTTCGTACAATGATAAAGGGTCTTTGGAAAGCTGCAGCAGGGAGTAAAAATAAATGAGTTTCTGGTTTTCGTAGAGTCGAATCGGAATGCCCGCCATATCTCCGATTTTTTTGCATAAATATGAATAATCCATGTCGAGTATCTCCATTTATGATATTTTCTAATCTTCGATGCTGTCGCATGATATGTGTTCGTTAGTTTCAAAAATTTTCAATAATTGTTTCTTCTATTAAAAACAAGTTTTTTATTGTTTCTGGTTTTCAATTCTGACATTCAATTAATATGATGCCAGGAAAAAGGTAAATTATCTTTAGTTTTATTATCATAATATCAAACAAAAATATAAAAAGCAAAACAAATTTACAAGAAAACGACAGCGCAAAGAGATATGATAATGCTAAAGAAAGACAGTAAAATTAAAACTGAAATCGAAACATTTAAAAGTATTTGGGAAAACTTTGAATGTGCATTATTAAAACAATTTTTACGGAGAGGGGACAAAAAAATGAAAAATGCTATTTTGTCGAGGAAATGGTTTAACAGCCGAGTTAAAAGTTCAGATGTAACCGCATCGGAGAAATGGCTTGGCTATTTGCTTGGTCCAAGTGGGGCTTTACTTTTAAATGCGGTGCTTGCAACATATTTAAATATTTATTATACAGATGTTTTAAATCTGACAAGCATCTGGGGCGGCGTATTTTTAACCATTTTTCCAATCATTTCAAAAATTATTGATGCGATAACCAATGTGATTATGGGGTATCTGATAGACCATACAAAGACTGCGCAGGGCAAAGCAAGACCTTGGCTTTTACTGTCTGCACCGTTGATGTGCATTTCAGGTATTTTACTCTTTACAGTGCCTACCGGCAGCGAAACGGTCAAGATTATCTGGGTGATGTTTTCGTATAACCTGTATTATTCATTTGCCTATACAATGTTTAATATGAGCCACAATCTGATGGTGCCGCTGTCTACAAGAAATACAAAACAGCGCGGCGGATTATCGGTATTTAATCAGATATCCACGATTATGATGTCGGGTATTTTGGTGGCACTGATATTTCCAATGGTGATTATGCCGATGGTCGGTGTAGATAAATCCAAATGGTTGATGGTAATGATCGTTTTGTCGATTCTTGTGTTCCCACTGACATTGCTTGAGTACTATTTTACAAAGGAAAGAGTTACTGAGGAACAGGGCAGCGAAGAAACAAAGCTTCCGTTAAAAATACAGTTAAAGGTTGTATTTACAGACAAATACACATGGATTATTTTCATTTATTTCCTGATTTATACAGCAGGCACAACATTAAAAAATCTTGGACTTGTGTATTATAGTAATTATGTTTTAGGTACATATAATGATGGCATCACTCAGACGATGTTGTCTGTCATTGGCGGTATTCCGATGGGGATTGGCATTTTTGCAGTGTGGCCACTGGCGAAGAAATTCGGCAAAAGAAATATCACAATGGTCGGTTTTATGCTTTATGCGCTTGGCAGTTTGATTTGCTGCCTGTTCCCGACAAATATGGTGATTGTTTTAATTGGACAGTTTATCAAAAATATTGGTGGTCTGCCATGTGCTTATGTATTTATGGCGCTGTTTGCGGATAATCTGGACAACCTTGAATGGAAAAGTGGTATCCGGTGCGATGGTATTACAATGTCTGTGTACAATATTATTGCAGTTTCAGGCCTTGGCATATTTACAGGTATTTTTAATATGCTGCTGGCAGGCAGTGGTTATGTGGCACCGACGATTAATGCCGCCGGCGAAACAATTGCAGCGGTGCAGTCTGATACAGTGAAACACGTGATTATCTTTGCGTTTGTCGGTTTTGAAGTTATTACAGGCATTGTGTTGGCAATCCTTTTATGGTTTTTATAAGTTGAAAAAACGGTGACAATTAAACAGCATGAAATCCGATTGTTTAAAGGTCAGGAGGAAACACCAGAACAAAAACTCGAATATGAAGCGGCATTTGCAAAGCTTTCAGAAAAAGATAAAGCACGCTGGCAAAAAGAGAAAACTGCAGGTGAGCAGAAACGTGCACAAATTCAGAGTGAACTTAAATCTTTGAATGCATAAGTAGATTAAAAATAGAAAAACAGCAGGTCAAAAATTTACTTTTGACATTCATAGTTATAATATGAGGAATAATGACATGAAAAATATAGATGAAACATTACAAAAAATGACTTTACTTGAAAAAGCATATTTATTATCCGGAACAAATTTTATGTACACAAATGCGATTGAGAGACTTGATATTCCTTCCGTTTGCACCTCAGACGGGCCTCACGGATTAAGAAAGCAGACAGAGGGGGCAAAGGATAATGGTATTTCAACAAGTGAACCGGCAACTTCATTTCCGACAGCTGTGGCAACAGCTTCTGGATGGAATCCCAATAATTTATATCAGATGGGTGAAGCCATCGGCAGAGAATGTGGACATTACGGTGTAGATGTACTGCTTGGACCGGGTGTGAATATTAAACGGAATCCTCTGTGTGGCAGAAATTTTGAATATTTTTCGGAAGACCCATATCTAGCCGGATGCATGGGTACTGCGCACATTCAGGGTGTGATGCATCAGCATGTGGATGTATCAGTTAAACATTTTGCGTTGAATAACTCAGAAAATTATCGTTTTATGGGAAACTCTGTTGTGGATGAACGAACGGCAAGAGAAATTTATCTGAAAGCCTTTGAACGAATTGTCAAACAGGCACATCCCAAATCTGTCATGTGTGCCTATAATCAAATCAATGGTACATTTTGTTCACAGAATCAATGGCTTCTGACAGATGTGCTTCGGGACGAATGGGGCTTTGACGGCATTGTAATGTCGGACTGGGGCGCAAGCAAAGACCGGGAACAGGGTGTTAAAGCAGGCATGGAGCTTGAAATGCCCGGTGATACAGCGATTTCTAAAAAAATGATAATGGATGCGGTGCGAGATGGTCGTTTAAAAGAGAAAGAATTAGATACATGCGTACGCAGAATGTTAGAATTTATAAAGAATTGTGAGGAAAATCGAAAACTTCGCGTGGTGAAGTCGGGAATGCTGACAGAGGCGATGAGGGATGAGCATCATAAACTGGCAGCAGATATTGCTAAAGACTGTGCGGTGTTATTAAAAAATGAGGATAATATTTTGCCTCTTGACAGCCATGCAGGACGAAAATTGCTTGTGATTGGTGAGCTGTTTGAAAAAATGCGTTATCAGGGCGCAGGAAGTTCAATGATTCATCCGGCA
Organism: uncultured Catenibacillus sp.; assembly: GCA_934339005.1. Classification (GTDB taxonomy): domain Bacteria; phylum Bacillota; class Clostridia; order Lachnospirales; family Lachnospiraceae; genus CAKRHR01. The sequence continues at coordinate 37,473 of CAKRHR010000013.1, read as the reverse complement.
AGACTGACGACACCAAAGGACGCATTTAATGCAAGAAATATCAGTTATATTTATGAAAAGGGCTACCATGAAGCAGATATCAACGATGAAGCGTTGGTAAAGCAGGCGGTGTCAGCAGCCAAAAAACTTTCAGAGGAAGATGTTATTTTAATCTTTTGCGGTCTGACGGATTATGCAGAGAGTGAAGGTGTGGACAGAGCATCATTAGAACTTCCCAAAAATCAATTAGAATTAATCACACAATTATTAAAAACAGGCAGAAAAATTGTGGTAGTGCTTTACGGAGGTTCAGTAGTGACATTGCCTTTTGAAAAAAATGTCAGTGCTATTTTAAATATGTTTTTGCCGGGACAGGCAGGCGGAGAGGCTACGGCAGCACTTTTGTTTGGAGAAAGTAATCCGAGCGGAAGACTTGCAGAAACCTGGGTGAAAAGCTATGCAGATGTGCCTTATGGTAAAGATTTCGGAAAGCATATTAGTGAAGTTTACCGTGAAGGCATTTATGTGGGATATCGGTATTATGAAACAAACAACGTGCCGGTACAATATCCGTTTGGATATGGTTTGTCATATACACAATTTGCCTATGCAAATATGAAAACACAGATGATAGACAAAGGCATCGGGCTGACCGTTGATGTGACAAATACAGGCCGGATGTCCGGTGCAGAGGTTGTGCAATGTTATGTCTGCATGAAAGACAGCCTGATTGAACGACCGGTCAGAGAATTAAAAGCATTTAATAAAGTCTTTTTAGAACCGGGAGAAACAAAAACAGTAACATTATTTATCTCATATGAAGATTTGATGGTATTTCATCCGAAAACAAAACAGATGACACTTGAAGCCGGAAACTATGAATTTGCGCTGATGAAAAATGCGCATGAAACGATAAAAACAGATAATAAGATAAAAAATGATGTACAGATAAAAAAGACAGAGCGATTTGTGGATGGCCAAAAATCAGAAAAAGTCTGTGTAGGAAATGCAACAAAACATCAGGAAGCAATGTCAGAATTAATATTTATCAGTAAAGAGATGTCAGAAAAAATTTCACAAAAACCGCTGCATAATTTTGCCAAACCGGTTATTGTCGATGCCAATACACACATCGAAGAACCAAAGAAAATGCCAATTACACTGGAGTCACGTTTTACAGATTTAAAACAGACCTGGATGGGAAATATTTTATTTAACGCGGTGCTTTCAGTGGCAAAGAAAAGCGAAAAGGAAGCAAAGAAGCTGCCGGCTGGAACACAGAGGGACAATCAGTTAAAAGGTGCATTATTTCTTAAACGCATTCTTGAATCCAACTCGCTGCGCACAATGTCAATGTCTGCGGGAACATCATTTCCATATCACATGGCACTTGGCATGCGGGATATGGCCAACGGACATATTTTCAAAGGTATACGACACATGATACATCCGATAAAGGTGGAGAAAATTAATGAAAGCAAAAAATCTTAAAGTTGAATATTTAACTAATCCGGTAGGCATTGATTATGTCAGTCCTCGTCTGAGCTGGCAATGTGATGGAGGTATACAGCAAAGCGCGTACAGAATTATTGCAGTAGATGATGAGGATAACTGTGCCTGGGACAGCGGTAAAGTTTTGTCAGACCAGATGCATCTGGTGAAGTGGAATGGCAGAATTTTAAAAAGCAGGGATGTCATTACATGGTATGTAATATTATGGGATGAAAATGACATCGCAGAAGATTTAAAAGAAAGATCAACATTTGAAATCGGTCTGCTTCAACCGGAAGACTGGAAGGCAAAGTGGATTACCGGCAATTATAAAGTGCATAAAAAAGAGCGCTATCCGGTGGATTGTTTCAGAAAACATATTGATATTCCGGAAGATAAAAAGATTAAAAAAGCCAGAGCATATATGTCTGCCTGCGGTGTATATGAAGGTAATATTAATGGCCATAAAATAGGACAATTTTACCTTGCACCCGGGATTACGGATTATCGCAAACGTGTTCAGTATCAGACAGCAGATATTACACCGCTTTTAAAATCCGGTGAAAATCAGATTGATTTTATGCTGGCAGATGGCTGGTATCGGGGTTCTGTCGGAGCGTGGGGACTTAAAAATGCATATGGTACTGAAACTAAGTTGCTTGTGCAGATTGAAATTGTTTATGAGGACGGCACAAAAGATATAATTTGTTCAGATGATACATTTGAATGGACGAATGAAGGACCAATCCGTTTTGCTGATAATAAAGATGGTGAGATATATGATGCCAGACTGGAAAATCTGTCCGGGGCACAATGGAAAAAAGCAAAAGAAACATCTCATTCGGTTATACCGAGTGCTTCCAATAATTTTGATCTGACAGAACATGAGCATTTTTCACATCCGAGATTAATTGTGACGCCATCGGGCAAGCAGGTTCTGGATTTTGGACAAAATATCGCAGGAACAGTATCATTTCACATTAGAGCAAAGTCCGGGGATAAACTACATCTTCGATTTGGTGAGAAGTTGGATATAAATGGTGAATTTACGCAGCATAACATTCAGTGTGTCAATAAAAAAATAACGACACCATTTCAGGAAATTAAGTTTACCTGCAAAGAGGGCATGAATGATTACAAGATGCGTTTTGCCATTTTTGGTTATCAGTATATTCAGATAGAAGCTTCGGATATGTCGATTCGGCCTGAGGATTTTACGGCAATTGCAGTGTATTCGGATTTTGAAACAACAGCAGTCTTTGAATGCAGCAATCCACTTTTGAATCAATTTGTGCAAAATACATTATGGTCATTAAAAAATAACTCAGCCGATTTGCCAACAGACTGCCCAACAAGAGAACGGCATGGCTGGTCCGGGGATGCACAGATTTTTGTCAACACAGCTACATATTTAGTCAATTATGCGCCGTTTGCATTGAAATATGAAAATGACCTGTGCGACTGGCAGAAGAAAAATGGCAAATTTCCGCAGATAGCACCGGAAGGTGGTACAGATTTTTATATGAAACCTATGGATGGTTCCGTTGGCTGGGCAGATGCAGGCGTGATGATTCCATACCGTCTGTGGAAAAAATATGATGATATAGATATTGTGCGCAGATATTATCCACAGATGAAAGCTTATGCGCAGTTTTGCATGCAGCGATGTAACAAATGGATGCCGCTTGTTTCAGAAAGTACAGGTATTAAAGGTAAGGATAAGAAATATCTTTATAATTTCGGGCAGCACTACGGCGAGTGGGCAGAACCGGCAGATGTGCATAAAATGTCATTTAAAGATTTTATGTCAGCAAATCCGGAAGTTGCCACGGCATATTGCTCATATTTGATGTTGATGATGACAGAGATTGCAAAGTGTTTAGATGATGAAGATTTGGCAAAGCGCTATCAGACATACGCAGATGGTTGTAAACATACTTATCAACAGATGCGTGCAAATGTGAAAAATACGTTAGATACAGATCGGCAGGCAAAACTTGTCAGACCATTATACATGCATTTATTAGATGATACACAGGAATCATATGCCAGACAGCGTCTGATTCAGGCTTTGGATCATTATGGTTGGCGTGTTGGTACCGGATTTTTATCAACGCCTTTTATTTTGTATGTGCTTGCAGATATTGATATTTCATATGCGTACAAATTGCTTGAAAATGAAGAAAAACCCGGCTGGCTTTTTATGGTCAAATCCGGTGCAACAACAATTTGGGAAGACTGGGATGGACCAACATCAGATAATGGAAAAGGCGGAGGTGTCGCTTCATTGAATCATTATTCCAAGGGTGCAGTGTGTGAGTGGATTTTTGAGGTGATGTGCGGTATTAAAGTGGATGGCAGAAACCATTTTGTCATCGCACCAAGACCTGGCGGCACACTGACTTATGCAAAAGCGTCCTATGACAGTGTTTTTGGCACAGTATCATGTGAATGGCAAAGGCAAACGGGAAATACACAGCAAAATCATCCGGAAAAAATATGTGAAAATGGAAAAGATGAGGTCAAAACTGATGCCAGATATGAATATCAGATTATCATTCCGGCAAATACAACCGCAACGGTAAAATTACCGGGAAAACCGGCACAGTTACTTGAAGCTGGCGCATATCAGTTTTAAGTAACGGAAAAATTGAATAAAATCAACTTATAAAACCGTATTCAATCAGCAGGCAAGCTGACAGAATACGGTTTTTGCAATATCCCTTGACCGTGGTTAAATATAACGATAAAATGATGTCAAGGTTAATATGTCGAAACGTCGCTCGTGCCTGCTCATAAGGTGTTTGATTATGAAAAGTAAAAATATATGAAAATGCAAGGCCTTTTGCGAGGTCTGTTATGTGCGGACCGAAGTGGAAGGCAGATAATTGCGATTTATGTAGTAAATCAGCAAAGAAAATGGAGAAGATGGAGAAAATTAAATGGCAAATAATAATGATACACAAAACAAAAGTGCATTAAATACAAATAATATAGATAAAACAAATCAAAATGAAGTTGGCAAAATTCATTCTGAGAAACAAGCTCAGTCTAACAATAACGGCACAACACCGCATAAGCGCCGTGTGCGTTACAAAGGGAAATATCCTAAAAAATTTGAAGAAAAATACAAAGAATTACAGCCGGAAAAATATAAAGATACGATTGAACATGTTATCCAAAAGGGCAATACACCTGCAGGAATGCATATTTCAATTATGGTTAATGAAATTCTTGATTTCTTAGATATCAAGCCTGGTCAGACAGGTTTTGATGCGACACTTGGTTATGGTGGCCATACAAAAGCAATGCTTGAAAAACTGCAGGGACAGGGGCATATTTATGCAACTGATGTGGATCCTGTGGAATCTGAAAAAACAAAAAAACGTCTGGCGGAGCAGGGTTTTGATGAGAATATTCTGACTGTGCGTCTGCAAAATTTCTGTACGATCGATGAGATTGCCAGAGAAGTTGGCGGCTTTGATTTTATTCTTGCAGATTTGGGCGTATCTTCTATGCAGATTGATAACCCGGAGAGAGGTTTTTCATTTAAAGTGGATGGCCCTTTAGATTTGCGCTTAAATCAGGAAGCAGGTATCAGTGCGGCCGAACGTCTGGACACGATTTCAAGGGAAGAACTGGCAGGTATGCTCTATGAAAATTCAGATGAGCCATACTGTGAAGAATTAGCTAAAGCAATCACAGATGAAATCAGAAAAGGCAACCACATTGACACAACGACAAAGCTGCGTCAGGTGATTGAAAAAACATTGGATTTCCTCCCTGAAAAAGAGAAAAAAGATACAATCAAAAAAACATGCCAGAGAACATTTCAGGCGCTGCGTATTGATGTAAATCGTGAGTTTGAAGTACTTTATGAGTTTATGGAGAAACTGCCGGATGCGCTCAGACCTGGCGGTCGTGTGGCAATTCTGACATTTCATTCCGGCGAAGATAAACTTGTCAAACGTGCACTAAAAGACGGTTATCGTGAAGGTATTTATTCAGATTATGCCAAAGATGTGATTCGCCCATCTGCACAGGAATGTGCACAGAACGGACGCGCACGCTCAACGAAGATGCGCTGGGCGATTCGCAGTAAATAAATGTATCACAGTAAATGTGAATAAAACAAAAATTTTAAATATCAAAAAGGTTGAATAGGAAAATCTATAAAAAAGTATTCAGTAGAAATATGCACCATTAGTGTATAGTAAAAAAAGATATAAAGATATAAAGATAGAAAAATGATGTTAAAAATTAATTCAGTTATGCATATTAAAAATGAGCAATGAAAATTATATTTGACTCAGAACATAAAATTAGCACTAAAAAATGATAATAAGAAAAATATATGAAACGGAGATAAAATCATGATTAGAAAAGGTATGACAAGACGCGAAAGACAAGTCACAGATATTGAAGAAATCAAAGAAATATTAGATAAATGCATGGTTGTACACCTTGGATTAATTGACGGTGATGAACCCTATGTAGTGCCATTAAACTACGGTTATACAATGGAGGATGACAAACTGACGATTTATGTTCATGGTGCAACTGTCGGCCACAAATTAGATTTAATCTGCCAGAACCCGAAAGTATTTTTTGAAATGGACTGTGATGTCCTGCCATTTGAAGGTGAAAAACCGTGTCAGTACGGCACAAGCTATTCCTCCGTGATGGGTCGCGGCACAGCCAAAATCCTTGAAGATGTAGAAGAAAAAGAAAAAGGTTTAAGTATTTTAATGAAAACACAGACAGGCAAAGACTTTGAATTTAACGAGCAGTTGGTTTCCATCGTCAGCGTGATTAAAATTACAGTATCAGAATACACAGCCAAAAGACGCCCGCTGCCGGAGATGATGCGTGTAAAGTAGAGAAGATAGAATATTTTGTACAAGACAGAGTATTTTGTGAAAAATAGAAATTAAAGTTTTCTGTAACGATAAATGAGAGAAATATTCAGATAAATACATTTGGAAAAGGATGATTTTTAGATTGCATACGATTAGTAATTTGCTATGGTTGTTTTTTATTTATTCATTTTTAGGATGGATATTTGAAACAATTCTTGGCACCATCAAACAAAAGAAATTTACGAACAAAGGTCTTGTGACAGGACCGTTTTGTGTGATTTATGGTTTTACAGCGGTTTTGATTACAATTGTTCTTCGGGATTTGTCTGGTATATGGCTGTTTTTATTTGCAGCAGTATATGCGACAGCTATTGAATGGATTGCAGGACATTTGATTGAACGCTTTTTTGGCGAACGTTGGTGGGATTATTCTAAAATCAAGGCAAATCTTGATGGTTATGTCTGTCTGCCGGCATCTGTACTCTGGGGCGCATTGGGCTTTGTCATTATGCGCTGGGGCAATAGTCTTTGTATTGATTTGGTGTCTATGATACCAGGTATTGTTGAAATGATTATTCTTATTGTCATTTCAGCCTGCATGGTGATTGATATTCTGGCATCAAGTATTTTATTATCAGGTAAGACCAAGCATCCGGAAAAATGGGCAAGGGCTAACGATGAATTTGATAAAGTCAGTAAAAATCTTGGCAAACGCATTAGCCGTTATGTTGATAAACGTATACATAAAGCTTATCCAAAAACAAAGAAAATGGCGAAGGATGAGCACAATAAAGAAATATTTGCCTACGGCTGCAGTTTTTATAAAATTGTATTGCTGTTTTTTATAGCCGCTTTTTTAGGTGATATTACAGAAACGATTTTTTGCAGAATTACAGCAGGTGTCTGGATGAGCCGAAGCAGTGTGGTCTGGGGACCGTTTAGTATTGTGTGGGGATTGGCGATTGCCCTTGGTACGATGATGATTTATAAATATAAAGACCGTGACAGTGGATTTTTATTCTGGACAGGTACACTGCTTGGCGGTGTATTTGAATATCTTTGCAGTGTATTCACAGAGGTTGTGTTTGGCAAAGTATTCTGGGATTACAGTCACATGCCATTTAACCTTGGGGGCAGAATCAATTTGTTGTACTGTTTTTTCTGGGGTATTGCAACAGTTGTGTGGTTTAAAGGTGTTTATCCTTATATTTCCAGATGGATTGAGAAGATTCCAAAGATATTTGGTACAGTGATGACCTGGATTTTAATTTTATTTATGATTTGTAATATCGTCATGTCCTGCATGGCACTGATTCGTTACGATGAACGTGAAAAAGACCCGATTGCTTATAATGCAGTGCAGACCTGGCTGGATGAACATTATAATGATGAAAAAATGGCAAAAATCTATCCGAATGCCAAATCTGTAGATTAAAAATAGGACAACCATCACAGTATATTTCGAGTTTGTATGCAAGAAGATATATTTTGAGAAAAAACAATTAAAAATATGTATGATGAACACATCTAAAGGTGTTTTGTAAAAAATAACGGGGGATGAAGTATGAAATTATTATTCAAACAAAGGATGTTTTCATGGTTTGACAGCTATGATATTTATGACGAACAGGGAAACACAGTGTATGTGGTTAAAGGACAGTTATCATGGGGACATTGCCTGAAGATTTTTGATGCACATGGTAATGAAGTTGGTACAGTCAAAGAGCGGATTTTCACATTTCTTCCGAAATTTGAAGTATACCTTGGCAATAATTACCTTGGCTGCATTCAGAAAGAATTATCATTATTTAAACCAAGATATGATATTGATTATAATGGATGGCATATCGAGGGCAATTTGTTTGAATGGGATTACACGATTCAGGATGGCGCCGGTATGCCTGTTGCAGTGATTTCAAAACAATTATTCAACTGGACAGACACCTATGAAATCGACGTGCGCCTCCCGCAGGATGCCCTCGTTTCTCTGATGTTTGTACTTGCAATTGATGCTGAAAAATGCTCAAGAAAATAGAATAAGTCAAAGAGAGAATAACAATGATTACATTCAGAGAGATTACAAAAGAAAATTATATGGAAGCCATTTTACTCCAATATTGAGAAAGAGGGGGTAAAACTGTTTGATGCTGCCTGATGAAAAAGGTACGTGGCAAGATTTAATTTTGTATCGTTTAGAAACGGCGAAACAATTAATCATTTTGATGTGTGTCTTTGGATGGACAGCTTATGTGAATGATTATTGTAAAGCGGATGCATCAGTAAATCAGAATCCACATAGTCATATAGAATAAAATATATTTAGCATTTAAATCCAGATGACGAAGATAGATAAGCTGCATCTGGATAATGGAGAAATTTATGAACGAAGCACAGTGGGATAAATTATTACATATAAGAACATCCGGCCGCGATGACTCACACGCAGACCAGTATCGCTATCCGTATGAGCCGACACCCTATTCAGTGTTAGAACGACTGGCAAATACAGGCTATATAAGCAAGAAAAATGTGTTATTGGACTATGGCTGTGGCAAAGGCCGTGTGGATTTTTTCATGGCTTACCAGACAAAATGTCATGCGATTGGCATTGAATATGATGAGCGCATCTATGATAAAGCGACGGAAAACCAAAAAAATGCTATATCCGCAAGTCGGACACAATTTGAAAAAATGAATGCAGAGCAGTTTATTGTGCCTAAAAATGCAGATTGTATGTATTTCTTTAATCCATTTTCAGTAGAAATCTTAAAAAGTGTCATCGCAAGAATTTTAGAATCCTATTACGACAACCCAAGACATATACAATTATTTTTCTACTACCCATCAGACGAATACATATCCTATCTGATGACCGTAGGTGAATTAATGTTCGCAGATGAAATTGATTGCAGCGATTTATTTGAAGGAAACGAAGTGCGTGAACGAATTGTGATTTTTGAAATATGCTAAAACAGCCGCCACTACTCGCACTAGTGACGGCTGATGCCAAAAGCATTATTTGAAACCGAAAGAAAAATAGTTGATTGAAAAATAGTTTAAACTTATGATGGATAAAACGTGAGGTAATGAAAATGAGCAAAATTAAAATTGTGAAGAAAAACGATGATATGTCATCGGAATACGAAGTTGGCGATATTTTTGAAATTGAGGGCACATGGTATGGTGGTGTGCATATTTCAGGTAAGACAGGTGTGCCTGTATCATTGGATAAGGATGAGTATGTTGAACTTGAGGAAAAGCCAAAGAATGAAAATGTACAAGATGCTGCGGGACAGCGGTCAAATCAAAATGCAGCAAATGACGGTCAGAATCTAAATTTGCATATTCATCAAAATGTAAGCGGTACAGCAGCATATTCACAGCATAATAGTACAGCAGGGACAGATAACAATTTAGACAATTTCAAATCCAGCAAATCAAGAGATATTCGTGTCGGTGACATCGTCCGCCACTTCAAACGCGAATGGGTGGATGAGAAAACATCAGAATATCTGTACAAAATCATAGCATTTGCACAGCACACAGAAAATGACGAAAAACTCGTCGTTTATCAGGCAATGTACGCCCCATTTAAAGTCTGCGCCAGACCGTATGATATGTTCATGAGTGAAGTAGATAAAGAAAAATACCCGAATGTTACACAGAAATACCGTTTTGAGAAGCTGGACATGTAAAATAAAATATCGGAAATTTTTGAAAAAATGCCGAAGTTGTGCAAGACAACGACGGCATTTTTTCTTATAATGAATATAAACAACAATATAATCTTACAATCAAGAAACACAAGAACGAAGGTGAATGTATGACAAATTTGCGGCATCGAAAAAAATTCTCTATGAGTGTGCAGATTACATTTGTCATTTTACTGATATTAATACCATTAAATATAGCCATTCTTTTAATGACGCGGCATATGGTGCAAAACGTCTGGACAGAACTTGGCACTTCCTACAGACATGAATTAAGTTTATATGGCACCCGATTTGATGATGAAATGAGCAATATCCATCAAAGTATTCAAAATCTGATGGGTGAAAACTGGGCGGATTTAAATTCGACCTCAAAAACATATGAACTCAGCAGATATAACGTCTGGTCGCAACTGAAGAAAACACGTAAAGAGCACATCTATGCAGACGCAGCATATTTAAAAACAAACTGGAATGATAATATCGTACTGACACATGATAATGCGTTGATTGATATTGATGAAAAAGATGCGATACAAAACTATCTGAGCCAGGCCACAATGGAAAATTATCATATATTAGAGTATGAAGCAATTGAAATTGACGGCAGACGCTACATATTGGAACAGGTATGCTATAACGACTATGCCTTTGGTTTTCTCACAAAGATGGACCATATTTTGAACGGCTTTCGGGAAATGCAAAGCTATGAGGATGAACGTTATTATCTGGTGGATAAAAACGGAAATATTGTATCGGACAATGTGGATTTTACGATAAATGAAACAGTGCTGGAAAAAAGCAGGAATGATGTGAATGTCAGACAGGAAATCGAAGATTTTGGACAAAGAAAATCTTATCAGATATACACATATACATGCCGCTCGATGGATTATTATATTGTCAGAATGGTGTCGACAGATGCGATGCGGTTGGCACTGCCACAGATCACAAGATTTTTACAGGTGATCTGCCTTGGGTCATTTTTGCTGATTCCACTGATGTATATACTATTCAGGCGCATGGTCATTAAACCGATGGGTGTTTTAAATCTCGGTATGCAGGAAATTGAACAGGAAAATCTGGCGTATCGTATCACAGATGACGCACCATCTGCAGAGTTTGAACATATGAATATGGTCTTTAATGAAATGGTTGAGCAGATTTCAACATTAAAAATCGAAGGCTACGAAAAAGATATTGAAAAATTAAAAATGGAAACACAAAATCTGCGTTTGCAGATAAATCCGCATTTGCTGCTGAATTCGCTGAATATGATTTATAGTCTGGCGCTTTCAAAACGTACAGATGTGATTACAGAATACACAGTCAGCCTGATGGAATATTTCCGGTATTCCTTAAGACGCAATGATGAGCTTGTGCCGCTGGATGATGAGATGGATTTTGTTGTAAATTATTTAAAAATCCAGCAGATTCGCTTTCCTGATGCATTTACAAGTGTTTACGAAGTGGATGATGAAGTAAGAAAGGCGTATATTCCTCCGTTACTTATACAAAATTTTGTGGAGAATTGTATGAAATACGCCCTGAAGATGGGGGAAACTATAGAAGTTATGATTGTTGTTAAAAAGCAGGAAGATAATCTGACGATTTCAATTGTAGATACAGGCAATGGCATGAAGTCTGAGATCCTTGAAAAACTGCGTAATAACGAAGAAATCGTGGACAGAAACGGTAAGCATATCGGAATTTCAAACTGCCGTAAACGCTTAAAAGTATTTTTTGATGATAAAGCCCAGATTTCAATTTCAAGTGCAGAGGAATCCGGTACACAGATTTGGATACAGATGCCCCTGCTTTATGAACCTGTAAAATCAGATGATAAAACGATATAAAAAGATGAAAAATACTTTTTGAACCTGACAACATTATAAGCAGCAAAATGTTCATGAACAGAATAATTTGTGTATAAAAATTAAAGAAAAAAGTCAATGATTAAATCAGTGAAACATCAGAGAGAGGGAATGAAAAATGAAACTGTTAATCGTGGATGATGAAATATATGCCATACAGGGAATATTAGATAGTGTGGACTGGCAGAAATTAGCCTTTGAGGAAGTTCTGACGGCAAATAGTTACGCTCAGGCTGTCAATGAATTTATGAAACAGTCCATCGATGTATTATTGTGTGACATTGAGATGCCTTATGGCAGCGGACTGGATTTGGTGGAATGGGTCAAAGCGCATTATCCGGAAACAGAATGCATATTCCTGACTTGTCACAGTGATTTTGACTTTGCCAGACAAGCAATCGAACTTCAGGCATTAGACTATGTGCTTAAACCGGCAATACCGTCAAAACTCGAAAAAGTACTCCAAAAAGCCATTGATATTACTAAAGCGCGGGAACAGAGCCATAAATATGAGGATTATGGCAGACGCTATATCAATGAGTTAAGCCATGTTGATGATGAGCTGACAAAATCTCAGGATGTAGTGGAAACAGTTAAACAGTACATACAGAGCCATATCTCAGAAAATATTACCGTAGATGATCTGGCAGGGCAGGTATACTTAAGTGCGGACCATCTTCGCAGAGTTTTTAAAAAACAGGAAGACATTACTATGGTAGATTATATTATCAAAAAACGACTTGAACTTGCCAAAATGTTACTTGAACAGAATAAACTGAGCATTACGATGATTTCTGCCAGGGTTGGCTATAATAATTATTCTTATTTTACTAAAATGTTTAAGAAAATGTATGGTATGACACCGAGAGAATATCAGCACCGATGCAGTCAAAATAAATGAAAAAACATAGAAATAGAATTGGAAAACAAAATTGGACAGCCGACAGACTGTCCATATTTTATGCCAGTGTGTCGGCCTTTGAAGTAAAAGATTATAAAATTCAAAAATATATCAGGTATGATGTCGGGAAAGTTTAGTAAAATATCGGAAAAAGAATAAACTGTGGCGAAAAAATACACTTATACGGTCGATATTGAAATATTCAAAAAACAGATTTAGATATACAATCAATATATCAAATGAACGAGGACGAAACATCGTCGAAGGAGGATATTATGACAAAACGAATGTTAGCTGCAGCACTTGCAGCGGTAATGACAGCTTCAATGCTGGCAGGATGTGGTTCATCAAATGATTCTGGCAATAAAGATGCAAATGCAGGAAACACAGCAAATGCGACAACAGATAATTCAGGTGATGCATCCAATGGAGAAATCGAACATATTATTATGACTTATCTGACAGTTGGTATGACACCACAGGATTTAGGCAAGGTTCAGGATGCAGTCAATGAGATTTCAAGAGAGAAAATCGGTGTTGAAGTGGAATTTAAAGATGTAGCAATTCCTGATACATTCAGTAATTATTCATTGTGGATTGGCTCAGGTGAACAGATTGACCTGATGCAGATTGCATTTCAGGGAATTAATAACTATGTCAACAGCGGTCAGTTACTTGCATTAGATGATATGCTTGATACAGATGCTTCTTATCTTAAAGGACTTTCAGAGGAATTTCCTATAACAGATGGGGCTGTTATTAATGGAGCAACTTACGGAATTCAGCCGGTAAGTCCGACTTATGGCTTCAGAGGCGGTCTTGTTGCCAGAGAAGATTATTTTAATGAAACAGGCGAAACATTGAAAGATGAATACACATGGGATGAAGTGACAAATATCTTAGAAAAGATTAAAGAAAATCATCCGGAATGTTATCCATATTGCGTTTTAGGCTCAGGTGTTGGCTCCACAGCAACAAGCTATGGATTTTTTGCAGAAATGGATAATTGCGGTGCTACAGCGGCTTCTGGTTCACTGTTAAGTTCAGATAGTACAACTATTGAAAACGTATTCGCAACAGAAGGCTATAAAAATTATGTATTAATGATGCGTGATTGGTATGAAAAAGGATTAATTATGCCGGATGCAGCAACAACGGATGCAATTGCCTCAGAATTAATGTCATCTAATAAATGTGTTGCTTATTCTATGAATGTACAGCCAATTCAGACAGTAGGTACAGAAGCATCTTATGGTTGGAAGTCTGTAGCATTAAATGTAACAGATGGTTATTATCCATCAATTTCGGCATCTTCAGGTACATATTGGACAGTGCCAATTACAAGTGCACATCCGGATGCAGCAATGAAATTTTTAAATCTGATGTATGAAGACCAGGATGTAGCAGACTTACTTAAATCCGGTATTGAAGGCGAACATTATGTAAAGACTGATAAAGATTATGTGATTGCTTATCCGGATGGTGTAGATAGTTCAAATCCACCATACTCACAGCCACTTGGACTTTTTGGTGACCGCCGTTATGAATTAAGTTTCGGAGAAGGCGCATCAGTAGAAGAAAATGAAACATGGACAGAAAATAATAAAAAGAAAGAATACAAAGATTTTGGTTACAACTATGATACAAGTGCGATGACAAATCAGTTGATTGCAGTGAATACGGTTTTAGACCAGTATTTACCATCACTTGAAACAGGCAGTGTGGAAAATGTTGAGGACGTTTATAATCAATTTATTGCAGCATTGGAATCCGCAGGTATCAATGACATTATTGCTGATAATCAGGCTCAGTTTGATGCATGGTTGGCACAGCAGTAAGATACAGACATAATGCTGGAACAAAAAATATCATTAAATGTTCCAGAGTAGTCAGGTTTGTGATGCCAATAAAATAAATCATATAAAAATAAGCTCAGGCGGGATGACGGGGAGATGCCCGAAATCCCGCCTGTTTTATAAAAAATATGCAGTAAGAAATTTTTCAAATATATTACAAGGGGAATCAGTATGGAAAAGAGTATTCGAAAAAAGAAAAAAATCCGCTGGAAAAAAGCCATTCCGGTATATATCCTGATGCTTCCGGGATTAGTCTATTTATTGTTTAACAATTATCTGCCAATGTTTGGTCTTGTCATTGCATTTAAAAATGTCAATTACACCCTGGGTATATTTAAAAGTCCATGGGCAGGCTTAAATAACTTCAAGTTCTTATTTTCATCAGGAAATGCATGGCTGATTACAAGAAATACAATTTTATATAATATTGCATTTATTATTCTTGGTATGGTCTGTGGTATTGCAGTAGCTATTTTATTAAATGAAATCCGCGGCAAAATGCCTTTAAAGATTTACCAGACATTAATTTTACTGCCATACCTGATGTCCTGGGTTGTTGTCAGTTATCTTTCATTTGCATTTTTAAGCGGTGAAACAGGATTTATCAACAATACGATTTTGCCATTGCTTGGCATAGACAAACCTATCGCATTTTATCAGACCCAGAAATACTGGCCGTTTATTTTGACATTTGTCAACCTCTGGAAGAGTATGGGATTTAATATGATTATGTATTATTCATGTATTATCGGCATTCCTTCAGATTATTTTGAAGCAGCCAGAGTAGATGGTGCGAGCAAATGGCAGCAGATCCGAAAGATTACAATTCCATGTATGAAATCAACAATTATCACATTGCTGATTTTAAGTATCGGACGTATGTTTTATTCAGATTTCGGTCTGTTTTATCAGGTACCGAAAAACTCAGGTATGATTTACAATGTCACACAGACGATTGATACATATGTATATAATGCTTTAATGACACAAAATAATATCGGTATGTCTGCAGCGGCTGGTTTTTATCAGTCCATCGTGGGATTTGTGCTTGTTATCATTGCCAATGCAGTTATCCGAAAAATCAGTAAAGAAGATGCAATGTTTTAGGAGGAAAATATCATGGGCGTAAAATCTAAACAGGAAAAAGCTTTTAATGTTGCTGCACATATTGTGTTAATTTTTCTGTCTTTGCTGGCACTCATTCCATTCTGGCTGTTGGTGGCGTCTTCACTGATGGAGGAATCTGCGGTAACGACAAAGGGCTATCAGTTCTGGCCAACTGAATTTTCAACAGCTGCATACAAATATATTTTTAATCAGTTTGATCAGATTGGCCGAGCATATGGCGTAACAGTTTTAGTGACAGTGATTGGTACAGTCGGTGCGATTTTGATTGTTGCCATGTTTGCATATGGGCTGATTCAGAAAAACGTGCCTGGTGTGAAAGTAATTTTTATTTTAGTATTGATTACGATGCTGTTTTCAGGCGGTATTGTACCGACTTATTATGTGTACACAAATGTCCTTCATATGAAAAATACAATTTGGGCATTAATTTTGCCAAATCTTTTGATGAACAGTTTTAATGTTATTCTGGTAAAAAATTATTTCCAAAACAGCATTCCGAGTGAACTATTAGAAGCTGCCGAGGTTGATGGCGCCAATCATTTTAAAATCGTTTTTCAGATTGTCATGCCGCTTGGTAAACCGATTCTTGCAACAGTTGGTCTGCTTGCGGGTGTAGCATATTGGAATGATTGGAACAACGGATTGTACTATATCACAGATGCGAAATTGTACAGTATTCAGCAATTGTTAAATAAAATGAACGACAATATCCAGTTTCTTGCAAACAATGCAACTACACTTGGCTCAACAGTGACAGCAGGTAATACACCAAGTGCAACTATTCGTATGGCGATTGCTGTGGTTGCGATTTTGCCGATTTTAATTGCGTACCCATTTTTTCAGAAATATTTTGCAAAAGGTATTACGATGGGGGCTGTCAAAGGTTGATGAAATTTGTAGCTATGTAAATTACAAAAAAATAACAGCTTCAGCATGGCAGTGTCAAAAGTATGATACTGCCATAGTTGTATCAGTGAGTGTCAAGCGTCACTTTTGATACTGATAGCATATGATGTGAGCGGAATGATAAGGAGATAGGTATAAAATGAAAATCACAGAAATGAAAGTGAATCATATCATTCATCCTTTAGGATATGATTTATCAGCACAGACTTTAAGCTGGAAATATGATTTAGAAGGACAGGCGACGCAAGACGTTGCAGATGTAGCGGCGTGCACTGTAAAAATAGCGAAAGATATTGAGTTTGAAAATATTATTTATGACAGTAAAAGTCAGAACATGCCTGTAAGCGATATTTCTGATAAAATGACTGGTCATAAAATGATAAATAATCATTCAGATCAGATTTCAAATGCTGCATATGAATTAAACTTAAAACTTGGGCCAAGAACGAGATATTACTGGCAGGTGCAGACCGAATTGAAGGATGGTACACGGCTTACAAGTGATACAGACTGGTTTGAAACAGGAAAGCTTGACGAAGCATGGCAGGCACAGTGGATTTGTATGCCGGATGATTTCACAGGTATTTTAACAAATGAAAATTTTCAAACCCAAACAGGTTTTACAGATCGTAAACGGCAGCCAGAAACGAATGCAGAGAATACAACCTGGGAACCGGTTGAGGCAGACCTTGAGCATATCACCGAAAAATCCCCAAGCCCTGTTGTGCGAAAAGTATTTGAAATCAAAAAAATGGTCGCTTCAGCGAGAGCTTATGTGACCGGGCTTGGATTATATGAGTGTTATGTCAATGGCAAGATGCAAAATGACGGCTATTTCCAACCGGGTTTTAATCACTATAATTACTGGCTTCAATATCAGACTTTGGATATCACAGATGCATTAAAAAATGGCAAAAACAATTTATCCTTTTTAATCGGTGATGGATGGTATAAAGGTCGATTTGGTGTCAACGGTGGTTTTGAAAATAACTTTGGAACGCAAAATCATTTGTTATGTGAAATCAGAATACGCTATGAAGATGGCAGTGAAGATATCATTGGTACAGATGAATCCTTTGAATATGCACCGGGACCTGTACAATTCAGTAATATTTACGATGGAGAAATCTACGATGCCACAAAGGCAGATATTTCTGAAAATGCATGGCAACCGGTAGTTTTAAAAGCTCCTGAAAAAATCGAAAAACTGACGGAACGCTGGAGTCTGCCGGTCGTTGTCAAAAATAAATTAAAACCAGTGACGGTACTGACAGGTTCAAATGGCGAGAAAATTTTAGATATGGGTCAGAATATGACTGGATGGCTTGTATTTAAAGATAATCTTAAAGTCGGACAGACAGTGACACTTCGATTTGCAGAACTGCTCAAGGATGGTGCACTGTGCACAGATAATCTGCTGACTTCAAAAAATACAGCCTTCGTCTACACCAGTGACGGGGCTGGCACAGACAGCATATTTTCAGGCGCAAATTCACAAAAAACACATATGTTAGATTGGGAAAATAAGATAACGTGGATTAGACCTCACTTTACATATTTTGGTTTTCGATATGTGCAGTTGGAGGGTTTCTCTGAAAATATTTCGATCGATGATTTTGAAGGCTGGAATATTTACTCGGATCTGCCGATGACAGGAGAAGTCAAAACCGGTAATGCTGATGTTAATCAATTGATCAGCAATGCTCTCTGGAGTCAACGTGATAATTTTCTTGAGCATCCAACCGACTGCCCGCAGCGTGCGGAACGTCTGGGATGGACAGGAGATGCACAGATTTATTATAAAACTGCAAGCTATTTTATGGACACAACGGCATTTTTCAGAAAATACATGAAAGATGTCAACGAGGAACAGATACATCGCGGTGGTCTGGTACCGTTTATCATTCCTAAAATTAAAGGCAGAGGCTTTTCTGACCCGAACGCCGTGGAATGCTCTGCGGCATGGTCTGATGTGGCGACAGTCGTTCCATGGATGATGTATGTGTATTATGGGGATAAAAATCTGCTCAAAGAACAATATCCGGGCATGAAAGCATGGGTGCAGTATATGATGCAGGAGGATGAGCAAAACGGCAATAAACATCTGTATCAGACAGGTTTCCATTTTGGTGACTGGCTGGCACTGGACAATCCGGAACCTGGTCCGTTTGGCAGGACAGATGCATTTTATATTGCTTCGGCATACTATATGTACAGCACAAAACTGACGGCAAAAGCTGCCAGAGTGCTTGGACTTGAGGCGGATGCGGCGTTGTTTGAAGCACGCGCTAAAGCTATTAATGAAGCAATGTTAAGTACATATTTTGATGAAAATGGTATTTGTAAAATTGACACACAGACAGCCTATGCTGTGGCAATTCACATGGAAATCGTGACAGGCGAAGCTGCAATGAAAAATGGTGCTTTACTTGCGGAAAAAATCAAAGCAAACAATATGCATTTAGATACAGGTTTTGTCGGAACACCATATTTGTGCCTGGCACTGACAAAGACAAATCAGCATGATATTGCGGTAAAACTGCTGCTTCAAAAGGAAATCCCGGGATGGCTTGGAGAAGTCAGACTTGGTGCAACAACTATCTGGGAAGCCTGGGATGCACTGGATGAACAGGGGCATTTGACAGGTGATTCAAGCTTGAATCACTATGCGTATGGCTCTGTCGTTGAGTGGATATTCGCAGATGTGTGTGGCATAAAACCCGTAGAGAATGAACCTGGATTTAAAAAAGTGCTTATGCAGCCACATCCTGCAAAAGCACTTGGATATGCGAAGGCAGCACTGGAAACAGCATTTGGAAAATATGAGATTGCATGGCATTATGAAGATGACACACCACATGTGAAAGTGACTGTGCCATACGGCGGACAGGCTGATTTAATCTGGCAGGAAAATCTACACTCTTTGAAGGCAGGAATCTATGAATTTTAAAATATTCATAGATTGAAAAGGTATAATTTGTTTGTTAAAATAAGAATCAAAGCAAGGCCTGATAGTATTTAATAGTATTTATAAGTCTTTACTAAAGATTTTTATAGAATATGGGGAGGGTAAAACATGATTATTAACACAATCAATTTATGGGAAAACAGAGATGATGTTCAATTAACGACATTTATGCATTTGCAGGATCCGTTCTTTGGTAAAGGCAAGAAACGTCCGGCAGTGATTGTATGTGCAGGCGGTGCATATCAGAGTTGTCCAAGACATGGCAATGAAGGCGACCCGGTGGCAATGACATTTGCAGCGGATGGTTATCACGCATTTGTGTTGGAATACAGTGTGGCAGAACGTGCACCGAAGGGCAAAACATTATTTCCGGCACAGATTATAGACCTTGGTAAGGCATTTCTGACATTGCACGAGCACGCAGAGGAATGGTCCATTGATACAGATAAAATAACAATTGTCGGATTTTCAGCAGGCGGTCATCTGTGCAGCATGTATGCAACAACATGGAACAACGGTCTGTTAAGCGATACCTTTGGTGTGGACAGTCAGATATTTAAACCGATGGCAGCTCTTGTCATTTATGGCATTCATGATTATGTGCTTCAGGAGGAAGCTAACAGCCATGTGCCTGATGGTCCGTTTGGTGCATGGAATATCCCGGTATTTGGCTGTGAAAAGCCGGATAAGGAAACACTGATTAAAAATAGTCCAGTCTATTATGTATCACAGGATACACCGCCGATGTTTCTTGCGGCCGCAGCTAATGACGGACTTGTGCCTGCCATGCATACATTAAAAATGGCAGAAAAATTACAGGGGATGCATGTGCCATATGAATGCCATATGTTCCAGTATGGTGACCATGGCTTTGCCCTTGGCAGAAATATTTTCGAACCATACAGAGAAGATTTAAAACACGCATGTGCCGAGTGGGTGCCTCTGGCAAAAGTATTTTTGATGCATCTATTATCCGAAGACAGCCTGAAACCCGAAGTAGACCCGTTTGAGGGTATGAGCCTGGAAGAATTTAGTAAACAGAATCAGTAGGGTATGTTGCAATATAAAATAAAATTGGCATACTCTGGTGCAATATAGGGTAATCAATGTTAATAGAAGTATATACAGTATGATAAAAGATTAAAAAATTCAGCAGTTAAAATGGATACACAGTGTGCCGATTTGACTGCTGAATTTTTTGTGCCATGCTTACAAAGTTTATATTTGTTTATAAAAACTTAATTTGACCGACCGTGTATGTTGATATATAATCTAACCCAGTTAGCTAATTTGAATATATCAATAAAATGAATAAAAAAATTTATAAAAGTTTTATTTATGATATTCATAGAAGGTTATCTGACAGGCAAAGAGTTGCCGGATAAAAGACGCGATAAGGAAGGAGAATTACGATGGCAAGTGATGAACAAATCAAATGGATGCTGCATAAGATGGCAGAGTCGCATCCAATTGAAGCATTCAAATACATGGATGAAGTTAAAGCCGGTATCGGTGCGGTGCTTCGTCTGCTCTATGAAGCTGATAAACCTTTATCTGCGGGCACAATTAGCAGTAAATTAGGTATCAGTACAGCAAGAGTTGCCGTATTATTAAAAAAGATGACACAAAAAGGCATGATTACCAAACAGCAATCTGAAAATGATGCCCGGGTGACGATGGTGGAATTGACGTCAGCAGGCAGGGCAAATATTGAACGTATGAAAAATGAATTATTTGCTCAGATGGGTCTGATTATTGATAAAGTAGGCGAAGAACGTCTGAAAGAGTATTTTGAAATAGGTGAGGAAATCCGAAATATTATCAAAATCCATGATACGCATTGCTTAAATGATATAATATCGTGATAAAAACTAGTTTAATTTTGTTGAATGACAGTGCAAAAAGTGTGTAAGGTATTGTTATTACAAAATAGACTTTTATCATAAATCAAAATTCCAGAATTTAAGGAGAGTGATAGCAATATGCTTAAATTATTCAAAAACTTAAAGAAAGAGGAAAATCTGCTTGCCCTTTTGTCGATTGTATTTATCGTACTTCAGGTATGGCTGGATTTGACGATGCCTGAATACATGGCAGACATCACCAGACTGGTACAGACGGATGGCAGTACGATGAGTGCGATTTTAAGCGCAGGCAGCAAGATGCTTTTATGTGCCCTGGGCAGTCTGGCAGCATCGGTATTTACAGCCATTTGTGCCGCAAGAATCGCCACAGGTTTTGGCGCAACCTTAAGACACAAATTATTTCACAAGGTGCAGTCCTTTTCAATGGAAGAAATCGGACATTTTTCAACCGCCAGCCTGATTACACGTTCCACAAATGATATTACACAGATTCAGATGGTCATTGTTATTGGATTGCAGATGCTTGTTAAAGCACCAATTATGGCAGTGTGGGCGATTTGTAAAATCGCAGATAAACAGTGGCAGTGGACATTATCCACAGGTGTAGCCGTGCTTGTCTTATTTGCAGTTGTTGGTGTATGTATGTTACTTGTTATGCCGAAATTTAAAAAAATTCAGGCATTAACAGATGATTTGAACCGTGTGACAAGAGAAAATCTGACAGGCCTTTCTGTTGTGAGAGCTTACAATGCAGAAGATTACCAGGAAAAGAAATTTGAAAAAGCCAACAAAGTTTTAACAGACACAAACTTATTCACACAGCGTTCTATGGCATTTATGATGCCGAGCATTCAGTTAATTATGAGCGGCTTGTCACTGGCGATTTACTGGATTGGTGCCGTGCTCATTAATCAGGCAGGTATTTCAGGAAAAATCAATTTGTTTTCAGATATGATGGTATTTTCACAGTATGCCATTCAGGTTGTCATGTCATTTATGATGCTTGTGGCAATTTTTATGATTTTACCAAGAGCAACTGTATCTGCAAAACGTATTAACGAAGTGCTTGATACAGAAACTTCTATTAAAGATGGTACATTAAGTAACGGTAAAGCCGGTGTCTGTGGTGAAGTTGAATTTAAAAATGTATCCTTCAGTTATCCGGATGCTGAAGAATGTGTCCTTAAAAATATTACATTTACAGCGAAAATGGGTGAAACCGTGGCACTCATCGGTGCAACAGGCTGTGGCAAGAGTACAGTTATTAATCTGATTCCAAGATTTTATGACACGACAGAGGGTGAAGTCCTTGTAGATGGTGTCAATGTGCGCGAATATGACCAGAAAAGTCTGCGCAACAAAATCGGTTATGTGTCCCAGAAAGCAACGCTTTTTACAGGAACAATTCGCTCCAATGTGGCTTATGGTGATAATGGTCAGGCAAAAGCTTCTGTAGAAGATGTGTGGGATGCTGTTGATATTGCACAGGCAAGCGAGTTTGTCAACGGTCTTGAAGAAAAAGAAGATGCTTATGTGGCACAGGGCGGTTCAAATTTCTCAGGCGGACAGAAGCAGCGTCTGTCGATTGCCCGTGCGATTGCCAGAAAACCGGAAATTTTGATTTTTGATGATTCATTTTCAGCACTGGATTATAAAACAGATAGAATCCTTCGTAAAACACTGGATGAAGAATGCAAAGGTACAACACGTATCATCGTGGCACAGCGTATCGGTACAATCCGTGATGCAGATAAAATTATCGTGCTTGAGGACGGTCAGATTGCCGGCATGGGCAGACATGAAGAATTAATGCAAAATTGCGAAGTTTATCAACAGATTGCGCTTTCACAGCTTTCAAAGGAGGAACTTGCATAATGGGAAATGAAAATAAAGAATACGAAATCGGTCAGGCAAAACACAGCCAGCAACGTCCGCGAGGTCCGATGGGCAGAGGTATGGGCGGTGGTGAAAAAGCCAAAGACCTTGTAGGTACATGGAAAAAACTCCTTGGATATTGTAAAAAATACAGTGTGATATTAATTATTGCGATTATCTGTGCTGCAGTCGGCACGATTTGTACGCTGGCAGGCCCGGATAAATTATCTGAGATGACAGATACCATTACAGGAGGTATTGCACCGGATACGGATAAATTGCAGGAAATTTCACAGGCAATATCAGAAAATATATCGACCAATATGGAAACGGTCATGACAGAAATTGGCACTAATTTAAATAATCCGACAAAAGTACCTGAAGCATTAGAGATTAACGGCAGTGAGATTTCTGTAGAAGATCAGATGACAACGATGCAGATTTTTGTAGCGATGCAGCAGGAAAAGAGTACAGCACAAGATGCTGAAGATAATTCGGAAAATGTAAATAGTTCAGATGATGCAGAGTCATTAAATGATATGATGGCAATATTTGAACAGCTTCCGGTTTCTGTAACGCAGGCGTTATATTCAGATATTACACTGGATAATACTGTGATTTCAGGTGAAGACCAGCAGGCTATGATTGACATCATGTCCTCCATGGATACAGAGAATACAGACGCGATGCTTGAAGCGTTTGACGAACTTCCTGAATCTGTATACAACCTTGTAAAACCATCCATTGATATGGAAAAAGTAATGTATATCGGATTATTTCTTGTAACTCTGTATGTTATAAGTTATATCCTTTCTGCGATTCAGGGCTGGATTATGTCAACGATTACACAGCGTGTATCCAAACAATTGCGTTCAGATATTTCATACAAAATCAACCGCCTGCCAATGTGGTATTATAACCGCACGACAACAGGTGATGTATTATCCCGTGTGACAAATGACGTTGATACGATTGGACAGTCCTTTAACCAGAGCATTGGAAACCTGATTTCTGCATTGATTTTGTTTATTGGCAGTCTTGTGATGATGATTAAGACAAATATCATTATGACACTGACAGCCGTTGGTGCCAGCCTGATTGGCTTTATCATCATGTTTGCAATCATGGGCCGAAGCCAGAAATACTTCCGCCGTCAGCAAAAGCATCTTGGCGAAATCAACGGTCATATTGAAGAAATTTATGCCGGTCATACCGTTGTCAGGGCTTACAACGGTGAAGAAGCTGCAGAAAAAACATTTGATGAAATGAATAATAAATTGCGTGAAAGTGGTTTTAAAGCGCAGTGTCTTTCAGGACTGATGATGCCGATCATGAACTTTATCGGTAATCTTGGTTATGTGGCTGTCTGCGTTGTTGGTGGTGCACTGACATTAAATGGCAATATTAGCTTTGGTGTCATTGTTGCATTTATGATGTATGTGCGCTATTTCACACAGCCGTTGTCACAGATCGCACAGGCTGTTCAGACATTGCAGTCCGCAGCCGCCGCCGGAGAACGTGTTTTTGAATTTCTTGAAGCAGAAGAAATGGAAAATGAAGATGGAAAAGTCGATAAGCTTGAGCATGTCAGAGGTGAAGTGACGTTTGAACATGTTAAATTCGGTTATGAAGGTTCTGATAGAACGATTATTCATGATTTTTCTGCTGAAGCAAAACCTGGACAAAAAATTGCCATTGTCGGTCCGACAGGTGCCGGAAAATCCACAATGGTCAACCTGCTCATGCGTTTCCATGAAATTCAGAGTGGTAAAATCTGCATTGATGGCATTCCGACAAGTGAAATGACAAGAGAAGCTGTACATTCACAGTTTTGTATGGTATTGCAGGATACATGGCTGTTTGAAGGTACCGTTCGGGAAAATCTGGTTTATTGCACGGAAAATGTATCAGATGAGAAAGTTGAAAAGGCATGTAAAGCCGTTGGACTTGACCATTTTATCAAAACATTGCCACACGGCTACGATACAATTTTAAATGACCAGGTGAACTTATCACAGGGTCAGAAGCAGCAGTTGACTATTGCCAGAGCGATGATTGCAGACAAACCAATGCTGATTCTTGATGAAGCGACATCTTCAGTAGATACACGTACAGAACAGCAAATTCAGACAGCAATGGATGCATTGATGAAAAATCGTACATCATTTGTTATCGCACATCGACTGTCCACGATTAAAAATGCGGATTTGATTCTTGTCTTAAAAGATGGCGATATTATTGAAAGTGGTAATCATGATGAACTGATGGCAAAGGGCGGCTTCTATGCTGAACTTTATAACAGTCAGTTTGAACAGGCATCGTAAAATTACAGACAAAATATCTTTTGAAACTTACCTTATGATGATAAGCAGAAATTTAAGTGTGAAAAGAGAAGTTTAACGGAAAAATGTATTCTAAGAAAGAAGGCATATCAGATGAAATGCAAATATATCACAATCGAGCGTGAGTATGGCAGTGGCGGTACGGAAATTGCAAGAAAATTATCCGGGCAGACCGGCGTACCATGCTTTGGACAGGAAATTTTGCAGCAGGTTGCGAAGGAAAGCAATACAACCATAGAAAAAATTGAAAAATACGAAGAAAATGTCAGCAACAGTTTTCTCTACTCTATTTACATGATGTCACAGGCGGCAGCAGGCAAATCAGACCTGCTGTCAGGTGACGGACATATTTATGTGGCGGAACAGGCAGTCATCAAACGTCTGGCTGCCAATACGTCTGCGATATTTCTCGGACATTGTGCTTCAGAAGCATTAAAAGAGCAGTCAGGTGTCATTAATGTATTTATTCACTGCTCAGATGAAGCAGTCAAAAAAGAACGTATGATTAAAACCTACAACATCCCGGAAGATAAAGTGGATGGCGTGCGCAGAAAATACGACAAAAAACGCGCCAACTATTACAACGTCAACACAGAACGCCAGTGGGAAGACTTCAGACAATATGACCTCGTCCTCGACAGTGCAAAACTTGGTGTTGATGGTTGCGTGCGGGTACTGGCGGCTGTGCTGGAAGCGTAAATAAATGCCACATTCGTTGCTGCATAGTTTGTGGTGAGTCATTGAAAGTAAAAAACATCGGATTGGTAAATCATGCAAAGCGTGTGCATCAATCCGGTGTTTTTGTTTTTACCGGAAAATCATACTGAAGTTTAAAATTATATTTTTTGAAATTAATCCGGATGCTCATTTATTTGCATTAAAATTTTAGAAAAAATGAATGTAATCAAAACCAAATATTTGCCTGCCAAGTCAAATTATATATATTTATGGACATAAAAAGGTTTAACGCAAGCATAGACACTTAAATTCAAAAAAGTTATAATGGAAACAATAATACAGATAAATTCAAAATTCCTGAATCACCCATTGAAAACAGGTCAATCAATGGAAAACAGAATTAAAGAAATTTTTTGTAATGTAGTACCAGGGGAGGTTTACACAATGAAAATAGCAGTATTTTACGAAAATATTAAAGACGGTATACAGGTAAAAGGTATCACGATGTGTGAGGCATTGGCATGAATCAGACAGGTAATCAGGAATATCATATTGAATTTAAAATCAATCAAAGTGAACCAGGACATTTTCATCAGGATATTGAACTTTTATATGTGATGTCCGGTAAGATAAAAATGGATGTATTGGAACAAGAATACGTGCTAAACAGTGACGACTTCATAGTTGTGAACAGTAATCATCGTCATGCGTGGATTGTGGCAGATGAGGACACAGCAGTTTGCGAGCTCCATTTTAACTTTAATATGCTCAGAGAACATATTGCAAAAAAATTTGTTTTCTTTCATTGCAACAGCATAGTTGGGGGTAATTATGCTTATGAAGAACTGGGCAATCAGATGGAATATCTGTTGAGTGAATGTGCAGTGGATGCCAATAATGATACATTCAGGAAGAAGGCTTATATCTATCATATATTAGACATTCTGATTTCTAATTTTCTTATATCAGACATCAAAGAAGATGACAGACAAGATGATATGCAGCTTGAACGTGCACTTCAGTATATCGATGCAAACCATGGTAAAGCTGTTTCTGTGGCTGAGATGGCAGAACTGTTATATATAGCACCGTCATCATTTTCAAGATATTTCAAAAAAATGATGAATGTCAACTTTATCGATTATTTGAATCATGTGCGCTTACATTATGCACTGCAGGAAATCTGTTATACAAATGAATCAATTACATGGATTGCCAATGTACATGGCTTCAGCACTGCGTCTGCATTTTGTAAAATTTTCAAAGATAAATATGGTGTTTCACCGAAGCAATATCGTCATAACTTCGAAAATCAAAAAGAAGAAACTTCAAAAGAAAATAAGCAGGTTGATCGATATTTGAAAAAATATGAAAAAGGTAGTCTGAAAGAAACGTCATATGCAGGCAAACTCACAGAAACATCGGTTGAAGTGAATTGCCAGAATTTCAGTATGCATCATTTTGCATGGAATAAGGCTATTAATGTGGGCTTTGCAGAGGATTTACTAAATAAGGATATTTGCTCGGAAATCATACAATGTAAAAAGAAACTCGGGCTGAAAATGGTGCGTATCAGCGGACTTTTTTCGGAACATATGATGCTGTACAGACCACATGTCATGCATATTGATAATTTTGCATTTATTGACAGTGCTTTGGATTTTATCGTAGAGCAGCATCTGATACCGATTATCAACATAGATAACAAAGAAAAGTCAGTTGTTAAGGATATCCGTATACAGCCGCGTGGAATCAGCACGATTCCACAACATTTCCTTTTTGAAACGATAGATGAATTTCTGATTGTATTACAGGATTTTCTAAAGCATATACTTCAAAGATATGGGATGAAAAATGTTTCGGACTGGATATTTGATTGTTGGTACGAAGCATCTGCAAGAACTGTCATGGGGATTCAAACAGATTATGTAGAAGCGTTTTCAAAAATAAGTCAGAGAATTAAATCCGTGATTCCAACTGCCAGAATCGGCGGATGGGGTATAAGTAATGTGGAAGACGGTGATGAATACACCTTTACACAAATTATGAAGGCATGGCAGAAGTCAGATACCCGACCTGATTTTATATCATTAAATTTGTATCCATATGGTGATTTTGAAAAAATAAAAGAAAATGGACGAAACAGAGAAATTTATGTATTAAAATATTTTAGTAGTAAAATCAAAAATTGCAGAATATGGATGAATAAGTACGATATGCAGGAAATCCCATTATGCATTGGTGAATGGGGCATCAGCATGTCGATGCGTAATTATTTTAATGAAACATGTGGCAATGCGGCAATGATGCTGCAGGTGATGCTGCTGGATGATGTCAGGGTAGAATATGCGGCTTATGGGTCATTTGTGGATTATTCGGAAATTTATTCGGATACAAGCGGATATTTGTTCGGAGGCCGTGGCATTATTAATGCCAGTGGTGCAAAGAAACCGTCCTATTACGCATTGATGTTGTATAACCAATTGGGTGATTATCTTATATATAAAGATAAAAATTGTGTAATTACAACGGATGCTTATGGAAGTTATACAATTCTTTACTACAATGTAAAGCAATTAAAATACAAATATTTTTATAAATCAGAGGAAGCCATCAGTGAAGATGAACTTGAGGATATATTTGAGGATAAAAAATATCTGGAAATGGTATACAAATTAAATGACATTGAAAATGGTGTATACAATATCAAAAAATATTGCCTGAATAAGAATCACGGAAGTTTAATTAATGAATGGATTCGTTTTGGTAAAGATCAGATGATTGATACAGAAGATGCATTATATCTGAAAGATATAGCACAGCCGGCAATCAGAAGAAAAACAATACATGTTGAAAATCATACATTAATATTTAAACAAGTGATGCCGCCAAATGAAATTGGCCTGATTAAAATTTACAAAAAATAAATAAGATAAAGCAGAAAAGGACATATATCAAACGAAGGTATATGTCTTTTTTGATACAGTGAAACATCAAAATAGCAGATGTCAAAAAAATGATATAAATATATATAAAATATGTAAGTTTGCACGATATAAAATAATAAAATGAAGAAAACAAGGTAATTTTGAACATAAATTGAAATGTCAAGCTGCCAGAAAATAGATATATTTATATTACAAAATGAATCGGGAGGGAAAAGTAAATGAGTTTATCAACGGATAATTCAAGAGTAAAAGGTTTTTTACGTGCTGATGGCATGCGGGTTGTAAACGGTGATGGCGAGCAGGTTGTTATGAATGGTTATGGTGCCGGAAACTGGATGAACCCAGAAGGATTTATGATAGGTGCACCACAGCGACCTTTGCAGGTACTCTTTCAGGGGACACCGCAGAGATGGGACAGACGTCGTACAGTAAGTCAGGTGATTTATGAACTTTGTGGTTCAGAGTATCTTAAAGGTTTCTGGAAACGCTGGGAAGAAAATCATCTTGGTGAAGACGATATTAAGGCAATGCGTGAGGTTGGATTTAATACAGTTCGACTTGTATTGAATGCAAATGCATTACTCTACGAAGAACCAGGTATTCATTTCAACGAAGAAGAATTTGAACGATTAAGAAAAGTACTGGATTGGTGTGAAAAATACAGTGTTTATGCCGTTTTAGACATGCATGCTGCACCTGGTGGCGCATGTGGCTGCTGCGGTGATTCACTCAGCAATAATTTTCCACAGCTTTTTTATGATGATGAGAGTTGGGAACGTGCCATTATTTTGTGGGAGGAAATTGCCAGACGATATGGTGAGCGTTGGATTGTTGCCGGATATGATTTGCTTAATGAACCAGTAAGTTTGCCAGAAGAATGGTGCGCTATTCCATTATTATCCAAATTTTATGATGAATGTATTGCAAGAATCCGTAAAATTGATAAAAAACATATGATTATTCTCGAAGGTTCAAACTTTGCCAGAGGTAATCAGATTTTCGACCATGATTTTGACCCGGAAGGACATAACTGGTGTATGGAAGCTCATATTTATGGTGCATCTCCTGAAGTTAAAGAACTGTATCCATATCTTACTAAATGTCATGAGTATCAGATTCCGCTTTGGCTTGGTGAATGTGGTTCACTACCGGTACATAATGCAGTATTTTTTGACATTTGTCAAAATTATGGTATTGGTTACTCGTTATGGTGCTGGAAAACAGCCATGGAGGTGCCGGGTGAAACAAACTGTGTTGGTTATTACTTACCAAAAGACTGGGAAGTCATTCGCAGTTATTGTAAAGGCGGTCCAAAACCATCCTATGAACGTGCCATGAAGATTTTTGATGAAATGCTTGAAAACATGAAGTATAAAAATTGTGTTCATAATAAAGAGCATGCACGCATCACTAAGAAACAGCCGGATATTACACTGCCGGGTGCAGGTTATGACAGTTTTAATGAAGACGGCAGTCGTTATCAGGGCAGATGGCAACTTGGCAATTATCTGAATTTCAGAATGGAAGATAAGACAAAACTTGTCTGGAATAAATCTGATGATGAAATTCCATTTCCTGAATTTCGCATTTATGAATGTGAGCAGCCAATGGCAGACCCGTTAGACGCACTGGTACTTGAACTTGGCAAGGATGAATATGCAAATTACACAGTTTATCAGGTTATGCGTGAGTGTCAGCTCAAGATAACATATATGGTACAGCAGAAGGGCAAAATGACTGTTTATGAAAACGGTAATCTTGTAGGCTGCTGTGTATTAGAAAATGAATCTGCAGGTGAAAAGTCAGCAGTTATGACAATTAAACCGGATGAAAAAGTCACTATCAATTTGCATGTCGATGAAGGCATCGTGCGTATTAAGTCATTAGAATTTAAATATGATTGATGAAAATTCCGTTGAAAAGGGGATGTATTATGAAAGCAATCAAAGAAAAGACCTTTTGGCAGCAGTTAAAAAATGGACAAACAATATGGCTGGATATCATTTTATTCAATGCAATTTCTTTGTTAATGTTTATCATGCCGTTTGCACATTATCGTTATAAAAAAACGGAATTTACAATCAGTGGTATGGAGTTTATATCAGGCACAATGATACAAAACAGGACGGTAGAAGTTGCACCACAGATGACAATGATAGCTATCGCTATACTTTCTGTACTTAGTATTATTGCAGCTATATTACTTCCGAAAATGAAAAAAATACGCTTGAGCGGTATTGCGATTGGTATGATTGCTTTTGTGCAGTTGATTTTGCATGTATTATTTGCATCAGGTATAGAAAGTACATTGTCAGAATCTAAAAAAGTAGGTGTATCTTATGGTGCATGGATTAGCGCATTTATAACTATTTTGATATTGGTTAGGGTGATATGGCTTCTTTATTTAAATAAAATATTATCTATGCTGGATATTATGATTTTGCCGGGCGCATTATATTTGTTTATCAATAACTACTGCCCAATGGCGGGGCTATATCTTGCATTTAAGAATATTGACTATTCTGTGGGATTTATAAAAAGCCCCTGGGTTGGATTAAAGAACTTTGCATATCTGTTTTCAACGTCGGATGCATGGGTAATGACACGAAATACGATTTTGTATAATGTGGCATTTATTATCCTTGGCAATGCAATGGGAATTCTGGTAGGTCTGTTTTTAAGTGAAATTATCAGTAAAAAGCTGAAGAAGTTTTATCAGACAGCGGTACTTTTGCCACAGTTGATTTCAATTATCATTGTTGCATATATTGTGTTTGCATTTTTAAGTAATGAAGCAGGTCTTGTGACTAAAGCCTTAGAGTCTGCAGGAAAAACAATCAACTTCTACAATTCTCCCGGATACTGGCCATTTATCCTAGTATTTGTAAATATATGGAAAGGCCTTGGCTATTCAGCCATTATGTATCTGGCGGCTATCCTTGGTATTGACAGAAGTTTATATGAGGCGGCTTACGTGGATGGTGCGACAAGAAGACAGAGAATTTTCAGAATTACAATGCCTTTATTAAAACCGACGATTATTACATTATTTACGATGCAGGTTGGAAGAATATTCTTCTCTGACTTTGGTTTATTCTTTCAGGTACCAATGAATTCAGGTGCGTTGTATTCGACAACACAAACGATTGATACTTTTGTATATAGAGCACTTTTACAGCAAAACAGTTTGTCAATGTCATCTGCAGCCGGTCTGTATCAGTCTGTTGTTGGTTTTGTTGTTGTTCTTCTTGCAAACTGGATTATACGAAAAATTGACAGCGAGAACGCAATGTTTTAGGAGGTGGAAGTATGGAATCAGGTGTAAAAGGCAGAGGCGAGAAGATTTTTCAGGTGATTGCACATATCGTTTTGATTATTGTGTCATTATGCGCGATTTTACCATTCATACTTTTGGTAGTGGCTTCATTTACGGATGAACAGACGCTGCTTCAAAATGGATATTCCTTCTTCCCAAAACAGTGGAGTGTCTATGCATATACGTATTTATTTAAATCCAATCTGAGTCAGATCTTAAGGTCATATGGTATTACAATCCTTGTGACACTGATTGGTACGATAGTTAATTTGTTTATGACGTCTTTGGTAGGCTATGTGTTGTCCAGAAAAGATTATAATCATCGTAAAGTGATGACATTTTATGTGTTCTTTACAATGCTTTTTAATGGTGGTCTTGTACCTTCATATATTATGTGGACGCAGATTTTCCATTTGAAAAATTCATTTTTTGCTTTGTTGATACCAACACTTTTGATGAATGGTTTCCAGATTATGCTTGTCAAGAGTAATATGCAGACAACGATTCATCCGGCATTGATTGAAGCGGCAAAGATTGATGGCGCAGGAGAATGGTATACATTCTTCAAGGTGATTATGCCATTGACAACACCGATTATGGCAACGGTCGGTCTGATGGCAGCCCTTGGTTACTGGAATGACTGGACAAATGGTCTGTACTATATTTCAGACTCCAGATTATTCAGTTTGCAGCAGTTATTAAATAATATCCTGAGTAATGCAAAGGCCTTGCAGTCTATGGGTTCGGCAGCAACGGTGACAGAAAGTCTGCCAAGTACAAGTATACGAATGGCGATGGCAGTGATCGGTGTTATTCCGATTCTGGCATTATACCCATTCTTCCAGAAATATTTTGTCAAAGGTATTGCACTTGGCGCTGTGAAAGAATAACACTGAAAAAATTATTTTATGATAAATATAAGATTATTTTATGCAAAAAAGAGGAGGATTTTGTATGAAAACAAAAAGAATTATTGCTTTATTGATGGCGGGGACAATGGCGGTGTCCATGGCAGCCTGCGGCAATTCTGAAAACGGCAAAGGTAATCAGGATGCGGCAAATGATACTCAGGCAAACGATACTGCAGATGACACAAATGCAGAAGATGGCACTGATGGTGAATGGGAAGAAGACCCTGCAGAAGTTACATGGTATATGTGGAATGCAGGTGGCACTGCAACACCGGAAGGGATAGATGCTGTCGAAGAAAAATTAAATGAGATTACATTAAAGAAAATCAATGTCAAAGTAGATCTGGAAGTGCTTGAAATGGGCACATATCTGACTCAGATGGCGATGGAAGTCGGTGCAGGTACAAAAATTGATTTGATTACAACATTCCCTGCAGCAGCAGGTTCATATGCACAGATGGTTTCAAAAAATCAGTTAATGCCATTAGATGATTTGCTTGCAGAATATGCACCGGAATTGCTTGAAACTGTACCGGCAGAATACTTAAAAGCAACACAGTTGAATGGTACAACCTATGCAATTCCGATTTATAATGACCAGAGAAATGATTTGTATTGGGAATGCAGGACATCTGTCCTTGATGAAGTGGGCATTGATCCGGACAGCATTAAAGATGCGGATGATATTACAGAGGTTTTTAAAAAGGTACATGAAGCAAGACCAGATCTTAAGTGCCTGGCAACAGCAGGTCAAAATTTAATTGGTTCTGCGGGGGTACTTCTTAATGGACATACATATGACTCACTAGGTACAAATATGGCAGCAGTCATGGTTGAAACGGATGCAACAAAAGTTGTATCTTTGTTTGAAACAGACGAATATAAAGATACAATCAAACGATTAAATGAATGGTATGCAGCAGGATATATTGATAAGGATGCACCAATCAGAGAAGATGATCCAACTTCAGATAAATCGGTATTCTCATTTTTCCTTGGAGGCAGTCCATCACGTGTTAATGCAACAGATGCCGGTGCAGGAGAACCACTTACAAAAGTGAAATTAACAGATGGATGTATTACGACAGGTGTAGCTACAATTTTGACAATGGCAATCCCTGTAAGTGCTACTGAGCCGGAAGCCGCAGCGAAATTATTAAATTTATGCTATACGGATGAAGAAGTAAAAACATTAGTGTCTTATGGTATTGAAGGCAGTGATTACACATTAAATTCGGACGGAAATATAGAATTTTCAGAAAATGCAGCATATAAACCTAATACACAGGGAATTTTCGGTAATCAGTTCTTATTACCTCTGACAGAGGCAGAAGCAGAAATTGGTATAGATAATAAAAATATTGATACTTCAAGTTGGAATTATTCTCCATTATATGGATTTTCTGTGGATTTAAGCAAGGTATCAACGATTGATACACAGCTTCAGAATGTATACGGTGAATACAATGCTACAATTGCCTGCGGACTTGGCGATGATGAAAGCTATCAGGCATATATTGATAAACTTTATACAGCAGGTTTGCAGGAGTATCTGGATGAAATCCAGTCACAGTTAGATGCATATCTGGCACAGTAATTATTTAATATTGTTTCCTACCATAAAATTTTTATAAAGTACTGCAGCTATGGTTGAATAATGCATCATGGCTGCAGTATTTTTATTGTTTGGCGGCAATAAGTGACAAAAATTACTTTTGACACTTGTATTATTCCATAGGAGGGTGAAATTTAATTTTGCAATTGATTACTTCATACTTCAATAAAAAAGTGGACATAAAAAATAAAAAACGTATAATGAAAATAAATCAATTGAGAAGATTAAAATTGAAAATCAGTAAAGGCAGGAGATTTTCGTGAAATACACAAACGAAATGCTTCGTGGGGCTTTTACATGTAAATGTGCCATAATGCATGAAGAAACATTTATGAATCACTGTCACAGTGAACTTGAAGTAATTAAAGTATGTCAGGGTACACAAAAGATTACAATTGAGAATGAAGAACTGACACTTTTTGCAGGTGATATATGGGTGATTCCACCGTTTATAAATCATAGTATTGCTGGTGGCTCAGATGACCGTATGCGCATTGCTATGTTGATTGAACCTGGACTTTTGGGCATCTGGGACGGTAAAAACAGAATTTTTCTGGATGTGGACATGATTCTTGAACATATTGACGGTGACAGCAGTCACTGGGAAAAAGATATACGGGATGAGATGAATGAAATCATTGAGAATATCTATGAAGAATACACGTCAAGGAAGGAACTCTGGCAGCTTTCTATAAAGACTCAGATGGATCGATTCCTTGTACTTGCCAAACGCAGATTGCCAAAGAAAACTCAGACAGGGACAATCAATCGGCAAATGGCAAAATTAAAGGCAATATTGTCTTACATTGCACTTAATTACTGTGAAGAATTGTCACTTGAAGCATGTGCTAAAGAAGTTGGATTTAACCCGACATATCTGTCACGTTATTTTAAAAAATACATGAATATCACATATCAGGATTATATTAAAAATCTTCGTCTGGATAAGGCAAAATGGCTTTTGCGTACAGAGGGTTTTTCAATTACAGAGATATGCTCAGAGTGTGGCTTTCATGATATTCGTACATTTAATAAATTATTTAAAAAAGAGACAGGATTGAGTCCGACGAGCTTTAGAAAAAACTATAGAATGTAAAGATATGCGTAATATAGAACAACCACTTCCATAGACATGATGTTTATGTATAATTTATAATAATATCAAAATGATGCCAGTACTTGAAAGACTTCTGGGACATCATCAAAAATTAAAATTTAAAGTATATGAAACATTAATGCAAAAGGAAGGGGTAATGTGATATGTTGAAGGTAGGTTTGATTCTTTATTCAGTGCGTGATGAGATGGCAAAAGATGCTATTGACACAGTAAAAAAAGTGGGTGAACTTGGATATAAATATATTGAGACATGTAACCATAATGCAATTAATGATCCTGGTTGTGGCTTTGGCATTCCAGCCGGGCAGCTTAAAGAAACGTTAGACCAATTTGGTACGAAAGTCATCAGCACACATATTTTCCCTCTGGAAAAGGCTGATCTTGATAAAGTGGCTGAGTACAACCACATTGTAGGTAATCACAATATTGTCAACCCGATGGGGCAGTTTTCAACGTATGATGATCTGATGCAACAATGTGAGCAGTTTAATGCAATTGGAAAAAAATTACATGAAGAAGGTCTGACTTTTATTTATCACAATCATGAATTTGAATATCGAACATTCAATGGAAAAACAATTATGGAACATCTGTATGACAATACAGATCCGGACTATCTTTCTTTTGAATTAGATACTTTCTGGACGATGCGCGGCGCAAAAAATCCTGTAGAGATGATAAAGAAGTTTGGTAAACGTATTAAATTGATTCATCAAAAAGACTTCGCATGGGATAGCCTTCAGGAAATCAATCTGATTGGTCTGACACCAGAAGACCGTGAAATGAAACCGGGTGAAATCGTTGGTATGAATGGTAACAGCAGTTATGCTAAAAACGGTGGCAAGAGTATTATTTCAAAAGACGAGGCAGAAGCTGAATACAGAAGACGCCGCCAGACATCATTTACAGAAATTGGTACAGGCATTATGCCAATTCAGTCAATCATTGATGCAGCAAATGAGTATACAGATGCAAAATATATTATTCTGGAACAGGATGCAACACGAATGCCAACACAGATTGACAGTATAAAAAAGAGCATGGAAGGATTTAAAAAATTTGGTTCTTTCTGAATTTTGGGTATAACCAAATGAAACATTAGCGGGTATCAAATTGATACCCGCTTGTTTTATA